>CAMAXN010000016.1 GCA_945862245.1 Prosthecobacter debontii
TTCGCGGTTTCCGAAAGCAAGCCGCTGCCGACGACCACCGGATAAGAGCGGTCGGCAAGGGCGACGTGGACGGTGGGCATGGGCGAAGACTTGATTTCCGGCTCGGAAACATCAAGGAAGAAGGAGCGGGCGTCGTCGCCCCGCAAAATCATGCCACCATCCGCTCCTCACGCGCACCGACGACCTGTCCTCCGTAGCTCGGAGAGCGAAGGGGGAAGCCGGAAACCTACCATGCCCTTGGCGGGCTGCGACGGGAGAGGATGGTGTGGCGGAGTCTCTCCCTTGCCCGTAAATGCATGCGCGCTATGTCCGGGGGTTCCCGTTTCACTCCACCCCCGGCTACTCTCGGGCCGTCCCTGCCGGGACTCAAAAGATTCGCACGTTCGACTTTCTCCCTAGCTGGATGGCTCTGCTCTACGTTGTGCAGAAAATTCCTTGTGACGTGTTTCATTCGTGATACATTTCTGCCGTGCCCCAAACCGCAGTTATTCACGCCAGAATTGATCCAGCAACGAAGGCAGCTACCGAACGCATACTCGAAACCATCGGATTGACACCGACGGAGGCCATTCGTTTGCTTTATCGGCAGATTGCCATGCGCGGAGAGTTTCCTATCGAATTGAGAACCCCAAATGCCGCCACTGCGAAGGTGCTCACCGAAGTGGATCGTGGAGAAGACGTGGAGACGTTTGATACAGTCGAAGACCTTTACGCATCTTGGGACTGATGAGAATTGTTCAGCCCAGTTCTTTTCGGAAGGACATTAAGAAGCAAAAGAAGCGCGACAAAGACTTGGGCAAACTCAAGGTCGTTGTGGATTTACTTATTGCCGGAGAGGATTTACCAGATCGCTTTGTCGATCATGCGCTCAACGGAAAGTGGTCAGGATGGCGTGATTGCCACATAGAACCAGACTGGATATTGATCTACAAGATTTCACCGGACACCTTGACCCTCGGCAGAACAGGTAGTCATTCAGACCTTTTCTAATGAAATAAAGAAGCGGAACAATAAAAGGTGCTGCAAATGAGTGAGTAACAACGAACCCATTCGACTGCGTCCTTAGTTGAAACAAGACGGTATCAATGGAAATCCGCCGCGCACTGAAATCGGGTTTGGATGGTTGCCGGGTTTCTTTTCCCGCTTTCACCCGAAGTCCGGCGTTGGGAAGATTGGGAAGAATCCGTAGCCCGGAACGCCTTGTCCAATAGCGCATGGAGGCAAGCTTTGATTCGCCGAAGGAAAGCGGTTGCAGGATAGGCTGGGGGCGACGTAGCCTTGGGGCGTGCTGAGAACGGAAGAGAACGCCTACGCCACCGCTGTTTCCCCTGAGGGGGATTTCCTGAGAAGCACCTTCCGCGCGATGCTGCGGGCGCGGATTTTGGAAAACAAGCTATCCAGTCTTTATAAAGCGGGGAAAATCGTCGGCGGCGTTTATCTTGGAAAAGGGCAGGAGGCGATCAGCGCGACGCTCGGTGCCTCGCTGATTCAGGGAAAAGATTGTTTCGCGCCGCTGATCCGGGATCAGGCCGGGCGGACGGCTTTTGGTGAACCTTTGATCGACTGCACCCGCACTTATCTAGGTTCCGTAAAGGGGCCGATGAGAGGGCGTGATGGAAATATTCACCGCGGCCGTCCCGAGATGGGGATGCCGGCGATGATTTCTCATCTCGGTGCGCAGGTTCCGCTGATCGCGGGCATGCTTTTCGCGAAGCGGCTGAAAGGAACTCTCGACGGATGCGTCGGCGCGACCTCGGTGGGCGATGGGGCGACCTCGACGGGTGCTTTCCATGAGGGGCTGAATATGGCGGCGGTGGAGAAACTGCCGATGGTGGTGGTGGTGGCGAATAATCAATTCGCCTATTCGACGCCGAACGCCCGGCAGTTCGCTTGTGCGGATCTGGTGGAGCGGGCAGCGGGGTATGGGATCGGTGGATTTTCAGTGGACGGCACGGATCTGATCGCTTGTGCCTCGGTGGTTAGCGAGGCAGTGCGGCGGGCGAGAGCGGGTGGCGGGCCGCAGATGGTGGTGGCGCATTTACTGCGACTCGGTGGACACGGCGAGCATGATGATGGCTCCTACGTGCCGGATTCCGCGAAGCATGATCACTATGGAAGGGATTGCATCGAGGTGGCGATGCGGCAACTCGTGGAGGGCGGTTTCTCGACGACGGAAGAAATCACGGCCTGGCAGGAAGAGGCATCGGAGGAGGTGCAAAGGGCGGTGGCCCAAGCGCAACAAGAACCCGCGCCCGATCCGTATCGCGAGGATTGGTCGGCCTTATCAACCCGTTTCCCCCTGAGCGCACAGTGAGCGGAGTCACCTACATTGATGCGATCCGCGAGGCGCAGGAAACCCTGCTGCGGGAGGATCCGCGCGTGTTCCTCTACGGCCAGGACATCTCGAATTTCGGTGGCGCGTTCAAGGCCACGAAAGGGCTGGCCGAGGCGTTTCCCAATCGAGTGTTCGACAGCCCCATTTCCGAGGACGCGATGATTGGCTTGGCGGTGGGCGCGGCGATCGAAGGGATGCGGCCCATCATCGAGATGCAGTTCGCGGATTTCTCGTCGATCGCGTTCAACCAGATCGTGAATCAGGCAGCGACGCACTTTTACCGCACAGGCATGCCGATCCCGATCACGGTGCGCCTGCCTTCCGGTGGCACGCCGGGTTCCGGCCCTTTTCATAGTCAGAGCATGGAGGGGATCTACGCGCAGTATCCGGGCTTGGTGGTGGTGACGCCGGCGACCGTTTCCGACGCGTATCACATGCTGGTGGATTCGGTGAAACTCGATGACCCGGTGATCTACTGCGAGCACAAGTTCCTCTACCGTTGGCTCAAGGCGAAGTCGATCAACGGCGACGGACTACCTATCGGCCAAGCGCGGATCGCGAGGCCGGGCAAGCACGCAACGGTCGTGACCTATAGCGCGATGGTTCATGAAGCCGTGCGCGCGGCAGATCGATTGCAGGCGGATGGTTGGGAAATCGAGGTCGTGGACCTGCGTTCAGTGAAACCTCTGGATCTCGATACCATACTCGCTTCGGTGGCGCGGACGGGGCGTTTGCTCGCGCTGGGCGAGGCGTTCCCATGGGGAGGGGTGACGGCGGAGATTGTCGCGAAAGTCACGGAGGAAGGATTCCATCTGTTAGATGCGCCGCCGCAACGGCTCAATGCCCGCGACACTCCCGTCCCCTATCATCCCAAGCTCTGGGCCGCGCACCGCCCGACCCCGGAATCGATTT
Source organism: Prosthecobacter debontii (assembly GCA_945862245.1). Classification (GTDB taxonomy): domain Bacteria; phylum Verrucomicrobiota; class Verrucomicrobiia; order Verrucomicrobiales; family Akkermansiaceae; genus Luteolibacter. Next base: position 3,248 of record CAMAXN010000016.1, read on the forward strand.
GCGAAGCGCTCCGAAAACTCCTTTCTTTCTAACAAAACGACCATGCCGACCGTCCCCATCTTGATGCCACAGCTCGGAGAATCCATCGCCGAGGCCACCGTGATCCGACTCGGCATCGCCGTGGGTGATGCGGTGCGCACGGATCAGGAAATCATCGAGGTAGAGACGAATAAGGCAGTGATGGGCGTAACCACGCTGTGCGACGGCATCGTCTCCGAAATCAAGGCGGTGGAGGGAGTTTCGTATTCGGTGGGTTCGCTGCTCGGTTTGTTGGAAGTGACCGAGGAGGAGGTCACGCGCACCGGTGTGGACACCATCGAAAGCATCGATGCGAAAAAGCTCGCCGAGCAAGAGCAGAAGCCTGCCGGAGAGGAGAACCTTCACTTCGCGCTCGACGGCGATTCGTACGAGGAAAATCCCAGCATCATCCCCAGCGTGAAAGGCCTGCCAGTGCCGACCGGGGTGATGGGTGCTCACTATATTTCTCCGAGGATGCGCGCGCGGATGGACGATATGGGGCTGCGAGAAGCAGATATTTCCGCTATTGTCGGCACGGGTGCGGGGGGGCGTGTTACGGTCGAGGACTTGGAAAGATTTTTGGATTACTTGGAAGAGTGGCCCAGCGTCGCTGCCTCGCCGATGCGCATGGCGGTGGCTGATGCCATGCGGCGGAGCTGGACGCGCCCGCTGGCAACCGTCGGCCTGCCGTTGATGTTAGATCGCGTGCTTGACCATCGCCGCGAGCAATCGCCGAAGCCCGGCCTTACCCTTTATCTGCTCCGCGCCTTCGCTCTAGCTCTAACAGAACAACCGATGACCGCGGGATATCTGATCGGAGAAAAAGTCGTGCACCCACGTTCCTTTGACATCGGCGTGGCGGTGCAAGTGGAGGATGGAGTGGTTGTTCCGACCGTTCGCGAGGTGGATCGGAAATCGCTGAGCGAACTGATTGCCGAGTATGACGATCTTGTGGATCGCGCCCGCCGCCGCCGCCTTACTGAAAACGACTCCAAGGGCGGTATCGCCACGGTGACAAATTTCGGAACTTTTGGTCTCACCACGGGAACCCCGATTCCATTGCCTAATGAAACTCTCATTCTCGGCCTCGGCGCGGGGCGCAAATCCCCGGTGTGGAGCGATCAGGTAGAGGCATTCATACCCGTCACGGAGGCACAATTATTACTGACCTTTGACCATCGCGTGGTCGATGGTGGTGGGGCGGGATTGCTCCTTCATCGCGTTGCCGAGCTATTGCAGCATCCGGAAAAACTTTAAACTGCATACCATTTTGGAAGAGGAATCGGAGAAGAACGAAAGGGTGGACATACCCAAAAAAGCGGTCTACCGACTTTCCATATATCATCGTTGCCTTCAGAAGCTCAGCGTAAACTGTCAGGAAACGGTTAGCTCGGAAATTCTAGCGAAAGCAGCCGGTGTGAAGCCCGCACAATTACGGAAAGATCTCGGATACTTTGGCCAGTTCGGCACCCGCGGATTAGGTTATCCGGTAGAAGGGTTGATCTCCACCATCCGCGAAGCCCTTGGCCGCGAGCAGTTGCAGCCTGTTATTCTTGTTGGCGCAGGCAACCTCGGCTCCGCGCTCTTGCGCTACAAAGGCTTCCTCAAAGAGGGCTTCGAGGTCATCGCCGCGTTCGATGCTCGCCCAAAAGACGCGCGGGCGCGGGAGCTGAAAATACCCGTCCACCATTCCTCCGAGCTTAAACCGTTCATCACTGCAAACGGGGTAAAAATCGCCATCCTATGTGTCCCGGTTGGCTCCGCTCAGGAAGTGGTTAATCTTCTCATCACATGCGGAATACAGGGCATCTTGAATTTCTCGCCTATCATACTTGATGTGCCGGTAGAGGTCACCGTGAATAATGTAGATCTCGCCCTGGAGCTGGAGCATCTCGGTTATTTCATTCAATGAGCGACACGGTGAAATTTTTCATAAGGAAATTCTATTTAGCCAACAAAACGATTCGCTAGGTCGCCACGGCAGGTTTTTGACGACGTTGGCGGAAAAAACTTTCCATCCCATTGCTGAGGATACCGTCTTCAATTACCTGCCCTGATCACCGCCCTAATCAGAGAAACAAAATCATGGAAACGCGAACGTGGCCCCGCAAGCCAAGAACTTTCTGCCGTTTTCAATTCAAAATTGCGCTACTGACGGATGCCTTCTTCAGTAAACTGGTGCTCCTTGGTCGTTTTCGGCCAGCTTGGTTCAGGGTTTCTGAACGCTCATCTCAGCAATCTAACACAATTCCCGAACCGCTGGGAACGGTTTTCCTGAATGCGGAGCAGTGAGCCGAATAGATTCACCTAGTTGCGCACCTTAGCAAGCGCTACGATGTTGGCGCGGCGCGGTGCGGCTTTCGCGGCTTCCTCGCCAACGCGCTTGAGGAGCGCAATCAGGGAGGCAGTGATAAAATACTCTTTGAGAAGGGCTTCGTGTCTGTCTCCGTCCTTTGTTTTGCAGGCTATTTTCATGGGATTTATTTTTTATTTAGCGAAACAAATTCCGCTTAATTGTAGTGTAAGAGCGACAAAGCCCACACATTTATTCCAAAATTATTTCGTTTCCTAGTAATTCACATTCACCGGTGAATTCTCGCCCAGATTTCCGGTAAGCACGTACTTGAGCGATTTCCTGCCACCAGAAAAATCGAGCGTAACCTTGGAGGTACCGAACGCCAACACGATTATCAGCAAACTGCCGCAGTCGATCCTCATCCACGCTAAGGCAGACATACCCTTCTTGGCGGCAGCTTGAATTGAAAACAACGGCGTGATGGCGGGGGCCTTCCGTCACATAAATGAACCAGAAAGACGCGCTAGGGCAAAACCGGAAAATCTCGCCATTCACACGGTTTATCCATCTTCCTTAAATTTTGAATTTTGAATTTTGAATTTTCGATTCAGTCTAGGTGGCATGGCGCAGCGCAAAGGGATATTGCTGGTAGTCTCCGGGCCTTCGGGTTCAGGGAAAACTACGCTTTGTAGGCGCTTGGCGGATGAGGGAGAGGCGTGCTACTCTGTCTCCTGTACCACCCGCCCCGCCCGCCCCGGCGAGATCACTGGACGCGATTACCATTTCCTCTCCCGCGAGGAATTCATCGCCAAACGCGACGCCGGAGAATTCCTCGAAAGCGCCGAAGTCCACGGCAATCTTTACGGCACGCTCAAAACCGAAGTCATCGGCCCGCTGGGAAATAGTACCGACATCGTGATGGATCTCGATGTTCAGGGCGCAGCCCAGGTGCGTGCCTGCACAGATGCGGAGATCCGCCTCGCTGCCGTCGATCTCTTCGTAATGCCTCGCAACGAGGAAGAGCTTCTCGCCCGCCTCTCCGGCCGCGGCACCGATAGCGAGGAAGTCATCGCCCTGCGCATGAAAAATGCCCTCGGGGAAATTAGCCACTGGCCGGAATACACCTACCGCCTCCTCTCCGGCGACCGCGAGGAGGACTACTCCCACTTCAAGTCCCTCGTCATCGCCGAGCGCATGCGCGTCTGCCGCCTAAGGCTTTGATACTTGGATGACTTTTGCATTCACTACGAGATTCTCCGCCGTCGAGCTTTGATCCACCGTACCGCTTACGGTGACGGCGCTGAGTTCCTTGAGGCCTTTCACTCCTTTGAGGCCACCGCTTAGGACTTTGCCTTTCGCATCGACGATCTGGATGGAGGCGATCCCTTCGCGCTTCGCTTCTTTGGAATCACAGCAGGCATCCCATGGAGTTTCACATTCGTCGCCGGGCATCACGTTGCAGGGAGTGAGTTTTTCGCGGTCGCCGAGGAGAAAGGAGGCGCGGCCATCGACGAAAACTTTTCCGCGGCCCATGATGAGACCGTGGATGACGATTTCGTCTCCAGGTTTCGCATCGGTGCGGGCTAGGTGGATCGCTTGCGGATCGGCGATGGGTTGGTCGGTGAAATGGGCATCGAACGCGGCGGCGGACGGGGCGTTTTCGATGGCGGCGGTGCTTTCCTTTTTTTCGCAGGAAGCGAGAGCGAGGACGGCGATGGCGAGCAGGTATTTGGTTTTCATAGTATTAGGATCTGAGAGCTTTGGGAAGGGGCGGGCGGAGGCAGCGGATGGCGGGCGGCACGGCTCCGAGGATTCCTAATAGAATCCCGGTGACTAGCCCAGCGAGCGCCACCTGCGGTGTAACAGAAACCGTGAAGGCACCGATGGAAAATGGAATCGTGCGGCCATCGAGCAGAAATAATGCGACGGCGGAGGCGACCAATGTCCCGGCAAGGCAGGCGATCAGGCTTTCTTGGACGAGGCTGAGAAAAATCGCACCGCGTCCGTAGCCGATGGCCTGGAGGGTGGCGAGTTCGCGGATGCGGGAGGCGAAGGCGGCGTAGAGCGTGTTGAATCCGCCAAAAACCGCACCTGCCGCGATGAGGCCGGCAGTGATCCATGTCATCACGCGGAGAGGTTTGAAGAAGGAACTGAGCGCCGCGTAGTAATCGCTTTCACGCAGCGCGGTCAGCTCTAGGTCGAGTCGCTGCTGGGCAAAAAGATCGGCATCGGGAAAATTCGCCGCATCGTCCATGCGCAAGACGACGCAGGAAACCGTCTGGCGCTGGGCGAGCATGTGAAGATCGCCAAGGGCGGCCCAGACCTCGGACTCCATCACGGTGCCAGGCGCGGCGAATACGCCGGAGACGATCATCGGCGAGCGATCGATGGTGACGGACGCGCCGGGTTTCAGGGAAGCCTCGGGAATGCCGAGCTTGCGCCATGCGAGCCTGCCCACCATCACCTCGCCGGAGCGTGGGAACGCCCCTTCTAACAGCCGCACCTCAGGATGCACCAGCAGCGCACGCGGCGTAACTCCGCGGAACAGCCCCTGCCCTTTCCGACCCTCCTTATCCGTCAGGTAGGTCATGTAATGAATCTCCACCGAGGCGGCAGGGCGACCGAGTGTTTTCGAAACGCCGCGCACTCCCGCCTCCGCAATACCGCCAAGCAACGGGCTGACCTCGCTACGTTGGATACTTTCCTCGCTGCCCGCGCCGAGCAAGATGATGTTTTTTTCCGAACCCGATGCGGAAAGAACCTGCTTCATCCCGCCGTTGAGCGCGGTGGCAGCGATCACCAGCAAAACCACCAATGCCGACCCGCCGACCGTCTGCGCGAGGCGGGGCTTGTCGCGGAAGAGATTCCGCAGGGCGTAGGTTAGAGGGAGCATGAAACTTTAAATTTTAAACCCTAATGAAGAGTCGTTGTTAGATGCGCTGTGGTCTTTCTCTTCCTTGAGATTTAAAGTTTAAAATTTGAGATTTAAGAGCGCAGCGACTTCACGATGGGTTGGCGGATGGCGATAATGGCGGGGTGGATGGAGGCGATGACACCGAGGACGAGGGCAGCTACCGATGCGAAGAGGGCGGTGGAGATTTCCGGCAGAATAGCGAGGGTGTGGCCTTCGCTGCCCATGGTGAAACTCTGCCAGCGCAGGAAACCCCAAGCGAGACCGGCACCAAAGATGCCGCCCGCAAGACCTAACAAACCGCCTTCGCTAACGACGAGAAACATGATCGCGCGTGCCGGATATCCGAGGGTGCGGAGCACAGCATTTTCCTTCACGCGACTGCGTACCATCAGCAAAATCGCGTTAGCTACAAGCGCGATCACCGCGATTACTGCACCGAGACCGAGCCATCTCGTGAAGCCGATCAACTCGATGAGCTGGCTGGCGGTTTCCGCAAAAAATGCTTTCTCCGGCCGCGTGTCGGTGGGCGATTGGTCGGATTTGAAACGCGCGTCGATGGCAGCGGCGACGGGCTTGAGATCGGCGGAGCGGTGAACGCGGACGTTGAACTGAGTGACCACGCCCAGCCCGGTGCGCGAGGCTTGCTGGAGAAAGGGCAGCTTCACATAGGCGACATTATTATCCTGAGGAAACGGCGAGCGGATGATGCCCGCCACATGGACGGTCACGCCGACGGCATCGAACTTGTCGCCCGGATTCAGGCCGCGGCGTTTCGCGAACTGCTCGCCGAGCAGCGCGCCGTCGTCACGTTTCACCCACTCCGCCTCATCGCCCGCGATGATCTCGATCTCCGGCGCGAATTTCCGCAGCATCCCCTCGGGCACGCCGCGGAAAGTGATCACATCAAGGCTCGCGCCGCAGTTGTTCACGACGATCTGGATCGGTATCACTTCGCGCACGCCGGGCATGCGGCGGATCTCATCGGTGTAATGCTCGGGCAGCTTGCTGGCGGCGGGACAGAAGCGGTTCTCGCGATATACTACGAGCGTAGTATCCGCCGCTGTTTCCTCCGTGGCGGCGCCCAGCGAGCTTTGCAGCGTCTCCACCGAGGTGAAAAGGAACATGCCGGAGGCGACTCCGAGCACGGTCAGAGCGGTCCGCAGCCGGTGGCGCAGGAGCTGTTTCATGGCGAGCGTAAGAAGGGCGGTCATAGGCTTGTCAGGTTGGGGTCTTCGGAAAGAAGAACGCCTTTCTCAAGGTGCAGCGTGCGGTGGGCGGCGGCGGCGGCACGAGCGTCGTGGGTGACCATCACGATGGTCTTACCATTTTCGCGGGCAAAGGACTGGAGCAGCGCAAGGATGCCGTTGGCGGATTCGCGGTCGAGGTCGCCGGTCGGCTCGTCGGCGACAAGCAGCGGCGGATCAGCGACCAGCGCACGGGCGATGGCTACCCTCTGCTCCTGCCCGCCGGAAAGCTCGGCCGGCGTGTGATGAGATCTATCCATGAGGCCGACGAGATCCAGCGCCTCCTCCACTTTCGCTCTGCGCTCGGCGCGGCTGAGCGATGTGATGAGCAGGGGTAGTTCGACGTTTTCAAAAGCGGTTAGAACCGGGATGAGATGGTAGAGCTGGAAGATGTAGCCGACCTTTTGTGAGCGCCATTTTGTGAGCTGCTTTCTGGAGAAATCGGCGATGTTCTGGCCGTCGATCACAAGCGTGCCGGAAGACGGCGTATCGATGCCGGAAATAAGGTTGAGCAGCGTGGTTTTCCCCGAACCGGACGGCCCCATCAGCGCAAGGAACTCGCCGCGCGGGACTTCAAGGTTGAGGTTTTCCAGCGGGGTCACGGTGTTCGCGCCCTTGCGGTAGGATTTGCTAATGGATTTGCAGGAGATCATGGTTGTTCGGTGACGCGGGGTTTGAGGCGCTGGCCTTCGCGCAGGTCTGAGGGATCGGCGATGACCCACTCGCCGGGGCGAATCCCGGAATCGACGCGGATCAATCCTTCGGAAACTTCTGAGGAAACAACATCGCGGCGTTCGGCGCGGAGCGAATCCACATCGCAGATCCAAGCCGTGCCATCGCGGAGGGCAGTGGCAGGGACATAAACGGCGACACCCATCACACTTGCCACAACGGATGCGGCGCGCGGTGCCTCGAGGAATTCCACGCGGCAGAGCATTTCCGGGCGGAGCTTTTCGCTGGGTGCAGCGATGCGGACTTTTGCTTGAAGAGTGTTGCGCTGAAGATCTGCTGCGCCCTCGATGCGGGTGACAATTCCTTCAAAAACCTCGTCCGGCAAAAGGTTGCAGCCTATGCGGGCGGGTTGGCCAACACTCAAACCGGCAGCATCCGCCAGCGGCACATCGACTCGGACTTGCAGGTGCGCGGGATCGTATAGGATCGCGATGGTGGAGCTGTCCTCCTCGTCCATGCCAACCATCTTCTTCGCGCCCGGAGCGGCTTTGAGTGAAAGGATACGCCCGTTCGCCGGAGCGTGGATGCGCGTGCGGCGGTGTGCTAGTTCCGCTTTATCAAGATCCAGCTCCGCGCCCTTTATCTGCGCCTGGATGGCGAGGATTTCGTAAGCGATCTGGGTCAACTCCTCCGCGATCTCGCCGATGCGCGCCTTCGCGAGATCGACCTCGGCGAGCCTGCGTCGGTGGTCAAGTCTCACGGTGAGCCGCTCGTCGCCGGTGATCGCGCCCTTCGAGAGTTCGCCATACCGACCCAACTTGTCAGCGGCCTCCTCGGCGTTCGCTTCCGCCACTTTGAGCATCGCTTTCTCCGCGTCCATTTTACGTATCGCAATTTGCGTTCCGACGCAATGCGCGTTGAAGGATGCTTTCATGTCGGCCAGCTTCGCGGCCATCGCGTCGCGCTCGATGCGGGTGTCTTCGTCGATCAGGGTGGCAAGCAGGTCGCCTTTTTTCACTAAGGCACCTTCAAGCACATGCACCTCGTTGACGATGCCGTCGGTGAGCGCGGTGGCCTTGGTCGGCAGTGGATCCGGCTCCACCCAGCCGGATGCTTGGAAGAGAGTTTTACCCGTGGCTTTCGTGGTCTCCGTCGCAACAATGGTTTCCTCGATGCCGACCGCCGGGACGACATCCACCGACTTGCCTGGCAGCAAGCGGTCGCGGAAAAGCAGGGCGAAGAGCAGCGCGAAGCCGAGGAAGATTCCGAGCGGCAAGAGCCATACGCCGAGCCTGCGTTTGGCGGGTCGGGAGAATGGTGGTTGTTGAGTAGGCATGGTGGTTCTGAAAGATCGAGTTCGCGAAAAAAAGTCCGCAGGAAACGTGAAACGCGCGATCCAAGAGGATCACGCCGTCGCGGGAATCGCGACCGATCTTCAGATAAGCAGCCGCCGCTGCGTGAGATAAAGCGGATCCAGGATCACCGGCGGACCGCGCTGGCACAAGGCTACTGCGATTTCGGCAGACAGGGCGTGCGACCGATCAAAGCCGGAAGCCGGAAGCAAAAACCAAGCGCCATCCGCATGCGGAATGTGGGGAGCTGGAGTCTTGTCGGCGTTCGGCAATAACTTCGCGGCGATCATGCAATCGGGGCGCGGGGATTCGTGCTTTCCTTCTTCGCAGCAGCATTCCCCCTCATCGAAAGAGCATTTCCCCTTGTCTGAAACGAAGGCCATGCTCAGCGTACAGAAATTTCTCATCACCCCAGCCGTGGGTAGGATGAAGGTCATCAGGGCGAAGAGGGTGGAAGCGAGGAAACGCATCGGACTTTTCGGAATCTACACGTTTCTATGGCGCGGGCAAGCGGCAAGGTATCCGGTTCATTTCTTCGCCGCTAGACCGTATTGCACAGCTACCCGTTTAAACTCCCATTTTTGCATAAAGGATGCAATTTACGGGGCGCGGAACCTTTTTGACAAATCTCTAGTCATCCCCGAACCTGCGCGCGCACGAGTTTACAAAAAGTAACAGCATGAGCTACATCCGCACATTCACCACCGGCTCCGGCAAAGAGGGCAAACTCCATTCCCTCCCCGCGCTTGCGGAAAAATTCCCGAACCTTTCCAAGCTCCCCGTCTCGATCCGGATCGTGCTTGAGTCCCTGCTCCGCAACAACGACGGCCTCAAGGTTTCCGACAAAGACATCCACAACCTCGCAAACTACAACGCGAAATCCCCCGGCGATTATGAAATCCCCTTCGTCGTAGCCCGCATCGTGCTCCAGGATTTCACCGGCGTGCCTTTGCTCGTCGATCTCGCCGCGATGCGCTCCGCCGTCCACGCGATGGGCAAGGACGCGAAAATGATCGAGCCGCTCGTGCCGGTCGATCTCGTGGTCGATCACTCGGTCCAGGTCGATTACGCAGGCACCGGAGGCTCGTTGGAGAAAAACCTCGATCTCGAATTCCACCGCAACCGCGAGCGCTACGAGTTTCTGAAATGGGGCGAGCAAGCCTTCGATACTTTTAAAGTGGTGCCGCCCGGCATCGGCATCGTCCACCAAGTGAACCTCGAACACCTCGCAAAGTGCGTGCTTGAGAAAGATGGCGTGTTTTATCCAGACACCCTGGTCGGCACCGATTCGCACACCACCATGATCAACGGCCTCGGAGTCGTCGGCTGGGGCGTGGGCGGCATCGAGGCGGAGGCGGGCATGCTCGGCCAGCCGGTCACTTTCCTCGTTCCCGAGATCGTCGGCGTGTATCTAACAGGCGAACTCCATACCGGCGTCACCGCCACCGACCTCGTCCTTCTCGTCACCGAAGTTTTGCGGAAAACCAAGGTGGTCGGAAAATTCGTCGAGTTCTACGGCCCCGGCGCGAAAGCCCTGTCGCTGCCAGACCGCGCGACCATCGCCAACATGGCTCCCGAATACGGCGCGACCATGGGCTTCTTCGGCATCGATGAAATCACCACCGGCTACCTCGAAGGCACCGGCCGCTCGCCCGAGCTTTGCTCGACCGTCGAAAACTACTACAAGGCGCAAGGCCTCTGGGGCATTCCGACCGACCGCGACGCCCTCCAGTTTTCCCAGATCGTCGATCTCGATCTCTCCACGGTGAAACCCGGAGTCGCCGGCCCGAAACGCCCGCAGGATCGCATCGAGCTGGATTCCCTGAAATCCAAGTGGGCGTCCCTCCTCACCGGTCCCGCTCCCGACGGTTACAACAAGCAGCCCGTCATCAACACGGAAACTCCGGAAGGCCTCCCGCCCACCCTCGACAGCGAGCCCGATGATCCATCGAACATCGCCCACGGCTTCGGCGCGGAAATCGGCGTGGTCACCGAATCGAACGATGACCCCGCCTACCCGCTCTGGGAAGTCACGGTCGATTCCAAGGACGGCATCAAGGACACGATCACCCACGGCTCCGTCCTCATCGCCGCCATCACTTCCTGCACGAACACCAGCAACCCCAGCGTCATGCTCGCCGCCGGTCTGCTCGCGCAAAAAGCCAATGCGAAAGGCCTGACCGTGAAGCCTTCGGTGAAAACATCGCTCGGCCCAGGCTCGCGCGTCGTCACCGATTACCTCAACAAGACCGGCCTCCAAGTAGAGCTCGACAAGCTCGGCTTCCAAACTGTCGGCTACGGCTGCACCACCTGTATCGGCAACTCCGGCCCGCTCGACTCCGGCATCGAGGATGTCGTGAAAGCCGAGGACATCGTCGCCGCCTCCGTCCTTTCCGGAAACCGCAACTTCGAAGCCCGCGTCCACCAATCGATCAAGGCGAACTTCCTCATGTCCCCTCCCCTCGTCGTCGCCTTTGCCATCGCCGGCACGGTCGATATCGATATGGAAACCGAGCCACTCGGCTTCGGCTCCGACGGCCATCCGGTTTTCCTGAAAGACATCTGGCCGACCTCCGCCGAAATCGAGGCCGCGATGAATTCCTCCCTGCGCCCCGATGTTTTCCAACGCCTCTACACCGGCTTCGCCGACCAGAATCCGAAGTGGAACGAGATCAAATCCTCCACCGGCAATGTCTATGAATGGGATCGCGAATCCACCTACATCCAGGAGCCGCCGTTTTTCGACGGCTTCACGCCGGAGCCTCGCGACATCGTCGAGATCAAGGGCGCGCGCCCGCTAGGCATCTTCGGGGACTCCGTCACCACCGACCACATCTCCCCCGCCGGAGCAATCAAGAAAGACAGCCCCGCCGGTCGTTTTCTAACAGAAAAAGGTGTCGGATTCGCCGATTTCAACTCCTACGGCTCCCGCCGCGGCAACGATCGCATCATGACCCGCGGCACCTTCGCCAACGTCCGCATCAAGAACCTCATGGTTCCCGGCATCGAAGGCGGAGTCACCATTCTTGGGGGAGCACACGCGACCTCGCGTGTCGAAGAAGGCGCACCGCCTTCTTCATCTGTTGTGTCCATCTACGACGCCGCCGCCGTCTATCAGAAAGAAGGCACGCCCACCATCGTCATCGGCGGCGAGGACTACGGAATGGGTTCCTCCCGCGACTGGGCCGCGAAAGGAACCAACCTCCTCGGAGTGAAAGCCGTCGTCACCAAATCCTTCGAGCGAATCCACCGCTCCAACCTCGTCGGCATGGGCGTCCTGCCCTGCAACTTCGTCAACAAGGACGACTTCGAAAAAGTCAAAGACCTCGCCGACGCCACCTTCGACATCCTCGGCATCGACAACGACCTCAAGCCGATGCAGCAAGCCACCCTCCGCGTCCACCCCGGTAGGGATGGCTCGCCGAGCCGTCCGCCCTCATTCGACCTCCCCATCGTCGTCCGCATCGATACCCCCGTGGAAAAAGACTACTACCGCGCCGGCGGCATCCTCCCCTACGTGCTGGCGCAGATTTTGGGGTAAGGAGCGGACACAATCACTGTTCCGAGGAAAATCATCATCACCAAAAGCCATCATCCATCCGGAAGGTGGCTTTTTTCTTTTTGGTGTGATTCAAGGTAAAAAAGTATTTACCGGACAATATTTCCAGTGCGAACGTTTACGGTTTCAACTCTGCCGTAAATCGCTGGGATGTCTGCCGAACGAATGCGGAATTGACTACGGCGTTTCAATTTTGGATTCGCGGTTGATGCATGCTCCAGCTTTATACCAGGATCATAGTAGATTACCCCACTCTCGAAAGCACCCAAGAGTCGGAGAAAATCTGGTTGCTCTGCGAGTCTCACATTCTCCGAAAAACAATACTCCAGCAAGGGATCTTTCCGCATCATCGAGGGTACATAAACGGCGTGGGCGTGCTTACGCGTCCAGTGCTGCATGAGACTTTTAAAATCCCAGGATGCGGCTATTTGCCCTGCGTCACCAACTAATGCCAAACAGCCGTCACGATTTGCAATCTTTCCGTTTCCAAAGCCGAGCAAACTAAGTGTCAGCTCCGTTCCTTGATGACGCACACCGGCTCTGTGCAAACCACCAAAGTTCATCCTGTCTCCGCGCCCCTTTTTATCGGAATAGCCGAACTGACGCACAAAAAATTCAGGGCCCTCTGTTGTATAAATCCCTCCAGTGGGCTCCGGAGTCATTAGAGTTATAGTCCCTGAAGTAAGCCGGTGGAATCCAGGTACCGCAGTTTGTTTAACTTCATAGCCCAGATAATCGGGTTCTGACCGACCATTTGGTGTAATTCCTAGTTCGGCTTCGAGCGTGTATCCTCCGCAGTTCGGTGCATTGCATGCCATGATTGCACCGTCGCGGGAAAGTCTTTTTGAAGTAATCCACTCCAGTTCACTGATGCGTGTTAATTCACTGAGAAGTGCGGTGCGGGCGTCCTCAGCTTTAGTTGTAGGAAGCATCAATTCCGTAAAAACCCCAAAGCTTGGTTCGGTGAAACGGGCAACAAATTCGCAAGACAATTCAGATTCTCCTGCTGCTAAATAACCTGAAATCTCGCCATCCTCAGCAACACCCATAAAAAGCACCCGATTTGCTAGGCGCTTGTTTAGTAGGTGATTGGGTGCGTTTTTTGATCCTTTAAGGAATCCAGAAAAACGAACCTCTGGATATTGAGGATACAAAATCAGCTGTGCTCCCGGTGCCTCTGAGGGCATTCCATTGTTAGATAGCCACCTAAAGTTTAGCTTTCCTTTGTAGATTGGCTTCTGTGGATTTCCCTCTGCAGTGATTTGCTGAGTCGGGAATAGGCTAAGAGCACTGAAGTCGGGACCAAAATAAATCTGATTTTTCGAGTTGTCGTTTTCGGCCAGCAACTTTGCATAAAGACGTATGCACCCTGCGGTGACGAAAAGTGCTTTGACCTGCTCAATGTTCATTTCTTTCTTCTCGCGCGTTTCTTAGCAGGATAGTTAGTCGGTTTCTGTGCATTCATTGCTTCGTCACCTTCCTTAGATTTCTTATCGCAAAGAACTAAGTCCTCGGCCTCGGAGGTGGGACGTTTCAGAGCTTTACTAACCGCATATGCAATCCGCTCTACCACTGGCACCACAACTGAGTTTCCGAACTGGCGGTATGCCTGTGTATCGGAAACTTCGATCTTGTAGCTGTCAGGGTATCCCATTAGTCGAGCGCACTCACGAGGCGTGAGTCGGCGGGGATTTTTTCCACGCTGTGCAATTAGAATCTCGGAACCATCTTTGTGATAGCGGGCGCTAAGGGTGCGTGTGGTACTGGTGCCAGTCACTAGGCCAAATCCGAAACCATTACCCGCAGCCTTGTGCTTCGCTGCGTAATTCTGCAGGTAACTCCAAAGGTGATCTGTAAGGGTATATTTAGGATCTGGATTCGCCTCCAGAATACTAACAAGCTTTGGTCCCTCTTCAGGGAACTTGGGAAACTCAAAGTGGCGCCACTCGCGAAATCCAACGAGGAAGATTCTTTCTCGATGTTGAGGAACAACCGACTGTGCATCGATTACCTTGTGGTAAACTGTGTATCCAAGATGCTGGGTAAGAGTGTTATGGATGATCTTAAATGTTTTCCCTTTGTCGTGCCCCTTAAGATTCTTCACATTCTCGAGAACAAAGGCGGCAGGCCGATGAAAGTCGAGGATGTCTGCGATGGAAAAAAAGAGATTGCCTTGCTTTACATCATCGAAACCATGTCCTCGACCAAGGCTGATTTTCTTTGACACACCAGCGATGCTGAAGGGTTGGCAAGGGAAGCCGCCGCAAAGAATGTCGTGGGCAGGAATGTCCGCAACAGCAACTCCGTGTATGTCGCCATGAGGTGTATCGCCAAAGTTGGCCTCATACGTCTGTTGAGAGAATTTGTCGTAGTCGCTTGAAAATACGCATTTTCCACCAACTTTTTCGAAAGCTATTCGGAAACCTCCGATCCCGCAAAATAAATCAATAAATCGAGGCTTTGCCGGATTCATTTTGTCCGGTGCCAGAGCCTCGTAATTGTATGGAGTAGCCTCTTCAGCGAGGGTAAGGGCCTTCTTTTTCTCCCTTGTTGCTTTTTTGGCTTTCGTAACTTTTGAACTCACAGATCCACCCCCTCGCAAAGTTGTGAAGTGGTCAGGCCAAGAGCCTTGGCAATTTTTGCGACATTCCTAATACCCGGATTACGAAGTCCGCGCTCGATTCCGCTAATGTAGGTCGGATCGAGTCCCGAGAATTCAGCGAGTTTTTCCTGTGTAATTTCCTTTTTCTCGCGGTTTTGGCGGACTTTTTTGCCTAACGAGAGAAGAAGTGGGTCGTTTTTCAACATGACTTAAAGTCCATGCTGAATGCCCTCGTAGGTCTATGGACGATGAGTCAAGAATGATGATTCTAGCTGTAAGTGCTTCTGGGCGGATTTTTCCAAGAGTGTGTGGCATACGCGTCCTTGCCATCATTTCTGTGACGGCTTAAAGTTTGCAGTTGGAAGCTGAATCCATCACTCCAGCGAAAGACCGCTCGCACTGGCCTGTCGTGAAGTTCACGTCCTTCGAGGAACGACGCGCTTACCGCATCCGTCAGTGGCAGGAAGCCGGCTGCGCCGCGCGTCTTCAGGCGGCATGGGAGCTTATAGAAGAATACTGGGTGGGTAAGAAAGGAATGCATCCCGATGAACTCCGACTTCTAAGATCTGTTACGCATATTCGAAGCCGAGGCCGTTGAATCCGTGGTCTCGGAGGGAGTCACCATGCATTTCCTCGGAAAGTAGGAACTAATTACTGCGAAGAAAATTGCCAATCGCCCGCAGGATCTCGCCGATCTGGATGAATTCCGATGCGCAGATTCCTGAGTCACCATATCCTTGCTGACAAGCACCCTTCCGACTCTATCCTTCCCCCGGTGGCCGGTTTCCCGAATCTAAAATTTCCCGAGGGCTTTCTCTTCGGCACGGCCAACGCCGACCACCAGGTGGAGGCGCATGATCCGTTGTGCGAGGATGTGTGGGATCTTTGGGAGCGCTGCCAAGGGCTGACGCCGCGCGGAAAGGCGACGGATTTCTGGAACCGCTATGAGGAGGACATCGCCGCGGCTGCCGCCATGGGCTGCAAGCTGTTCCGTTTCTCGGTGGCGTGGGCGCGGGTGGAGCCGGAGTGTGGAAATTTCGATCCCGCCGCGCTCGCTCATTATGCGGAGCTTGCCGATTGTGTTCGCCGCCACGGCATGAAGGTGATGACCACCCTGCACCATTTCGTGTGGCCCGTGTGGCTGGAGCGCGACCATGGCGGGATGATCGGGCCGGAGTTTCCCGAACTCTTCGCGCGCTACGCGGATCGCGTGGCGGAGGCATTCGGGGAAAAGGTCGATTGGTGGATCACCTTCAACGAACCGAGCCAACTCACCTTCGGATACATCAAGCCGTGGTGGCAGAACCGCTACTACATGCCGCCGGGCTTGCCGCGCGGCTCGCATGTGGATGACGAGGCAGAGGCCGTCGGGAAACTGGTGCCGAACCTTTTCCTCGCACACACCCGCGCCCGTGCCTCGATACAGGCGCGGCGAAGCGAAGCGAAGGTCGGCGTGAATCCGCTCGTCACCGGCTTCCCGACGTGGCTGCAGATGCTGTTAGATTGGGGCGCGTGCCACCGCGGCATGGCGGAGGCGCTTTTCAAATTCACCACTAAGGGTGCTCTCGTTAGCGAGCGCGGCGATGTCGATCTCGTGATCGGCGGCATCACGATGGAGGATCAGACGCGTTTCGAATCCAGCGATCCCTACCTCCGCACCGGCAAGGCCGTGTTGGTGCCAACAGATTACGCGGAGGCTGACTTATCATCGCTAGCGGGGAAAAAAGTCGGCGTGATCGCAATCGGCAACCAGCCGCAGGGTTGGAAGCGCGACCTCCCGCCCAACACCCGCAAGCATCTCTTCCGCAATTACGACGACGCCCGCGATGCCCTTACCGACGGAAAAGTAGACGCGCTTTACGGCGACGCCTTTTACCTGCTCCCGCCCGAACTGGAGAATCGCGGGCGTTTCCGTTTCCTGAAAACCTGCCTCAGCGTAGAGCACTACGTTGTCCTCGCGCCGCACGGCCACACCCGTTTGCTCGACCATGTCGGTCTCGCCGTGCGCGATTTCCAGGACGATCTCGCCGGGCAGTGCGATGTCCCGTGGCTTGCGGAGCCGGATGCGTTCATCGGACGCTCCGTCCGGCCGGTTTCACTGCATGAAGTCTTCACCACAAACGAGAGTTTACCCGAGCATCTATCGACCGGACGCGGGATGCGACGCGTGCGGCGGCGCGGAAAAGTCCGCATCGGCATCCGCACCGATGCGCCGGGCGTTTCAGAAAAATGCACGGGTGAAGGACTGGAAGTCCGTCTCGCGCGGCTCATCGCGGCGCGGCTGTTCGGTGATGAATCGAAGCTCGTGATCGTCCCCATCAATCCAGGCGATCGTTTTGAGAGCTTGGAGTCGAAATCAAGTTGGCTGAACTGGGCGTGGCGCTTCTGGGGGACGACTACACTGATTGCGAACTCAAACTGGTGGTATCTCGGCATGGCAGGCAAACTCGCGAAGGAACTCTGCCCGTCCGAGGCCATCGGCGCACAGGACTTCGTCGGTCTCGATTATTATTGGGGGTTGCCAACCCACCGCCTGCACTGTTTCCGATTGTTGGAGGACGCCGCCTGCGGGCGATTTCTCCGCGCCCCTGTTTGGTCGCGCGGACTTTACCACGCGCTTCGCCGCTTCCACCGCTGGTTTCCGAACAAGGAGATTTTTATCGTCGAAAATGGCTGCCCATCTTCTGCAGGTAGTGTGTCGCGCGCCGATTACATGACGTCACACCTCGCCGAGGTTTCCAAAGCCATAGAAAAAAATATTCCAGTCCGTGCCTACAACTGGTGGTCCATCACTTCGAACCGCGAGTGGGGTCATCCCTTTGATCCAAATACCGACTTTGGCCTGCACTTCGTCGATCTTGACAACGACCCATCACTGACTCGGCAGCCCATGCCGGAAGCAAAGCTGTATGCGCAAATTATCGCGGAAAGCTACAGATAACGCTCAATCGATTTTTGGAAAATCGTCCAGCACTAGCTTGAGCATCTGCTTGCCGCCACTTGAGAGCGAAGTTTGCTGACCTGCTCCCGTCAGCAGCCCGCGCGTCAGCCAGCGCTGCGGGATTTCCGAAGGGCGAATGTGACTCACGACTGCTTGGCTGATGGGGCGTATGCTTGGCGTGAAGGAAACAGGGTGACCCGTCGCCGCAAAACCGATTTCCCAAGAAACTGCACCTGGGACATCACCCCGTTTCATCCAAGGATGACGAACAAGGAACTCAGGCTCTTCGTTACCAGCCGGAATCGCTACTTTGAACTGAACCGGACGGCTCAGGATGAACTCACTCAACTTGAGGTCGGGGTTCGCCTTGTGCTCCAAGAAAAACGCGGCCACATCGACACCTGCTAGGTTCATTCCATTGAAATTCCCGTGGTAGTTCGCGCTGCCGAAGTACGTCTTGTGCCAGCCCTCGTAGTTCTCGCTCATCAAAAGAGCGATTTCCAAATGGACATGCGCCCGCGTGCGGTTCAACCCGGCACCCGTGTATCCCATCCTGCCGAGCACCGAACCGGCGTTCACAGGATCTCCCACCCGCGCGGTGATCTCCGCGAGGTGCGCATAAAGGGAATACACCTTGGAGTTCTCCCAATCGTGCTCGACCACCGCGTATTTTCCGTAGTTGCTACGCCCTGAAACATTGGAGGTGTGCACGACCTTGCCTTTCGCAATACTCATCACCAGGTCGAGTGGATTGCCGGCCTTGTCGCGTTTCACCGGTGCGATATCGATGCCTTCGTGGAAACGGGTCATTACAACCTGCCCGCCGACACGGATCGGCGATCGTGTGTAGCCGAAGGCACCGCCCTCCCATGGCTTGGAAGTTTGGCCCTCAAAGGTGCGATCCACATACATGTAGAACTTTTCCGATTCAGCCGAGAAGAGATGATAGTTCTCGGTGGGAAGCACCAATTCCAGTCTCTCCGCGCAAAGCGTTCCGGTTAGCACGAGCCAACATGCAAAAAATCGTTTAGACATCATCTCACCGCTATTTTTTCTTCTCACCGATTCGCGGTATGTACTCATCAATCTGCTTGATCTCCTCGATCGTTAACCCATTCCAGACAACCACAAGCCCGTCAGTTACGGGGTCCTCTATGAGGACGCCATCGATAATACGGCCGAAGGCTTTGCTAATGAGCCACTTGCCGCTGTAAGCCCGGGTTACCGCCTCAAGCCGCCCGCGAGCGCTGTCCTTGAGCTGCAATATGACTCCATAAGACGACTGGTCATCCGAAGGGAACGGCGAAAACGCGACGAAATCCTTCGAGGAGACTTCCGGTATGCGCCGGAAAAACTTCTGATGTCCCATTACCTCACTGGTGAAAATCATCCTTGGGTTGTCGGTCGCCTCCGTCTCAATATGAAAGGTGATATCGACTTTCTTGCCCTTGCTTCCTCCCGCTATCGCACCTCCCGCAAAGATAACCATGGCAAAGACTGCTGCGGTATAGATGACGAATCTCATACAAGGATCAAATCACACATAATCCCTTCGAGGAAAACAAAAAGAAGTCGAGCCACACAATACGGATCACTACAAACGAAAAGCGGGAAGTCATCTGACTTCCCGCTTTGTTTTATAACATCAAGAACATCGCTAGCAGCTTGTGCCCCCGAAGGGGCATCAAGCTGTTCGCGTTGGTGATGCTACTTTTTTGCTTTTTTGGCAGCTGCCTTCTTAGCAGGAGCCTTCTTGGCTGGAGCAGCCTTCTTAGCTGGAGCAGCCTTCTGAGCTGGAGCAGCCTTCTTAGCTGGGGCAGCCTTCTTAGCTGGGGCAGCCTTCTTGGCTACTACTTTTTTGGCAGCCTTCTTGGCAGGTGCTTTCTTGGAGCTCTTTGCCACCTTCTTCACCGCTTTTTTGGCAGGAGCCTTCTTAACGGGTGCTTTTGGAGCCGCTTTTTTCACTGCCTTTTTTGCAGCGGCTTTTTTAGCCGGTGCTTTCTTGGCAACTTTTTTTGCGGCGGGTTTTTTCGCGGGCTTGGCCGCGGCCTTCTTTACTGTTTTTTTTGCAGCCATGGTTTTATGTCTTTGTAGTTCGCGTCCGATGTTTGTTTTCTCTTCCGGTGTTAATGAACCGGCGGAGAGGGTAGCGAGAACAGCCTCACCGAGGCGTCCTCCAAAAGCGTTGGTTATGAAATCATCCGTGGCGCGGCGCACGATAACTTCTTGGGAGTAGGCAGGCTCGTAGGTGTGTGCTCTACCAGAACGGATCTTCCTTACCAGTTTCTTGCGCTCTAAACTCTGCATCACGGAAAGCACCGTGGTGTAGGCGCGCTCACGGCCATCTGGCAACATGCAATGTACTAAATTCACAGTAGATGGACCTTCGTGCCACAATACTGACAATGCTTGAAGTTCGAGATTTGACGGGTGTGATGGCTTAGCCATTGGTGCAGTTGTTCCGTTACTTGATTACGAGAAAACTAGTAATTTATATTTCCGTCAAGTATTAAAGTACGTAATTTACAGAAAACTTAAATTAATTATTTGACGCTCGCAAAGACAATCTACGTCACAAAAAAGTCCGAACTAATTATTACTATAGATATAGTATTTAATTATTCTCAAGTATATCAGGTCGCATAATCTCCGGATTAATTTTACCCAACACTCTCCAGAACTCTTCGTCGGTTGGATGACCGTTGAACAGCACGGCGCCTTCCGGCGAAATAACAACAACGACGGGAACGCTCTGCACCTTGAGCTTCTCGCTCAAGGAATCTTTAGCCTTATCAACAACCCACGCACCGGGGATCTTATCTCCCGTAGCTTGTAACATCGCCTTTGCGTCGGCGATCACCTTGGTGGATGTCTCGGGAAGAACTGATGTCACCGCCACATTCTTCAGGGCAAGATGGTTTGCAGTGATGAAAAAATCCGTGAGCGTGTCTTTGCACTCACTGCTCCACGGCGACCAGAAATGAAACAGCAGAGCTTTCCTCTCCGCAAGCATTGCGCCGAGCGTCACGGGTTCACCGCCAAGTATATCCGAATATTCATTCGTAAAATCGATGCGCACGGCTTTCATGGCATCCTTCAGGCGGATGCGGTCGATGTGGGGCGCGAAGGCTGCACTCTGAGCTGGGCTGAGCCAGAAAGCCTCAGTGATGTGGCGCTTGAAGCCGTCGTTATCGCCCTTCTCCAAAGCAGCAAGAGCCTTCACGTATTCGGTCACGGCGAGCCAGTCGTCAGCACTGGCGAAAAATTCGGAGTCGGCAAGTTTGAATCGATCCTTGAAAGCGATGAACTCAGGGAGTAGTGCAGCGATCTCCTTGTCCTCCGCCCGATCGACATGGAAAAGGAAGCGCGCCTCAAGGATCGCCTGTTCAGAAATCTTGAGGGCGCGCGCGGTAGCGATGGCTTTTAGAAGGGCTTCGTAAGACTCCCTTTCTGAGAGTAGTTGCTCAATGGCATCCTCTCTGGGGCTCAATGGGAATTGCTGCGTCTGTTCGGGCTGCGCGGAGAGCGATGCAAGTCCCAACAGGCACGCGACAACTATAGCTCGAGGATCCATGCCTTTTAACGGGCAGGAATATTCAGTTTGGTGTCGAGAACCACAATATCCTTAGTCATTCCGTTCGCCTGCTTGATGGCATCGATGGATACACCGTATTTTTTGCTGATACTCCAAAGGCTGTCTCCACGGACAATTGTGTGAACCTTAGTTTGCGCTACAGCAGCCGATGGAGTGTAGGTAGGCTCTAAAGCGGCGGTGGTATTTTCCTCGTAAACGGCAGCCTCAGCATAGGCTGGATTCACATCGGAGGGCAGGTTCGGCGTGCCCGAGGCATATGCGTAGTCGGGGGCAGCGTAGGGATTAGCAACGTCGTAATCTTCATTGCCGCCTAGGTTAGCGCAGGAAACGAGGAGGTGGGGAAAAAGGGAGAGTGCGATGATGGATTTGTGTTTCATGGATTCAGGTGGTGCGGTTTGAGTTGCGGCGGAAGTGTCTCGTCACGTGTGTGAAACGATTACCGAAGAGAGTTTTGTTCAAGTGGAATCATTTCTCCAACGAAAAAACATTCCGGCCGCCTCCTCGGTATGCGCCGCCAGTACTGACAAGGTTTCTCCACGCAGGGCGGCGACAGCCTCTGCGGTGCGCAGCACGAAGGCCGGCTCGTTGCGTTTACCGCGCATCGGCTCTGGCGCGAGATAGGGTGCATCCGTCTCCAGCATAAAGCTCCCCGCCGCGCAGCGCTTCACGGCAGCTTTCACGAGATCTGCGTTTTTGAAAGTCACTACGCCACCGAAGGAGACCAGCCCACCCATTTCAATCACCTGTTGCGCCAACTCCCATTCGGAAACGAAACAATGGAACACAGCACGGACCTGGGCGGCGTGTTCTTCATAGATACGCAACGCGTCCTGGAATGAAGCATGCCCCAGGCGGTCGCGGGTATGGATCACAACGTTGAGCCCGGCGGATGCAGCAATTTCGAAGTGTTGCGTGAGGAACTCACGCTGCCGGTTCCTGAATTCCGTTTCCTTCCATCCATCCGGAGTCGGGTGGAAATAATCGAGGCCCGTCTCACCAATCGCGCAAACACGGGAATCTCCGGTAAAGGCGGCGAGCTGCGTCACTGCATCATCCGGGGCGTTATGGACATCGCAGGGATGTATACCTATGGTGGCCATTACGCATGGATCATCAGCTAGTTGAAGATTTAACGGCACATCCCCAAGGCAGGTGGCCAACGTAACTATTCGGTGCACTCCCACTGCATTGGCGCGGCGGATGATTTCCGTGCGTTCATCGCCCGTAAAATGTGCAGACGCCAGATGGCAATGGGAGTCCGTGATCATCGCGTTTCGAGACATGCCTCCAGCAGTGCCGCCACCTTTCCAAAATCTTTCACGCCCGGCAAGATCTCCGCGCCCGACGCCACATCGAGTACGGCCGGACGCACTTCCGCTACCGCCTGCGCGGCGTTCAAAGGCGTGATGCCTCCAGCGAGAATCATGGAAATCGCAGGGAAACTTTTTTGGAAGTGTTTTGCCAGGCTCCAATCGAAGGTCTCGCCGCTACCTCCGAAAACTTGGGGCGCGTGCGCGTCCAGCAACACCGCATCGGCTCCGTATTTTCCAGCGGTGGCGATACCCGCGACATCAGTGACACCAACCGCCTTGATGACAGGTATGCCCGCGTTTCGAAACCCAGCGATACATTCCGGCAGCTCATTTCCATGGAGTTGCACCACATCGATCATACCTTCGCCATATAGCCGGTAGGGCAGATCGCTGTCCTCGTTCACGAAAACGCCCACCCGCAGAATACTGCCGGCCAGTTCATTCATCCAGCGGTTCGCGACGGGATCGAGAAAACGCTTAGAGTGCGGCCAGAAATTAAACCCGACAGCATGGACTCCCATCGCCGCTAGCCTCTCCGCTTCGGATCGAACCGTTACGCCGCAAATTTTTAGGGATGTCCCTTCACTTCCTAAAAATTTCATATCTTTCACCTCAGCAACCTCTCCACAGGGGATGTGGCAATGCAAGCAGTCAAAAGCTAAATTTCGTCTAGCCAAGAGACGGAAGTATATCCAGCTTCGTCGAGAAAACTCGTAAGCACCTGACAAAGATTGAACCATATGTATTCGCCAAATCTACCCCTTTCCCGCACCGTGCGCACCAAAATGCCTTCCGCCGCGCTTTTCACGAGCCACAGGAAAAAGCTCTCCGCCCTTCTCGGTGAACGATCGATGACGATCGTTCAGCCCAACGATATGCAGGTAATGAACGCCGACGCTTTTCACGCCTTTAAGCAGAACAACGATTTGTTCTATCTCACCGGCGTCGCGCAGGAGGAGACCGTGCTGATCCTTTTTCCGGACGCGCGTGAGTCGGAAGACCGCGAGATTCTTTTCCTTCGCGAATCCAACGAACACATCGCGATCTGGGAGGGTGCGAAGCTTACAAAGGAGCAGGCTAGGGAACGCACAGGAATCGCCCGTATCGAGTGGACTACAGAATTCAATGGCATCTTCAGCCGCCTCATGCAGCAGGCGGATTCCGTTTTTCTCTCCATCAACGAGCACCCGCGCGGTGATCTCACCTACGGCACAAAATCGCTGCGCTTCGCCCGCGAATGTCAGGAACTTTTCCCGCTGCACAACTATCGTCGCCTCGCGCCGCTGATTTATGGGTTGCGCTCAATCAAATCGGAAGAAGAGATCGAGTTCACACAGAGGGCTTGCGACATCACCGAGGCGGGCTTCCGACGTGTGCTCGGTTTCGTGGAGCCAGGTGTCGGCGAATGGGATGTCGAAGCTGAGTTCGTCCATGAGTTCGTGAAGCACGGGTCGCGGGGCTTCGCCTACGGCCCGATCATCGCTGGCGGACGCAACGCCTGCATCCTCCATTACATACCCAACGACCAACCACTTAAGGAAGGCGAGCTACTCCTGCTAGACGTCGCCGCGGAATACGGTGGCTGGAATGCGGATATGACTCGTACAATACCTGTTTCCGGAAAATTCACGCCCCGCCAGAAGGAAATTTATAATGCCGTGCTGCGGATGGTGCGCTACGCCGATTCCATCCTGCGTCCCGGCGTATTCATCGCGGATTACCATAAGATGGTTGTCGCACAGATGGAAAAAGAACTCATTGGCCTCGGACTCTACACCGCCGAGGAGTCCAATGCCGCTCCGAAAGACAAGCCGCTCGTGAAGAAATACTACATGCATGGCACATCACATCACCTCGGACTTGATGTCCACGATGTCTCCCCTTCTAACCAGCCCGTCGCTCCAGGCATGATCTTCACTATTGAGCCGGGCATCTACATCCCAGAAGAGGGCATGGGCATCCGCCTTGAGAACGATTATCTCATCGGCGAAAACGGTAACATCGACCTGATGGCGAACATCCCTATCGAGGCGGATGAGATCGAGG
Organism: Prosthecobacter debontii; assembly: GCA_945862245.1. GTDB lineage: Bacteria > Verrucomicrobiota > Verrucomicrobiia > Verrucomicrobiales > Akkermansiaceae > Luteolibacter. The sequence continues at coordinate 27,800 of CAMAXN010000016.1, forward strand.
CTCTAATGGCGAGGTAAGTTCACTCCCCTTGCGTGAAAATCTCGGTAGGTGGAGCTTCCTTTTTCTTATTAATTCATCCTCCAGTGAGGTCCGGATGGCGCACATAGCTCAGCATTTCCTCCATAGATCTTGCGCCAAAAAAAATGTATCGCCTTCTCCAGCATGACGACCACCCGCTCGGCTACCATGACCTTGACCTTACTATGCTGCCGCGCGGCGAGTTATTTCCAACCATGCTTCGCCTTTTCTCCGTGCCGTGAAACACATTGTAAAGAGATCACGATACAGCGCCCAATAAAACGCAAGCCATCAAAACCATTCAGACCCATGGAAATGTTCTTTTATAATCTAACTGATTCTTCAAAAAAATAAAGCGAGCACCCTATTCGATCAGCTCCCCAATATCTATATTACTCGAGCGAAGCTTGAGTTCGTCCTTCCTCGCCGCTGCCATACGGACATTCGTCATGATGATGACATCTTCAACCGGCAGCAGTTTCACCACCTCTTCAACCTCTCTGTGCAGGTTCAAACGATACAGTTTGGACTCGGCTTCCTCGTCCACCAGCTTCAGTTCCACTTTTTCTTTTTTCTTTGCCATCAGCAGAGAAATGAAAGCAGAAATGCCCATCGACGCAAGGCTTGGTTGTCAGATAAGGTCGCCCCGTGATAGTTACCCATGCCTGAGAAACCAAAAATCCTCATTCTGACCGCCGCCTTTGGTGAAGGACACAACAGCGCCGCGCGTAACCTATCGCTCGCACTCGCCCCAATGAGTGCTGAGACTAGGGTGGCCGATCCCTGCCTACTTTCCGCTCCAAATTCCACCGCGCTTGTTCAGTGGGGGTACCGCCTCGTTACCACACACTTTCCCAAGGTCTGGGAGTCCATCTATCGCGGCACGGACCAATGCGATTTCTCCCGCCCCAATCTCCCTTTTATGCACCAGCCCGAGAGCTACCTCCAAGGGCTAGTCGCCGAATACCGGCCGGACGCCATCGTCTCCACCTACCCCATCTACCCGTATTTTCTAGAGCGCCATTTCGCCGAAATAGGAAAACGCTTGCCCGTTTTCACCGTCGTCACCGACTCCATCGAAATCAACGCATCCTGGCTCCGCGCCCCTACCGACTTTTTTCTAGTCACCGACCGAGCCACCCTAGAGACGATGTGCTGCTGGGGCATTCCGGAGAAAAAAATCATAGAAACCGGCTTCCCCGTAAACCCGGCCTTCTCGGAACTTATCCCCGTCCCAGCCGATGATTCCTGCGCACCCTTCCGCGTGCTCTATTTTCCCACTGCCAAGAAACCCTTCGTCAGCCGTCACAGCCGTGCCCTGCTCGAAGCATCGCCTAACGTCCATCTCACTATCGTAATGGGGAAAAACTTCCGCCTTCTTCAGTCCCGCGCCGTTGAGATCAAGGCTACCTACCCAGGTCGCGTTCGCCTGCTCGGATGGACGCGTAAAGTCCCCCAACTCCTTAACAAACACCACATGGTCATCGGTAAGGCCGGCGGAGCCACTGTCCATGAAGCCATCGCCGCCCGCTGCCCCATGCTCATCCACCACATCGTCCCCGGCCAAGAAGAGGGAAACCTTCACCTTCTTCAGCAGCTCGGTGCCGGCGATCTCGCCGAACTGCCGGAAGATCTCACCGTGGCCATCACTCGTATCCTTGCCAATGACGCCGCGAAATGGCGAGCTATGAAAGCCGCTCTCGCCGCCCACAACCGCAACGACGGAGCCATCACCGCCGCAAAATTCATCCTGAACCAGATCGCCTCTCTTCCCTGAGGTTTAAAATTTATTACTTCCACACCATGGCAGACTTTCTCTTCGACATCGGTAAGGTCCTCCTCGATTTCGACTTCGAGACTTCCCTGAAATCCTTTCTGCCGCCCGATCACCCCGATCCCGCTTCCGCCCTTTCGGAACTACTCGCAAAAAAGGATGAGTTCGAAACCGGTCGGACCTCCGTCTCCGATTACACCGACTGGGCGCTCGCCACACTTGGCTCCTCCGCATCTCACGATGATTTCCACCACGCCTGGCGGCACATCTTCACGCCGAACGAACGCATGTGGGAAACCGTCCGCAACCTCCATACTGCCGACCACCGCCTCATCCTATTTTCAAATACCAACGCAATCCACTGTCCTTGGATCTTTGAGGCCTATCCCGAATTCTCCTTGTTCCACGGTTCCATCCTCTCGTATGAAGTTAATTCGATCAAACCTGAGCTGGAAATCTACCTGCACGCCATCGAAAAATATTCCCTCACCCCAGCGAAAACCTTCTACATCGATGACCTCCCCGCCAACATCCAAACCGGCAACGAGATAGGCTTCCGAACCCACCAATACCACCTAGACAAACACCTCGCGTTCGAGCAGTGGCTCGCACGACAATCTCTATTTCCGACCTGTCCGTCATAGCTCCAGCGACGACGGATCACTCGGCACTAATTCCCCATGTTAAAAATCGCTGATAAAACCTTCTCATCCCGCCTCTTTCTCGGCACCGGGAAATTCCCCTCTAACGAATCCATGCGGGACGCTCTAGCCGCGTCCGGCACTGAGATTGTGACAGTAGCCCTGCGTCGCGCCGATCTTACTGGAAACAAAGATCAGTTCGCCAACATTCTTGATTTCGTCAATCCCGAGAAATACCTCCTCCTTGCCAACACTAGCGGAGCCATGAACGCTGAGGAAGCCGTCCGCCTCGCCCGCCTCGCTTACTCCGCCGGTTTGCCGAAGTGGATCAAGCTCGAAATTCACCCCGATCACGCCTACCTCCTCCCCGATCCTATTGAGACACTCAAGGCCGCCGAAATCTTAGTGAAAGACGGCTACACCGTCCTCCCATACATTAATGCCGACCCCGTCCTTGCCAAGCGCCTCCAGGAATGTGGCTGCGCCACGGTCATGCCCCTAGGCTCACCCATCGGATCGAACAAAGGCATCACTACCCGCGACCAGATCGCCATCATCATCGCCCAAGCTACTGTGCCCGTAGTAGTTGATGCCGGTATCGGCGCGCCCTCTCACGCCGCCGAAGCTATGGAACTCGGCGCCGATGCCGTCCTCGTTAACACTGCCATCGCCATCGCATCTGACCCCACAAAAATGGCCCGTGCCTTCAAACTTGCCATCCAAGCCGGCCGTACCGCCTTCGAGCTCGGCCTTCCCCAACCCTCCAACACCGCACATCCGACATCGCCGCTCACCGCTTTTCTGAATCAATGAAACTTCCAATTAAGATTCACCAATATAGATCATATCCAGACCTTGCTTTACTCTAAAAAGGTGGAAGTCTTCTGCTCGTGAGGAATCCCCCAGACCTGCTACACCGTATCCAGCCCGTAGGCTCAGCCGCCGGAAACGCACCCTGCTTCGACGCCGCCACAAGCTGCGGTTTCCTGATCGATGAGGCCGAGCTTACCTTCTGGGGCACCTGTCCTGATTGTCTCGCCGCGTGCGAATCTCGCTAAGATTTCACCCCAACAATTACAATAACTCCATACACAATATGTCAGAACCGCAATGCCCCTATAACCACTCCGCTGCCACCGCAGGCGGCGGTACCCAAAACCAAGATTGGTGGCCCAACCGACTTAAGATCGAGCTGCTGAGCCAACACTCCGAAAAGACCGACCCGATGGGCGGTGAATTCGATTATGCCAAGGAGTTCCTATCCCTGGACTACGACGCACTAAAACAAGACCTAACCGCCCTGATGACCGACTCGCATGACTGGTGGCCTGCCGACTTCGGCCACTACGGCGGTTTCTTCGTCCGAATGACATGGCACAGCGCTGGCACTTACCGCACGGGCGATGGCCGCGGCGGTGCAGGACGCGGGCAACAACGCTTTGCGCCGCTCAACAGTTGGCCGGATAATGGCAACCTCGACAAAGCCCGCCGCCTGCTCTGGCCCATCAAGCAGAAATACGGAAAGAAAATTTCCTGGGCTGATCTCATGGTCCTCGCAGGCAACGTCGCAATGGAAAGCATGGGCTTCAAGACCTTCGGCTTCGGCGGTGGTCGCGAGGATGTTTGGGAACCCGACCAAGACATCTATTGGGGTCGCGAGTCCGAGTGGCTCGCCACCAGCGACAAGCCCAACTCGCGCTACTCCGGCGAGCGCGACCTTGAGAACCCACTCGCCGCCGTGCAGATGGGTCTAATTTATGTGAATCCTGAAGGCCCCGACGGCAACCCCGATCCGCTCCTCGCTGCACACGATATCCGCGAGACCTTCGCCCGCATGGCGATGAACGACGAGGAAACCGTGGCGCTCATCGCCGGCGGCCACACGTTTGGAAAAACCCACGGCGCGGGCCAGGCGGATCATGTCGGTCCAGAGCCGGAAGCTGCACCCATCGAGGAGCAAGGCTTCGGCTGGATGAGCTCTTTTAAATCTGGAAAAGGCGCGGACGCCATCACCAGCGGCCTTGAGGTCACGTGGACGCAGACGCCGACCCAATGGTCGAACTACTATTTCCAGAACCTTTTCAACTACGAATGGGAACTCACGAAAAGCCCCGCCGGCGCGCACCAATGGATTGCCAAGGACGCGGATGATGTTATTCCGCACGCCTTCGATCCCGCGAAAAAGCAGCGCCCGACGATGCTCACCACTGACCTCTCGTTGCGTTTCGATCCGGCTTACGAAAAAATCTCGCGCCGTTTTATGGAGAACACCGCCGAGTTTGCGGATGCGTTCGCGCGCGCATGGTTTAAGCTAACACACCGCGACATGGGACCGAAGTCCCGCTACCTTGGTCCGGAAGTCCCCGCCGAGGATCTTATCTGGCAGGATCCCGTCCCCGCCGCTGAACATCCGCTCGTCGGTGAGGCGGAAATCGCCGCATTGAAGACGAAGGTTCTTTCCTCCGGACTAACGGTTTCCGAGCTCGTCTCCACCGCATGGGCATCCGCCTCCACTTTCCGCGGCTCCGACAAGCGCGGCGGCGCAAATGGCGCCCGCATCCGCCTCGCCCCGCAGAAAGATTGGGAAGTGAACCGCCCCGAACAGCTCGCGAAGGCGCTCTCCGCGCTTGAAACGATCCAAGCCGAATTCAACGCCTCCGGCTCCGCGAAAATCTCGCTCGCGGATCTCATCGTGCTCGCCGGTTGCGCAGCCGTGGAAAAAGCAGCCAAGGATGCCGGGCATGACATCACCGTGCCCTTCACCCCCGGTCGCACGGACGCCACGCAGGAACAGACCGACACCGAATCTTTCTCCGTTCTGGAGCCGATCGCCGATGGTATCCGAAATTACCTGAAAGGGATGTATTCGGTCCCCGCCGAGGCGCTGCTCATCGACAAGGCACAACTCCTCATGCTCACTGCGCCGGAGATGACCGCCCTCGTCGGTGGGATGCGTGTTCTCGGAACGAACGCCGACGGCTCAAACCACGGCGTCCTGACACACCGCCCCGGAATCCTGAGCAACGACTTCTTCGTCAACCTGCTCGACATGGCGACGGAGTGGAAACAGGTCTCACCCTGCGGCAACGCCTTCGCCGCCACCGACCGCAAGTCTGGTGACATCAAATGGACGGCGACACGCGCGGATCTCACATTCGGCTCCAACTCCATCCTCCGCTCCCTCGCAGAAGTCTATGCCTGCGCTGACGGTGAAGCAAAGTTCGTAAATGACTTCGCCGCTGTGTGGACCAAGGTTATGGAGCTGGACCGCTTCGACCTAAAATCCCGATCCTTCGAAAAAAATTACAATCCCTGTTCCTAAACAGATTGTAGTCCGCGTGTAAATGGAAGAGCTATTAAGCGCGTCCTTCCCATGCCGCCCACCAATCCCGAAACAGCTTCCACTGGATGTGGAGGAACTGTTTCTGGCTCGGGCTGAGCTTGTCGGATCCATAGATCTGGTGGCGGTAGGCCTCGTTGCCTTCAAGCACCATTAGTTCCTTGTAGTAAAGCACCAGATCTGGCCCTTCATCAAAGGTGGAAAGAACGGTGAGGGCTTCGGAAAGTTCCAGTGCATACCGGCGGGCTTGTGCATCGCCCTGCGCGGCGTTCTTGCATAGCTCGATGTAACGGAGAATTTCTTTTGGTAGCGCATTGCCAACGCCAGTGATCGCGCCGGTGGCTCCGCAGTTTACGAAACCGTGGTAAACTTGGGTGTCAACGCCCGCCATGAGGGTCAGTTCCCCGCCGATGCTAGTAATGAATTCCGCCGCATAGCTCAGCGATCTCGCGCCGCCGAATTCCTTGAAACCGATCAAGCTGGAGAACTCCGCATTGAGCACGAAGAAAAGATCCGCCTTGGTTTCAAAGCCGTAGTAGGGGCTATTGTAGATCACTGCGGGAAGATCTCCGCCGGCCTTGAGAATGGCGCGGAAATGCTCTTTCTGCGCGGCGGGCGAGCTGCCCCGTGAGAGCACGCGGGGTATCACCATCAGACCATGTGCGCCGACCTCGCGGGCGTGTGCAGCATGCGCGGCGGCGATTTTGGAATTTTGCGCTCCGGTTCCGACGATCGTGGGAATACCCGCCTCCACAAGACGACGCACACCCTCTTTGCGCTCGGCATCTGTCAGAAGTGGCCAATCTCCCATCGACCCGCAATACACCACGGCGCGCATCCCTTTCCCGATTAGTTCGGCGGCAGTCTGGACTAGGGCGTCGTAGTTGATGATTCCATTCTCATCGCAAGGCGTCATCAACGCTGGTATGCATCCCGTAAAAATTGGCTCGTTTGTGTTCATTCTTGTGAGTGGTTAAAAATCGTAAATGCCATTCGCGTTACGAATGGTTTCGTAGGCAGCACTGGCCTGTTTGTCAAAAGCGAAGCACCGGTTTTAGTAGAAATTCATCCTCCAGAGCGTGAAATTAAGGAATGCTGCGAAGGCGACCCATGCCAGGTAGGGTAGCAGCAGGAGCGCGGCGGCTTTGCTTACGTGCCGGAAAGTGAGCACTGTGAACAGTATGGCGAGCCACATGATAAGCATTTCCGCGAAAGCCCAACCGATCTTATTGGCTCCGAAAAAGATCGGCGTCCATGCCGCGTTGAGCGCAAGCTGAGCGAGGTAGAGCCAGAGCGGCTTACTCCAGCCGTCACGTTTCCAGACGAGCCAAGCCGCGATGGCCATCATAACATACAACGATATCCAGACGGGACCAAAAATCCATCCGGGCGGGTTCCAATCCGGTTTGGCGAGACCGGCATACCACTCACTTGGTGTTGAGAAAATCCCCGCGAGCGGGGCGCAAAAGGTGATCAGGATGGCGGCGGCGAGAGCCAGCGTGTTGCGCAATTTCGAATATATCCGGATCATAACGATCTCCCAGCGTTCACAACACCGTGCCTGAGAGACGGAGTAGGCTGAGGATGCGATCGAGGTCGTCGTTGCCGTAGTATTCGATTTCGATTTTCCCCTTTTTTTCGGAGTGATTGATAGCAACGTGGGTGGCGAGATGCTCTTGAAGGCGCTTGGTGAGCTCGCGGATGTGTATGTCCACCTCGCGGGGCACGGCTTTTTTTGGATCATTATCGCCGTCGCGGTTGGCGAGGAGGGATTGAGTGAGCTTCTCAGCGGCGCGGACAGTGAGTTTGCGGCGAATGATCTGGTCGGCGGCAAGCTTCTGGCTGTCGGCGTCTTTGAGAGCGAGGATCGCTTTCGCGTGGCCGACAGTGATCTGCCCTAAGGCGAGATGGGTCTGTATGTCGGGATGGAGATCGAGCAGGCGCATCGCATTAGCTACGGAGGCGCGGGACTTACCGACACGAGCGGCGATCTCCTCCTGTTTCATGGTGAACTCTTTCGCGAGGCGGATGTAACCGGCTGCTTCCTCAAGCGGGTTGAGATCTTCACGCTGGAGGTTCTCGATGAGAGCCATTTCCAGCACATCGCGATCCGAAGCGATGCGCTCAATTACGGGAACGGTGGCGAGGCCGAGTTTTTTGGAAGCCCGCCAGCGACGCTCGCCAGCAATGAGTTCGTATTTTCCATTCACGAAACGCGCGATGAGCGGCTGGATGATGCCGTGCTGACGTATGGATTCGACAAGGTCGTCGAGAGGTGCATCGATGAACTGGTTGCGCGGTTGGAGCGGGGAAGCGATGACATTGTCGATGGCGATATCGCGAACACGCTGTGAGCCTTCCGACGATTCGTCCACAGGTACGCCGGGCAGGCTTTGGTTTTTTTTGATCAGGGCGCCGAGGCCTTTACCGAGTGCTTGTTTCGACATGGGAGGGGGAGTGTGGGGAATGGGAGGGGGGAGGGGAAGATGAATTGAGGATGTGGAGTATTTTTTAAAAATTTCTGCGAGATAATCAGGAAATATTTACCATGGTGAGAACTTCATCCGGTGAGTATCCTTGTTCGCGAAGTGTGCGGATCGAGTGGGCATGATCACGCTTAGCAAGGCGCGTGCCGTATTCATCGCGGACGAGGGCGTGATGAAGGTAATGGGGCTCGCGGAATCCGAGGATGGACTGGAGTTGCCGATGGATGTGCGTGGCGCCGAGCAGGTCTTCGCCGCGGGTGACGTGGGTGATATTTTGAAAATGATCATCCACGACCACTGCGAGATGGTATGCGATGCCGATGTCTTTACGCGCTAAGACGGCATCGCCGTTCACCGAAGTGTCCACGTGTATTTTTCCGAAGCGTAGATCGTGAAAGGAAAGCTCGCCGTGGATTTCAGCGGCCTTCGCTACATGAAAGCGCCATGAGTGGGCTTCCCCGGCAGCGATCCGTTCGAAGGTTTCTTGGGTGGATAGCGCGCGGCAGGTGCCGGAATAGATTTCCGCGTGGGAACCATGTGGAGCGGAAAGCGCGGCTTGAATGTCCTTGCGCGTACAGAAGCAGGGATAGATGAGTCCCATGTTTTTCAGCGCTTCCAGCGTATCGTCGTAAGCTTTGCGCCGTTCGCTTTGGAGCAGGATTTCGCCATCCCATCTCAAGCCCAACCATTCCAGATCCTCCTCAATGTGGCGGTAAAATTCCGGCTTCACCCGCCCGGTATCGATGTCCTCCTGCCGCAGCAGGAAGCACCCGCCCGCGTCCCGCGCGAGATCATGGGCAACCTTGGCGGCATACACATGGCCGAGGTGGAGATCACCGGTGGGGCTGGGGGCGAAGCGGGTGATTGGGTTCATTGGAGGATGCTTTTTACCCAGAATTTTCGACTAATATATGCTGAACCTTCAAAGAAGAAGATTGCTCCGCTTACCGCGCGGCACGATGCAGCTCATCCTTGATAGGATACCTCAGAAAAAGACCGTGAAGTAAATCACCAGCAAGACTCCGAGGCCGAAGGTGAAGGCATAGGCTTGGAGGTTGCCGGACTGGGCTTTGGTGAAGAACCTTCCGGCGCTATCCGTGAGGCGGGTGAAGCCGTCGACAAGGAGGCTGTTGATAATGAGTTCGTCTAGGAAATGCACGATGGCCGCGAAGCCGTCTTGGAGATGTTTCACGAGGCCTTTCTCATAAATGGAATCTAGGTAAAAGCGGTTGCGGAAAAGAGGGATCGAGAGCGGGTCTTTGGTCTTGCCGTTGTAGAGGATGAAGCCGGCGGTGATTCCAGCGATCAGCGCGCCGATAGAGACGAAAGTGACGAATCCGAAGTGGATGAGGTGAGCGGGCTGCTCGTAGGCTGGCGCGAGTTTGGCGGCGATGAATGGGAAGCCTGCGATGAGTCCCATCACGGCGAGTGCTATGAGCGGCACGGACATCAACGGGCCGACCTCGTGGGCGTGCTCGGCATCCTCAGAGCGGGATTTGCCGAGGAAGGTGATTACGAAGGCGCGGGTCATATAAAAAGGAGTCAGCACCGCGACTCCGGCGGCGATGATGAAAAGCCAGATGTTCTTTTCATGCGCAGCTTCGAGGATCTGCTCTTTCGAGAAAAATCCCGAGGTGAGTGGCACGGCCATTAGCGCAGCGGTGCCGATTGCAAAGGTGATCGCAGTGACGGGCATTTTTTTCAGAAGGCCGCCCATTTTCCACATATCCTGTTGGTGGTGGCAGGCGTAGATGATCGCGCCGGAGCCGAGGAAAAGCAGAGCCTTGAACCAAGCGTGGGTGAATAAATGGAACATCGCTGCCTCGCCCGCGAGTAGGCCGACGGCCATGACCATGTAGCCGAGCTGCGAAAGGGTCGAGTAGGCGAGGACGCGTTTGATATCATCTTGCTGAGTGGCCATCAGCGCGGCCATCAGCGCGGTGATCCCGCCGATCCATGCGATGGTGGTTCCGGAGAAACCTTCGAAGGCTTCGGCTCCGATGGAGAACTGCACGCGGAAGAGCATGTAAACACCGGCCGCAACCATGGTGGCAGCGTGTATCAAGGCAGAGACAGGGGTGGGGCCTTCCATCGCGTCGGGCAGCCAGACGTGGAGGGGTAGCTGGGCAGATTTTCCGACAGCGCCGCAAAACACGCAGAGAAGTGCCGCGCCGAGGACGCCGGCGGAAATCGTCGCTGGGATTTCCATTTCCGAGAACGTCAGCGTGCCGGTGATTCCCCACATCATCAGGATGCCGATCATGAAACCGAAGTCGCCGATACGGTTGGTGAGAAAAGCTTTCTTCGCAGCGTCGGCGGCAGAGTCCTTTTGATACCAATGCCCGATGAGTAGGTAGGAACTTAGGCCGACCAACTCCCAGAAGATAAAGGTCATGATGAAATTGTCGGCGAGGACGATGCCGGTCATCGAGAACATGAAAAGTGCGAGGCCGGTGAAATAGCGGGCTTTCGCGGAATCGTCTTTCATGTAGGCCAGCGAGAACACGTGCACTAGAAGACCCACGCCGGTGACAACGATCATCATGCCGGTGGAGAGCTTATCGAGGGTGATGCCGATGTTGATGTTGAAATCCCCGATGGTGACCCACGGGAAGGACATCGTTTCCGTTTTTCCAAGTAGCAGGATCGCGATGAAAAAAGTGGCGGCGGCGGATACGGTGGAGACCCAATGTGCGATTCCGAGCTTGCGCAGGAAAAGCTGGTTCGAAACAGCGGCCAGAAGAGGAAGGATGAGGAGGAGCCAAGGCATGGTCGTGTGCGGGGGCAAGATGGGGGGAGACGCCCCCTCTTTCCAAGCAGGAAATTTCTGGGTTTGTCAGGGGGATGGCGCGATTTTTAGCTTTTTAGAGCTTACTCTCCCTGCCCTTAGTCCAGCCTGATAGGCGCACTCGCTCCACCAAGGCCATGTGGGGAACAGTCAGCGCCGCAAGGCCGACAAAGACTAACTGAATGATTCGTGCGTCGAGCGATGTATCCCCGAGAAAATGCCAAGCAGCTACAGACCCGATTAGCACACCGAACATCGGCAGCAGCGCGGCAAGTAGAATGACTCCGGGTGAGGATCTGCCCGAGTAGTTGATTGTCCGAATGATGTGCCGGGCGCTATGCATGCCGCAGAAGAAGACCACGAAAGAAATAAGTGGTGGTGCTAGGATTGCAAGAAGGCCGACCGCTCCTATTTCCAAAGCGGTCAGCCAATCCCTGCGCGCCAGATACGCAGCGGTGAAAAACAGCCCGACCAGCCACGGCCAGGTGAGGAATCGCAGCATCGAAATTACGAGTTCAGCTGGATATTCCCCAGTGAGTAAGGATAGTAGACGCATGATTTCCACCGAGTGAAATGCGGCGGGAATGACAATCACCGCTCCTCCATACAATGCACGCGCTGGCCACGGTGTTCCGGCGGGAGGATCGCCGGAAAAATGTGCTGCCGATATGATCAGAAACCCAAGTAGAAAAATCGTGGGTTGGAACTGCCAAAGCCCTACAATGAATGCACCCATCAGAAGGTAGGAGAGCCCAAAAATAAGCCAACTGCGTAAAGAGCGGAGCCCATAAAGCTGGCGGGCAAAGATGGTATCGAGGGCGCCGTGAGGCACACCGAGGACGACGATGAGTGCGGCGACGACAAGCAATTCGATCTGCGAGTCGAGCTGCCCAATAGCTGTTGCCGTAAGAGCGAGCAGTATCGCGCCGAGGCTGAACACAAAGCCTTGGATACGCAGGGCATTCATCGGCTGCGACCTCCTAACGCCGCTAAGAACCGTGTCGCAAGCCCGCTTGGAATTTCCCTAAGAAAGGGCCACGGCGGAAGGGCTAGAATGATTGTAGCACAATCTGTAAGCTTGGCGCAGTCACTCATGAAGCGGATTACTGTATCAGGATTTTTAGACGAAAAAAGTGCTAGAAACAGATCAGGTGCGATTTCAGGCCGAGCGCGCAGGACGTGCAGAAAAAGCCAGTCCATAGCACGAATGTGCCAACTGTCGCGAGCATGCGAGAGCGGTGGCATTCCATTTGCCAGTGCCCTAGCACAATCATCCGCCCAAAGTTGAATCCGCTGGAAGGCATATCCAGACGCGGGTCTCGCACCGCCCGCGGTCAGTCCAGCGCGGACATAGGTTGCATCGAGACTAGAAACAGGTGCCGCCAGACCCATCGGGAGGATGCCGTGTTCCGACCGGATGACGGAAAAATTCACACCATTGGTAAGCTTATTAATTCCTGCATCGAGTTCCGCAGCGAGGTCTTGTGGGCTGAGCGGATCGGGCGCGAAGACGGTAGCCTCGACGAGGGCACGAGTCGGCGTGATGGCTAGCACATAGAGAAAAGTGATCCTATCATTTTTAACCGGTGAAAATTCCATCAGCGTGACGGCATCCGGATTGAAGCAGGCGGCATCACATTCGATCTCCTGTCCGGAAAAAGATTGCCATAAAATTGCCTCGTCCCGTTCTGGCCGCCGGCTGGGGCGGGTATCAATAATCATTTTCGCACTGCGCTTGCCAGCAGTGGTCTCAGTTTGCCAAAGTTTGTCGTCCTTCCATGGCTCGGAGGTGAGGCTTTCGCCCATTACAAGTTCGATATTAGGCGCTGCTCCGATCGCCTCAACTGCAGCGGTGTAAAAAGTCTCTGCCGGAATCATTTGATACGGGGTTGAGCTGCAATCGAGTGTTACACGGCGCTCTTCGGTCGCGATCGAAACCGCCGCCCACCGATGGCGCACGAGGTGGCTCAATTGGCCTGTGCCTGTGCCCCAGAAACACCAGGTTCTGTCGTTGGTATAATTTGTCCGGCTTTCAATGACAGCCACGCTAGGACTGGACTCACCCAAAGACGCAAGCCGCATCGCTAGACTTAGGCCCGCACAGCCACCGCCGAGGATGATGATATCGGTATTGGTTAGCATGGATTTGCTTGGATGCAGGGTAAACCGCGCAAGGCGAGGTGCAGACTGGCATCGTGCGTATTTGGCGGCTGCCAGAAGGATTTCCTTGCGGGTGCAATCAAGAGCGCTTGTGCCGTGAGAACCGCCTTTTCACGATCACTTACCATCATGCGGGCAAGCCAAAAATTACAACCGCGAGCACGTAGTTTGCATCCAATCTCACGATAGACACGTGCCGCGACGAGTATCCCGCAACGCGCCCGAAATGGCAGATAAGAAAGCCCCGCCTCGCCGCTTGCATAGTAGCGATCTGCCTTATCTAGCAGCGAGGTTACACAATCACTGAGTGCCAGATGTAAGCCTTCAGCGGGTAGCACTAATTTCTCAGGATCTACTTCGCCGATCATGGAAGCAGGAAGGTAACGACGGCCAAGAGCAGCATCCTCTGAGATATCGCGACAAATATTGGTAAGCTGCATGGCAATCCCAAGATCAATGGCGTGTGAATAAGCCTCCGGGCGATGCACATCCAGCACCCCGCACATCATCACACCCACCGTCCCAGCGACACGATAGGCATAGCGTAGCAGAGCTGCTTCATCGGGGATACTTACGAGATCAAGATCCGATACGAGTCCCTGGATCAGCTCCTGCACGATGCTCGGTGCGATCTGGCATTCAGCCATGAGCCGGAGCCCATCGCTGAGCACTGGATCAGTGGATTGACCTGAGACGATTGCCTTGCTGGCTACGGCAAGATTTTCCCGTGCTGACTGTGTGGATGCGGCTTCGTCTGCTAGATCATCGAGGTATCGGCAAAACCCATAAAGGCGCGTGGCTCTTGCCGCATGGGTCTCCCCGAGAAGATGCCGCGCCCAGTGAAAGCTGCGTCCTTTTGCGGCCAGCTCTGCATCGGCCTGAACCCACGCGGCGCGCGCGGCAGTGTCCGTTTTAGGATTCATATTGGAGCTGCCACCGGAATCAACGCATCGACCACTTTAGCCGAGCAAAGGACTCCTGGCATTCCAGCTCCAGGATGAGTGCCCGCACCGACAAGAAAAAGGTTTTTGATTCCTTCCGACCGATTGTGAAACCGAAACCATGCCGACTGGCGGAACAAAGGTGCAACGGAAAAACCCGCACCATGGACGCTAAGATATTCTTCCTGAAAATCCTCGGGCGTCTTGTAGAAATCTGCGGTTATCGTCGTTTTAAGACCAGGCAGGATAGTGCGATCGAGAGCATTCACGATACGATCTCGGAGGCGGGGTCCTTCCTTCTCCCAGTTGATATTTCCTTGCAGATTCGGCACCGGGCATAAGACATAGAAGCTATCACATCCCTCCGGTGCAAAGCTTGCATCAGTTGCCGTGGGACGATGCAAATAGAGAGAAAAGTCCTCAGCTAGTGTTTTTTTATAAAAAATTTCTTCGAGCAGTTCTCGGTAGCGCGTGCCCATCCAAATCGTGTGATGCGCGACTTCAGGATAAGTCTGCGTCGTCCCGAAATAGAGCACGAACAAACCCATCGAATAATGCGCCGCCGCAAGTTTCATCCGAGTCGTGGAAGCCTGCTTCGAGGGCTTGATCATGCGGCGGTAGAGATAAGCGGCATCCGCGTTCGATACTACCACATCTGCGGTGATTACCTCGCCGTTTGCTAGGGTTACTCCTGTTGCTACGCCTTTTTCGACATTCACCTCGTCGATCGTCGTGTTGAGTTTAATTTCAATACCTTGCCGCTCCATGAGTTCACCCATGGCACGGGTGATAGCTGCCGTACCACCCATCGCAAAGTGGACTCCATGGGCACGTTCAAGAAAGTGAATTAACCCGTAAATGCTGGTGGTATCGAAGGGATTACCACCTACCAAGAGCGGTTGGATGGAGAAGGCTTGCCTTAGTTTATCACTGATCAAATGGCGTGAAACCATTTGCCAGACTGTCTCATAATTGCGCAGCCCTATAAGTCGCGGAGTTTGGCGCACCATCGTCATGAAGCGGTCGAAGGGCTGAGCTGACAACTCAGTAAAGCCGATGTCGTAAATCCGTTTTGAGTGAGCCAACAAAGCGCGGTAGCCGTCACAGTCGCGCGGCTCGATCCTTGCAATTTCCGCGAGAGTTTCTTCGAGAGTCCCACCGTAGTCGAAGTGATCACCGTCGGCGAAGTGGAAGCGATACCATGGCTTCATCGGTACTAATTCAACATGGTCTGAAAAGCGCTCGCCGAAGAGTTGAAACAATTCTTCGAACAAGAACGGAGCGGTGATAACAGTCGGGCCGGCGTCGTGACGGAAACCATCGCGTTCGAACACCTGTGCGCGACCTCCTAAGCGAGAGCAGCGATCCATCAGCGAGACGGAGTAACCTTTGGAGCGAAGTCTCAGAGCAGCGGCGATACCACCGAATCCAGATCCAACAACGATGGCTTTCATACAAGAGTGGGTATGAATATTACATCCGCCGGCAGAGTGCTTGGGCTAACTCCCGCAGGATTGCCCCTGAATCATTCGGTAGGGCCTCCGCAGCTTCGACAGCAGTTTTGAGATAGCGCAGAGCAATATTTCGGGCCTCAAGGTGGGCGTTTTTTTCGCAGCCCGCTGCCTTTAAAACAAGTAGTGCATTAACCGCACGCGGCCCAGCATCGCCACCAGAGTCGTTCTCAAGGTCTTCCATATCATCAACGATCTGGTAGCCCACTCCAAACGCTTCGGCCGCGCGCCGCGCCTCAGCCATCCAGGAAGGTCGGCCAGATACAATGAAGACCATTTCTAGAGGTAAACTAAGCAGTGCGCCGGATTTTCCGACCGCAATTTTTTCGTAGACGGACATGTCTGCAACCTGTTGCCCTCTCTCGGAGAGTTCCGCACATTGCCCTCGGATCACCATACAAACGCGGTTATGAACCAGTGCGATAAGTTCAGGTAAAAAGCGGGAATCTTGAATCGTAGCCAGTGCGCCGTATGCAGCGGATAGCAATAAATCGCCAACACAGATCGCCACTTCATCGCCGTAGGCAGCCCAAACAGTCTGGGTGCCACGTCGCAATTTTTCACGGTCATGAAGGTCGTCATGAACGAGTGAGGCGTTGTGCAAAAGTTCTGCCGCAGCTGCCAAAGCTACCGAATCTGTCGGAGCCAGGCCCAGTGCGGTTCCTGAGTGAAGTGCTAAACGAGCCCTAACCCTTTGACCACCAGATTGAAGATGGTAAGTAGATGCATCGACAGTTACGGGAACGGATTTTTCGGTATCGTAAATACCGCCATTGATCAGTTTCAACATCAGAGTCTCCACTTCATCGAGCGGGACTGCCACTAATTTTAGCGACACATCACTTGAAGCAGGGGAAATGACATTCATGGATTGATAAGATCGCTATCTGTACTGACCAAATAATCCTGCAATTCCGGAGCTTTTCTTTCGTTTGCTCCTTACCAGACAAGGATAAGACGTTGAGGCCGTATGACCTCAACGTCTCGGAAAGATCAAATGCTTAGGCCTTTGCGGCAGCCTTATCGCTTTCGCTCACTGCAGCCGTCCAGATAATGACTCCGAAGGCAATTTTGTTCACCACGTCAGCAAGGTTGTAAGTGATGTTGAGCATGTCAGCACTGTCGGCAGGATTTGCGCCCGTCAAGTATCCTAGGATATAACCAATTGGATAAATTGCCCATCCAACAACGACAATCCAGCGCATTAAGCTAAAGGCTTTCTGGACGGACGGAGGAGCGGAAGCGGCATTGATTTTTCCTGCTTCGCCAAGGAAAATCTCATAGATGATGTAAGCCCAGCCAAGCATACCGATAATGAATGCAAGCGTTACGTTCATGTAGCCAGCCTCACCGAGGTAACCACCGAGGAGCATGACCAATGTGCCAATCATTAGACGCCAAAAGACGCCCGCTGGCACTTTAGTAATGGCTGAGAGAATCAAGAAAAACTCGACCATGAGCAGAGGCACTGTGATCATCCAATCGATGTATCGAAAAACTGTGGGAGACGCTCCTGTCGCGACCCAAACATCTCTCATGTAGAAATAGTGGGTTGCAGCTACTAGGGTAACCAGTCCGGAAACGGTCAGAGAAGTTTTCCACTTTGCAGTTACTCGCTGAGTTTCGAGGAAGAAGAAGGCTGTGGCAGCCACCAGAGCCATCGAGATGATCCAGAATGTAACCCCGACAAAGTCGTCAGATTTTAAGTCACCGCCAGCTGAATCAGCGGCAGCGAAAAGATTAGACGTCGTTGCCAAGCCGATCAGTGTAAATACAGAAGCTTTTGCTAGTAGTGATTTTTGATTTAGATTCATATGTTTTTTTTCGTAGTTTGTGGTTTTTGTTATTAGAAGCGGTGAAATGAGATGGCCTCTAAACTCGGACCATGCAGTGACAGGGTAGGCAAGATTGGGAATGTGGAGAATTTTCGTGCAATCGTGAGAAGTTCTGTAACGAACCAATAAAATTCATTACGTGAATTTTATCCCCACCGCAAGCACTGTTTTGTCACTGATTGATTTTTAGTGGGAATGGGAGACCTTTGGTGAAAAGGGGTTCACTGCCGGCCGGGAAAGAAAGGCCGATGTGCCGATTCCGCTGAGCGGGCAGTGGCCGCGATAAGCAGAAGGGCGAGGTTTTTTATTCAGAGTCGGAGTGGGCGCGGATATCCATGATGGACTTACGGTAAGCGCGCACGGCGCGCAGCAGGAGCGTGCCGATGTAGATGATGCAGATGATGAAAGAGCAGACTAGCACGTCGTTGTTGGAGGCGCTGCCCATTTCCTCGAGAAACATCAGGACGGGTGGAATCCAGCAGAAAAGCCAAAGGAGGTTTTCGTTCGACAGGGAATCCGTGATGCCCGCGAGCACGGAAGAGAGGACGACGGAGCCGATGAGGATAAGGACGTAGTTGGAAACGCGTTGCGGGCCGTTGATGCGGAAGACATTGATGATGACGGCTGGGAAAAGCAGTCCGGCGAGGCAGGCGAGGCCGTAGATCAAATGGTTTTGGCCGCCGTAGGACGGTTGGTTGATGAGGAAGGGGGAGGCAGAGATCGCGGTCAGAACGAGGCAGAAAAAGAAGCCGGATGCCCAACCGGGGAAGAGAAAGAGCCCAGCGAGATGCCCCATCAAGCCGCGTTTCGCGAAATTCCGATAGGTCGGCGCGGCGAGGGGTGCGAACTCAGAGAGTGAGATCGCGAACACCGGCAGCAGGACAAGCGTGATAAAGAAAGGCAGCGCGTCGGTGTCGGTGAAAGACATGGATCCGAGGACGGCGGCTATGAACGTGACGGCGAGCGAGATCAGGCGGCGGAGGGTGGAGTGGTTCTCCGCATAGGGCGCGATCAGCGAGGTGCCGATGGAGAGCATGAAGAAACCGTAGTAGGCGCATGCCGCCAGGTATAGGGAGACAAAGATTCGCGACTCTTCCGTGTCGAGAGCGAAGAAGGTGGACATGCCACCACCGCCGAAGGCGCCGAACATGAGCGCCATCAGCAACGAATACGCGCCGATGGGCAGGGCGATCATAGGAAGCACGGAGCGGAGGATTACGGAAGACGAGGCGGAAAGGCCGACCGTGACGGCGGTGAGCGCGGCGGAGGATAAAAACAGCACGGCGAGGAACACAATTTCCCCGACTAAGTTCATGCCGCCGAAAAAGTAGCGGAGGATGAGGTAAGGGATGATGGTAACCAGCAGCAGCGCGGATTGACTCACGATCGACGCCCATTTTCCCGTAACGATGCGCCATGCCGAGAGGCGGGTGAGCACCATCATGTCGATGGTGTTGCCCTTCACTTCTGATGACAGCGAGCTAATGCCGCGCATGGGTTGGATGATGATAACGGCGATGGAGAAGAAGATGAAGATGATATTCGAGATCGTGCTGCCCGCATCATCCGACGAGGCGGCGGCTCCGGCGGAAAGCAGGATGACGCCTAGAATGATCTGGAGCGCGAGGAAAACGCCAACGAAGGCCTTCGTGCGCATGCCTTGCCGCAGCTCCTTGACGAGCATGGGCGATAGGCGGTCGGGGAAATCGAAGAGGTGCATGTGCTTTGAAACTTTAAACTTTAAGTTTTAAACCTTAAGGAAGAGGTGTTTACGGATCGTAGGGTGGATCGGCGGGGAGGAGGGTTGCCTGTGAGGGAAGCGGGGGTGGGGTGGCGAAGGCGGGTTGGTTTTTCTCGAGGTTGGCGAGGATATCGATGAAGGCGTCTTCGAGGTTGCGCTGCTCGCGGTGGAAATCGACTACGCGAAGCTGATCCTTGATCATTCGGGCGAGCACATCCGCGGCTTTGTTCGGGTCCTCGGTGTCGATGCGGATGCGCCCGCCGTTTTTCCGGGACTCGAGGAACTCGATGTTCGGCTGGAGAACCGCCCAATCGGAGAGTGCCTGCGGATCGCCGTCTAGCTGAACATCGTAAAGCACGCCGCCGAGCAGGTCGGTGGATTTTTTCAGGCTCTCCGCATCGCCGTGGTGGACGATGCGGCCGTTGTTGATGAAGAGCAGGGAATCGCACATCTCGCCGAGTTCGGAGAGGATGTGGGAGGAGATGAAAATGGTTTTACCCTCCTTGGCGAGGACGCGGATGAGGTGTTTGAGTTCGACACGCGCCTTGGGATCGAGACCGGCGGCGGGCTCGTCCATGATCAGCACCTGCGGATCGTGCAGCAACGAGCGACCGAGGCAAAGGCGCTGGGTCATGCCCTTGGAGAGCTTGTTGGAAAAGCGGTCGGCGAGCGGGACGAGGTCGGTGAAATCCATGACCTCATCGATACGCTGGCGGCGTTCCGCGCCCTTGTAGCCGAGAGCGCGGGCGTAGAAGTCCAGGTATTCTAGGACGGTCATGTTGTCGTAGTTGCCGAAATGATCCGGCATCCAGCCGATCAAGCGGCGGACTTCGGCGGGGTGGTGGGTCACATTGATCCCGCAGATTTCGGCATGGCCCATTGTTGGGTAGTCAAGGCTAGCGAGGATGCGCATGGTTGTGGTTTTACCCGCACCGTTCGCGCCGACAAAGCCACAGACGGAGCCGTGCGGGATTTCGAAAGACACGCCGTTCACAGCCTGAAGCGGCCCGAAGAAGCGGTAAAGGTTATGGACGGTGATAGCGGCACTCATGAAACTTTAAATTTTAAACTTTAAACCTCAAGGAAGAGGCTCTGTGGCGGACTTTTTGCGGATGATGGAAGCGAAGATTTTCACGAGCTCTTTCGTTTCGGAAATCAGAACGTGAAGAGCTTGGTGGGTATTGTCGTCGATGGGATTACAGTCATTGAGAAGGCGGAGCCAGAGGCCGGATTCGCGGGCTTCTTTTTTCGTGACGCGGAGGCGGTAGAGGCTGTCGGCATCGCTGATGGATTCGACGGCCTCGATATAGTTTGCTGCGACAGAGCCGGATGAGCGGAGGAGTTGTTTGATATCGGTCCAGGAAACGGGATCCCATTTCGTGTTCCGCAGAAACATCCGGATTTCCAGAGCGAAGGCATAGGTGCGCTCCTCCAGATCGTATGGCTTGGATTTATTCTGCAGCGTAGTCACCAGGGTCTTCCTTGAGGTTTAAAGTTTAAATTTTAAAGTTTCAGCGGGCGATGGGGCCGGTGATGACCGTGTCGGACTGCCAGTCGATGCCGGGGTGCGTTTCGACGGCGGGCGCCTGTTTCGCGAAGGCGATGTAGCTGTCGTTGCGGTCGGAGACGCGGCGGAGGAAGGCTTGGTTGCGGTCGGTGAAGCGTTTCGCGGTGTCGTTGAGGATGGGTTGCACCATGGTGGGATCCACGGGAGTGAGCTTGGTGGGCTTGCCTTTTCCTATGTTTTCACCGCGGTGCCATTGGCCGGTTGGGTCGCGGTAGAGGAGGATTTCGATGGGGAAATCGAAGGTGGAGACGATGGTGGCGGGGTCGTTGGTGGCCTCGATGCGGCCGCGGGTGGGGAGCACGGCGGTGACGAGTTGGCCTTGTTCGGAGCGGCTCTGGAACCAATCGCCCCTAGCGAAGAGGCCGCCGGATGTGGGCTGGAGATCAAAGGTTCCCGAGACGCCGTAGCCGGAGGTGAAACGTGCCCAGCGGCTTTTGGCGAGTGGGGTTTGTGCAATGAGGGCGGGCGTTTCCACGGTGAAAGAGGGTGAGGTCATCACGCCGCTGCGGGAAAACTGTTCCTGCTGGATGAAGGCGGCGTTCTGGTTTCCGTCAGGACGGACTTCCATCAACGTCAGACGTGTGCCGTTTCCACCAAAGCCATCCTCGAAAATGATTAGCGCGATGAGGATGAGCGAGGTGCCGATGGAGATTAGCGGGGTGGTGATGAACAGGCGGTGGCGGCGGCCTGATTTCGCCAAGACGAAGAGGTTCACGGGACCGACGAGAATGCCGAAGGCGAGGAGGATGAGGAGGAAGAGGATGTAGTTGAACGATTTTTCACCGAAGGATTTCTGGAGTGGCCATGCACCATCGAAGTCGCTGGTGATGGCGGCGAGGCGATGCTTGATAGCTCGCTTGGTGTAGGCAAGATCGACCGTGTTTTTCGGATCGAGGCGCAGGTCGGGCTTGATGGTTTTGATAAGTGCTTCGCCGAAACCGGGATCTTCGGGTAGGCCTAGCGATACTGCGGTAGAGTTGCCGGTGGTGTAAACGACAAGCTGACCGCCGAGTCGCACCCATGAGGTGATGCCGTTGCGCGGGCCGGGAGGGACATCTGCCCAATCGGCCTCGGTGAGGATAATTGTATCGAAGCCGGAGAAGGCGCGCCAGTCATCGGGAAGGCGCTTGGGATCGAACTTTGAGGAGAAAGTCCTGCTGCCGCCGTAGCCTGAAGAGCCGAGCGAAGCGGTCGCGGTATCGAGTGCGGAGCCATTTGGAGTGTAGAGACTTTCGCTGAGCAGGACACAGGGCTGCGAGGGGTTAAATACCGTTCTCGCCATGCCTTGAGCATTTCCCATCGAGCCGGTGAGCTTGACCGTGAAAGAGGGGTAAACATGTTGTCCATTCTGGACGGTGAGAGGCACGAGGATATCTGTCACCACAGCTTTCCCCGGAGCGGCTTCGAATGAGAAACTCGAAGATGCGGTAGTACCTTGGCTGTGAGTTGAGCTGTCGATAAAATCGAGGGAAACTCTGTGCG
>CAMAXN010000017.1 GCA_945862245.1 Prosthecobacter debontii
CGGTTTGCGGCGATGCACATGCCCACGCCCGAGGTGCAGGCGAGGATGCCGAAATCAAAGGTGCCGTCCGCGACATTGCGGGCAACAAGGTTCGCGTAATCCGCGTAGTCCACCGAGTCCGGCGTGTTCGTTCCGAAATCCTCCACCTCATGCCCTGCGGCACTTAGGTGAGCGACGATGGCGTTCTTCATTTCAAAAGCGCCATGATCGGCGCCGACGGCGATGCGGAGTGGGGATTGGGTCATGGCAGAGAGGACTTGCGCATACAACGACGGGAATGCGGCGATGGGAAATGGAAATTTGGAGAAAATTGCCGCCCCGCAATCTTTCGCTCGCATCCATCGGGGCGGAAGCTAAGAATCGCGTTACGGAACGTTCCGCCTAGACCTCAAAAACCCCAAGTATGAATAGCATCGAAATCATTCTCTTCATTGTCGCCGTTGTCGGCGTAATCGCCCTCGGTATTTGGAAAAGCCGTGACGAGGCGGGCGCGGAAACGAACGCTTCAGATTACTTCCTTGCGGGTCGCGGCCTGACTTGGTGGCTCGTCGGCTTCTCGTTGATCGCGGCGAATATCTCGACTGAGCAGTTCGTAGGCATGTCCGGATCTTCCGCGAACTGGCTGGGCATGGCCATCGCCTCCTACGAATGGATCGCTGCAGTCACGCTCGTCATCGTCGCGTTCTGGTTCCTACCCCGCTTCCTCAAGGCCGGCCTATACACCATCCCGGAGTTCCTCGAATATCGCTTCGATGCTGTTGCCCGTTTCACGATGGCCATCCCGGCGATCGTCACTCTGGTCTTCGTGGCGACCTCCTCGGTCATCTTCTCGGGTGCGAAGTTCATCTCGGAGTATTACAACACTGTGCCGGTTCTCAACAACCTGACGGCGATGTGCTGGCTGATCGCCATCTTCGCGGCGGTCTATGTTTTCGTGGGAGGCCTGAAGGCCTGCGCTTGGACTGATTTGATTTGGGGAGCGGCCCTGATACTCGGAGGGATTGTCGTCCTAGCCTTCGCGATGAGCGCGCTTTCTGACCGGCCGGCGGAAGACCTGATCCAAACCAAGGTGGCGAACTCCAGCGCGACGGTGGCGGATCTCGAGCGTGCCGGTGCCTGGGAGCGGCTGATGCTTCTCAACGATGGAAAGAATGGCGAGGCCGTGGCGCGAAACGGAGATAATCTCTCAGGTGGCAAAATGCACATGGTGCGCCCGAAAGAGGACTCCGACATCCCGTGGACCGCGCTGCTCATCGGGCTATGGATTCCCAACCTCTTCTATTGGGGGCTCAACCAGTATATCGTCCAGCGAACGCTCGGTTCCAAGTCGCTCGCGGAGGGACAGAAGGGCATTGTTTTCGCCGCTTTCCTCAAGCTCATCATTCCTTTCGTAGTCGTCATCCCCGGCATCCTTGCTTTCAACCTGTTCTCGGGCGACCTGCAAAAAGGAGCCCAATCCTCCAACCAGACAATCATCGAGAAGGGCGGACAGTCAGCCGTCTATAAAGTGAACACCGAGTTCGTGAAGCTGGAACCCGCGCTTGCGGCAACAGTCTTTGCCGCGAACGCGAAAGCCGCCGGAGGCCAAGTGGATCTGCCTGCGGACGCAACTGCTGAGCAGATCGCCGCGCAGATCAATGCATTTGCCAGTAAAGCAGGAAACTCTGCGGGCGATCTCAAGGGCTATGATTACGATGCCGCGTTTCCCGTACTGGTGCGCAACCTGATCAAGCCTCACCCGCTGATCTCATGGTTCGTGCTGGCCGCACTCTGCGGAGCCGTCATCAGCTCACTGGCCTCGATGCTCAACTCTGCCTCGACGATCGCTGCGATCGACCTCTATTCCAAGGCCACCGGCGTTACGGATTCAACCAAGCTGGTCTTCGTAGGCCGCATGTTCGTGGTGATCTTCGTTATTCTTGCTGCACTCATCGCCCCGCAGCTCAGCAACTTTGCATCGATCTTCTCATACATTCAGGAGTTCCAAGGCTTCATCTCTTCGGGAATTCTGGGCGTGTTCATCTTCGGCTTCTTCTCGCCGCGCACCCCACGCTGGTTCGGCATGATTGGCATCGTGACCAACATCGTGTCCTATGGCGCTCTAAAATGGGTGTTCGGCCCGATGATTGTCGAAAAGGGTTGGTGGTATGCGAAGGAAATGGCCTTCCTGGATCGGATGGCCATCTGTTTCACCCTCGTCATGCTAATCGGCGCGATTGTCACCATCCTCAAGCCGCTGGCCAAGCCGGTCATACTTCCGGTAAACGACCAGATCGAGCTGACCACATCCTCCGGCGCGAAGGTGGTGGGCTTCGTGGTAGTCGTGCTAACAATCGCTCTCTACGCGGTTTTCTGGTAACGCCAACGTTGATTCACCCGCCATGCTTTCCCCGAACACCCCGATCAAATTCCTCGTCACCGAGGCGGGTGCCGCGCTGCTCTCCCGCTACGGAGTTTCGGCTGCTACAGTTGCCGTAGCTCCGGGCAGGGTGAACCTGATCGGCGAGCATATCGATTACTGCGATGGCTTCGTGCTGCCCTTCGCGATTGAGCGGGCGGTGGTCATCGCCGCCGCGCTGAACGGGACTTCCGAGGTTCGCGTCGCGACTTCTTTCGATTCCGAAGGCGCGGTGATCCCGCTCGGTGCGCAGCAGGAAATTTCCGTGCCGAAATGGTCGAACTACCTGCGCGGCGTCATCGAGGGTTTCCGGCTGCGCGGGATCGCGGTGCCGGGTTTCGATGCGTTTATCGTCTCCAGCCTACCGGTGGGCGCGGGGCTTTCCTCCTCCGCCGCGCTGGAGTGCGCCATGGCGACTTTGTTGGAAGATTTCACGGGAACATCGCTCGGCACACGTGAGAAAGCTCTGCTCGCACAGAAAGCGGAGCATGATTTCGCGGGCGTGCCCTGCGGGATCATGGATCAGTTCGCCTCCGCCTTTGGAAAAGAAGACCAGCTCATCCTGATCGACTGCCTCACTGGCGGGACGGAGATGGTGCCCTTCGCTGATCCCTCGCTGACCATTCTCGTTTCCAATACCAAAGTTTCCCACGAGCTCTCCGACGGCGGCTACGCGGCGCGGCGGAAAAGCACGGAGGACGGCCTCGCCGCGATTGGCAAGCCAAGCTGGCGCGATGTGACCCTCGCGGATCTCGAAGGTGCGGCAGGGAAAATGGATGAGTTGACCTTCCGCCGTAGTCGCCACGTTGTCGGCGAGATTGATCGCACCATTTCTGCCGCAGCAGCTTTGAAAGCTGGTGACTTCTCCACCCTTGGTGGACTCATGTATGCCAGTCATAATTCGCTTCGAGATGATTTCGAAGTCTCCTGCCCAGAACTCGATCACCTCGTGAAAACTGCATACAATCTAGAAGGAGTGATTGGTGCACGGATGACAGGCGGTGGCTTCGGTGGATCCACTGTCACGCTGTGTGAGGCGGAAAAATCCGCGGATATCGCAGCAGCTTTCGTGGAATCCTACGGAGCGGAGTTCGGTTTTGCTCCAGAAATCTTCACCTCCCGCCCAGCGGAGGGGGCGAGGTTGGTTTGAATTTTCCCGCACAAATGGATTCGTTCCATGGCTGCGCGGCGTGAGCATATTTTTTTGTATCAAAGCGGCAATCCGCAAACCCGCATAAACCTCGGGGAGGCCTTGGCCAAGACGATGGTCGAACTGCCCGTAGGCTAAAGCTGCTTATTGCATAAAAAAAATCTCTTCAAGTGCCGCTTAGGCATTTAGTTTTCCGGCGTGGCGAAGCTAGTGAAACAATCCCAAGGAAGCTCTCTCTGGAAAGACGCATGGCATCGCTTGGTGCGAAACAAGCCCGCAGTGGTGAGCCTCGGAGTACTTTTCGTGGTGGTGATTGCGTGCTTCGTTGTGCCTTTTCTTCCTTTTGTGAAGGACCCCACTGTGATTAACCTAACCAATCCTGCGGCCGCTCCGAACGCGAATCATTGGTTTGGTACCGACCAACTCGGGCGAGATCTCTTCGCGCGGGTGCTTTACGGCGGCCAAGTCTCGCTTCTCGTCGGCTTTGTCGCCACCGGTGTGGCGGTTTTGATCGGTGTGATCTACGGCGCGTTCTCCGGCTATGTCGGCGGCAAGATCGATGCTGTCATGATGCGTTTCGTAGATATTCTCTTTGCGCTACCCTTCCTCGTACTGGTCATCCTTTTCGCGCTCGTAGTCGATGATTATTCGTCTGCATTCACCACTTGGATCATCGAAATAACGGGCTGGGAGCGTGGCCGTGTAGCTCCCATCACCACGCTGATCCCGCTGTTCATCGCGATCGGTGCGATCGGCTGGCTAACCATTGCTCGCATTGTCCGCGCCCAGGTCATAAGCGTGAAAACTCTCGATTTCGTGGAGGCCGCGGTTTCGCTGGGTCTGAGCCGTTTCCGCATCCTCTTTCGCCATATCCTGCCAAACGTAATTGGTCCCATCATCATTTACACCACGCTCGCGGTGCCGGGGATTATGCTACTTGAAAGCGTGCTGTCCTTCCTTGGCCTAGGGGTAAAACCGCCAAACTCCTCATGGGGTATCCTCATCAAGGAAGGCTCGGACCGCATGGAGGTTACTCCCTACCTACTGCTTTTCCCCTCCCTGTTTTTCGCAACGACACTCTTCGCCCTCAATTTTCTGGGTGATGGGCTTCGCGATGCCCTCGATCCGAAATCATCAAAGGATTGAGGCTTTGTTGCTTGGAAAGTCCGTCCATATATGGGACAAGCCGGTAGTGTGTGTATCCGCTTTCAGCGATGTAATCGTGGTCTGCGTTCACTTTATCAACCAACGTGATCCGCTTAGAAAAAAAATCTGCGATTGATGGTCTAGACTGGCTCTACCCACCGATCTGCGAAATCTGCGGGCTGGGGCTTTCTGGCGGAAAAGCGCTTTGCAAACCCTGCGCGGAAAACCTGCCGCGCATCACACCGCCTTTCTGCGATGTCTGCGGCGAGCATTTCCACGGCCTGATCGACAGCTTTTTCGATTGCCCGAACTGCAAGGAACTTTCGTTCCACTTCGAGTTCGCTAGGGCCGCGATGGATCGTTCGGAATCAACACTCGATCTCGTACACCGCCTGAAATATGGCAAGGAAATCTATCTCGGCGCGGAGCTTGGGAGGCTGGCTTGCCGCGCCTTTGCCGACCGTCGGCTGGCCGTGGCGCTGGAGGAAAAATGGCCACTGGTGCCGGTGCCGCTGCATCGCTCCCGGCAGATGGAGCGGCAATTTAACCAAGCAGAGGAGATCGCGCGAATCATCGCTATGGAGACCGGGCTGCCGATGTTGCGCCTGCTGAAACGGGTGCGGCGCACGGAAACACAAACCCGCCTTAGCAGGAAACAGCGTATGGATAACCTACGCGGCGCTTTCGCCTTGCAGCATGCAATTCCGGAAAACTCCCCGCCCGGTTATCTCATCGTTGATGATGTTTTCACCACCGGCTCCACGGTGGATGAGTGCGCGAAGGTGCTGCGAAAAGCTGGCGCCGGCAGAGTCGCCGTACTTACGGTGATGAGGGGGTGATTGGAAGGAGTGGCTGACGCCTGTGTGTGATGACCATACATGCTTGTAGTAAACAGGCATCAGTTACTACGCTTCACTCCTCCACGGTAATCGCGCGGAAATCTATTTTCATCGCCACACCTGCGTGCATCTGCAGGCCGATAGGGCCTTTCTCCTTCGCGCTGTCCGAGGTGTAGGTCATCACCTCCTTACCATTCAGCTCTACGATATAAACGGCACCCTTGGCGGTGATTTTCATTGCGTTCCACTCGCCTTCCTTGAGCAGCTCCGCGACGCCTTTCGCCTCCACCGGGTAGCCACTTTTCGAGGCGATGTAAGGCGAGGCGGTCATGTCTCGCTTGAGCGATCCTGAGATGCCAATCTGGATCTGGTCGTTCTCATGCCGCAGGAAGACGCCGGAGTCGATCTTGCCCTCGAACCGGAACTCGCAGAAAAAAACGAAGTCGGTGTATTCCCTTTCTGTCCAAAGAATGGAACCCTGTTTGTTCGCGTTGCTCGTGCCGGTCAACACATCATCCGCCGCCGTCCAGACATCGGCCCCAACCGTTTTCCAATGGTCCAAGGAATTGCCGTCAAAGACCACTTTGGGGGTGGCGTGGGAAATAAAGGTGGAGGCCAAAAAGTAGGTCAGGATTTTCATTAGTATAATGATACATCTACTAAGGCGCAGAAATTTCAGTTTTCGCAGGCGGACATATCCGGACAATGACAACGCAGCACGCGAAGCAGACGCCAATAGCGGCAAGCGGCAAAAGACCCGATTTCAGGTCGTTTCCGATAAACCATGGATGGAGCGGCGATGAGTGATCGAGGGTGCGTACCAAGTAAAAAGTTTTCAGCGTAAACACAATTCCGGCGTGGAGTCCTATGGAAAGCCAGAGTGAAAAGGTGCGGAGACGGCACCAGCCGAGGATCAGGCCGAGCAGAGTGAGCGTAGCAAACTCCGACGCGAAAAACGCCCGGTCGGTGAAGTGGCCGAGAGTGCCGCCGAGCATCTCGAAGCCGGCATGCCAGGCGTGGGGATCTGCGATCATCATCCCGTCCGGCGGGCTTAGGAAATGGATGAGGGAAAACATCACAGAACTGCCGATCCATGCCGTGAGCACGGAGCCAGCTCGTAACCACAGCCCGAGCAACAGCCCGCGAAAAATGAGTTCCTCGATCACTCCCGACCCGAGTGTGGGCATGAGGACTTTCGAGAAAAATTTCCCGGCAGAAAATTCAGCGTCTCGCGGGACGGTCGCGCCGGTGATTTCCAAGACAAGAGTGCCTGCGCCAAGCGAGGCCGCACCGACGAGCACCCCGGTTAGGAGATAGGTAAACCGCTTGCTCAATGGAAATTTCCGCAGGGCATAAAAATTGACCTGCGGATTGTGCGGAATGCGCTTCATCCAGCATACAAGAAAAGGCAACAGTGAGAGCCCGGAGATAACGAGCGAGCGGGAAAAGTAGCGGTCAATCTTCGCACTCTCTGCAGAACCGGCGACCGATTCTATGACGGCTGGGTAATCATTTGTCTTTGCGCTTTCGGCGAGATTTTTTCCTGCGTCGTAGAGATGCGGAGTTAATAGGGCTGCCAAGAAAAGTGAGGCGGCCAGCCAGAGAATGATCGCCCCAGCTTCTGACTTCAGGAAACGCATTAGTCTTACTTCTTCTGTGCGAACAACCATTTGATCACCTCTAGGTTCTTGTAAGTTTGCGTCCAAGAGTCATGACCCACACCGGGATACATCGTTAGCTCCGCCTTGCCGTGAGCATCTTCCAAAGCGGCGGCCATGAGTTCACTATTTTTAGCAGGCACAACATCATCTGCGTCTCCATGGAAAATCCAGATAGGGATGTGTTTAAACCTCCGGACGGATAATGGGTCGCCTCCACCGCAAATGGGGATTGCGGCTGCCCAGGTTTGGGGGCTGCGAGCGAGCATGTCCCATGTGCCGAAACCGCCCATAGAAAGCCCAGTAATATAGATGCGCTTTGGGTCGATGGGGTGTTTCTCTGCCGTTTTCTCGATCAGCGCGAGGACAGCTTCGGTTAGGCTTTCTTTTCCGCCTGCCTCTTTGCGCACGCGTCGATCAGGTGCTGCTGTCGTCCACCACTTATTCGCTGGGCATTGCGGTGCGATCAGGAAAACGGATTCACCGAGAGCCGCCGCGCCCTTCAGAATGTCGTTAACTCCATGTTTGAGCTGAACTTTGTTATCAGAACCGCGCTCACCAGCGCCGTGGAGAAATAATACGAGCGGATATTGTTTTCCCACCTCCGCTTTCTCGGGAGCTGTGAAACGATATAAAACCTCCGTGCCACTTTTGGTCTTGAAGGTCAGCGGTACGTGTTCGGCCATCGTAACAACTTTAGATGCGACTATTAAAACTGCGGCTAGAAGGAGTGTCTTCATAAAGTTGTCAGGAAATGTATTCGTAACCGAAATACGGCACAAGCGCTTCGGGGATGCGGATCGATTCATTGGCTTGCTGATATTGTTCCAGCAGAGCCACGTAAAGCCGAGGTAGGGCAGTTCCGGAGCCGTTGAGTGTGTGCGGGAAACGATTTTTCCCTTCCTTGTCCTTGAATCGAAGCTTCATCCTCCGCGCCTGATAATCGCCGAAACATGAGCAGCTTGATACCTCTAAGTATTTCCCGTGGCCGGGTGCCCAGACCTCGATGTCGTAGGTCTTCGCTGAGGACTGTCCGATATCTCCAGTGCAAAGTTCGATCACCCGGTAATGTAGCCCGAGCTTTTGCAAAATGCTCTCCGCATGCGCGGTCAGCTCCTCCAGCGCTTGGAAGCCCGTTTCCGGATCGACCACTTGCACGAGCTCCACTTTATCAAACTGATGCATGCGAATGATGCCCTTGTTATCGCGGCCTGCGGAACCCGCCTCTCGCCGGAAGCAGGGTGTGTAGGCCACCAGCTTGATCGGGAGGTCGGACTCAGCAACGATGGTATCGCGGTAAAGATTCGTCACAGGAACCTCGGCGGTGGGAGCGAGAAAAAGGGTGTTGCGGCCGTCGTTTCCCGAAGGCTCGGTGCCATACATATCGTCCTCAAACTTTGGCAACTGACCGGTACCTTCCATGCACTCACGCAGCACGAGGTGCGGCACATTGACCTCCTCGTAGCCATTCTCCGTCTGAGTATCTAACAAGAACTGGATCAATGCCCGCTCCAGCTTCGCGCCCTTGCCGCGATAAACCGCGAAGCCCGACCCGGCGATGCGGATCGCGTCGTCCCACGAGATCAGGCCGTGTTTCGTGGCGAGCTCCACATGATCCTTCGGCTCGGAAATTTCCGGTTTCGCACCCCACTCGCGGACGATGGGGTTCGCCTCCTCGCTGTCGCCCACCGGGCATCCCGAGTGGGGTAGGTTGGGGATGTTGAGGAGAAGTTCCGTTTGCTTCGTTGAGGCATCCTCTGCTTCGGTGTCGTGTTTGGAAATCTCGTCGTTGATGGCGCGCACCTCCGCCTCGATCGCCGTGCTGTCCTCGCCCTTCGCTTTCATCAACCCGATCTGCTTGGAGATCGTCTTGCGCTTGTTTTGGAGTTCCTGCTTCGCGGTCTCGAAGGCACGCCGCGCCTCATCGCAGGCCAGCACTTCGTCGATCAGTTTCCAATGATCCCCGCCGCGAGCCTTCAGCCGCGTCTTAACCTCGTCCGCCTGTTCCCGTATCACCCGTATGTCCAGCATGTCGGGCGCACTTTCACGGATCGCCGCGGGGGTGAAAAGCTCCGATTTCAGAAGCCCATATCGCGAAAACATCGGGATTGCGGTTGTTATTACATGGGTTATAATGTCGGCATGATCACCACCGTCAAAATCACCTCGATCGGCAACTCAGCGGGCATCATCCTGCCCAAGGAGTTGCTGGAAAAGCTGCGCGTCTCGAAAGGCGACACCCTGACCGTCACGGAAACGCCGGATGGCATCGGCCTCAATCCCTATGATGAGAACTTCGCCACGGCGATGAATCTTGCGGAGGAGATCATGCGGGAAGACCGGGATGTTCTCAGGAAGCTGGCTCAATAGAATTTCACAAGCGACCGATGACTTCCGAACCAAAATGGATCACCCCGCCAATCGCGCAAGCGATCCATAACAGGCAGCTCGCGGAACACGGAGGACAAGACGGCCTGAGGGACGAAGGTCTTCTCCTTTCTGCCTTGGCGAGACCCCAGCAGTTGCTCAGTTACGGAAGCCCTCCTCCCGACCTTTGCTCCCTGGCTGCGACCTACGCATACGGTATCGCGAAAAACCATCCCTTCCTGGATGGCAACAAGCGCACCGCGTTCGTGGTTTACCGCCTGTTCCTCAAATGGAACGGGGTCGAGCTGAAGGCGGATAAGACACAGCGTTATGTGACTATGCTCGCCCTCGCCGCCGGGGAGATTTCCGAGGAATCCTTCGCCGCCTGGCTGCGCGAAAACACGTCCACAGACTGAGTCCATCGGCTTTTCCCACCTCAGGATTCCTGCACTAGGGAAGCACAGTCACCAAACTTTGTCAGAAAAAAGTGATTGAACCGCGAAGGCGCTAAGACGCGAAGCAAATACAATGAGAATTTATGTTTTTAGATGAATGCAATCTGAGAAAACTTTGCGTCTTAGCGCCTTTGCCGTTCCCTATTTCTTGATTCGATGGGAGATCGGTGCGGTTCTCTCCCTAGTGTAGGGAACCCTGTTTCCACCCTTCCTGACAGCGGGGTTGACGCATCGGGCCAACCATGCACAATCCCGCCGCCGCGCCGGAAAAGCCGATTGCGGTGCAAGCAACTCCCGGTTCCATACGACCATCACACACAGAAAATTATGACCACCATCGCCATCAACGGTTTCGGACGCATCGGACGCCTCGTGTTCCGCGCGCTCGTCGAGCAAGGCCACCTCGGCACCACATTCAAAGTCGCCGCCGTCGGAGACATTGTCCCGGCCGACAACCTCGCCTACCTCCTGAAATATGACTCCACGCAAGGCAAGTTCAAAGGCGAGGTTTCCTCGAAGAAATCCTCCCCAGAGCTTGAGGAGGACGACATCATCGTGGTCAACGGTCACGAGATCAAAGTGGTATCCGCCCGCACCCCCGACGGCCTGCCATGGAGAGAGCTGGGTGTTGAGGTCGTGATCGAGTCCACCGGACTTTTCACCGCTGCCGACAAGGCACGCGGCCATATCACCGCCGGTTGTAAGAAAGTGATCATCTCCGCTCCTGCGCAAGGCGAAGACGGCACCTTCGTCCAAGGCGTCAACGACAACCTATACGATCCCGCAAAACATCATATTATCTCCAACGCGAGTTGCACCACGAACTGCCTTGCCCCTATCGTGCACGTTCTTCTCAAGGAAGGTTTCGGCATCAAGGAAGGCCTGATGACCACCATCCACTCCTACACCGCCACCCAGAAGACCGTGGACGGCCCGTCCAAGAAGGATTGGAAAGGCGGACGCTCCGCCGCGATCAACATCATCCCCTCCACTACCGGAGCCGCGAAGGCCGTCGCCCTCGTTTGCCCGGAAGTCAAAGGCAAGCTCACTGGCATGGCGTTCCGCGTGCCGACCCCGACCGTTTCCGCCGTCGACCTGACCGTGAAGACCGAGAAGGAAACTTCCCTCGCCGAGATCAAGGCCGCGCTCAAGAAGGCGTCCGAGACCTACCTCAAGGGCATTCTCGCCTACACCGAGGACGAAGTGGTCTCCTCCGACTTCATTCACGACGCGCACTCCTCAATCTTCGACGCCGGATCCTCCATTGAGCTCAACAGCACCTTCTTCAAGCTGGTCAGCTGGTATGACAACGAGTGGGGCTACTCGAACCGCGTGATCGAGCTGCTTGACGACGTCGTTAAGAAAGGCCTCTGATCCGAAACTCGGAAGCATCTATCCACGGCGGGCCGCGCAAGTCGCGGCTCGCCTTTTTTTGATTTATGTGCGTTTGCGGC
Organism: Prosthecobacter debontii; assembly: GCA_945862245.1. GTDB lineage: Bacteria > Verrucomicrobiota > Verrucomicrobiia > Verrucomicrobiales > Akkermansiaceae > Luteolibacter. The sequence continues at coordinate 11,468 of CAMAXN010000017.1, forward strand.
TTTTCCAAGCATCAATAAATTGCGCGAGGATGAGAAAAAATAGGATGAAAATCGCCGCGCCCAATGTTGCCTGCCATGGACCGAGCTTGCCACTGATCCAATCGTTGAGACCGATGCCGATAACCATGCCATAAAGGATTATGACGTGAATGATGTAGATTTCGAAGGTCAGCCTGCCGACGACTAGTAGGCGGGGGAAACCGATCCCCCACATCGTCTCTACCCAGCACAGCAAGCCGATGAAAGCCACTACCTGCGCCGCGCGCGATGTGAACCATGTGAGCCCAAAAACAGTGGCATCATCGAGGTAGGGAAAGCTGAAGACAGCTGCACGGAGCACCTCTAATACGGCAGCTAGCGCGAAAAACCAGAGACAGGAGAGCGGGGTCTGGAGCTTTCCGCGAAATATCCTGATGCAATCCCCAATGGCTCCACCGAGGAACACGAAGGCCAGCCATGGCGCGAGCGGAAACACCGAATGCGGGCCGCGTATCGCATTCTGAATAATCTGCGGCCAACCGGCTGGAACATACTGCGTTTCTGGCATCTGGCGCAACCAGATGTAGAGCGCGAGAGTGGCGGCACAGGCTCCTACATACCACCATGCAAGGGCAAGCCCGCCAATGCGGTGCCGAATAGCTGCGATGACAAGCAGGGCGACGAGGCCGATCCCGATGCATTGCAGGACATGGAAGGCGGATGCCCATGCCGGGAAATCCAGCTGCACATAGGATTGGATCCGCGATGCGGAAAGCTGCAGGGCGTATCCCCAGAGCAGCAGTTCTCCGGCGCGCCTAAGCCCTTTGCGAACCCGCTTGCGTTTCAGGAAGCGCGGCTCGGTCTCACCCCCAAGCAAATAGGTGAATATCATTCCAGCGACCGTAAAGAACAGCGGGGCAGTGAATCCGCGCACGAAATTCCAGGCCCTGTATACAGGGTACTCCGCATACTGCCCTCTCTCCCCGAGCGCCTCCCCTACGAAGTGCCCTTCCAACATCAGCAGGATCGCCAAGGCCCGAGCTAGATCGATAAACTTTAACCTCGGCTCTGCTTGGCTGTTTGGCTTATCAAAACTGATTTCGCTCATGGGCTTGAATTATCGCTTGAGCGCGATGGGAACAGCAAGCCCCGCATCCTGAGTAATTCACACAATACGCGCTCGCCTGCGGCGGATCAAATAACGGCAAAGGACGGCGATCAGGATCGCGAGGAGTAAGGTTACGAAACCGATTAGCAGCCAAGGAATGGGTAGTGGCATAGTGAAAGCATTCACGGTTGGCTTGCTCAGCGCGATAGCGAGGGCGGTTTTCCAAACTAGGGTACGACCTTTATTTTTGGTATTGGTGGCGTTATGAGAGGTGGCTGCATTTGGCAGATGGATGATGGTGGTGACGCTTCGGCCATCGAGCTGCGACTTTGGGATAAAACCAGCTCCGGGTAGGACCTTAGAGAATTCTGCGATCCTTTTGAAATCTATATCGAGGCCGCGTAAGTTGACTTCCGCCTTACCCATAAGCTCCACCCCTGTGGCGGGCAGCTTCTCAATCGTGGGACCGGAAGCAACCCCGGCCAAGTCCATCGCGTTAGAAAAGGTCGCGCTGACATCTATGTGCAATCGTCCCTGCTCGGTGCGGGTCTTGATAACGTGGCTTGTGAACTCGGGCGTCTCCGCCATGAAATCTGCGATGAGCTTTTTCACCCCATCCTCGCCGCCATGGATAGATGCCGCAACAGCAGGAGCCGACACAGTGATGCGGGCGGCGCCGGATGCATCCGCGTGTATCCAGATTTCTTCACGGACATCGAGGCAGGAGCTGACTAGGAAGCATGCCAACAGGGCGAGTGTGGCCGCGTGTTTGTGCCAAAGGTTCAAGGTGATATTAGGTTTTATCCGGCTGAAGCCCGTTGGAACAGCGAGGCGAGATCCGGAAGGTCGGCGGCGCTACGCGCGGGCTGTGCGGAAACGATTTCCCCGCGATGGAAAATAAAAGCACCGGGCAACTGGAGACCATCCCCCGCAAGGTGACCAACCCCACATCCCTTGAAAACGGCGATCAATCCCCTCCACCAAACATGGGGGCCGAAGAGTTCCATGAAACCGCCCTTGCCAAGGCCGAAAGCGCGATACAGTTCGCAGCGGGGATCAGCAATGCGGGGGGTGTCTGAGTGCTCGCCGAGGTAACGGATTTCCTCGCCGGATTTCAGCATGTGGACGAGGACAAGGACTGCTCCGTGGCGCTGCGCCTGCTGCTCCAGTTCTTGAAGACTACGCAAGATCTGGCGTGTGAACGTACAACCAAAGTGGCGCAAAAAAACGAGCACAAGTGGACGTTCTTGCGAAGCATCGGAGAGAGTCTCATCGGTGGAGAGTTGATAGATCGTGGCGGCCTCATAGATGGAGTAGGGGGTGCTGCGGTAAAGAGGAATGCCGGTGTGGGCGCGCAGCGCGGCCCAAAGAATAAATCCGTAAGGAATGATCCAAACCAGGGCATCGAGAATTAGGAAAAATAGCGAACCGGCGGGGAGAGTATGGGAGGAAACCGCGAAACAAATAATCAGGGAGGTGACTATGGCTTTCATGAAAGCCATCAATACAATGAGCCAATGCCGGATTGGATCCATGGCGGCAAAAAGTAGGGCTACACCGACTGCTCCGGAGATCATCCCTAGCACGCGCCAGAGCATGGGATGGTTTGGGCGTTGGATACTGAGCAGATCAAAGGCATGGAAAGGCCAAGCGTTCGTCCACACTGCGAATAGAATATGGTAGGCTCCAGCGAGCAGCAGGGTGGTACGCATCCATTGGCTGGTGCGGCATGTTCCCTCTGGGCAATACAAAGTCATACAACATCCTAGGAGTAAACTTTCTCCCTGCAACGGGAGATTTTCAGCATATTTTCTTTCTGCGGCCGCGCCTGACGCATACCTACCTAAGTTCCCACTTGAATCTCCAACCTGCTCGCCCTAATCCCTTCCCCGCATGGACGCTCGCCACCCTTATGAAATGATCCCACTGTTCACTGCGGGATGCGTACTGGGAGTGTGGCTGATCGGCTCCCACTCTTTGATGTTAGCGCGACCGGCGCTGGTCCAGGGTTGGTTGAAAAAATTTCCGCGCCATGCCCTCTCCGGGCAGATCATCCTCGGTATCGGTCTCGCATGGTTTTGGCTGCTTGTCGCGCCGGAAGGCATGGGCAAGCTCAGTGCCCTATGTATGGATCTCGGCGAGTTCAACAACATTAAGCCTACACTGAGGCTGCTGGTGCCCGCCACGCTGGTAATGGTTGCAGTGAGTGTGCGCGACTTTCTAGCGGTGCGAGCCTTGGGCGTGCTCGGGCTGATGATTGCCGCGCCGTTGCTGGATGCCGCTTTCCTGAAAGAACCTTCCAGCCGCCTGCTCATTCCGATTTTCGCCTATGTGTTGCTGACGGTATCGATGTATTTGGTGGGGATGCCCTACCTCTTCCGCGATGCGGTGACATGGCTAACAACTACCCCAGCAAGATGGAGGATAGCCTGCCTTCTAGGGCTGGGCTACGGCGTAGCCACGCTGATCTGCACATTCGCTTTTTGGCGAAATTACTAGGAGACTAGTAAATAGGAGGAGCGCCAGATTGATCATCCGAAGTATAACCTCCGGTCTTTTCCTCCGCTTTTTTCTCCATTTCAGTGCCGAGCACACGCATGTCCCGCCCCAAGCCAATCGCGGTGTTGCATGATGACAGGGTGATGAGAGTAATAATGCTAATAAATATCGTATTCAAAGTGCGTTTCATGTAGGTAAAAATTGCGGTCAGAGACCGCGGTTGTCAACTTTTCTTGATTTCGCGGCGCATTTTGATGATTCCATCGCGGATCATAAAAATTTCGTGACGGAGGTTTTCGAGATACGCGCAGGCGTCGGGATCGTCTGCATCGGCGATCATTTCACCGCAGGCACCTACGGCGTCGTTAATCCAGTTCAGGCAGCGTTTCAAAACGGCGAGGACGAACCCGGCTTCTGGTTCGTAATCGCTACCATGCCCATGGAGCACGCCCGCCAGCTTGGCGCTGACCTGCATGAGATTGGAAACGAGCCGCTGGGCCGGGCTGTCCTTGTCATCGCCGCGACTCACCAGATCAAAGCTACGCATGGCCACTTCGCGGGCCTTGGCCTGGAGCGGGTGGCTTTCGGCCAACCATTCGTCTTCGCTTTCATTGTCTTCATCGTCCCCATCGGAGTTTTGCCATTCCTCCAAGAAATCCGCTTCTGTAGCTGAGTCCTCGTCCTCTCCGTTTTCCTCGCGCTCTGCCATAGCTCCGAGAAGACCATCCCAGCCCATCACGAATGCCTCTTTCCGCTCACTGTCGTAGTCGTCGATGTATTTTTCTAATACCTCCTGATAGGCGTCACTGAGGCGATCAGATTCTTTGAGGCGCTCTTCCCACTCAAATTCGTCGAGTTCGCCTTTGTTGGTAACGGATGCACTTTCTACTAAATCGTCGAGCTCATTGCGGCGTATCACCTGGGCGAGGAAATCCCGCATCGCGCTCAGGTTGGCGAGTTTCTGCGCTTCCTCCTGATCCTCATCCATCTGCCACCCGCTAGCGGAAACTTTCAGTTGGTAATCCGCCGCCTCGATGAGCACCCGCCCGTTGATTTCGCTGAACCACTCGATATAGAGGATGTTGCTCCACTGGTAAGGTATTTCCTGTCCACGCCGTTCGCACTCGTCCATTTCTTCCTCGGAAATTTCCGGTACACGTGCTTTTCGTGAGGCGGTGATATCGCCGATGATGCCGGTCTGCTCGGTATCGAGTTCGGAAGCCTCGGGGCAGACACGGGGTTTGGGATTCTCAAACTCCAGCACGGTTCCTGCGAGATCGCGCCAACAATCGCCGTTAAGGGAAAGGATCAGCGGCTCATCGCGGCCGGCGAGCCAGATCTTGCCAGTGGTGAGCCCCTCGACGGTGTTGTCGATCAACCCGTGTTCCACCGCTTCATCCACGCGCCATGCCATGCACCATATGATCCCACCTCGACGGCGACCGTCAAGCAGGCTGTTTTAGGCGGAACGAGAGCCCGTCAATAAATTCGCCTGCCCGGCATCGCTTTGTATTTCTCTGCCAGGGCAATCGTTTATTTTCTGCGCTTGCGCTTGCCACACGCCCGTGCTCTTGACAGATCAGGGGGGCAGTGTGAATACATTCCATTCCAGATGAGCGAAACGACGCATGGCACCCCGTTCGAAGCTCCCGAGTTGGAGGAAGTCGCGCGGCTTTTCCCCAATTACGAGATCCTCGGACTTATCGCGTGCGGAGGCATGGGTGCGGTTTACCACGCGGTGCAGTCGTCGCTGGAGCGTCCGGTGGCGATCAAGATCCTACCGCGCGACTTCTCCACGGATGCGGAGTTCCGCGCCGGCTTTGAATCCGAGGCGAAGGCGATGGCGAAATTGAACCATCCGAACCTGATCGGCGTCTATGATTTCGGCGAGGTGGAGGGGCTGCTTTTCATCGCGATGGAGTTTGTGGCAGGGCAATCCCTGCACCATGCCTCACACGGATGCCCCTTCGAACATGCGGACGCGGTCCGTCTGGTCATCGATGTCTGCCACGGCCTCGCGCACGCCCATGAGTTCGGCATCCTGCACCGGGATATCAAACCTTCCAACATCCTTCTCGACGACCAGATGAACCCGAAAATCGGGGATTTCGGTCTAGCGCGGCCGCTGGAGCGTCAGATCGAAGAGGGCGAGCAGATTTTTGGGACGCCGGGATATACGGCACCGGAAGTCTTGCGTCCTCCCTTCACGATCGACCAGCGTGCCGACATCTTTTCCGTGGGCGTGATGCTCCATGAGCTTCTAACAGGTCATTTGCCGGATGCAGATCCGCGCCCGGCCTCGCAGATCTGTGGTTGCAACCGGCGCCTTGACGTGGTGATCCAGCGCGCCACCGACCCGAATCCCAACCGCCGCTTCGTAAGCGCAATGGAATTCGCAAAAGAGTTGGAGAAGATCGCCGCTGCGCCGACCCTCACACTAGGGACCGCTCCTTCACGTGCTCTCTCTCGGCCAAAGCCAGCTTTATCAAGTCCCGCAGCGGCCTCTTCCCTACGTCAGCAAAGTGCATTAGGCCAGCCGAAAACCTTTGCCAAGGAATCTTCGGGAACCGGCCTCGTCATTTTCCTCATTGTTGGGTTGCTCGGTGCTGTCGCCGCGTATTTCGTGATCAAGGACAGGCAAGGCGAAGCACCAGCGCCGGTTTCCCCGCCGCCCAAGCCCGCTGTGGCAGTGAATCCGCCCCCGCCTTCGAGCCAAGAGCCTGTGGTGGATGATGCGGAGGAACTCGACCCAAAGGATATCCTACGCCGCACCCGCTCATCGATACGCCAGCGGCTTGGTCCATCCCTCGAGAGCCACCGCCTCGACATGAAGGAGAACCTTGCAAATTACAAAAAGGCGATGGAAACCGCCTCGGAGGGGCTTTCCTTCAAGGATCGAGAACGCATTAGCGAAGCCCTTTCCGAAAATCTAGGTATCTGGGAAAAAAGCGGAGACAAGATTCCGAATACCCTTCCCGCCAGCTTCGGGGTGATTGAGAGTGTGGTGAATATCCATGACACTTATGTCGAGAAACAAGCTAAACTTGAACGCGATCTCGAAAGTGAGATTGCATCACTCGCCGGAGTTTATGTGCTGGAGTTGCAGAACCAGATTGAGCAAATCTCAAAAAACGGGAATGTCCTTGCAGTCGCCGCCTTGGAGGAAGAGGCCCAGGCCGTGCAGGAGAATGTGCAGCGCTTGCGTGAGATGATAGTCGATTGAGGTGGCTCAGCCTTTTTCCCCAAAACCTTGGGGCAAGCGCTGCGGCTTACCTTCAGGCATTTTCACCAGTGCCAGCGCCTGCCGCGCAGTGACCAGCAGCGCCCCATCCTCCTCGCGGTGCATCTCGAACTCGCACCAAAACCTGGCTGCGCTCAGCTCCCCGAGCTTGCCCCGTATTTCAATCCAGTCACCGAGCTTCGCCGGCTTTTTGTAATCCACCTCGGTCCGGATCAGCACAGGGTAGATCCCCATTTCCGACATCCCACGTAAGTCCATGCCCAACGACGCTGCCAGCCTTGTCCGGCAGGTTTCTATCATACGTAGGTAGGCGAGGTTGTGCACCACGCCGCCGCAATCCGTATCGAAAAACATCACTTCCTCACGCGTCGCCAACTCGTTGATCGCTTCCTGCATGCGGCCAGCCTTGCAGAAAGGTGTGCCTTGTCGCAATATTCTCTTGTCTGACAACGTTGAATTGTGAAGTTGGTTCGTAAAGAATGACAATTACTTCCCGATCATTATTCTCCACCGTGATTTTCAGCGCACTCACGGGTGTGGTCGGTGTGGCGCCTGCTGAGCAACCGCCCCCGGTCGTTGTGGTTCCGCAACCAAAGCCAACATCAAAGCCAACCTCTACACCGGCAGAGGACACCGAAGCCATTGCCATCTCCCAGGTGCAGGAGATGGCGGGAAGACTCGCCCGGGAAAAGGAAGTAGAAGGCGCCGCTACGCTCGCTCCTCCAGTGGTCGCGCCACCGCCTGTCCGCGATTTCACTCCCAGCGATAGGGAAAAGATGAGCCTTCTGAAAGCCAACGGCAGTGCGGCGCCAACCTTCGTCCCGCCAAGTGAGGCAATGCCGCCTTTCCGCAGGGATAGGCTTCCAATCAATACGGATGCAATGATTTCCCTCTCGCAGATGATGATGCTGCTTTCACAGGGAGCCTCGATGGATGAGGCTCCGCAACGCCGCGCCGTTGCGCAAGCGCTTGCCCTCGCCCTTGCCCGCGATCCCGCAAACTCCTACGCCCGCGACATTCTTTCCTCCATTGCCGAGAGTAAACGCCTAGGTGATCCGGATCCAGAAAAACTCGACCACGCGAAGACGCAGATATGGAAACTAAACGACTGGCTAAGCACACCAGAGGCGGGCAACGATGGCAATTTACTCGCCGACCTTCTCGGTGATACGGCCGCGGCTCTTGACCCTGAGCATCCATCGGCCGAAGAATGGATTAATTTCGGCGAGCGCGGCAAGTGGGACGGCTGGGTGGATCCGCTCGCCTCTTTCCAAGAGCGCGAGAAGAGCAGCCCACCACCCATTGCAAACATTGAGGCGAATAAGCCCGATGCGACACCCGATAAAAAACTTTTCTCCGAGCTGAAATCTTCCAGTGGCTCGATCGGAGCGGTTCTCTACGACAATCAGCCGAACACCGATTCCTACGTCCTCGGCCGCGTAAACGTGTTTATGCAGGCGACACCTCTGTCCGATAAGAAGGGGGATGAGATAGGAATCCAAAAGTTGAACATTAAGATAAATTGTAGCGAATCGGTCAGCTTGGAAGTCTTTCAAAAAGTGTCCACTCCCATCATCAAGGCGCTTGCTAAGGTGCATGATGTGAACGAGAGCATCTTGCCGAAGGTCGAGATCAGAATCCGTACTGGAAAGGCCGAATCCTATTCCATCCGGCGCAACGACGATGACATGACCGGGCCGGGCTTCATTCTCGCTAACGCCGCTCTCACCGGCATCGCTCCCGATGCAATTTTCATGTCCAACCTAGATAGCGAAGGCGAAAAACTGGAACTTCCCGATTTCTTCTGGAAGAAACTAAACGCGCTCATCGATGATGACGGTGGTAGGTTGGTGGTCCCCGCCGCAGCTGAGGAATATCTCACCGCTCTGTTGGCCATGGAAAAGCCGGAGTTCTTCATGAAATTCGAGGTGCTACTCGCTTCATCGCCCGAGGAGGCCATCCGGCTTTGCGCGATGAAGCCGGATGCCGAGCTCGCGACCACGCTGGCTAAGTTCAAGCAGATCAAGGACAAGTCCACTTCCTCCGCTCTCGGCCCGTATCTTGCCAACGTGTACGTCCGCAAGCGCCTAGTTGAGATTTCACAAGCCGCCCCCTACCACCTTTCCGCAAAGCTACTCGCCATGCAAGGCGCAGGCGCTCATCCCCGCGCCCTCGATAAAAAAATCCTCGCTGTAGAGATCTTTGATTCCGTTGATCCGCTCAACGAGTTCTCGGAAATGAATATCTGGGAGCTAAACGAGAAAAAAATCGAAGCCATGGGTGAAGCCCAAGATGAAACCCGCGAGCGGCTTAACCGCATCGAGCCCTACGCCCACACGCGTGACAGAGAACTTTTTACGAGCGCAGAGGATTTAATCGCCTACCTACGCTCGATGATCCGCATCACCCAAGACAGAAGGACGCTATTGGAAAAAGGTAATGAAATCTCCAGAGCCCACCGCGCGTTCCAAGACGCGAACCGCAAAATGCGCCTCAATCTGGCGCTGATCACTGGAGAATCCCTGCCGAAAAATAATTGATTCCAGCGTTCGCTCAAATCCCGGCCGCAGGCTGCTTGCGTAACAGCTTCCTCGGCGTGGCCCAGTGATCAACGGCGGGATCGACGATGAAATCGCGGGCCAGCGCCTCGCGGCCTAACAGCAGGCGGTTGATCATGCGCTTGCGTGACACGAGGGATACGACCACGCGTTTCTCGACCCCTGCCAACCGCAGCTGCGTCTCCACGAAAATCCGGCTTGTTGGAGGACCAGTCGAAGACCGCACTTTTTTTCGCGCAACAATATCCTCCTCAAGGATGACGAGTTTCTTGTCTTTGCGGTCGAGGCGGACGGTGAAACGCACGCGGTCGCCGGGCAGTTCGGTGATCTCGGCACAGTCAATGGCGCTGCTGCGCGCACCGGTATCGGCCTTGGCCTTGAGGCGTATGCCCCATTGGGACAACTCCGCCCACTCGCGCCAGCCTATCGTCATACTCACGGCTCGCCGCCTTTCAGTTTGGTAGGCAGCTTTTTTACCTTCCGGCGTTTACGTTTTTTAGCGGGGATGAGGCCTTTCATGTGCTCTCCCCTGCCATAGCAGAGAAGGGTGTCGTCGGCTTCTAGAACACGGCAGCCCTTGGGGTTGGAAATGACCGTGCCTTTGCGGCGGAGGGTAAGCACCACCACGTCATGCTCACGCAAGCCAGTCTGCTCGATCGTCATGCCCACATACGAGCTACCGATCGGGATGTGGATATCCGCTACCGAATAGCCACGCGAAACGGTGAGCCGCTGGCGTATGTCTATCTCGGGGAATTTCACCTGATCGGCGATGTAGTCGATGATCTCGCCGGCGATGTCGAGGCCGGTGGCTCCCTCGATGCCCTCAAGGCCGGGCGAGGAATTCACCTCCATGATCTGCGGGCCGTCCTTTCCTTCCAACATATCTACGCCGCAGATGCGCAGGCCCATGATCTGCGCGGCGCGGACGGCGGCTTCCTCGTAGGCGGGATCAAGCGTGATAGCCTCCGCCTTTCCTCCGCGATGGACATTGGAGCGGAATTCCTGCCCTTGCGCCACACGTCGTATGGCAGCCACCACACAATCACCTATCACAAAAGCGCGGACATCCTTACCCTTGCTCTCCGCCACGAATTTCTGGAGCAGCACCTGCTGTTTCGTAGAGTGCAGGGTCTCTACGATGGCGCGTGCGATCTCAATTTTGTCGGCGAGAATCACACCCACTCCCTGTGTGCCTTCGAGGAGTTTGATGATAACAGGCGCTCCGCCGACGCGCTGCAGGGCGTCCTCAAGGTCGCGCTTGTCGTCTACGTAGGCGGAGGTAGGGATGCCGACATCGTGGCGGGAAAGGATCTGCAGCGAGCGTAGCTTGTCGCGGGAATTGCTGATTCCCGCCGCCGTGTTTGGCGTGAAGACATCCATCTGCTCGAACTGCCGAACGACGGCAGTGCCATATCGCGTGATCGAAGTGCCTATTCTTGGCAGCACCGCATCTGGTGTACGCAGGGACTTGCCATGGTAATAAAGCGCCGGATCACCCTGATCGAGGCCAATGGTGAGTCGCTGAGTGTCGAGCACCTCGATCTTATGACCGCGCTTCCTCCCCGCATCGATGAGGCGGCGGGTAGAATAGCACTTCGGTGAACAAGAAAGAATAGCTAGCTTCATACGAGTGGGAAGGTCGTTATTCATAAGCCGCGCCAATCGCCGCGTCAAAGCAAAGTCCTTAAATACCGGGAAAGTAAAACTCCCTTAAGGGTGTATCCGCCTTTCTCCATACAAAAATCCATCATCATAAATCACCTCGTATCCCGCTAGGATAAATTCTCCAGCTACGCCGAAGCTCACGCCATCATCCCCCGCAAACTGCGCGAAAGGTGGGAATACAGATGAGGCTAATTTACGTCACGCTCCGGTTCTGGCTACCAATGACCCACGCAGCTAGCCCGCAGCAACTGAGGCTGACCCCGAGCAGAACCAAGCCGCAGAACCTCATACTTTCCAGATCCTTATCAAGAAACGATACGGGCTTTTTCAATGCTAGGAAGACCGAGCGAGGTTTCTCGTTGCGATAGTCGTTGCGGAAAGTTTCCGCTTCGCGGACAAGAAGATCGATGCGATCGTTGACAAAAAACGTGTAGGTAGGCTTCCCGTCGTCGCTATCGGGCCAGATTTTCATGGTGGATACCTCGATTGGCGTGCCCTCGTCAACCAAACGACGGATGCGCTTGACAAGCATGCGGGCTTCAAACTCGTTTTGGGCGCCAGAGGCAAGCAGGCTGCGAAGGCCTTCCTTGACCATCTCGAAGCGCTCGAGGCCGGCTTTATCCAGCTCGGAGCCCTCATCTCGTGTGCGATCGATTTTCCGCTGGAGGCGGATACGTTCGAGTTCGAAGGGATTGCGCGTGGCCTGCGCGACGAGTATGCCTTCAAAGGCGTATCGCAACGGCATGATACTGGCGGGTACAGGTACGCCGCCGCGCTCGCGCTCAAGCTTCGCCTCTTCGAAGAGACCACGGTTCATTTCTTTGTAAGGAACCAGCGCCCCAGCGAGGAGCATCTGCGGAACGAGCAGCAGCGGTACGGCAGTGAGCGCGGCGCGTTCTGTTTTGACAAGGGAAGATACGAGCAGAGCCATGCTAGTGCCGGTCAACGCGGTAAGCATCATCCAGATCCAGTGATAGAGAAGCATACCCTTTATCTCTAGGAAATGGTTCCCGACAAGCAGGTAGGTGAGGCACTGTAGTCCGCCGATGATGCCGAGAGCCAGAAACTTCGCACTGACATACGAGACGCCACTGGGCTGGCAGTTGCGCTCGCGGCGCAACACCGCGCGATCGCGTAGGATCTCGGTGGCCGAGTTCGTGAGACCAAGGAACATCGCGACAGTAACGCTCAGGAACAGGAAGGCCGGAATGTGTAGAGCGGTAGCGAACTCGTATTTGCCCTGCGGAGACGAACGCAGGGTAATGGCGATCAGCGCTGCGAGGATGGGTGCCTCAAGGAAGGTACTGTAGATCGTGCCACGATTGCGGACTTTCGAAAGCATGGAGCGCCGGAAATGGGTCAGGAAAACGAGAGGCACTGCGCGCCAGGGACGGCTTGGTGTCGGCGGAATGGGAAGCCTCGCGCCCGCCTCCACCTCACTGAGGCGGGTTAATGGCGGCGCATCCCGCGCCAAAGATTTTAGCAAGGCAACGCTCTCAAAACGTTCCTGCCAGAAAGTCGGAGGAAAACGGCGCGCAGCGCCGGTATTACCGCTTGCACCAATTACACTGAGCGGAGTTTCGAGGACATCAAAAACAAAATCTGCACCGAGCGGTATATTGGCTATCATCGAGGGATGCGCAATATCTAGTTCCGCGCAGGCTTCGCGAAAATAGCCTACCATGGCAGACGGTGTGCCGAAATAGGTGAGTTTCCCGCCGTTATCAAGCAGCAGCACTTTGTCGAAAAGCCGCAGCACACCCGCGCCCGGCCGGTGCAAAGAAGCGATCACGATTTTTTCCCGCGCCAGCGCATGTAGGGTTTCTGCGACATGCTCGGAGTCTTTCGAGGAGAGCCCGGAAATGGGCTCGTCGAAAAGAAATAGCTCAGCGCGACTACCAAGGTCTAGGCCGAGGTTTAGCCGCCCACGCTCACCGCCGGAGATCGTCTTATCGCCGAGCGAGCCGACCTTCCGCCTTGCGATACTTTGCAGGCCCAGCTCCGCGAGCATGCTATCGACGCGCCGCTCATGCTCAGCAGGCGTAAGTCCCGGGCGGCGTATCATTACGCCGTGCCGCAGGTGTTCGCGAACTGTTAGCTGCGGGTTGAGCGCCTCTTCCTGCGGCATGTGCGCTATAAAAGGCACGAGCCGTTTACGGCGCTCATAAAGAGAGATACCATTGAGATTTATTTGCCCGCGCGTCGGCTTACGCTGGCCAGAAAGCACCGCCAGCAATGTGCTTTTACCGCTGCCGCTGGGGCCAATGATGCATAGCATCTCACCGCGCCTCACCTCGAAGCTGATCTGATCAAGCGCACGCGCACCTTTGCCAAAATCATGGCTCAGCCCATCCACTTCCAGCGATTCAATCTGCGTCCGTTCCTCATCGAGGAAGCCCTTGGAAAAGCGACAGCGTATCGCTTGGCTACCAGAAAGCCGGATCAGCGAGCCGTCGCGCAATGTGGCGCGTTGCCTAACAGGTAGGTCGTCCACCAGCACTGGGCCACCCGCTTCACGGATTTCTAGAAAAGCGCTGGAGCCCTCGCCATTGTAACAGATGAAAAGCACGGTCTTCGGCGCGAGCTTCGCGCCCAATAACAGATCGCCGCTACTAAGTGCGGTCGCATCATTAGAGACAAGGTATTCTTGTTTCTCGGCGGCGAGGCGGAACCTACGCCCCGATTGCAACGCACGTTTGCGTAGATCGTTCACCGTAAGGCTGTAGCCTGTCTGCCCGCCGATTCGCTCGTGGTTCAGGCAGGTGACGACGTCTCCTTTTTTTAAAGTGCCGTTGCTGCCGGCATGGAGTAGCGTATCGGTCAGTACCTCGATCTCCGCGTGCAGGCCGAAGCGCACACGCAGTTCGCTGGTTCGGACACGTGTGCGTTCCGCGACCAATCCATCCTCCCCGGATTCTAGATAAAGTCCTGGCATGCTCTCCATTTTGCGCACATCTAGGAAAAACCGTAGGTCTTCGTAAGTCATCAGCCATCCGGGTATGGCGAGTTCCTGACGTTCCCGGAGACGCATGAATGAACCGGTGCCAAGAGATTTCCCGCGCACCCAGAGTGGCGTGGCGCCGGTATTGCGCAGCAGGGTCAGATCCCGCGCGCGATAAACACGGAACTCCTGCTCGCCAGCTGCGGGAGGTAGCACGACATCGGCTTGCTTGCCTCCGAAAATAAGCTTTTCGAAGGGCAGATCCGCATCTGGGAGATCTCCTTCCTCGCCGCACATCTCGCGGATGATGGACGTTCCCATCTCGGGCTGGCCAAGGCGGCGCATAAAAATCTCGAAACTGGCGCGGCTGCGCTCAGATCGTCCCGCCGCGTCCACCAGCGTGAAAAGCTGCAAGCCAACGGCGAGCTTGCCCATTTCGTCAAGACTCTCGCGGAGTTCCGAGGCAAGGCCTTGCATAGGCTTCGGGCTCTCCACAGCGCGGCGCAGCCGCTTCGTCAGCCAAGCATGATCCACCTCGGGAAAGGCGCTGCGCAGCATATCCAGAATTAGATCCGCCTCGGTCGCGCAGAGCACGTCGTCGAGCGTGGCGAAGGCGGCAAATGCATCCACCAGCGCGCCCACCTGTCCCTCGGAACGTTTCCCTATCCGTCCGAGCCTCCCCACACCCGGCAGCCAGTCTGGCAGTTTGGGGAGCCAGCCACGCTTGCTACCCACACGCCCCTCTCCCCCAGGTCTTTTCCATTCTTCTTCGCCGTCCATCGCTCACCATTTCTGACAGGTCACCGCGGATGCCGCAAGCATTCGCGAGACCGCGGCCTATATCCAGCGGCAAGGCGAGGGCATAGGGGCACGTGGATCATGCCGACATCAATCCAGCGCTTAATGCCGTGGAAGATGTGTTCGATGTAAACGGTGCAAAAGTAGACAAGCTGCACTACAGGCGGCCGAGGAGGGCGGTGAGGGAAATAGCGAGAAATACAGTCCGCTGACCAGAGAAAGAATATTCACATATCCAAGCGAAGCAGAGTTTGGCCGAAATATGAAAGCGGTGATTCTCCGAATTTAAGAACAGTGCGCAAGTCATGCGCGAGATTTGCGCGATTGCGAAAAGAGGCGATGATACATTCATGCCGAAACATATCGGGAAAGCGGATCTTCCGCAGAAGGTTTGCGCCGCCTGCGGGCGGCCTTTCGCGTGGCGTAAAAAATGGGAAAGGATATGGGACGAGGTCAGATACTGCTCCGACCGCTGCCGGAAGGCGCGGAAGTGAATATTCCAAGAAGATCGGCGGTACCACTTGTCACCTTTGTATCAAGAATATACGGTTCTCGGTGTAGGTGATCACGGCATCGAGTTCGCGCATGAAGTCGGCTCCGAAGAGGCCGACGTATCCCATTTCCTTGTGTGTGCTCTCATCGCGGGTCATGTCGGAAGCGAGCACCTTGCGATTAGTCAGCGCGGCGTCTCCCATGGTTAGCTTGGGGATCATGGTGACGGCGGCAAGGCTCTTGCCCCCGATCCCCCAGACCTCCTGATCGAGCGGACCGACCTTGCAGCCGTATTCCTTCGCCGCGTCGATCTGGAGCAGTGTACCATCGGCTCCGGTATCGATCATATAAGTGACATCGTGGTCATTGAGGGTGCCGTCCACGAAGATATGGTTGCCGCGACGCTCGAACTGGAAGGACTGGTAACGGCGCAGCGTGAGTATTTCCTGCACGGTGAGTCCTTGGCAATGCTCTAGGAATTGCGCGCCTTCCTCTGTCCACGCCTTGAGGTAGGCTTCGTCATCCACCACAAAATTGGAGATCGGCACTGGCTGTTTTTTCCCACCCACAAGCTGGAAGGTCGCCACGGTCGGGGTTTTGGAAATCACCTTGCCGCGCAAAATCTTACCCTCCTTGGTTTTGAAGAGACGGAAATCCGTCGATCCGCTGCCATCTGCAAGGCCTGCATCATCCTGATCTGATCGGTCGGGGCGGAGGAAAATACGGCGATCGGGATAAGAGATAACGGCGTCGAGCTTGGACATGAATTCCGCCCCGAGGATTCCGTCCTCGCGGGCTACTGTGCCCGGCGGCTTATCCTTGAGCATGTCGGTGGCGAGGATATTGCGGTCTTTGAATATCGCCTCGCCCAGCTGGATCGTGGGCACGGGAGCCCAGCCAGCGGGAGCTTCACCAGACACTCCGTAGATCAACTGGTCGAGCGGGCCGACTTCAAGTCCAACGGATTCTGCATAGGAGATGTGGAGCAAGCTCGTACCCGCGCCGGTGTCAATGAGGAGGTTAGCGGGCTTACCATTGATTTTGCCTTCCACGAAAATCGAGTTGTTTTCGAAACGGAAGGGAAATGACTCATAGCCGCGGAGTTCGAGGCATTGGCGTATTGTCAACGCCCGGCATTTCTGCAGGAAGACAGCCTCTTCCATGCTCCATGTCTTGATGTATTCCTGCTCATTGGGCGCGAGTTTATCAAAGGCAACCACAGCGCGCTGTCCATCGCGGAGCAGAAGTGTAACCTCGGTATCCGTTTTCTCGATTAGGACGGCCTGTATGATCTTGCCGTTGGCTCCCTTAAAATCGCGGTATTCGGCGTCCGGGACTATCTGTGAGAAACCCATCTTGCTGAGCAAAAGGGCAATGGCGAAAGCGGCGATGCATTGTATTTTCATGAATTGTATTATTTGAAGTCGCCTTCCTTAATGAAGGACACCCAGTCAGTTTCGAAAGCCTCAACGGTGTCAAAGCCAAAGAGCTTAGCGAACTCTTCCGGAGCAGGAATTTGGTTGGATGACTCGATGCGCTGTATCATTTTGGCAAACGAACCGAGGCGCTTTGAATCGTTCTCCATATAGTGGGCAAAGGAATAGATCAGAACGAGGCGTTCGGGCGTGAGCTCCTCTGGCTTCCATTTCAGCATTTCCTCGAGTTTGACTACGACTTTGCCAGATTTCACCAACGGTTTCAGCGTCCGCGCCCATGAAGTACCGTCATCGAATCCGCTCTTCGAGCTAATCTCGTCTTTCTGTGATCCCTCAACCGATATCAGGTTGGTTTCTGATTTCCCAGCAAGGCTGATTTCCTTAAAATACGCATGACCGGTGAGCAGAGCGAAATAGCCTTCGGAGCCGAATGACGAGACTCCGCCCATCTGCCTTGAAAGCAAACTACCGGCGATCACATGAGTGGGGAACGGGGAGAGGTCTTTGCGGAATTTGTCGTCGTCTTTAATGTTAAAGACCGTGACCTGGTCAAAAATATTGAATTTCGTACAGGTTTCATCGGGAGCGCTGATGGAAGTGGAGCCAACTAGCGACCATGTGTTGGCAACAGACATGGAGGCACCCTGTTGACCATTAGCAGCGAGATACTCCGCATACCATTTGCCCAACTCTGGATAAACGTCTCTATCCTCGACAAGGAGGATCAGCATGCGCTTGTCGCCCCAATCCTTGCGGAAATTCATGTGGACGAAGGCCATCCCATACCACAGCCGCTCGGCGGTCTCCGCCACGGCCTGCGGTCGAATCTTACCCGCCGTGCCGATCAGAAAATGCGGAGTTTCGAAAAGCTCGAAGCCATCGGCGCTATCGCCGAAGGTAAGGATTTCTTCGCGTTTCTTGAACCCCGAGGTGTCAAGACGAAGGTCTTTCTCAACCAACCCCGGCTCACCGCCGGTCAGAATGGCCTCCTCTGCACCGCCGAACTCTACCAGATGCAGGCGGTCGGCAAGGCTCATATCCTCTGCCTTTAGCTTGATCTCCTTGGAATCCTTGTTGATCAGTGTGACAATGATTCCTTCGACTCCACCCAAGCTAGCCTCCAAGATGCCGCCTTTCCGCGATGTCCAGATTCTCATTTCTGCAGCATGGCAAGGCAGGGCAAAGCAGGCGGCGCCGCAGATTGATATTAACAACATTTTCATTTCTGGTATGGTATAATAGCGGCACGGGTAGCCCCTACAATCCAATTTTTCACATGAACTTGGCGGCGATTTTTCCTCATTGAATTTTGAAAGTTAAAGTTTGAGATTCCAATCCGCATGGACGCTATCATCACACACCTTGAGCACGGTGAAGAACTCGATCCACGCGAGATCGAAGTCGCCGCTGAACTGCTGCTCGATTCATCCATCGCCGATGACACGAAAGCCCGCCTGCTACTTGCGCTTTCGCTGAAAGGGGAGACGCCCGCCGAAATTGCCGGCTTTGTGGAAGTATTTCTCCAGCACGCCGTCGATCCCATGATCGGCGCGATCGAACTCGATGGCCCCACGCTTGATGTCTGCGGCACCGGCGGCGACCAGCTAAATCTTTTCAACGTCTCCACGACCGCAATGTTCATCGCTGCCGCAGCGGGAGCGGTCGTCGTAAAGCATGGCAATCGCGGTATCACCTCAAAAAGCGGTGGTGCAGATGTACTGGAAGCGCTTGGTGTTCGCATCGACCTGCCGCCGGAAGGCTTCCGCCATTGCCTCAAAAAGGCGGGCGTCGGTTTCCTCTTTGCGCCGAACTATCATCCCGCCTTCAAGGCGGTCGCAGGCGTGAGGAAACAACTTGCAGCCGCCGGGCATCGTAGCATTTTTAACCTAATCGGGCCTCTGCTCAACCCCGCCCGACCCAAGTGCCAACTCGTCGGCGTCTCCGACCCCTCGCTATGTCCCGCCTTCGCGGAAATTCTGCAGCGCCTCGGACGGGAAAGCGCGTGGGTCGTCAGCGGCATAGCTCCAGACCACCGCGCTGTGGACGAGGTATCGCTAATGGGCTCGACCCGAATCTGCAAATCCGGCGCCTACCAAGATTTCGTGGACGAGGAAATAAACCCCGAGGATTTCGGCTTTCGCAAAGCCCGCCTCGAAGACCTCCAAGGCGGCGACGCGAAAACTAATGCCGCCATCCTTGAAGCCATCCTTTCCGGCCAAGACACCGGCCCCAAGCGTGACATCGTCCTCCTCAACGCCGCCGCCGCCCTAGCCTGCGCTGGCCTAGCCGACCACATGGGCGACGCCATCGACATCGCCCGCGAAACGATCGACTCCGGCGCGGCTACCGAACGCCTGCGGTTGCTTCAGGAAGCCTCCGCGTGAGTACGCTCGTTACTCACTCGGTAAAGCATGCCATATCGCACGTACGCCTTTTAATACTGGAAAAATCGCTACGCTGCATCTGCTGGCTCACTGCAGGCAGTTGGGTATTATGCCAACGAATAAATAACACCGAAGGGTGTGATTGGTTGCGCCAAGATTCATGATGCAAAGGCGTCGCGGGATTGCCTTTGCCTCGCGGCGGAGGGGATGCCAAAGTTTGCAGTCAGCACATGCACAGCCGCCCGCCAAAAAAGTTCACGCCGATCCCGTTCACCTATCATCAGGAAATTGATTTACGGATTGATTCGCTAACGAACCTCGGTGCGGGAGTGGGCCGGGTGGATGGCTGGGTGGTTTTCGTGCCCTACGCCTTGCCGGGCGAGCTGGTGCGGACGCGGATTTTCCGCAATGACAAGAACCACTCGCAGGGCGATCTCGTCGAGATTTTGGAAAAATCCTCGGATCGAGTGGAGCCGGGCTGCGCGTTGTTCGGGACGTGCGGCGGCTGCCAATACCAGCACCTTTCCTACGAAAAGCAGCTCGCTTGGAAGACTCGCCAGATCCGCGAGCTGCTGAAACACATGGCTGGCGAGGAGCGAGAGGTGAACCCCTGCGCTAGCTCGGAGCAGATCTGGAACTACCGCTCTAAAATCACTCCGCACTTTGAAAAACCCGTGGACGGCGTCATCAAGGAGATTGGTTTCCTCAAAGTCGGGCGGCGTATGGAAATCCTGAACGTTCCGAACTGCCCCATCGCGATGCAGGAAATCAACGACGCGCTGCCGGAAGTCCACGCAGATGTGCGCGCGAACGGGCGGCTCTACAAACGCGGAGCGACCATCCTCCTGCGCGCCACCGAAGGCCGCGTCGAGCGCGATCCCAAGGCCATCGCCCGCGAGGAAATCGGCGGCGTGAAATTCGATTTCGTAGCCGGCGAGTTTTTCCAGAACAACCCGTTCATCTTGGAGAAATTTACCGGATACATCGGCGAAAAGGCACTGGAGGGCGGCGCACGATATCTGGTGGACGCGTATTGCGGCGCGGGGCTCTTCGGGCTTTGCCTGGCGAATCGCTTCGAGAAAGTGATGGGCGTGGAGGTGAACGAGGCGGGTGCGCGCTGGGCGGCGAATAACGTCGCGCTCAACGGTTTTGAAAACGTCTCGATCCTGCAAGCCGACGCGGAGGAAATTTTCGCAAAGATCGACACGCCACCCGAGGAAACAGCAGTGGTGATCGATCCTCCGCGCAAGGGTTGCTCGCCGGAATTTCTCGCACAACTCGTCTCCTACGGCCCGCAGCGAATCGTTTATGTTTCCTGTGATCCCGCGACGCAGGTGCGGGATTACAAAATCCTTCGCGAAGCAGGTTACGCGCTCACCGAGGTGCAGCCTTTCGATCTTTTTCCGCACACCCGTCACGTCGAGTGCGTGATGATTCTGGCGAAGGGGATTGCCTGAAGCGCCCGCTGTATCTAGCTTTGCGGGTATAAACTGGCTCAAAGGGCTTTCTTGCTGTTTCCTATTGCAAATGATTCTCAATTAGGTTATTTTCCTCCTGTGCTCACCACTTCTTCAGTCCGCCAAGTCACCCTCAACGAGGGGGCTGTGAATTGTGATGTGCGCATCAGCAGTCTCAACGGCCCGGCCTGTGAACGCCTCCGCGATCTCGGCTTCTGCGAGCAGATGCAGCTCCGCAAAATCTCCAACGGCCGCAACCTTGTCTGCACCGTTTGCGGCGCGAAAATGGCCATCAGCCGCGAGCTCGCCGAGCAGGTTCTCGTTTCCCCCGTCCTCTGAAACCACGGCCATGTCCGCCGCATCCGAGGCTCCCAGCACCGTCGCCCTGATCGGAAATCCAAATTCTGGAAAAACTACACTCTTCAATGCCCTCACGGGTGCGAATCAGCGCGTAGGTAACTACGCCGGCATCACTGCTGAGCTGAAAATTGGCGAAGCCTACACTCCTCACGGCCGCAAACTCCACGTCCTCGACCTTCCCGGCTGCTATTCCCTCCGCGCGAACTCACCCGATGAAAAAATCGCGCTCGACGCCCTCACCGGAAAGCTCCCCGGCACCGCCGCCCCCGACCTCGTTGTCTGCGTCGTCGATGCCTCGAACCTTGAGCGCCACCTCCAGCTCGCCCTCCAAGTCATTGAGCTCGGCATGCCCTGTGTGCTTGCTCTGAACATGGTAGATGTCGCGGAAAAATCCGGACTGCGCCTCGATCCCGCCAAGCTTTCCGAGGAACTCGGCATCCCCGTTGTCGTAATGCAGGCGAACGCCTCAAAAGGCATCATCGAGCTGAAACAGGCGCTCCGCCACCCCTTTCCTCCGTCCTCTTCCGCGCTGTGGCAAAAATCCGACGGCGATCCCGAGGAAGCACGTCGCACTTTTATCGCGGATATCTGTTCGCTCGCCGCCCGGCGTCCAGACGCTCAAACATGGAGCCTTTCCGACAAGCTGGATTCCGTCCTGCTCCACTGGTTCACCGGTTGGGTTGCTTTCATTGCGGTGATGTTCACCGTTTTCTGGGCGATTTTTTCCTTCGCCTCCGTCCCTATGGATATCATCGATTCCGCGCTCGGCTCCTTTGGTGGCTGGGTGGAGGAAATGCTGCCGGAAGGTGATTTTCGCTCGCTGCTTGTCGATGGTGTCATCGCTGGGGTCGGCGGCGTGCTCGTTTTCCTGCCGCAGATTATCCTGCTTTTCCTTTTCATCGGCCTGCTGGAAAGCAGTGGCTACATGGCGCGCGCCGCCTTCCTCATGGATGGCGTCATGGCCAAGGCCGGACTCAGTGGCAAAGCCTTCCTGCCGCTTTTCAGTTCCTACGCCTGCGCCATCCCCGGCGTCATGGCCACCCGCACCATTGACTCCGCCAAAGAGCGCCTCGTCACCATCTTCGTCGCCCCGTGGATGAGCTGCTCCGCCCGTCTACCGGTCTATTTTCTGATCGTGCCGCTGCTGCTCCATGAAAGCGAAGGCTCGTGGAAACAGGCACTCATCCTCTTCGGCATCTATGCGCTCGGCACAGCTACTGCGTTAGTAGTAGCCCGCGTCCTGCGCGGCCGCCTCGGTCCCGACAAATCAGCCAACCATTTCCTCCTCGAACTCCCGCCCTACCGCCGCCCGCAATGGCGTTATATTTTCCGCCACGTCATCGACCGCGCTTGGTCTTTCGTGAAGAAAGCAGGAACCATCATCCTCGGCCTTTCCATCCTGCTCTGGGCGCTGGCCACCTACCCGAAGACCGACTCCAAAGACCCCGGTGAAATCCTTGCACACAGCGCCATGGGCCGCATAGGAGCGTTCATTGAGCCCGCCGTGAAACCCCTCGGCTTCGATGGCCGCACCGGCACCGCCATCCTCACCTCCTTCGCCGCCCGCGAGGTGGTTGTTTCCTCGCTGGCCATCATTTTCAGTGTCGAGGATACGGACGACGACGAGGAAACCCGCAGCCTCCTCCGCGACCGCATCGCCGCCGCCACCTGGCCCGACGGACGCCCGCTCTTCACCCCGCTTACCCTCATTTCTCTCCTCGTTTTCTTCATCTATGCCCTCCAATGCCTACCTACTACTGCAGTAGTAGCACGTGAAGCAGGCTCTTGGAAATGGGCCATCGGCCAGTTCCTCTTCATGTCCGGCTTCGCCTACGCCGCCTCGCTCCTAGTCTTCCAAGGAGGCCGCCTCCTGGGTTTCTAATTTCGCTCTTACTTAAGGTTTTAAAATTTAAAGTTTAGTATTTTGGATCTACAAAGTTACCTTGCCCTCGGAGTCGTCGCCCTCACTGTCGCCGCTTTCGCCTACCGCCTCATTTGGCGCCGCGTAAAATCCGGCTGCGGAAGAAACTGCGGCTGCGTGAATGAAGTGAACAAGGGAAGCGCGCGGACGCCTTGACCAAGCCTTCGCTACACCCCAACGCAGATTGTTCCGGCGGAACGCAAGAATGCGGTTATCTCCGCGAGCATAGCATCGCACTGACGGCTCCATTTCGATTTTCCTCGCAGGATCATCGCACATTCGCGCAGGCCAGAGAAACGGATGTCCTCCGCTCCGGCTTCACGGAGCTGGGAAAGTTCCGCGCGCATCGTTTCGAAAAACGCCAACTCGAAGCCATTACCCGCCGAACGTGCTGCCGCCACTAGCGACACAGTCAGCGGCGGAGCCAACGGCTCCAGTTTTTCCGCTATACGCTCGCAACCGATCTTCACTAGCATTTTTCGCATACGCTCGAACAGATCCTCAAGCTGGAGCAGACGCAACGAGCATTGGCTCTCCAAGTAAAGCTCCACACCGTTGCGGATTTCCGAGATGAGCGGAAAATCCCCGTGGTCGGCGGCGCGGGCAGCGCGGCGCAGCGCGTCTTCCAGCCACATAGTATCGTAATCAAACACCTGGTGGGTGCCGATCTGTAACGCGGGTCTGTTGCCAATGTATGAGATCACGGAGGGGTTGTTCTATTGGTTCCGGCTCATTCCTTGAAGAGACGGCGTTGGAAAGTATCGCGTGCTGCGCGACGGGAGAGGGATTGTATCTCGGCGATGAATTCGTTGACGTTTTCGAACTGCCGGTAAACGGAAACGTAGCGGACATAGGCCACCGGATCGATCTGGTGAAGCTTGTCCATCACCTTCGCACCGATGGAAGCAGATGGAATCTCGCGGAGGTGATCCTTGTGAAGGTCGGTCAAAATCTCTTCCACCGCGCGGTCGAGGCGCTCCATGGAGACGGGCCGTTTCTCGCAAGCTTTGATCAGGCCGCCCATCAACTTCTCTCGGTTCAGTGATTCGCGCGTGCCGTCCCGTTTCACCACCCGCAGCTCTGTGCGCTCGATCTGTTCGTAGGTTGTGTAGCGGTAAGAGCATTTCAAGCACTCCCTGCGCCGACGAATCGTCGTTCCATCCTTCGAGGAGCGTGAATCGAGCACTTTGTCTTTTTGAGAACCGCATTGGACACAACGCATGGGTGAAACAGGAAACAGTGATGCACACCCTACCCATACCGATGGTGTCGTCAACGCAAAAACTACGACATATTTAGTAGATGTCTACTCACGGATGGATTCCGTGCCGATAGGGATCGCAGGGTGAGAACACGATGTAAGACTCTGCGGACACGAAGGCCTCACCGGTGATTTGCGGGATGAGTTCACCATTCACGATGTGGACTTTTCCTTCGAACACACCGCCGAGTATTCCAGCTTGGAGCCAGACTTCGCCTTCCTTGAGATCGCCGTCCGAGTAAAGGCAAGCGAGCTTCGCGCTGACACCCGTGCCGCACGGCGAGCGATCGTATTCCGCGCCCGGACAGAGCACGAAGTTCCTGCCGTCCACCCCATCGCCGCCCTCACCCACGACTTCAACATGGTCGATTTCGGCTTCGTCATCTCCGCGGATGCTTGCCGTTTCCAGACCTTTCCTCACAGCTTTCGAGAAGCCCATGAGTTTTTCCAAATTCGCTTTTCGCAGGCCGATGCCGGGATCACGGACGAGGAAAAACCAGTTCCCGCCCCACGCGATATCGCCTTTCACTGTGCCGTAACCCTCCGCCTCCACGGCGACATCCTTGCGGAACCGGTATGACGCCACATTCGAAACCGTGACCCGTCCGTTGCCATGCAGCCTCGCCCCCACCACTCCTACGGGAGTCTCGATTCGGTATTCTCCCACATTCATCCTGCCGAGGTATTCGAGAGTCGCGACAAGGCCAATGGTCGCGTGACCGCACATGCCGAGGTATCCGGAGTTATTGAAAAAAATAACCGCCGCGTCGTTGTGCGGATCGTCTGGTTCGCAGAGTAACGCGCCGACGGCGGCCTCGGAGGCACGCGGCTCCAAGCAAAGCGATGTCCTTAGCCAGTCGTAGTTTTCCCGTAGCTGCGCGAATCGTTCCGCCAAGCTACCGCCGCCCAGATCCGGCGCGCCGGAGATAACCAGACGCGTCGGCTCACCAGCTGTATGGGAATCGATGACCCGAATTTTTTCCATACGTGTTTCAATAGCGATCCGGATCGAGCAGCGCCATATCGTATTTCATCGCCGCACCCGTGATGAGATCCGCGACCATCTCCCCGCTCACCGGTGCAAGGCTGAGGCCGAGCATCGAGTGCCCGGTGGCGACGACTACGTTCTCGCGGCCACCCGCCCTGCCGATGTAAGGCATGCCGTCCGGCGAGCAGGGACGCAGCCCTTTCCAAACCTCCAGCCCGCTGAAATCAGTTTCCGCGAGCTCAGGAAAATAGCCACCGATCGATTTGAGGATGCCGTTGAGCCGCCTGCGGCTTACCGATTCATCGAGACCTACTATTTCCATCGTACCTCCGATGCGAAGCTTGCCGCCCATCGGCGTCACCGCCACCCGCGCCTCGTTGAGCAGCGAGCAAATGGACGGCAGTGCTGGTGGATTCGGGTGCGTGACGCTGTATCCCTTGCCTGCCTGCATGGGTAGACGTAGCCCGAGTTTTTTTCCCACCGATGGCGACCACGCACCGCCGCAAATCACGAACTCATCACCGGAAATCTCATCGCCGCTTTTTAAGACAGCCGCCTTGACCTTCGTGCTGGATTGCCGGAAGTCCTTCACCTCCTCACCCCAGCGGATCACGCCGCCAAGCTGCCGCACCTGGCTGCGCAGATCCCCGAGGAAACGTGCCGGGTCGAGGTGGCAGTCCTGCGCGAAATACACCCCGCCGACCACATCCATCTGAATGGCAGGATCTTTCGCCAGCACCGCCTCGGCATCTAGCAGCTCAGCTTCTACACCTAACGATTTTGCAGTGGCGGCGATTTCCGCCTCGTGCCCCAGTGCCTTGCGTGTCTTGCAAAGCATCAACAGCCCTTTCTTTTGGAGGCCGAACTCGAAGCCTTCCGTTTCTGAGAGTTCCGAGAAAATCTTGCGACTGCGTAAGGCCAGGTCGCGAAGCACCGGCATGGCGCGCTTCACTCTCGCTGGGCTGGCTGCCATATAAAATTTCAAGCCCCACGAGATCAGCTCCCAGCTCGGGCGCGGGCGGATCGAAAAAGGGCTTTCCGGATCGAACATCCAGCGTATCCCTTTCCAAATCATGCCCGGAGCTGCCAGAGGCACAAAGTGGCTGGGCACCACCATCCCCGCGTTTCCCGTCGAGCAACTCGCATCCACCTCTGAGCCGCGCTCGATCAGCGTCACCCGCATACCCCTTTTTAGGAGCTGATAGGCTGCGGAAAATCCGATCAACCCACCGCCTATCACAACCACGTTTTTATCTCGCACAGTCACAGAGGAAGACTAGTTGAAATGAGGAAATTAGAAAGGCTAAACTCAAATAAAATATCGTATTCTTCGCGATTAGTTTGACTCTGCTTCATCCATACGGGGATGCGATTTTCTCCTACGAAAGCCGTTTCAAGAGAGGTTTTAATTATACCTCACGCCCGCAGCATTGCTTGAACTTTTTTCCGGAGCCACAGGGGCAAGGAGCGTTGCGGCCAGCGGTCTCGATAGCGAAGCTGGGCTTGCGTTTCGGGAGGTTGAGCTTGAGGGCGGGAGATTCCGCGCTGGAGTCGAGTTGCGAGGTATTGATGTGCGCGGAACTGCCGGAGGAAGCCAAGTTGTCTCTGGTGAGTGCGGACTCGCCGCCCTGAAGCTGGCGCGGCTGGCTATGGAGTTGGCGGAGGAAATCTTCGAGGTTCGAGGCAGAGCGGAATAGGTTCGTCAGCGCCTCCTGCTTGATGGAGTCCATGAGCGTTATGAAAAGGTTGTAAGCCTCATTTTTATACTCGATGAGTGGATCCTTCTGACCTTGGGCGCGAAGGCCAACGCCTTCCCGGAGGGCGTCCATGTTGTAAAGGTGCGCCTGCCATTGCTTGTCGATAGCGACAAGAACCATGCGGCGCTCTTCTTGGTCGAGTACTTCGTAGGGCAGGCCGCTAACCTTGATCTCATAGGTCTCCTTCACTTTGGCGACAAGGTATTTTGAAATTTGTTCCGGCGTTTGCGTAACATCTAACTCGGCAATGCTGATGGGTAGGTTCGCGTTCACCCAGCCAAGGAGTTCGGTAAAGTCGGGCGAGTCATTGTCGCGATTTTCGAGGTATTCGCTGACCTTGGTGGGGATGGTTTCCTCGATAATTTCGATGACAAGCTCACGCGGGGTTTCGGTGCTGAGAACCTCGTTGCGATAGCCGTAAACAACCTCGCGCTGCTTATTCATCACGTCATCGAAATCGAGGACGCGTTTGCGCCAAGTATAGTTACGCTGCTCGACGCGTTTTTGGGCGGTTTCCACAGAGCGGTTGAGCCACGAATGTTCGAGGGCTTCGCCGTCCTTCATACCGAAGCGCTCCATCATCGCGGTCATGCGGTCGGCGGCGGCGAAGTTCCGCATGAGATCGTCTTCGAAGGAGATGAAGAACTGCGAGCGGCCGGGATCGCCTTGGCGGGCGCAACGGCCACGGAGCTGGCGGTCCACGCGGCGGGATTCATAGCGCTCCGTGCCGATGACAAATAGTCCGCCGACTTCGGGCACACCCTTGCCGAGCTTGATGTCAGTACCGCGGCCTGCCATGTTGGTGGAGACGGTGACGGCACCGGGCTGGCCGGCTTGGGAAATAATTTCCGCTTCCTGCTCGTGGAATTTCGCGTTGAGGACGGAGTGCGGGATTTTGGCGCGCTGCAACATCCGGGCGAGAGTCTGCGAGGCCTCGACGGAGGCGGTGCCGCAGAGGACGGGCTGGCCTTTGCCGTGGGCTTCTTCGATTTTCGCGATCACCGCGTTGAACTTCTCGCGGCGGGTTTTGAAAACCTGATCGTTCTCATCCACGCGGACGTTGGAGGTGTTCGTCGGGATCGGAAGGACGTCGAGGCGGTAGATATCGTGAAACTCGGCGGCTTCCGTTTCGGCGGTGCCGGTCATACCCGCGAGTTTTTCGTAGAGGCGGAAGTAGTTCTGGATCGTGATCGTGGCGAAGGTCTGGGTCTCCTTTTCGATGGCGACACCTTCTTTCGCTTCCACGGCTTGGTGGAGGCCGTCCGACCAGCGGCGGCCCGGCATTTCGCGGCCGGTGTTGTCATCGACGATGATGACCTTGCCGTCCTTGACGACGTATTGGACGTCCTTTTCATAGACGCAGTAGGCCTTGAGGAGCTGGGAGATATTGTGGATTTTCTCGGCTTGGACGCTCATGCGGTCCTGGGCTTCCTCCTTGGCGGCGATCTTTTCCTCGGGGCTGAGTTCGAGGTTTGTATCGATGTCGGCGAAAACACTGCCGAGGTCGGGGAGGGTGAAGGATTCCGGATCGCCGGGGGAGAGGAACTCGCGCCCGATTTCCATGAGGTCGGCATCGTTGCCTTTCTCGTCGATGACGAAATAGAGTTCTTCCTTGAGTTCGAAGAGTTCTTTTTTCTGAGCGTCTTGGTAGAAGGAGAGTTCGGATTTCTCGATGAGGCGGCGGTTTTCCGGCTCCTCCATGAACCGCATGAGCATGCGGTTGCGGGGTTGGCCGAGTTTGATTTTGAAAAGCAAGCGACCGGCGCCGTCCATGTCGCCGGCGTCGGCGAGCTTCTTGGCCTCGGCGGCGAGGTCGTTGCAAAGCTGGGTCTGCTTTTTGACGAGTGCGTCGATGGAGGCGCGGTATTTATCGAACTGGTGGGTGGACTGCGCGGTGGGGCCGGAAATGATGAGGGGCGTGCGCGCCTCGTCGATGAGGATGGAGTCCACTTCGTCGATGATCGCGAAGTAGTGGCCGTGTTGGACTTGATCTTCGCGGGAAGTGGCCATGCCGTTGTCGCGGAGGTAGTCGAAGCCGAACTCGGCGTTGGTGCCGTAGGTGATGTCGCAGGCGTATTGCTCGCGGCGGTCCCATGGCGGCATCTGGTTCTGGATGCAGCCGACGCTGAGGCCGAGGTAGCGGAAAAGGGATCCCATCCAGTCGGAGTCGCGCTTGGCGAGGTAGTCGTTGACCGTGACGACGTGGACGCCGAGGCCGGTGAGAGCGTTGAGGTAAACGGGCAGGGTGGCGACGAGAGTTTTCCCCTCGCCGGTTTGCATTTCAGCGATCATACCGCGATGAAGGGCGGTGCCGCCGACGAGCTGGACGTCGAAATGGATCATCTGCCACTCGAGCGGGTGATCGCTTACCTGAATGATGGTGCCGCACATCCGGCGGGCCGCGTTTTTCACGACGGCGTAGGCCTCGGGAAGGATCTGCTCAAGGTAGTTAGCACGCGCTTTTTGGAAGGCAGGCTCGATCTCGTGGAAAGCGGCTTTGGCTTCCTCGATGGCTTCGGGGGTCGCGCGGATCGCGGCGGGTAGGGAGGGGAACTCTTCGCGCATCGTCTTGAAACGCTCATCAAGGGCGGCGGCGGTAGCGGAAAGTTCCTCCTCCGACATGCGGGCGATCACGGGTTTCGCAGGCGTGATTAGATCGTGGTAGCGGGCGAGATGGGCTTGCCATTTCGTGGTGAGTTCACGGAGCTTTTCCTCAGGCTCGCGCTGCAAGGCCTCCTCGATTTCTATGATACGGCCTACGGTCGGGCGTATACGGCGCAGTTCGCGCTGGTTCTTGCTGCCAACGATTTTTTGGAGAATCCACTTGATCATGAGAAACGGGGCTGTGCCCTTTGAGGGCTAAGAGGAACGGTCGATACACTGTGAAATGCGGGGAAGCAAGCGTGGGAATCGTGCGGAGATCCCTCAAAAATATTAAAATATTACGTTATCATTGCTGAAAAATCTACAATTCCGATAATCACTTACACAGAGTGAACTTCGGAAAACCGTGCGGCGGGAAGCCCAACTGACGGAGAGGCAGGCGGGCATCGGCGGGGGTTGATTCATAGTTATAGCGTCATTCAAGGCCACGCTCTGCAATCTCGTCTTCGTCCCAACCAAGGTAATGACCCAGTTCGTGAAGATAGGTGGTGCCGACCTCATCGCGGTAGTCCTGTTCGTCGCGCTCGGTGTATTCCCAGAGGTTCTCCACGAAAATGCGGACGCGCGGCATCGCATCCGGGCCAGGCTCCTCGATCAGCGAAGCACCTTCGAAAAGCCCGAGGATATCATCATCGATATCATCGTCCGGCGCGGGCTTGCCTTCGAAGGAAACAGGGCAAGTTTCTGCCTGTTCCTTTATACCTTCTGGCAACACCTTAACGATCATCGCCACCTCGTTTTCGGCGATTTCACATAGTTGCTTAAAGTTCATGCTATTCACTCAGCGGGCTTTTTTGTAGTGTGATTCTCCTCGGTCTTTTTTGTGGATTTCACCTTTGGAACTCAAGGAGCAGCCTTGGGCGCAGATGGAGTTGAATCGGGGATGGGCGCGTTTGGATCGATGATGGTCGGGATGGTACCTCCTGAAGGCTCACCAGCCTTGTTTAGGGGCGGAAAAGTTTCTATGCCATCACCATCCGGCAGCGGCGGATAAGGCTGATAAGCCCCATCGATAGGCGCTAGGTTGGAGCTCGATGATGAGACCATAACGGAAGGCACCCAGCCCACCTCACCGTTATCGAGTTCCACCCGCACGTAGGATCCGTCATCAGAAACAATTTTCATATTGGTACCAACATTCAAGAGCTTGTCGGCGTCCTCGCCGTCCTTCGGCTTATTTTTGAAAAAAGCGGTGTTGGGAATATTTGTCGAAATAAACTGCCCCGGATAAATCTCCCGGCTGTAACGGGTATCGGTGTCGTTCAGGCGACTTCCGGGAGCTCTCAGCGAATCAAAAGTGCCTGAGCTGCTATGTGGATCACTAAATGTTCCACAAGACGCAAGCGAGAGTGCGGCAGGAATCAAGCCAAAGACGCGGAGTTTCATCAGGCTCAAAAAATGCCACCCCATGAATGCTGGGTCAACTTTTCAATGCCGTAATTAAACACGAGTGCCCCTTAAAATGCATGCTTTCGAAAGTCCCCGTGCGCGGCATGTATTGCTTTAACCAAAGCGTCGAGCGGATAAAGAAAGACGAACCCAAGAGCTACTAAATAAAACGGGGACCGAGACTCACCGCGCCGAAGCTCGCCGTAACCGGTCCATGATCGCAACACCTAGGCCAGTTTCACTGACCGGTTCGGCGATAATCTCGTCGAGGCCCATCTCATCCATTTCGCGCATTGCGTAAAACAGGCGGATCGCGGCCTCGGCTAGCTTGCCGTTGCTAGGGCTAAGCGCAACCACGCTGTCCCAGCGGAAAGCGCGGACGAACTCGCCGCCCTCCTCGCCGGTGTAGCTGAGCAGTCCGTAGGTCTTGCCGATCTCCGGCGTGAAATCGGATGGCTTCTCAATCAGGCGGAAAGGTGTGAGCGGCGCGTAGTGGCTTTCAAGCTGCCCGGGGGCTATCACCTTGTCGCCGGGCTTTGCCTTCTCGACCTTGCCAAATTTCTGGAGTTGCTCCTTGGTGATCGGGCCGGCGCGGTGGAGATGGAAAATAGGCTTCTTGCCCTCGCGAGGTTCGATGCGGATGATCGTGCTTTCCAAGCCCTCGCCGCAGGCTCCCGCATCGACGATAAGCGGGATACGCCCCCCGAGTTCTTTCATCACGGCGGCGGCGGAGGTCGGGGAAATGCGCCCGAAGCGGTTCGCGCTCGGCGCGGCGATGGGGTTACCCAAAGCCTTGTTAATCGCACGGAAAAGCGGATGCCCGCTCTGGCGTACACCGACCGTTGGTAGGCCGCTAGTGACGATGTCGGGCACTTCGGGGGTTTTTGGCAAAATGATCGTCAGCGGGCCGGGCCAGAATTCGTTGGCGAGCTGGTTCACCGTTTCCCGGATCTCCTCCGGCACCACCGCCACTCGCTCCAGATCCCGGAACGACGCGATGTGGACGATGAGCGGATCGAAGCTCGGCCGCTCCTTCGCCGCGAAAATTTTCGCAACGGCATCTGGGTTAAATGCGTCCGCCGCCAGCCCGTAAACCGTTTCCGTCGGCAGAGCGACGACCTCGCCCTTTTGTAGAAGCGCGACTGCCTCGTTCTGCGCTTCCTTCATCCCGTCGTCAGTTGCACCAATGATCCTTGTCTCGAACACGCGGTGATGCTTCCCCATGGAACGCTGCATTGCAACCCTTGGACTGCTACAGCCCGCTGTAGCTTTCGGCAATGCAGCCCTGCTGCGAGCCGGACGGCATTGGCACGACGAGGCTTGATCGTTCTCAGTCCTCCGCCGTTGACAGCAGGCTGTCTCACGGAAAGCTACAGCTGGCTGTAGCAGTCCAAATTCCTTAGTAGGAAAAAATCTCGCCGTCTTTAAAGAAGCGCTTGATCTCGGCGGCGGCGGCTTCCGGGGAATCGGAGGCGTGGCAGACGTTGCGCATTTTCGCGTCGGCGTCCTTGAAGCCGAAATCGCCACGGATCGTTCCGGGGGCGGCGACCATGGAATCGGTGGGGCCGAGCAGGTCACGGATGCGTAAGATCACGTCCTCGCCTTCGAGGGCGAGCGCGATGACCGGTGTTTCCTGCATGAAGCCGCGGACGGAAGGGAAAAACGGCATGTCGGCAATATGCGAGTAATGCTCCGCAAGAATTTCATCGCTCAAAGACATCATTTTGATGCCGCGCACGAGGAAGCCTTGCTTTTGGAAACGGGCAAGCACCTCGCCGGTGAGGTTTTTTGCAACAGCGTCGGGTTTGAAGAGAATCAATGTGGTTTCAAGAGCCATGGGCTTTGAGGTAGGCGGCGAAATGCGGCTCTGCAAGTCTTTTCAGGGGTGGGGTTGGGCTCTTGCATTTTGAGAATTCGAACCGCAGATGGACACGGATTCACGCAGATGGAAGAAATCAGTCACCACGCTAGTCAGGCATATCCATCTTATCTGCGTCCATTTGCGTTTATCTGCGGTTCGATTCCTTGCATTTTGGTAGCCTGAATCCGAAGGTATGCCGAGCCGCTACACAAAAGCCGTTGCCAGACCCAGCAGGGCGCAGGCGGCGAGGACGGCGGTGAAGGGAACTTTGAAAAGCTTCATCACGAGGAAAGCCGCGCAGGCCGTGACCGCCACGAAAACATCGAAGCCGCCGCCCGTTTCCGGCCACAGGGCGTGGGTGGAAAATTTCACTCCAAGATTCAGGATAACGCCTACCACGGCGGCGGTGATCGCCGTCAGGCACGCGCCGAGCTGGGGCATGTGGCGCAGGCCCTCGACGAAGGGCGCTCCGAGGAAAACCATGAGGAAGGACGGAATGAAGGTCGTCCAGACAGTGATCGCCGCGCCGAGCGACGCGCCGCCGAGCGGGCTGAGATTTCCTGGATTCCGCCAGCCGCCTACAAATCCGACGAACTCCAGCACAATGATCAGTGGCCCCGGTGTGGTTTCCGCGAGAGCTAGCCCGGCCATCATCTGCGAGTGGGTAAGCCATTGGTGGTGCTCCACTGCTTGCTGGGCGACGTAGGGCAGCACGGCATAAGCCCCGCCAAAAGTCACCAGCGCCGCCTTGCTGAAAAACAAACCCTGTGCCACTGGCGCACTGCCCCAGCCGAGCCAAACGCCAAGCGCCACGATGGGTAGGAACCAAAGCGAGAGGCAGAGCGAAATAACTTTAAGCGAGCGCGCCCAGCTCGCCTTCGGAGCGGGAGGCAGGATGAGTTCATCGCCCGCTTGCGCCTTTCCATGGGATTTTCCCGCCGGAAACTGTCCGGGAAACCAGCGATGTCCCAGCGCACCGCACAGCGCCGCCGCAAGGATAATCAGGACGAAGGAGATGTTGAAAAAGTAGATCGCTACGAAAGACAGCACGGCGATGACCCACAGCGAGGGGCTGTGCATTGTTTTCCCGCCGATCCTTAGCACCGCCTCGGCGATTACCGCGATGACAGCAGGAATCAGTCCGTAAAAAATCGCCGCCAGCCATGGTAAATGCGCGCCCGCCATGTAGAGCCAGCCGAGTCCGAAAAGTAGCAGCGCGGAAGGCAGCACAAACAGTGCTCCGGCCGCCACCCCACCCCGCCAGCCATGCAAGCGCCAGCCGAGATACGTCGCAAGCTGTTGCGCCTCCGGCCCCGGCAGCAGCATGCAGAAATTGAGCGCGTGGAGGAAATGCCCAGCGCCGATCCAGCGCCGTTTCTCCACCAACTCCCGGTGCATGATCGCGATCTGGCCCGCCGGCCCGCCGAAGCTGATCAGCCCAAGCTTCAGCCAGAATCTCAGTGCTTCGCGAAATGACGGCATGGCGCAAGGAGTGGCTGCATTCTGCTGCCAGTTGAGGATAGGAAAATGGCTGGGGTTGCTGGGCAGCCAATAGGCAGCCCCTCCTTGCTAAATATGGTCAAATTTTGTGCGTGCCAGGCTTTGGCACAGGGGCGACAGGATTCGCGTCAGAAAGATTAAAGCTGTCCGGTGCAAGATCCTGTCCGGATTTCCAGAGATCCGCCCAGGTGATGCGCTGGCCGGTGTGGGCGGCCTCGCGGCCGAGGATGCCGAGCATCGTGCTGCGCACCATAAGTTCGCCAGTGTTGAGCGGCTCGCCTTTACGTATCGCGGCGAACCACTCGTTGTGGCAGACTTGGTACATGTCCGCAGGCGCGGCGCGGTAGGCCCATGTCATTTTACCGGAAGGATCCTTGGTAAGGACGCGACCTGGGGCTTCGAGGGTACCTTTTTCACAAAATACACGGTCGACCACCTCATTGAAGCAGCCGCTATGCTGACGCTGGCCGACGTGGCACATCACACCATCTGGGTACTCATACGCGACGTCGTAGTGATCCCAGACATTGCCGTCGTCTGTCCGCTGCGTGCGACCGCCGCCGCCCCGCGCCGCGATAGGATCCACATCGCCCATGGCCCAAGAAACCTTATCAACTGTGTGGATAGCCTGCTCAAGCAGCGGGCCACCGGAGAGCCACTCATGGCCCATCCAGTTGCGCACCTGCCACTCCACATCGCCCCAATTTGCATCGCGCTGGTCGATGGAGGTGGAGGGTTTGGGGACGTTGGAAAGGTAGGTGCCGTAAACGGAAATGACACGGCCGAGTTCACCGGCCAGAAGTTTTCCGTAACCCTCGCGCACACCGGGATCGAAACGCCAGCAATAGCCGTGCTGGAGGGTGAGGCCTTTCTCCTTCGCGATGCGCGCGGTTTCCATGACGGATTTCACTCCCGCCACATCCACCGCCATCGGTTTCTCCGCGAAAACATGTTTCCCTGCCTCGATCGCCGCGCGCATGTGCTGGGGGCGGAAGCCTGGAGGCGTTGTGAGCAGCACCACATCCACGCCGCTTTCGATCACTTTCTGAAAAGCATCCAGCCCGGAAAACTGCCGCTCCTGCGGAACTTCCAGCCTGCCCTCAAAGCGCTTCAGGTTGTTCAGCGCCTTGGGAATCTGTGTATCGAAGACATCGCCGATGGACCACAGGATGGTGTTGTCATCTGCAGCAAGCGCCTGGCTTGCCGCACCTGTGCCGCGTCCGCCGCAGCCGAGCAAGCCGATCTTGAGCTTCGCGTTGTTGGCGGGAGCACCCAGCAGGAGGTTCGGGAAAGCGGAAAGGGCGGTAGTCGCGCCGGCGGCCTTGAGAAATGTACGGCGGTGAGTAGGTTCCATGTGCTCCTCAATACAGCGAAAACCATGCCCGGCTTACAGGAAAAATTTCGAGGTTTCCGGCCGCTTTCCGGCCGCTTTCCGGCCGCTTTACCTCAGTGCGCCGGCCCTTGCTGCTCCTGAATGTATTCCTGTTTCAGACCCAGCGCCTCGGGGGCGTGGAGAACTAGCATTTTCATGCGGATATCGGCGGGAATGGTTTTGCGGGTCGCCTTGGAGACCACGATCATTAAGACGATGGCGAGGGGAACCGCCCAGAGCGCGGGTTGCTCGGCGAGGATGCGGAGCAGCGGATGGCTGATCCAGAAGGCGTTGAGGGCATCCGGCTCCCATGTGGTCTTGGAAAGCTCGGCGGCGGCTTTGGCGGTTTTAGCCTGGATGTCGCTGATGCTGGTAAAGGTGACGCAGACTAGAGAGCAGAGGCCGCCGGTGAGCATGCCGGTGGCGGCGCCTTTCATCGTCATGCCGCGCCACCAGACACTCATGAAGAGCAGCGGGAAATAGCTGGCCGCGGCGATCGCGAAGGCCTGGCCGACCATGAAATTGATGTCAAGCTGCTCGACCTGCGAACCCAAGCCAACGGAAACCACGCCGACGAGGACGGCGCACCACTTGAACATTTTCATCCGCTGCTCCGGCGAGGACTGCGGGCGGATCATGCGGCCGTAGACGTCGTGGGCGAGGGCGCTGGTCATTGAAACGAGCAGCCCGGAGAAGGTGCTCATGAACGCCGCGAAAGCGCCTGCACAGGTGATGCCGCTGAGGATGGAACCGAGAATCCCGTATTTCTCGCGGATCAGCACGGGAAGCTCGAGCACCACCTTGTCCGGCCCCTTGGAACCGGTCGCTTCGTAGAGTTCCGGCAGGAGATTCCGCCCCAATACACCAAAAACCGGCGGGAAAACATAGAACACACCGATCAGGATCATCACCCACATCGTAGTCTTCTTCGCCGCGATGCCGTCCGGGTTTGTGTAGAACCTCACAAGGATGTGCGGCAGACCCGCCGTGCCGCAGACGATCGCGATGATCAGCGAAAAGGTGTAAAGAAGCGAGAGGGGTTTCGATTCCTCCGGGGTGAGGCCGGCGGCCTTCGCGGCCTTCGTCGTCAGCGGGCCGAAGGGGGCGATCCAGTCCTCGTCCTTCGGCGCTTTGGCAGGCAGGACGCGTTCGGTTTGTCCATGATCCACGGTTTGTACGATGGCGGGCGGGGAGTCGGAGATGGATTTGTTCAGTGAGAGGTTTTTCCCGTAGCCGCCATACACAGACAGCAGCACGAAGATCGGCACGGAGATGGCGAACATCTTGATCCAGTATTGTACCGCCTGCACCAGAGTGATGCCTTTCATGCCGCCGAGCGCGACGTTTAGCGTAATCACCGCGCCCACCACCAGCACGCCCACCCAATACGGCAGGCCGGGGAAAATGTAGGCGAGCGTGACGCCCGCGCCTTTCATCTG
>CAMAXN010000018.1 GCA_945862245.1 Prosthecobacter debontii
GCCTCGGTAGCTCAGTTGGTAGAGCAGAAGACTCTTAATCTTTTGGTCCTTGGTTCGAATCCAAGCCGGGGTACTTCTTTCCAGATGAAGATGTGAGCGATCGCAAATAGGTGGCGTTGTTGAAAGCGGTCAAAGACATCATGTTGCGGCGGGTTTTTCCCATTGAATCGTCAGATTGGTTCTGCTACCCCGTTCCTGCGAGCGTCAGATTCTTTCGCTCCGCATTACATTATGCCACCCAAAAACAATAAAAGCCGCGGCTCAGGCGGACGCAACCGCAACAGGAGCTTCGGCCCGAGAAAAGAGACACCCCCTGAAGATGAAGATAAGTCTGTGGAGGTTGAGGGTGAGGTTTCCTCGGTTCTTGCGGGAACCATGTTCCGGGTGAAACTAGCGAGTGGTCATGAGGTGCTAGCTCACATCTCGGGGAAAATGCGCAAGCGTTTCATCCGCCTCGTGGTAGGTGACCGCGTGAAAATGGAGATGTCCCCTTACGACCTCACGAAAGCTCGCATCGTTTTTCGCCTGAGTTGATTTTTTGGCGTGTTCAAAATGCTCAAATTACAGTTCGAGATTTCCTGAACGCGAAAATGAGGAACGCGGCTGCGAAGAGATACATGAAGAGGGAAAGAAACTGGCCTTTCGTCAGGTAACCATCGATCACCCACGCCGCATCGGGCTCTCGATACGCCTCCGCAAAAATGCGGAACGTTGCGTAGAGGCCGAAGAATATACCGGTGATCATTCCGTGCGGAGCTTTCGTAAATCTCACCCTGACGAACCAAAGAATACCGAAAATCAATGCCCCTTCCAGCAAGCCCTCGTAAAGTTGTGAGGGATGCCGCGCCTCCAGATAAGGTGCGATCGCCTGATTTACGGAATCCGACTCGCGACCGTCCAACCCACGGTTCGTGGCAATGAGTTCGTGAAAATGGGCTAAGCTGGGATCAGGGAATTCCTGCGCGCTGATTTGTTTGATGCGACTTGCGAAGCCGGAATCGGCTTTTACTGCGGCGGTGAGTGCGTCGTTGAAACGTGCGTATTCGGGCAATTCATGCCTGATGAGGGTGTCGGGGAACTTCACCGCCCATGCCAAGCCGTTGGCGACACGCCCGTAGAGTTCGCCATTGATGAAATTCGCGATCCGGCCGCAGAGCAATCCGATTGGGCCGACCACGCACAACCCGTCGGCAAGACCTGCCCAAGAAACCCTTTGCTTCCGCGCATAAAAAAAAGTAAAAATTGCTAGCCCGAGAATACCACCATGGCTGGCCATGCCACCCTCCCAGACGCGGAAGAGTATGAGCGGATCGTCTATGAAACTCACCCAGCCGTCTTTTGGAATCTGGTAGAAAAATACGTATCCAAGCCGCCCGCCGATGAACACGCCGAGCAATGCCGCCGCCGCGATAAAATCCGCGGTTTTCTCAGGTTGCATCACCCACAGCTTTTTCTCCGCCAGCCGCTTCAAGAGAAAATAACCCGCCATGAACCCGGCAAGATAAGCTAGACCATACCAACGCAGCGACAGCTTACCGAACAAATCGATGATCACCGGATTAAGCTGATGGACGTAGGTCGCTAACACGGCGGGAGCTTGCTCATGCCCACCGGAACTTCCAACACTCAAAATGGCGGCGGAATGAAATCAAACGGTTCCACCCTTTCCTCGCCGGGAACGGTGAATAACGGATCAAGCCTATCCAGATATTTGGAAAGGCTGTCTGTACGCGTGTTGGGCGGGCTTTTTAGCCGTGCCTTGAGGTTCAGATAATCGTCGAATGCGCCACTTGTTTCCCGCGCGCGGGTAATCTCGAACCAATCCATGAAATCCCGCGCCCGCTCCGCCTTCGTGACCATCGTCGCGCGCGTCTCCTTGAGCGCCTGCAGCGTGCCCGCCATGGACTTAGTATTCCCTTTCGTGAAATCGGAGAGCAACGATTGATATTCCAAAAGCAACATACGGTAGGACGGGAAGCTCCGGTAGCTGAGCCGCAGAAGGTCATTCTGTGCGAGTTGCACCGCCTCGATGCGCTCGGGTTCCTTCAATTCTGTGAGGCTTTGCCAATCCGTGAGCGGGATATCTTTGAGTATGCCCGTCTCATCCTTGAACCGCAAACGCAACGCCTCATCCAAGTCACGGTCGGTCTGGATCAGGCTTAGCGATTCTGTAAGCGGAGCCGTCCCCTTGTTTGCCAGCTGCAGCGCCCACCACTTCTCCAGGCTCTTTTCCGAAAGGTTCAGATCCGGGAAATGCTTGCGGAGTAGTGACGGCATCTCGCCTTGAAAGTCTGCGAGTTCAGTTAGGAAATTGCGTATGCCCGCCTTGCCGTCCGGCTGCTCGATGAGTGCCATCATCAGCGCTCCGGACGAGATCCGGAATGCAGCGCGCGTGGCGGTATCAATGGAGATGTATTCCACCTCTGAGAGCCCGAAAAGGTCGTCGATCTGGAACAGCCCACCGCTGCGAAACAGCGCCTCGTATAGCTTTCTGTCCGTTCGATCGAGCCGCCAAGCGCTGGCCTCGCGCAAGCCTTCGACGACCCACGGCGGCACCACCAGCAGCACATCCGCTTCCATCTTTGGCTGAGCCTCTAGGTTCCTAGCATAAACCAGTGTCTCGGTCAGCGCGCGTTTGAAAGGCTCGCTGCGCAGATCGCGACTCAGGTTCACCATCAGCTCGAGCCGGTAACCATTCTCATCGAAAGTCGGTGCCATTAGCACCGTATCGCGCCTCGGAACGGCGCCGCCTTTTTTGCCAACCAAAGTGATGCTGATCGGCACTTTCCATTCGTCCTTCTCCTCGATCAGGCGCAGCAGTTCGTCTTTTGTCTCTTCGGCGAGGTTTGCCGCCGTGCCGCGTGTCGCTGCTTCGCCGCCGGAAATACGGAACTGCTCGGAGCGGCTGAAGACCGTTGCCGCGCCATCGAAGTTCGGCAAAAGATCCTCCAATGGCACTGCTCTAGGAATGGGCTGTTCGGCAAGATCTTCTTGTGCCCAGCAGACCATCGCCGCCAATAGAACCATAGCCAGCGCAGAGTATCGCAACGCGCTCGGCCTGATGGATATTCCCGTTTTCAAAATGACTGTTCGCCTACTTTTTTGATTCGTTTAAGCTGCTTGGGATCGAGTGTGAGCCGGTTGTCTTCGATCTTGATGCGCGTCATTTGCTGGAAGCCGAGGTTGATCTCGGTCTCGAAAAGCTGGGCGATTTTCTGAAAGTCCGGCATCACCATGATCAGGAAACCCTGCGGCACAGTGAGCTGGCCGAAGCGTCCGCCCCGGGTGGGGATAGGCGCCATTTCGTGGAAACCGCCACCATGGAGGTGGACTTGGGTCGAGATACCGGTGGCTGATTCCGTTTGCTCCACTTGTAGAAACATCGAGGTCGTCAGCGGATAGCCGGCGATGTCGCGTTCGATGATCACCTCGGCGAGATCTTCACTCAGTCTCACGCATACTCGTTTCAGGGTTACCCATTGAGCGAGTTCTCCGCCCTGCTTGGGCTTCAACTCGCGTGCGAGCCATTGGTTAAGCTCCGTTTCCGAAATCTGCACCGAATAATCACCCTCGATTGATTTCGTAAGCACCGCACGCATATCGCGGGGCGGGCTGGCGGGCTTTGTCAACGAAGGCGTGGCACCGCCTATGTCGGAAAGATCCTGCGGCAAAGAGATATAGTAAACGGCAGCAGCGAGACCCACGATCATCGCGAGGACAAGCAGGCTGACTAATTTGCCGACGCATCCGCCGCTTTTCTTTTTTGGTTCTTCATCGTTTGCCATAGCCTGGGTTGTAGCGGTTACGAGATGGGCTGGAAAGAAGGGGGTTTTGTAAAATTATGGCGTGGCGGGTTTCGCCGGGGCGGGGGAATCGGACTTCTTCGATTCCGATTCCGATTTCGATTTCGATTCCGATTTCGATTCCGATTTTACTTCGCTTTTCTCTGGAGGCTTGTCGGCTTTCGCGCCTTTGTCGTAGGAGGAGGAGCGGTAGTCCGTCTGATAGAAACCGCTACCCTTGAAAATAATCCCGCCGCCGGTTCCGAGTAGGCGCTTCACCTTCCCCTCGCAATCCGTCTGCGGGCAATCGGTCAGCTTCGCGTCGTTCATACTCTGGAAAACCTCGAAACGTTTTCCGCACTCTAGGCATTCGTAATCGTAATTGGGCATAATGGTTTAAAATCAAATTTACGGCATCGCCGTCATGTCACGATAATGAAGCCTTGCAGTTCTGGCAACGGGACAATTTCTTCCTCGATCATACCCTTGATATGGTGCGCCACCGCCGAATCCTCCCTGAAGTCCCGCAAAAACTCTACCACCTCAGCGCGCTCCCCGGCAACGATCATCTCTACTGTCCCGTCCGGAAGATTGCGCACCGTTCCCAGCAGATCGTAGCCCCGCGCCAGATTCTTGGCGGTGTAACGGAACCCCACCCCCTGCACCCGCCCCTCGTAAATGATCCGTCGCGTTGTCATCGCGTGAATGGTGGTAGGAAAGCTGCAGATTTCCAAACGGATTTTGCGGCAAGGTCTTTCGCCTAACAGGTATGGAGAAGCGAATCAAAAAATCACCCCCGCCCTTTGATATAACCATGGCATAAGATAAGCGGACGCAAGAATCATCGGCGGATTCCGATCCACCGCTCCTTGGGCGTTCTCCCTCAATCCCTCTCCACCTCAACATTCGGCACATGGTTGAAGCTGATCCTCATCGGCGCGGACTCTCGGCTTTCCTGGATGCCTCCAAAATAAACAACCTTGCGGCCATAGCGGGCGCGGAGCTTGTCGATGGTCTCATCGAGGCGCTTTTGTTTCTCGTTATCAAAGGAAGCCATGGTCTCTGCTACCGTTTCGAAAAGGGAAGGGGTGTGGTTGGTCTTTTCGCAAAGTCTTGAAAGCACCACGCCGACTTGAAGGATCGGCCTGCTTGGTTCTGGCCGACTTCGCCAGAGTCGGTCCAGCATGCGCATGATGGCAAGGGTGGAATCGGTCTCCCCGGCGCGCACCTCGGCGGCCCAAGGATCGGAGCGGAGGAACACGAGATTCATGGTGAGCGAGCCGGCTAGCAATTCATGGGAACGCAGCCGCTCGCAGGCCTTATGCAGCAGCTTGCAAAGGATGGGCCAGGCCTTATCGGGATGGCGGCTGTCTGGCGGCAGAACATGGCTGTGGCCGATGGTTTTCCGTGCGGAAACCAGATCCGGAATTTCCTCACCGCGCAATAGGTGCCAGAGCCGATCCCCCAGCACCCCGCCCCACACGCGGTGCAGCACCGGCTTGGAGGCGGCGCAAAGCTCTGCGACCGTATGGACACCCGCCGCGTGCAAGCGTGTCTCCATGCTCCGGGCGATGCCGTTGAGGTCGCGCAGCTTGAGCGGATGGATAATCTGCGGAAGGTCTTTTTCCTCGATGACGAACAGTCCGTCCGGCTTCTTCATCTTGCTCGCGGTCTTGGCGAGAAACCGATTCGGCCCGGCACCCACGCTGACCTTGATGAAAGGGGAAACATCACGCGCTACCGTTTCCTTAATCCGCCGGCCTATCCCCTCGACGGTTGCTGGCTCACGGAGATTGTAAGGCAGCCACGCCCACATCTCGTCGATGCTGAGCACTGCCTCTACATGGATGCAATCCTCCACCGCCTCAATGATGCGGTGGTGGTAGCGGATGTATTCAGGCGGTTTCGATTCCACGATGGCGATGCCCGGGCACATCACCCGCGCATCGCTGATTCGCGTGCCGGTTTTTACCCCAAACGCCTTCGCCTCATAGCTTGCGGCGATGCAGCACGAACTCTCTGCCATCACCGGAGCCACCCCCACCGGCCTGCCCCGCAGCGCCGGATCCAGATGCTGCTCCACCGATGCGAAATAGGAATCGCAATCGACAAACAGCGCGGTGAGAGGCTTCGGCACGGCGGTAAGCGATGCACCCAAAAAACCATCAGGTCAATCCGTAATATGTTCATAAGAACATATTAATTGGCGGAAAAAGTTGTGAAAGCCTTTCTCACAATGTATTCCCACAAAGCCTGATTTTCTCTGTCTTCGTGTCCGGCATAAGCTTCCCATACCTCGCTCAACTCCGGCAGAATCACCAAAAGAATACGGGTTCTCTTCAGCTCCAAGAAGCTTCGTTAAAAAGAGAGAGAAGGTATAAATGGCAGACCGCTTTATAATACGGGGCTAATGCCATCGTTACGGTCTGTCAAATTTCACATGTGGTCGCCTGCCGCGGATTGTTCGGAAGATTGACTCAACTCTTTGGACACATTCTCCGCTTTTTG
This sequence comes from Prosthecobacter debontii, assembly GCA_945862245.1. Classification (GTDB taxonomy): domain Bacteria; phylum Verrucomicrobiota; class Verrucomicrobiia; order Verrucomicrobiales; family Akkermansiaceae; genus Luteolibacter. The sequence goes on from CAMAXN010000018.1 coordinate 6,291, forward strand.
AAAAAAATTTCAAAAAGGTCTTGTCACATCGGTTCTAGTGAATAGAGTTCCGCCCCCCACAGCGGGGCTGTGTCGTCCAAAAATAGCGGCGACCGCCACAAATAGGGAACTTATCGGGTGCAGCTCCGGAAAAAAGCGATCACGGGTTTTGAAAGCCCCGTCTTCGTGCCGGTTTGTACCTGAAACTTTTCAAGACAACTCCAGCAACACGAAGGAAATCATGCCGACCATCAATCAACTCGTTCGCAAAGGACGCCACGTTCCCGTCGAGAAGTCGAAATCGCCCGCTCTCGTAAACTGCCCGCAACGCCGCGGCGTTTGCCTTCAGGTGATGACACGCACGCCCAAGAAGCCGAACTCCGCGCTTCGTAAGGTCGCCAAGGTTCGCCTCACCAATGGATTCGAAGTCATCGCTTACATCGGCGGCGAAGGCCACAACCTCCAGGAACACTCCATCGTCCTCGTTCGCGGCGGTCGGGTGAAAGACCTTCCAGGTGTGCGCTACCACATCGTCCGTGGTTCGCTCGATACCCTCGGTATCGACAAGCGCCGCCAGAGCCGTTCCAAATACGGAGCCAAGCGTCCGAAGCCCGGTGCCGTTGCCGCTCCGGTCAAAAAGAAGAAGTAATTTTCCCCGAACCCTCTAACACCAAGAATCATGCCACGCCGCAAAAGAATCTTCACCAAGCCGGATCGCCGCGACCCTCGCTACGACAGCCCGGTCGTCGGTCACCTCATCACCAAAGTCATGCAGGACGGCAAGCGCTCGCTCGCCCAACGCATCGTCTATGCCGCCATCGACCGCGCCAACGAAGGCACCGATACTGTCGATCCACTAGAAGTTATCACCCGCGCTGTGGAAAACTCCAAGCCGCGCGTTGAGGTCAAGTCCCGCCGCGTCGGTGGAGCGACCTACCAAGTGCCGCTTGAAGTTGATCCGGCCCGTTCCGAGTCCCTCGCCATGCGCTGGCTCGTCAACTACGCCCGCAACCGTAAAGGCACCCCGATGCACGTCGCCCTTTCTAATGAGATCAAGGACGCCGCAAACAACCAAGGCGCCACCGTCCGCAAGCGTGACGACGTTCACAAAATGGCCCAAGCCAACCGCGCCTTCGCCCACTTCCGTTTCTAAAAGAGAAAGCAGAGAATCCAGCCTCTTCATTGAGAGTTGAATTTTGAAAGTTGAATTTTGAACCCCAATCATCCAGACCGGCCTTATACGCTTGAGCGGACCCGAAACATCGGGATCGCAGCGCATATCGATGCCGGGAAGACAACGCTCACCGAGCGTATTCTCTTCTACACTGGAATGATCCACAAGATCGGTGAGGTTCATGACGGCGCTGCCACCACCGATTGGATGGAGCAGGAGCGCGAGCGCGGCATCACCATTACCTCCGCCGCCGTGACCACAGAATGGTGGCAGCGTGAAGAGGAAAACGTCACCAAGCTTTACAGCGGCGAGAAACAGCGCATCAACATCATCGACACCCCCGGCCACGTGGATTTCACCGCAGAGGTGGAGCGCTCGCTCCGGGTTCTTGATGGTGCCATCGTCGTTTTCTGCGGTGTCGCCGGTGTCCAGCCACAGACAGAAACCGTCTGGAGACAGGCCACCAAATACAAAGTTCCTCGCATCGTCTTCGTCAATAAGATGGATCGCACCGGAGCTGATTTCGAAAATGTCTTTAAGGAGATCAAGGAAAAACTCGGAGCAAACGCCGTCCGTATCCTGATCCCCATCGGCTGCGAGGAGCACCTGAAAGGGCAGATCGATGTGGTCAACCAAGTCGCCGTCTACTATTCCGACGACGACAAATACGGCTCCACCTACAGCATCGCAGAGCTCGATACAGAACAAGCTGCTGTCGCTAAAGCCGCTTATGCCGAACTTCTCTCCACCGTCTCCGATTGCGATGATATCCTCGGTGAGAAATTCCTGATGGAAGAGGAGATCACCCGCGATGAGCTCAAGCAGGCTATCCGCCGCGCTACCATCGCCAATAAACTCGTCCCCGTCGCCGGCGGCTCCGCTTTCAAGAACAAAGGCGTCCAGTATCTTCTCGACGCCGTCATCGACTACCTTCCTTCCCCCCTCGATATCCCTTTCGCAGCCGGCATGGATCCGGAAAACCACGAGACTGTCATCGAAGTTCCCACCACCGACAACGCGAAGTTCACCGCGCTGGCCTTCAAACTCTGGGCCGATAAGTTCGTCGGAAAACTCGTTTTCTTCCGCGTCTATTCCGGCGTCGTTCGTAAAGGCGATACCGTCTATAACCCCCGCACCCGCAAGTCCGAGCGCGTTGGCAGACTCATCCGCATCCAAGCCGACGAGCACAAGGATATCGACGCATGCTTCGCCGGTGACATCGCTGCGATGGTCGGCCTGAAAAATGCCACTACTGGCGACACTCTCGCAGCCGAAGGCCACGATGTGGTTCTCGAGCCACCGACTTTCCCAGAACCAGTCATTTCCATGGCCGTCGAGCCACGCACCAAGGTAGATCAGGATAAACTCGCCATGGCACTCGCCCGGCTTTCCGATGAAGATCCGACTTTCATGGTGAAAACCGACGAGGAAACTGGCCAGACCATCATTTCTGGAATGGGTGAGCTCCACCTCGAAATTATCGTCGATCGCATCAAGCGCGAGTTCAAGGTTGATGCCAATACCGGTGCTCCCCAGATTTCCTACCGCGAAACGATCACGAAACCCGCTGGCGGCGAAGGCAAGCTCATCAAGCAATCCGGTGGCCGCGGCCAATACGGCCATGTCATCCTTTCCGTAAAGCCCAACGAAAGCGGCAAGGGCGTTACTGTCGAAAACAAGACCGTCGGCGGCTCGATCCCCAAAGAATACATCAATTCGGTCATCAAAGGCTGCCGCGAAGCCACCATCAACGGTGTCGTCGCAGGCTACCCTGTCATCGACCTCCACGTCGATATCCTCGACGGCTCCTTCCACGAGGTCGATTCCAACGAGAACGCCTTCGCCATGGCTGCAATCTTCGCCGTGCGTGACGGTCTCAGAAACGCCGGCCCGATCCTCCTCGAGCCAATTATGGCCGTCGAAGTTTCCACCCCCGACGATTATCAGGGTGATGTCATGGGTGATCTCAACCGCCGCCGCGGCCAAATCCAATCCATGGAATCCAAAGGCACGTTTTCCATCGTCCGCGCCAACGTTCCTCTCAAGGAAATGTTCGGCTACGCCACCGCCGTTCGCACACTCTCATCCGGCCGCGCTTCCTACGCGATGACTCCCTCTCATTTCGAACAGGTTCCCAACAACATCGTCGAGGCCATCGCCGTCGATCGCGTTGCCTGATCCTTTAACAAACTCTCATAACCAACAACCACTCCAATCCCATGTCAGCTCAGAAAATACGGATCCGCCTACGTGCCTTCGACCACCGCGCCATCGACCGCTCGGCCCTCGAAATCGTGGAGACCGCAAAGCGCACCGGTGCACGTGTTGCTGGACCCATTCCGCTTCCGACCCGCATCGAGAAATTCAGCGTCAACCGTTCCGTCCACGTGAACAAGAAGTCCGCTGAACAGTTTGAGATTCGCACTCACAAGCGCCTCCTCGACATCGTCGATCCAACCGCCCGCACCGTGGACGAGCTCAAGAAGCTCAACCTCCCCGCCGGTGTCGATATCACCATCAAAATCTGACAGGTGCTCTGTTTAACTTCTAACTTCTAACATCTAAATTTTCACGCTATGTCACTCGGACTCCTCGGCAAAAAAATCGGCATGACCCGCATCTTCGATAAAGAAGCGGGCTCCAGCATTCCCGTAACCGTCATCGACGTTTCCGGAAACACCCTGCTCCAATCGAAAACCGTCGAATCCGACGGCTACACCGCCGTTCAGGTTGGTTTCGATGATCAGAAAGAGTTCCGCGTAAACAAACCGGATCTCGCCCGCTTTAAGAAAGCCGGTTCCGCTCCAAAGCGCATCGTCAAGGAATTCCGTTTTGAAAACGGCACCGAAGTTCCCTCAGAGCATCCCGGCCTCGCCCTCTTCACTGCTGGTCAATATGTCGATGTCATCGGCAAAACCATCGGCCGCGGCTTCCAAGGTGTGGTCAAACGCCACAAATTCCACGGCCAGCCAATGGCTCACGGTCACATGATGCACCGCCGTTCCGGCGCCATCGCCGCCGGCTCGACCCCAGGTCGTGTCTGGAAAAACCAGAAGATGCCCGGTCACATGGGCACCACCAAATCCACTGTTCAGAACCTCAAGGTCATCGCCGTCCGCGAAGAGGATGGAGTCATCCTCGTCTCCGGTTCCGTCCCGGGTCACAAAGGTTCCTACCTCACGATCCGCGCTGCGAAGAAAAAATAAGCACCGCGCCTGTCCTTTCACCATCTAACCTGAAATTTCCGCCATGTCAGCCAAAGCCTTCACCGCAGCAGATGCCGAAGCAGCCAACCTCGTTCTAATCGGCGAGGAAAAAGGCCGCCAAGCCGTCCATGACCTCATCACCGCCTATCGCGCCAACCGCCGATCCGGCACCGCAAACACCAAGACCCGTGGCGAAGTCCGCGGTAACAACAAGAAGATCTACAAACAAAAGGGCACTGGTAACGCCCGTCACGGCGACAAGCGCGCTCCGATCTTCGTAGGTGGCGGCGTGGTCTTCGGCCCGCGTCCCCGCTCCTACGCTAAGAGCGTCCCACGTTCCGTCCGCAAGCTCGCCCTACGCCGCGTCCTCGGTGACCTCACCCGCGCCGAGAAACTCTTCACCTTGCCTTCCTTCGCCATCGCCGACGGCAAGACCAAATCCTTCGTCTCCACCATCAGCGCGGTTACCGAAGCTGACCGCAAGGTTCTCCTCGTCGGAGATTTCGACGATGCCACCAAGCGCGCCGCACGTAACGTCGCATGGGTGCAACTCGTCACCGCCACCGACCTCAACGTCGAGCAACTGCTCCTCTCTAAAGTTATTATCCTCGTCGGCGACGCTGTCACGACCCTCGCCCATCGCACCGCCTGATTTTCCAAAATACCTACGACCATGAAAGACATCTACCAGGTCATCAAAAACGTCCGCCTCAGCGAAAAAGCCTCTATGCTCCAAGAACGGAATAATGAGGTCGTTCTTGAGGTCGATCCCGCCGCCAACAAACTCGAGATCAAGCAGGCCGTCGAAACCATCTTCAACAAGAAGGTCGTGGCAGTCCGCACAGCAAACTACGACGGGAAAATCCGCCGCAAACGCCGCCCCGACCAAGGCCGCACCGCCCGATTCAAAAAAGCGGTCGTCCGCCTGGCCGACGGCCAATCCATCGACCTCATCTAAGCCACCGGCCGTCCCGCCCCGCAAGGCGGCAAGCCACCAGCAACCATTCAACGCACGCGAGTCATGCCACTTAAAACTTTCAAGCCCAACACTCCTTCCGAACGCTATAAGGAACTCCCGTCCTTCGACGAGATCACCAAGAGTAAACCGGAGAAGTCCCTGCTTACCCCGCTCAAGCGCTCGGGCGGCCGTAACAACACCGGTCGTATCACAACCCGCCACATCGGCGGTGGTCATAAGCGCCACTACCGTCTTGTCGATTTCAAGCGCAACAAGCGCGATGTCGAAGCAACGGTCGTCGGCATCGAATACGATCCGAACCGCACTTGCCGCATCGCCCTGATCCAATACAAGGACGGCGTGAAATCCTATATCCTCGCCCCTGCCGGTCTAACCGACGGCGCGAAGATCGTGTCCGGCGAAAATGTCGCCCCAAAGGTTGGCAACGCAATGCCACTCGGCAAGGTGCCGCTCGGAACGGAAATCCACAATATCGAACTGCTCCCGGGCAGCGGCGGTAAAGTCGCCCGTTCGGCTGGCCAGAGCGCAGTCCTTTCCAACCGCGATGGCGGCTGGGCTCTCGTGAAAATGCGCTCCGGTGAAATCCGCCGCTTCCACGAAGGCTGCTACTGCACCATCGGTGTCGTTGGCAACCGCGACCACATGAACGAAGTCTCCGGAAAAGCCGGCCGCACTCGCTGGCAAGGTGTCCGCCCAACCGTCCGCGGCATGTGCATGAACCCCGTCGATCACCCGAACGGTGGTGGCGAAGGTAAGTCGAAGTCCGGTGGTGGTCGCCAACACCTTCTCTCCCCATGGGGTCACGCAAAAGGTCAGAAGACCCGCAAGCGGAAGAAGACTACCAGCGTTTTCATCGTCGAGTCACGCCACGACAATAAGAAGAAGTAATCCTTTACCGAACCCTCAATCCATCAAGTTATGCCACGCTCCCTCAAGAAAGGCCCGTTCGTCGATCAGAAGCTTCTCGCCAAGATCGATGCCGTCGCCGAAGCCGGATCCGACCGCAAGCCCATCAAGACATGGTCCCGCAAGTCCATGATCACACCGGACTTCGTTAGCCACAACTTCTCCGTTCACAACGGCAAGACCTTCATTCCTGTTTACGTCACGGAAAACATGGTCGGACACAAACTCGGCGAATTCGCACCGACCCGCATCTTCCGCGCCCACGGCGGCATCGGTAAGAAGTAAAAATTAACTCTCAAACTTTAAACCTCAAATCAGACTCCGCTTCGAGATTCCAACCTGCCCAAAGGCTCTTCATCGGAGTTAAAAACTTAAAGTTTAAAGTTTCACCACCACCATGTCCTCTTCCTTCCATCCACGTTCCTTCGCCGCTGCCCTCGGGCTGCTGGCCACGGCCTTGTCGTGCCAAGGCCAAGACAACGCGGTCAATGCGGCGGAACTTCAGGATCTCGTTACCGATCTCCGAGATGAGAACCGCACGCTCAAGAGCGCACTCGTGGAGGCGAACAAGGCAGACAAAGCCTCCACTGACCAGCTCAACCAAGTGCGGGAGCGCTTGGAAGCCCTCGGCAAGAACCTCCTCGATGGCGGCGACGACCGCCTGATCCAAGCAGCATCCGATCTTGAACTCGCCAACGAGCGCATCACCCAACTTGAAGCCGCCGCCGTCCGCCTCTTCTCCTCTGTCACAGATTACCTCCGCCAAGCCGTCGTATCGGATCCCGATGCACGTCTTCGCGTGGAAACTGCGATGAGAGAGCTTGACTCGATCAGCGGTCTCCGCCAGAAACCGCGCCCCGACATCCTCACCGGTGATCTCCAACGGGCTCAGATCGTCAGCCTCGACCAAGAAAGTGGCATGCTCGTTCTGAATCTCGGCGATACACAGGGTGCCATGATCGGAATGACATTCCGCCTAATACGCGGCCAGCAAACCTACGGCAAAGCCATCCTTGCGGATGTCCGCCAAGGGGTTTCTGGAGCCTTTGTCGAACACATCGATTCCAAGGATTATACACCCCGTCTCGGCGACACCGCCGTCCTGCTCACACAAAACTAATTTCCTCAAACCTCACCATACCGCCGACCATGGAAGTCACCAGCACCACCAAATTTGTCCGTCTCTCGCCGAAAAAAGCGCGTGACGTCGCCCGCGAAATTCAGGGACTCCCTGTGTCTAACGCACTCGATATCCTGACTTTCACCCCGAAGAAGGCAGCAATGTTAATCGGCAAGACGCTCAAGACCGCGATCGCCGACGCAGAAAATAACTTCTCGCTCGATACCAGCACCCTCACTATCAAGGAAGCCGTCATTGGCGCAGGCCCCACGCTTCGCCGCCACATGCCGCGCGCTAAGGGTTCCGCCGGTGCCATCCTCAAGCGTACCTCACACATCTCCATCACCCTAGTTGGTGCAGCTACCGAAAAGAAAAAGCGCGCCCCCAAGAAAGCCGCCGCCAAAGCCGATACCGTACCCGCAGCCACCGCTGAAGAAGCCACCGCCTAACCCCCTCCGAAACTCTCTCCACCTAAAAACATGGGCCAAAAAGTAAATCCGATCGCCTTCCGCCTCGCCGTCAATAAGGACTGGCGCTCCAAATGGTATGCCAGCGGCAAGGACTACACAAAGAAGCTCCACGAGGATCTTGCCATTCGAGCATACTTCAAACAGAAGCTTGTCAACGCTGGCCTCGCCCGCGTCGTCATCGAGCGCGCATGGAATAGCGTCCGCGTAACTCTCCACTCCTCGCGCCCCGGTCTTATCATCGGCCGCCAAGGTAAGGAGATCGAGATCATGACCGCTGACATCAGCAAAATCTGCAAGGACTCCCAGGTTAAACTCGACATCCTCGAGATCCGCAAGCCGGAACTCGATGCCCAACTCGTCGCTGAACAGATCGCCGTTCAACTCGAGCGCCGCATTTCTTTCCGCCGCGCCATGAAACGCTCCCTCCAGACCGCTATGGAATTCGGTGCTGAAGGCATCCGTGTCCGCTGCGCAGGTCGCCTCGGCGGTGCTGATATCGCCCGCTCAGAGAGCTATCGCGAAGGCAAGGTGCCGCTTCAGACGCTCCGCGTCCCCCTCGATTACGGCTTCGCTGAAGCCCGCACTGTTTACGGAATCATTGGGGTGAAATGCTGGGTCAACAAAATGGACGAGGACGGCAAGCCCGACCGCAACGATCGTGGTGATCGTGGTGATCGTGGTGATCGTGGTGATCGCGGAGATCGCGGAGACCGTGGCAACCGCGGGGGCGGAGACCGCCGCCAAGGAGGAGGAGACCGCCGTCCCGATAACCGCCCGCAAGGAGGCGCACCGACTCCCGCTGCACCGACCGCCTGATCCAATAGCCTGCCAAGCCCCTCAAACACAACCATTTTCACAAGGAGAAATAAGCCATGCCTTTGATGCCCAAACGAACCAAGTTCCGCAAGAGCCACCGCGGATCACGCGCCGGAAACGCCCAGCGCGGAACCACCGTCGCCTTCGGTGACTTCGGCCTGCAGACCCTCGAGCGCGCCTGGATGACCACGCGCCAGATCGAAGCCTGCCGGGTCGCAATCAACCGCTCCCTCAAACGGAAAGGCAAAGTCTTCATTCGGATCTTTCCGCACAAATCCATTACCCGCCGCCCCCCCGAAACTCGTATGGGTAAAGGCAAAGGAGCCGTCGACACTTGGGTCGCCGTAATCCGCCCTGGCAATATGCTTTTCGAAGTCGCCGGTGTCCCCGAATCAGCCGCCAAAGAGGCGATGCGCCTCGCTTCCTACAAACTTGGCTTCCGCACACGCCTCGTGACCCGCAACCCGCACCAATAACACTCACCACGTAACGACCATGGCCGCCACTAAAGCCAAAGACATCCGCGAACTCTCCGCCGACGAGCGCCTCAAGCGCCTCCGCGACCTCAAACAGGAATCCATGAACCTGCGCCTACAGCGTTCCGCCGGAACCCTCGAAAACCCGGCCCGCTTCAAGCAAGTTCGCCGCGAGATCGCGCAAATCCTCACCATCACCACCGAAAAAGCCTGAGCCATATAGGGTCGCGAACCGGCCCACATCCCAACGATCTACCATCATGAGCGAATCATCCCAGGAAGCCGTAACGGCCGCCGAAAGCAACCGTAAGACCCGCGTCGGCGTCGTCGTCTCCAATAAAATGGACAAGACCATCGTCGTCGAGCACGTCGCCCGCGTTCCCCATCCTAAGTTCAACAAGATCGTCAAGCGCTCGAAGAAATACTACGTGCACGACGAGAAAGGCGAAGCCGCCATAGGCGACCGCGTCCGCATCATCGAAACTAAGCCCCTCTCAAAGCTGAAGCGCTGGGCGCTCGCCGAGATTCTTTCCCACTAACTCCCGCTCCTACAAATTTATGATCCAGATGGAAACTATGCTCAACGTCGCCGACAACACCGGCGCGCGCACCGCTAAGATGATCGGAGTCCTTGGCAAACGCAGCCGCTCCGCCCGCCTCGGCGATGTCATCACAGCCCACATCCGCGATTCCATACCCACTGCCTCAGTGAAAAAGGGCAGTGTGGTCAAGGCAGTCGTCGTCCGCACCACCTTTCCGGTTCGCCGTCCCGATGGCTCCGTCCTCCGCTTCGACTCAAACGCGATCGTTATCATCGACAAGGACAATAACCCCCGCGGCACCCGCATCTTCGGACCTGTCGCCCGCGAACTCCGCGAAAAACAGTTCATGAAGATCGTCTCCCTCGCACCTGAGGTTCTCTGATTCTCAATATCCGAATCTCTAATATTTAATCTCTTTTTCTCTAATGAGCAGCATCAAGACACACGTAAAAAAAGGTGATCAAGTTCAGATCATCGCCGGCAACCACAAGGGCAAGAAAGGCATTATCCTCAGCGTCAACGCGGCGAAAGGCCAAGTCGTTGTCGAAGGCGGCCGCACCGTACAGAAAGCTGTCCGCCGTTCCGAAGCCGATCCCGATGGCGGCATCAAGACCGTCGATGCCCCCGTCCACATCTCCAATGTAAAGAAACTGGGCTAAGTCTTAACAAGGCCGCCCGCGCTTAAGCGTAACCACAAACCACGCGCTGACCCGCTGAAACCAAATGAGCACACCTGCACTACTGCAACACTACAAAGACAAGGTTGTTCCAAGCCTCACCAAGAAGCTCGGCTACACCAATCCTCACCAAGTCCCAAGGCTTGAAAAAATCGTCGTCACCTCATGTATGGGCAAAGCCCCAGACCGCAAGGTGGCCGTCGATGACGCCGTGACCGAAATCTCCAAGATCACCGGACAGAAGCCTTCCATCACTTTCTCGAAGAAAGCCGTTGCGAACTTCAAGCTCCGTGAGAATGAACCGCTCGGCGCCCGTGTGACCCTCCGTGGCACCCGTATGTGGGAGTTCCTCCAACGCTTCATCCATGTCACCGCTCCAAACATCCGTGACTTTAGGGGCATTTCTTCCAAGTCCTTCGACGGTCGCGGAAACTACGCTTGCGGCATCTCCGACCAGACGATCTTCCCTGAGATCGAGATTGACCAAGTCAAACGCCAGATTGGTTTCGACCTGATTTTTGTCACCTCCGCCCCCACCGACAACGAAGGCCGCGAGCTCCTCACCGAACTAGGCATGCCATTCCGCGATAACAAAAAAGCTGACGAGGCCGCCGCCGAACCCGCCATCGCATAACCCTTACCCAACCACTAAAAGGAAACCACCACCATGGCAGTTCTCACAGATCCTATCTCCGACTTCCTCACCCGCTTCAAGAATGCGGCGCGTGCAGGCAACGAGACATTCACCGCACCTTACTCCAAGATCAAGGCCGATATCGCCGAGATCCTGAAGCAGGAAGGCTATCTTTGGAAATACGAAGTCGTCACCGGCGAACGCACCGAGCTCAAAGTTAGCCCGAAATTCGTCGATGGCCGCCCCGTCCTCACAGACCTCAAGCGCGTCTCGAAACCCGGCCGCCGCCAATATGTCGGCTCGCAGGAAATCCCGCGCGTCATGTCAGGCCTCGGCATCTCAATCCTTTCCACTCCGAAAGGCGTCATGTCAGGCACCTCCGCCAAGCGCCAGAAGCTCGGCGGCGAACTTCTCGCCAACATCTGGTAAACCCGAACCACACAACACCATGTCACGAGTCGGACTCAAACCAATCTCCCTGCCCGCAAAAGTCGCCGTTAAGGTCGAGGGCAATACTGTTCAGGTCGAAGGCCCCAAGGGCAAACTCGACTTCGCGGTTCCCGCCGGTATTTCTCTTAAAGCCGAGGACGGAAGCGTCATCGTCTCCCGCGCCACCGAGCAGCGCGAGCACCGCGCCCTTCACGGCACCGTGCGCAGCATCGTCAACAACATGATCACCGGAGTCTCCACGGGCTTCGTCAAGGACCTTGAAATCCAAGGAGTAGGTCTCCGCGCCGCCGTGAAAGGATCGGATCTCGACCTTTCCCTCGGCCGCTCGCACCCGCTCCTCCACCCCATCCCATCCGGCCTCACCGTCACGGTGAACGAAAACACCAAGATCAAGGTCGAGGGCATCGATAAGCAGCTCGTCGGACAGTTCGCCGCCGAAGTCCGTGGCTTCTATCCGCCCGAGCCTTACAAGGGCAAAGGTGTCCGCTACGTCGGCGAGAAAGTCCGCCGCAAGGAAGGCAAGAGCGTCGGTAAGTAACCTGAATCAGCACCATTTCCATGAGCACTATCCAACGCAAAACCATCCGCCAGCGAATCCACAGCCGCATCCGCCGCAAGGTGGCCGGCACCCAGGAGCGCCCTCGCCTCGCGGTCTATTTCTCCAACCAGCACGTTTACGCCCAGCTGATCGACGATTCGGCAGGCCGCACCCTCGTTTCCGCCTCCACCATGGACAAGAGCTTCGAAGGCAACGCCTCCAACATCGCCTCCGCCCAGAAGGTCGGCCAGCTTGTTGCTGAGCGCGCCCAGGCCGCTAATATCTCCGACGTGGTCTTCGACCGCGGAGGCCATCTCTATCATGGCAAGGTGAAAGCCCTCGCCGACGCAGCCCGCGAAGCCGGCCTTAAATTCTAATTCCCCATCACATGGCAAATACTCCAGAAAATGAATCCGTACCGGTCGCAGCGACCGCAGCGGAAACCCCGACTCCCCAAGCCCCTCCGGCGGCCGTTCCCCAAACCGATGCCCGCTCCGGCGGCTATCAGGGTGGTGGTGGCCAAGGTCGCGGCGGCTTCGGCGGCGGCGGTGGTGGTGGCGGATTCGGTGGCGGCGGCGGCGGTGGCCGTGGTCGCGGCGGCCCGCGCCGTGAGGAGCGCCAGGCGCTCACCGATTCCGATGGCAACGAGCTTTCCGAAAAGGTAGTCTTCATCAACCGTTGCGCCAAGGTTGTCAAAGGCGGTCGTCGCTTCAGCTTCTCGGCCCTCGTGGTCTGCGGAGACAAGATCGGTAAGGTAGGTCTCGGCTTCGGCAAGGCAAACGAGGTGGCGGATGCCATCAAGAAAGCCAGCGAAGCAGCCCGCAAAGTTCTCAAACCAATGAGCATTGTGGACGGAACTATTCCTCACGAAATCTACGCGGAATTCGGCGGCGGCAAGGTTCTCCTCAAGCCCGCATCGCCCGGAACGGGAATCATCGCCGGCGGCGGTGTCCGCGCTGTCTGCGAAGCAGTCGGCATTCGTGACATCCTCGCAAAATCCATGGGTTCCTCCAACCACGCCAACGTGGTCAAGGCTACCCTCAAAGCCCTCTCCTCCGTTCGCACTCGCGACCAGATCCTCGGATCCCGCGGCAAGAAGAAGAAAGAAAAGGCCATCTGAAATTTGAAATTGGATATAATGGAAAACCCCTAATATCTAGTCTCCCAATATCTAATCACCATTAACACAACCATGGAACTCCACAATCTAAAGCCGAACCCCGGCGCCAAGCACCGTACGAAACGCCTCGGATCGGGTGAAAGCTCCGGCCTTGGAAAAACATCCGGCAAGGGCAACAAGGGTCAAAAAGCCCGTTCCGGCAGCGGCACACGCGTCGGTTTCGAAGGCGGCCAGATGCCCCTCCACCGCCGTCTGCCCAAGCGTGGCTTCAACAACTTCGACTTCCGCGATGTCTTCATCGTCGTCAACGTTGGCGATCTAGACGACCGCTTCGAGTCCGGCGCAGTCGTCAATGAGAAATCCCTCCGCGAGGTAGGTTTGGTCAACGGCCCCTGCGACAAGATCAAGCTCCTCGGCGACGGCGAGGTTGAGAAAGCGTTTACTGTCTGCTTCCACAAGGTCAGTAAGACCGCCCGTGAGAAGATCGAGAAGGCGGGTGGCAGTTTCACCGAGCCCGCCCCAAAGACCCGCACCCCCGCAAAGACGGAAGGCGAGTGATTCTACGCACCGGCACATATTATGATTCAGAAAAGGAGCTTAGCTCTTTCTTTCCGAGTGTTGAAAGCCCGCCCAGGGCCACTTTTAGAGTTTAAATTATAAAGTTTAAAGTTTTCCCGACCCACCATGATCTCCGCCTTCGCGAATACCTGGAAAATCCCCGAATTACGGGATCGCATCCTTTTTACCCTTGCTCTTATCGTGATTGTTCGCCTCGGTGTCCACATCACCCTTCCGGGCGTGGATGCCAGCGTAATCAAGGCGTGGCTAGATGATCTGGCCAAGCAGGGCGCGGACAACCCCACCGGCGGCATGACTGCCCTGCTTACAGTGTTCTCTGGCGGCGGGCTGACTCAAGCGGGAGTTTTTGCGCTCGGCATCATGCCCTACATCTCCGCGTCAATCATGGTGCAGCTTATGACGGCCATCGTGCCGAAGTTCTCCAAGCTCGCCCGCGAGGACGGCGGACGCCAGAAGATCACCCAATACACCCGCTATATCACCATCTTGATCGCGCTGGTGCAGGGCTACTTCGTCGCGCAATCCCTCACAAAGCCGGAGAGTATTCCCTACATGTCGGGTGTGGAGAAATTCGGAACTCTCGTCCCGAATCCTGATATCTACTGGCTTTTGCTCACCGTGCTCACCATCGTGGCGGGTACCATCCTGCTGATGTGGATCGGCGACCAGATCACCGAGAAAGGTATCGGCAACGGCATTTCCATCATCATCACGGTGAATATCATCTCCGCCCTTCCCGGCGCGCTGATCCAAGCCTGGGGCTTTTTCACCGATGGTGATCCCTTTAAGGCGATTATGATGGTCGTGATGATCACCATTTTACTTATCGTGATAGCGGGCACCATTGCGATCACCCAGGCGCAGCGCCGCATTGCCGTGCAATACGCCAAGCGCGTTGTCGGCCGTAAGCAGTTCGGCGGGCAGACACAATACCTCCCACTCAAGGTAAATTACGCCGGCGTGATGCCGATCATCTTCGCCTCAGCGGTGCTTTCCCTGCCTCCCATCATGCTGAACTGGTTCTTCGCTGGGCAGCCATGGGCCGTCAAACTTTACGGCGAGCTAGTCGGCGGCGGTATGTGGTATTTTATCCTCGGCGGCATTGGCATCTTCCTATTCTCCTACTTCTGGGTGGCGATGATGTTTCAACCCTCACAGATCGCCGAAGACCTCAAGCGCAACGGCGGCTATATCCCCGGTCAGCGTCCCGGCAAGCCTACCGCTGATTTCCTCGATTTCACGATGACCCGCCTCACCTTTGCGGGTGCGATTTTCCTCGTATCTCTGTTTGTCCTGCCCGCCTTGATCGGTGTGCTCGTCGGCCTCCCGCAGGGATCGCTCGTCCTCCAGTTCTTCGGTGGTACGTCGCTGTTGATCATGGTCGGCGTGGTGCTCGATGTGATGCGCCAGGTGGAAACACATCTCTTGCAGAAGCACTACGATGGTTTCCTGCGGAAAGGTAAACTTAAGGGCCGCTACGACCGCCTTGGCAACCAGAGTAACGCCGCACCACGCAACGCGATCGTCTATCTCTGGGTGATCATCGCCATTCTGGTTGTGCTGGGTATCACCGCATACATCTACAACCGTAGCCAGGGCTAAACTGCGCCTCGGTTGGAGCCCACCCCGTTCCAATGCGAATCGTCCTACTCGGCCCACCCGCTTCCGGAAAAGGAACTCAGGGGCGCAAGCTTTCTGCGAGCCTCGGCCTCGGATACCTCAGTACCGGTGCGTTGCTCCGCGAAAACATTGAGGAAAGAACACCTCTCGGCCTCGCCGCCACGCCCATCCTCGCACGCGGTGGCTATCTCCCAGATGAGCTAATGTGCCCCATCCTCGCCGTTTGGTTAGTAAAAAACGACTCTGGCAAAGGTTGGGTGCTAGATGGCTTTCCCCGCAGTATCCCGCAGGCGGAGTTCCTTGATCGCTGGCTTTCGGAAAACGGGGCGACGCTCAATGCCGCGGCCGCGCTGGAAGCCCCATTCGATGAGCTTCTCAACCGCATTAGGAATCGCGTCGAATGCCCGGCTTGCCGTTGGTCCGGACAGCGCCACGAACTTTCCGCAGGCGACCTTTGCCCGAAATGCGTCACCCCCGCCGCCCCCCGCGACGACGACCGCGAGGAAAATTTTCGCAACCGCCACGCCGAATTCATCGACCTCACCATCCCCGTGATCGACTTCTACCGAAGCTCTGGCAAGCTCATCTCCATCCCCGCCACCGGCACCAAGGACGAGACCGCCGCCATCTTTCTAAGCCATCTCAACCGTCCGGATTCTTCCTTGAAAGTTGAGATTTGAATTTTGAAATTTCCCTCCATGCGCACACGAATCCCCATTAAATCCCCCAAGGAAATCGAACGTATGCGCGTGTCAGGTCGCGTCGCTTCATCCATACTTCAGCAACTTGCCGACTCGGTTGCTCCCGGAGTCTCTACGAAGGAAATCGACGACCTCGCCGCCGACCTCATGGCACAAAACGATTGCAAGAGCGCTTTTCTAAACTACCGCGGTTTTTCCGGTCAGATCTGCATCTCGCTGAATGAGGAGGTCGTCCACGGCATCGGCGGTCCGCGCCGCATCCAGCCGGGTGATATCGTGAAAATCGATGTCGGCATCATCAAGTCCGGCTTCATAGGCGACAATGCCACCACTATAGCCTGCGGTGAAATCCACCTCGAAACGAAACGCCTCCTCGCGGTTACAGAGCAATCACTCTACGAGGCGATTTCCAAAGCCCGCCCCGGCCGCAAGCTTGCGGATCTATGCGGTGCCGTCGCCGAATATGCAGAGCCCTTCGGCTTCAGCATTGTCCGCGAGTTCGTTGGCCATGGCGTAGGCCGCAAACTTCACGAGGAACCTCAGGTCCCAAACTTCCGTCCGCGTGGTAAATCCCCGACCCTTATGCCCGGTATGACCCTCGCTATCGAACCCATGGTCAACGCCGGCGTCCCCGGTGTGCGCATCCTTGACGACGGCTGGACAGTCATCACCGAAGACAGGAAACCCTCTGCCCACTTCGAGCACACCGTCCTCATCACCCATGGCGATCCCGAGATCCTTACCGATCGCCCCCGCCGTGCCCTCCCTGAGCAACTCGGTATTCCACCGCTGGAGCACTGACCTCATTCCCCTCGTTCGCGCCCAGAGTGGTTAAAATCATTACCCACCTCTTCCACACCGCCACCGAAAAACGCCGAGGGATCGGGGGCGTTTTGGACGGAGGCGAAGAATTGCCCGCGGCAGACACCGTGATGTTTCCAGTCCTTTGTCCAGTCAGCCCACTGCAGTCCGCTTCGGATGGACCAACGTTTTGGAGGTGAATCTTTTCACCCCAAAAGCTTGTCCACCGTACCATTTCGGACGGATTCGATAAGAAACATTGCTTTGATCGATCAAACTTACCTCAGCTCCCCGGCCGTCCAGGGAGTTTTGCGGTTCGCATATTTCTTGCGGTTCTGTTTCACGAAATCCTCCGCTACGGGCGTGGCGTCGTTGCTCCATGTCTGGCGGACGTAGGTAAGGACGTCGGCGATTTCGGCGTCCTTGAGATCGGTGTGAGGAGGCATAATGTTGTTGTATTTCTGGCCTGAGACCTCGATGGGACCCTGAAGGCCTGCGAGGATAATGCGGACAGGGACGCTGGGGTCGCCGGTGGCCCAGTCGGCACCATCGAGGGACGGGAAGGCCCCGGGAACGCCTTTGCCGTCCGCGCCGTGGCAGGCGACGCAGGTGCGGTTGTAGACGGCGAGGCCACGCTTATGGACGGCGGGTTCTGGGGCGTTCTTGCGGACGATTTCTTGGACGGGGGCTGCAGGCACCTTGCTTTCTGCGTAGTGTTTGGCCACGGCGGCGAGGGCGTCGCTGATGTCACCGGATGCGTTGTTGATTTCACCGGCGGAGGCGAGCACTCCTTTGGCATGGCGGCGGGCGGCGGCTTGCCAAGCGGCGGAGAGCGCGGTGTCTTTGAGACTCGTGTCCTGTTTTGTTACGAGCGTGGCGTGGAGCACCTTGCCTATTTCGTCCGAAGGGGCAAGGCGGGCGAGCATGACGAGCATTTCCCCAAGCTCGCGATCATCCGCGGCCATGATCACGCCATTTTTAACAACGGAGGAGATGAGTGCCTGGTTGGCGGGAGCGACTAGGATTGCGGCGCGGCGCAGGCCGCGGTTGGTGGAGGCGAGGGCAGCTTTCACGGTTTCCGTATCGATCTCGCCGATTTCTGCCAGCGCGTAGAACGCATGCATGGCGGCGCGGTCGGCGGATTTCGATTTCACAGTTGCCCTGAGTTTTACGGCAATACCGGAAGGGCGAGATTCCACGATGAGGCGCTGCGCCTGAAGCCTCCAGAACTGGTTTGGATGCGAGAGTGCGGCGATCAGGCTCTCGGGCTTCGCGGCATCAAGCCGGGGATAAGGATCGTTCGCGCTGCCCTTAGGATACACGCGTAGAACGCGGCCGTGCTTCACATCGCGGACGGGGGATTCATATGCGTTGCCACGTCCATTTTTGGCGTCGTAGCCCGCGGATTTGAGGTTGGGTGTCGGGTTGTGCTGGATGATTAGGTTATACCAATCCGCGATCCAGACCGCTCCGTCCGGGCCCGTTTCCGCGCAGACTGGACCGGACCATCCGTCGGCACTGGAATAGAGGTTGTTGGGGATTTGGCGGGAAACATAGCCCGTGCCTTTGCGGGTGATCTCGAACTGCCCAACGAGCTTGCCGGTCGGTTCGCAGACGAAGGCGATGTTTTTTTCCTCATACTCCGGGAATCGAGCAGCGGTATAGAACGCATGCCCGGCGGCGGAGGTGTAGCGGTCGTGCGAGTCGACCTGGCGGATGTCCAAGGACGCGGGGAAAAACTTGGGGTTCTGATCATCATTTGGGGTCTTTGGCTGGGGCAGTCCTGCTTGCGCGTAGATGCTGTTGGGGAAGGTGTAGAACCATGAAGGGTTGCCGTTGGCGGTGGAGCCGAGGATATCGAAGTCGGAGGTGAAGCCGAGTCCCCAAGTATTATTCGTGGTGTTCTGCAGGAATTCCATTTTGCTACCGTCCGGTCTGAAGCGGAAAACCGCGCAGCCGAAATTGTGTTTTTCGCCGCCGACTTCACCGTTGAATCCCGAGTAGCCTATGGTGGCGTAGATCCAGTTGTCGAAGCCGTAGCGAAGATTGGAAACCCCGGCGTGTGTGTCTCCCGTATTGAAGCCGCTAAAGAGTACTTTGCGCATATCCGCCTTGCCGTCGCCGTTGGTGTCCTTGAGGAAAAGCATTTCAGAGCCGTTCGTGCAAATCAGCCCGCCGTTGGCGAACACGGCGGAGGTGGGAATGGATAGCTTGTCGGCGAAAAGCGTGAACTTGTCCGCTTTGCCATCTTTATTGGTGTCCTCGCATATATGAATGCGGTCGTGACCGATGTTTTCCGCCTGGAGGTTATTTGGGTAGTCCACTGTCTGGATGACATACGCGCGGCCTAGGTGATCCCAAGTGATGTGGATTGGGTTCACGATGTTCGGCTCGCTGGCGAAAAGTGAAATCTCATAACCGGTCGGCACTTGGGCGAGCTTTAGCGACTCGGTGGGCGAGAGCGGCTTCTGGCCGCTGGTTATCGTCTCTCGCTTGAGGTATCCGGGTAGGATCATTTCCTCTTGCTCCAACTTCGGCATCTTCATTGCGATCAACTTGGCGCGTACCTTATCGCCTACGCTCCAGAGAATCGCTCGGCGTAGGAGTTCGTGGAAGGCCGGCTGATCCCAGCAGCGCATGTCGTGGCCGTAGGCGGTGTAAAAAACCCTACCCTTGCCCTGCTCCCGCACCCATGTCCAAGGCTCCTGTTCGCGGAGCTGAAGGATGGTGCGGTCGTCCCCATGGCGGTCATGCACATACGTTTCATCCCACGTCTCAAACCCGGGGTAACCGCGCATTAGCGGATGCTCTGGCGCGACGTTGGTAGCGGTGAAGACACCGGCCGTGTGGGACTTGAAACGCCCGCCAACTAGTTTGACAAAGGCTTCCGAGCCGCCGAAGCAAGCGGAAGCGCAATGTATTGGCAAGAACGCGCCGCCGTCCTCCACATACCCGAGAAGAGCCTTTTCCTGGGCCGTATCCATCGGCTCGTTCTGCTTCCAGTTTCCATAAAGCATCAGGCCGTTGTACTGGTCGAGTACGTCACGACGTAGGTCGGAGAGATCTTCGGTGTAGGTGATGTGGATGCCGTCAGTGCCGAGGGCTTTTTTGAGTACGCGGTAGCGCTCGATCGGATCGTGACCCGGATGCGCGGCAGTGGGTGCGCCAAGGAAAAGGATGCGGACAGGCTGCGTGTCTAGGGCGGCTCGTCTGGCGGTTTGAGAGAGACCAATCATCATGGCCAAGAACAGAAGTGGCAAAATTAGTATTTTTTTCATAGTAGAACGAAGTGAACTCAAATAACAAAATTATTCTTTCACTAAGACTGTAAAATAGTTAACATAATTGTCAATTGCCCGCCTTTAGTATTACGGATTTTTTGTGTATGATTGCGACGCATGAAACCCGAAGAGGATAGAAAAAAGTGGGAGGAGGCGCTGCAGCCCGGCCAGTTTAGGCACTTGTTCGACCACCTAACTGGCACCCTATTTTTTGCCAAGGATCTTTCAGGTCGA
Source organism: Prosthecobacter debontii (assembly GCA_945862245.1). GTDB lineage: Bacteria > Verrucomicrobiota > Verrucomicrobiia > Verrucomicrobiales > Akkermansiaceae > Luteolibacter. The sequence goes on from CAMAXN010000018.1 coordinate 26,594, forward strand.
CTGATCGCGGCGAATCCCGCCTTCGTAAAACGCTGTGGCTTCACGAAGGAATCCGAGATCATAGGAATCCCGGACACCTCAATTTTCTCGCCGCGAATGGCGGAGAAATTCCAGCATGATGACCAACGGGTATTATCCACCGGCAAGCCTCTGCTCGGCATCATTGAGCTTTTTCCCAATGGTGAGGGGAAACCCGAATGGTTCATCACGGACAAGCTGCCGCTCTTTTGTAAATCTGGGAAAATCCACGGGCTCTGCGGTACGGTGCGCAGTTACGAGGCGCAGCGCGCGGCGATGCAACCTTACATGGAGCTGGCGGAGGTGGCCGATCACCTGAAAAACCACTTTCGCAAAAAACTCGACATGCCCCGGCTCGCGAAAATAGCGAATATGTCGGTGCGGCAGTTTGAGCGGAAATTCCGTGCTACCTTCCAGATGAACCCGCGGGATTACATGATCCGAATGCGAGTGATCGAGGCCTGTAATCTGCTGGCTCGTACCAACCAGCCGATTACCACCATCGCACTGGAATCGGGATTCTACGACCATAGCGATTTCGCCCGGCAGTTTCGGCGGCACATGGGACAGACCGCTAGCCAATACCGGCTTGAACGGCGCCTCTCCATCACGCCGCCGGTGGAATAACCGCTAAAATATAATGGTGCGCGATACTGGGTTCGAACCAGTGACCCCCTCCGTGTCAGGGAGGTGCTCTACCACTGAGCTAACCGCGCTTACTTACATTACCGCCGAGCGGCGAAACTAGATGGAAAACCGTCCGCCTTGCAACCCCTTTTTCATTGGATTTTCCGAAAAAAGCAGGTTCGTCCGACGCTGCGATTGCGCCTTGAGTAAATACCTTTCCCTGCGCAGCCTAGTTCGCGATATGAAATATTTCTCTATACTGCTGCTGCTTATCTTTCCCCTCCACGCCGATGTGCCAAAAATCTTTAAAGGGCTTCTGGAGAAGGATGTGCCGATCAAAGCGAGTATCGGTATCGTGGTGCCTCCGCCCGAGATCACAAAATATATCGCAAAAGTCGAAGTCGCGGCACGGGAAAACAAAGAATGGTTCGCGAAATATACGAAGGCCTCAAAGCCAGGCGCACCCCTGCCTTTTCATAAGAATCTAGGACTAACAATGGAGGAATATGAAGATTACCTGGTGCAGTGGGCCAAACGCGATTTTAAGTCCACCGAGGAAGTTATTATCGTGTTGCGTGAGAGTTTAGGCAAAACATGGTCGATTACGGCCACCGGTGAAGCGGGTGTCTTATCAATCCTCCGTTACGATTCGGAAAAGGATGTTTACCGCTCACCAAACGGTGAGATGAAGCGCCTTGAGGACATCAAGGCGGAGGCTACCAGCATTCTCGGCGCATGGTCTGGCTGTGAATGGCGTCTTGAGGAGGAAACTGGGCTTGGCAAGGTCAAGGAAAACTTCGCAGTTGGTCGCTATGACGACAAGCAATATGGCCTGTTGGTTTACCGTGTGCAGGAAATTTCCTCAGAGGGCAGCCGCCTTCTCGACAAAAGCCTGGTGGTACGATTCGCGCTCGGGAAGGCGGAGGATGTGCCAAAGCAATCTAACCCGCGCTAACCAGTGCCGAAAAAGCGCTCGAGAAAATGTCTCTTCTTGACCATCCTAAGTAGTGTTATCCTTGGGTTTCCACTTGCCTTTGGACTAAGTAACTTGTTTCTCATGAGCCCTAAGGGGCGGTTTTTTGTGGCAGCGCGAATCCAGCGGGTAGTCCAGCTTGAAACTTCCGTACAGGGCGGCACTTGGTCGCCATGGAACGGCTTGACGGTTTACGGACTCCTCATCCAACAGCCTGCTCCGCTGCGCAAAACCATTTCCGCACCCATGCTTATGGCAGAATCGATCCGCGTCCATCCGGAGTGGCGTGCTTTGTTAGATAGGCGGCTAGCGATCCGCGGAATCGAAATCCGGAAACCAGATCTCGCCCTCGCCATTGAGTTGCTTTCGCAAATACCTAACGCCCCCGTGGAGCCTTCCGTTCTGCCGAAGCAGCCTGATCTTGCCGTCATTGAGCAGCCAACCGGCGAAACGCCAATCGCTCCCAACTTAATTTTCACGCCCCCACAGATACACATCCCGCAACCCGAAACAACTACCGCTACAATACCGCAGAAGTCCCCCGACCTTGTCGTGAAGGATTCCACGGTTTGGGTAACCTTGTCCGATGCCGGTCTGCGCATTGTGAGCACGATGTCGAAAACGCCGCTATTTCGAATTTCAAGCATCAACGGCAGACTACCGGTCAGCGGCGAGAGCACTGTATCAGAGCTGATTTTTGATGGTATCAGTGTGTGGAAAACCAGCATTCTAAGTCCAATAAAAATACCCGTGAAATGGCAAGCCCCACTACTCAGTTTAGGCGTGATCGACATCGGTTTCCTAGGAATCGAATGCAAGCTGGAAACGAAGATAGCGCTTACTCGCGGCATTCCATTCCTAATTAGCGGTTTGATTCTCGAGCAGGAAGGCAGGGAAATCGAGTTGTCGGAAATGCTCCGTGCGAAGCTCGGTTCCATCGCCGCACAAGGTCACTTCCAGGGGGATGCCCTCGCACCCGGAACATGGCAGGGGCAAGGTGTCATCCAAGCGCTCGCAATCGACACCAAGTTTGTGGACGCCAACTCTTTTTTCCAATACGGACAGAGTCTGGTGATCTTCGAGCAAGGTGTGCTGAAAAGTCCTGACACAAGGCTCATCGGGGATGATGTCGGTATTCTTGGTAATGGTATGGTGCTGAGCGATGGGAGGTTTGCCGGCCATCTCCGTATCGTCGCTACGCCAGAAAACCTCATAGCAATCTCAAGGCGCACCCAAACTGATTCATCGCCACCCCAACTTACTCCCCTTAGCACACCGCAGCGCGCAGCGCTCGACATGCAGGCGTTTGGTTATCCCGGAAAAGCATATTTCCAAGCCAATCCGGCAGCGAAGCCCGTTTTGATCCGGTGATCAATCCGGCTGAATTTCCAGCCTGGGTGGCTTGCTCATCCGGATCGTATCATCGAAGTCCCCGAGATCGAGACTATCGAGGACATTCGTGCTGCGGTTCACAAGGCCGACTTGTCCGGTGCCGCTCGCGTAGCTGGGTAGTTCGGTATGATAGGGATCCTCACCAATTAGCACCGGAGATTTGGGACGAATGGGTAAGGCATTCAAAGCGGGCAAACTTTCCAACGCGTGGTTCGGATACGCATCGCCAGTCAGCGCGCTGGAGTGGTGGGTACAGAATGATAAGTTTTGCGTTCCCTCACGGAAATACTCGGTGATCTTGGTACTCTTGGATTTCACAGTGCCTGTAGAAACATCCTCAACCATTTCCTGGCAGAATTGCGTGGCTCGCTGACCAGAAACCGAACAAATCTCCACCTCCTGTAAGGTTTTGGGTTTTTCGATACTCTTGCCACCGAAGGCAGGCGCCGCCGCATTCATCGCCGCCGCCCATACTGGCATTGCGAGATCACGACTGAAAGCGCCTGGATAGATCGGCTCACTGTTGCCTTGCAGGAAACCTGTCCAAACACCGCAAGTAATTCGCCCGTTGTAGCCGAGGAACCATGTGTCCGCGAAATCATGGGTCGTCCCGCCCTTACCCGCTCCATAAAACGGCTTTTCCAAAAGTCTATCCGCCAGGCCCCGCGCGCTGCCATCAGTCATGCCACCTGCCATCATGCTGTGGACTTGCCACGCGACGGCGGAGTCGAGTAACCGCCCCGAAGGGTTGACAGAAGGCTTGCGCAGATAGACCACACTACCCGCCGAGTTCTCAATCCTGTCGATGTAGGAAAAATTTGTGGGTCCACGCCGACCACCGAGCGGAAAAGTAGACATCGCTGTAACTGCTTGTTTCAGCGATGCCGGTTCCCAGCCAACGCTGACCCGAGGCAGCGGCTTTGAGGCTTCCATTGAGAAACCGAACTTACCTGCCGCGTCGATAATTCGTTGGACTCCAACTTCACCACCAAGCCTTGCTGTCGCCGCGATTTTCGAGTGCGCGAATGCCCTCCTCAGGCTGATCATCCCATCATATTTCGGCGAAGGTACCTCCATACCCCATTCTCCGAGAATGCCCTCCTGCCCGCCGACCATCACTGCGCGGTTGTCCATCGGCTCGTCCTGCAGCGTGGAAGCAGGCGAGTGTTTGTCGGCGAGAGCGGCAGAATACAGGAAAGGAAAAAACGCGGTTCCCAATGGGCGTTTCCCCATTTCTATAAAATCATAGGGAGCCTCGGCGTAATTCCTGCCACCCACATGTGCCAGTACCTCGCCGGTAGAATGGTCCACCATGAAAACGGCACCCTGCAGATAAGCGGGATCGGTATTTTTTTTCATGCGGTCATACTCCGAATACTTCTGGCGGGTGAATCCAGGATTTTTCTCGGCGGCGGAGAGAGAGACAGCCAATGCCTTTTCCGCCGCGTTCTGCACTTCCGAGTAAATAGTCGTATGAATGGTGTATCCGCCCGCCGCCAAGGCATCTACACCCAGCGATTTGGTGACTCCGTCAGCGATTCGCTCATAAAGATGAGATGTGCCACGGCGCAACGGCTTAGGGTTTATCACTAAGGGTTTTAGCTTGGTTTCAACAAGAGTCCTAGTGGAGATCATGCCCTCGTATCGCATCCGCCCTAGAACCATGTCACGCGCCTTGCGACTCCCACTGAGGCTGTTAAGCGGCGAGTTTTTTGTGGGATTTTTAATCAGACCCACAATGGTGGCGCATTCCTCCAAATTCAAATCTTTCGGCTCTTTCCCGAAATAACCTAGCGAGGCGGATCGCAGCCCATAGAAACCGCTACCGAAGTAAATCCGGTTCAGATAGAAATCGAGTATCTGCCGTTTTGAATACCGATCCTCAATGCGCATCGCGAGGAAAGCCTCCACGATTTTGCGTTGGATCCCACTCTCTCCACGGGCCGTGGCATCCTGCTTCAATGGATACGCGTTACGGGCGAGCTGCATAGTGATAGTGCTTGCTCCTTGCGTGGTTTCACCCGCCTGATAATTTAGCTTAAGGGCACGGATGATTCCGATGTAATCCACCCCCGAGTGGGATTTGAAACGCGAGTCCTCGCCGGCGCGCAGGGCATCGATGAAAAGCTCAGATACATCCGCGATAGGCATGATGCTGCGGTTCTGGACAAAGATCCGCCCGATCTCTTTGCCGTTGCGGTCGAGGATCAGGCTCGGCACCTCCAGCTTGTTGATCTGCTCAAGATCATAGGTCAGCGCACGCTCGCGGTATTCGCGTGTATATTGATCCGCGAAATGGAAACCGAAACCCCCAGCGATCAGGATGAGCATGAAGCTCACCAACCAAAAGGTTTTGCGCTTGTAGAAACGGCGTTTACCGCTCTTCCTCCGCTTGTTGTTGCTTTGTCGCGCCATGTCAGATGCCATTCCGAAGCCGCCTTACGGCGACGCCCCGCTTCCGCAGGATTACCCGAATCCCATGGGCGCGGCAATCCCTTCCTTGCGAGAAAAGATCATCTCCGAGATTTCTAAGCGGGGCAGCATCTCATTTCCCGAATATCTATCCATCGCACTCTACGATCCGGAACTCGGCTACTACGCGCGTAACAGCACCCAAGTCGGGCGCCGTGGTGATTTCTACACCAGCGTCAGCGTCGGTTCTCTGTTTGGAAGGTTGCTTGCGCAGCGTTTCCTTGGGTGGTGGGAGACAAACGGCCAACCAGCGGACTGGCGCATCCTCGAGATCGGGGCGCACGATGGAACACTCGCGGCGGATATTCTTTCGGAAATCCGCCAACTCTCCCCGGATGCGTGGCAGGCACTTGAATACGCGATACCAGAACCGCTACCTCGCCTGCGCGGTCTCCAGAAAGCACGTTTAGAAAATCTGGCCTCTTGCCTACTCATTGCCGAGAGCTTCGAAGCGATCGCCGCGCACGCACTTCCGGGAATCGCGTTCGGAAACGAAATCCTCGATGCCCTGCCCTTCCATCTTATCGAATTGAAAAATGACGTATGGAAAGAACTCCATGTCATCGCTGGTGAAAATGGAACGCTGGCACTGGAACCACGCGAAACATCCATCCAACTCGGCAATTCTTTCCCCGAAGGCTACCGAACCGAAGTCAGGACAAATTTCCCAGACTTCCTGGCGAGTGTCACCACCTGCCTGACCGATGGACTACTGATGTTCGCAGACTACGGCTTCGCCGCGCCGGAATACTACGATGTTTATCGTAGTTCAGGTACGCTCCGAACCTTCTCGTCACACAAAGCGGGTGAAGATCCCTTCGCCGCGCCGGGGGAAAAGGACATCACCGCCCACATCGATTTCACGGATTTTGCGAAAGCTGCCATCGCGCTCGGCTATTTCCCCAGCACCTTCTCAAGCCAAGGCAGCTACCTCACAAACCTTGCGAAAACATTGATCCTCAATGGCGGCGTGGATGACACGAAAACCATCGCCCAATTCCAAAGCCTCACCCACCCCGCCCATCTCGGCGCGAAATTTCACATCATCGAGCTGTCCCGCTCGGCGGAAATACCGCCGGAGGTCGCGCACCGGCTGGCGCTTTAATCAATCAAAGAAACGAATCTTACCGGTGACGGGCAGCTTGCCGGCGGCCATCGCTGCGTGCTGCTCATCGGTGCAAGCGGAGTCGATCGGCGCGTCGGGCTGGATCTCGTTATCCTGCACCACTCCGTTAGACAGCATCCATTTTTCCACTTCCTCACCGCTGATGTCGGGAAGCATAGTTCCATTGATCTCTACACAAGGAGAAAGCGACTGGCCGCTGCGCTGTTCCATCTCCCAGCGGAACGCGGGATTCTTGATGATATCCTTCTCCTCGAAGGGCAGGTCGTATTTCCGCATGATGGCGCGAACTCCTTCGCTCCATCCGCAGAATGTTTTTAAATAGGCGGTGATCTTCGGCTGCGTGGTATCCATGTGGCGCGGAACATAGGGGTCGCGCAGTGTTTTGCAACCCACTTCCTCATTCAGCGCCTTTCCTTCGCGACATACCAGAGCAGCCCACCGCCGACCATCAGTCCACCGAAAAAGATCCACCAGAACATGCCCTGCACGAAATCCGGTATATCCACGTTCATTCCAAAAAGACCGCCGAAGGCGACCAGTGGCAGGAAAAAACCGGTAACTAGGTTGAGCTTGAAAAGGATGTTACCGAGGCGTTCTGCGGATTTCGTGTGTGCTTCGGCGGCTTCGGCTTGCCAGAAAAGCAGGGTCTCCCGCCCGTCCGATTGTAAAAGTTCTGCGGCGCGCTCGATTTCCCGCGCTCGGTCGCGGTAGGTTCGTATCTCGCGATCATCGGGTTCCTGATTCAGCACCTGCTCGAGCGCGACGACCATGTTCCGGCTACTACGCGTGAGCGGCCCGGCATGCTTGAGGACTCGGAATAGATCCTCCGCCTCGTCGGTCTGTTCGAGTATCTCTTCGTTCTCATCGATCGCCTTTGCGTAACGATCCAGCAAATCATTCAGCCCCTTCAACCCCTGACCATCCGGCTGGAACCAGCGCCCGTCGTGCCTCCGCCAGAAAAAGATCGCATCCCGCTCCGGGACGCCCGCCTTCGGCACCTCATGGATTACGAGCAATAATTCGTCTTGCCCCACCACACAGCGCTGGTGCCCCGGCCTGTCGCTGAGCTGTTCGAGAAGATCTCGCTCGATTGTGTAATGCGTAGGCAAATTAATTTTCTCTTCCGTCATCCGCCCTTCTTTTATCGGATCACACTCCACTCCGCAACCGCAGGAATACGATCTTGCGCCTTGATTCCCGATGATTTTCTATGACAATCCCTTCGGAAATATGAAATACTTTCACTTGTTCTGCGCATCTTTGCTTTTGTCCTCCTGTTTTAACTCCCTGCCGCCAGGCTCGGATTACATGGCTGGAGTGGGCCCTGTTCACCGTCCCACCTCCGGCGGTCCGCACCATCCCGCCCCCGCTATTCCAGACGACGTTTCCTACTGGGATGGCGACGGCGTTAACGGAAGCCCGTTGATTAAAATCAACCGCCGCGAACAGAAGGCTTACTTTTACAAATCTGGTATTCTGGTAGGAGTATCGAAAATTTCCTCGGGAAAAGAAGACTCCGGCACGCCTGCAGGAAGCTACAAAATCGCCGAGAAAAGTAAGGATCATAAATCCTCTCTCTACGGCGTGATCAAGGACAAGACCACAGGTGAAACGGTGAACGACAGCGCCGATATCCGCGTGGACAAGCCAGCAGCAGGACAAGCTTTCTACAACGCTCCGATGCCTTACTTCATGCGTTTCAACGGCGCGGTCGGAATGCACACCGGCTACCTCCCCGGCTACGCGGCTTCCCACGGTTGCGTCCGTATGCCCCACCACATGGCGGGAAAGTTCTTCAATAACGTAGAAGTCGGCACACTGGTGATTGTCGAGTGAGCTCAGCCTAAACGCTGATCGAAAAGAAACGGCCTCGGTGCGGAAAAAACAATTTTTCGGAAATCCGGGTGTTTTACGTTGAGCATTAGTATGCGCTCTGCCGAGACGATCACGCTGGGAAGAAGAATTGCTACTTTTTCGCCGCGATGCACCCAGTCTGCACCGAACTTCCGCGCCACCGATGGCGACAACACATCATCCGATCCCGCCGGTAAATCCTCTGGTAAAACCGATTCAATCATCTTCGCCGGAACTTCTGCCTCGATGACCACCCAGCGCAGATTCACCGCCGCACGCCCTGTGTGGACGAGAATTTCGAGAGCTGCTAGAGCCCGCGAATCCGTAAGGTAAGCGACAGGGATTCCCGGTGGATTCCAGCGCCCTCCCATTTTACGAGCGCCTTCGCCATCCATCGCGGAGGCCGCGCGATGACTTCCCACGATGCGGTAAAAATGGGACATGTTAGTTCGGCACGCCGTTTTCGATACGCCAGATCAAAGCCTCCACCTCGCGCGCGCCGATCTCGGTATCCGCGTAGTCCAAAGGGGCTTCGCCGTTGAAGGCGATCGCTGGGCTGATCAGCCATTTCACCGCCGCCTCTTTCGATTGGAAAAAGGCCGCCACGCAGTGGAAAATCCGCGCATAGCGCACCAAACGATCCGATTCCGAGCGATCCAGATGACCGCTTTTTTTTCGACGGTGCAAGGTAGCGCGAGACATTCCAAGCAGCCCGCCGAGTCTTTCCTCCGTGATCTGAAGCATTTCACGAAACGCATGGAACTCGGCGAAATCCAACCCGTCCCGAACCCTCTCTACCACATAAGCGGCTTCCGGTTCGCGGAGCACGCTACTTTCTTCCGTGCCTTCCATGGCGCGCTCAAGCATCCCTTTCATTTGCTCGCTCGCCTTTGCTTTGTATTTCATTTGATATAAATTATTACTTCATAAGAATCAAATCAAGCATTTTTTCTCAAAAAAGAAGCCAGCCGATTTCGCGGCTGGCTTCCGGGAGTTTCTTAGAAACGGGTTCGGCTTAATAACGATAGTGATCCGCTTTAAACGGACCGTCCGCCGATAGGCCGATGTAGGCAGCCTGCTCGTCGGTGAGCCTGGTGAGTTTCGCACCGATCTTCGCCAAGTGGAGGCGCGCCACCTCTTCGTCGAGGTGCTTCGGTAGAACGGTAACTTGACCCGCCTTATACGTATCGCGGTTTTCCCAGAGGTCGATTTGCGCGAGCGTCTGGTTCGTAAAGCTGTTCGACATCACGAAGGACGGGTGACCCGTTCCGCAGCCGAGGTTCACGAGGCGGCCTTCTGCCAACATGTAGATGCTGTTGCCGGCCGGGAAGGTGTATTTGTCCACCTGAGGCTTGATATTCAGCTTCACCACGCCGGGAGCCTTGTTGAGCTTATCCATCTGGATCTCGTTGTCGAAGTGACCGATGTTACAAACGATCGCCTGGTCTTTCATCTTCGACATATGGTCGAGCGTGATGATGTCCTTATTGCCTGTGGTAGTGACATAGATATCACCCCAGCCGAGGGTGTCCTCGATAGTGAGAACGCGGAAACCTTCCATCGCTGCCTGCAGCGCGCAGATCGGATCGACCTCAGTAACCACCACTTGTGCACCGGAACCGCGCAGCGCTTGAGCACAGCCTTTTCCGACATCACCGTATCCGAGGACAACGCCGACCTTGCCTGAAATCATAACGTCGGTGGCGCGTTTGATACCGTCGAGTAGCGATTCGCGGCAGCCGTAAAGGTTGTCGAATTTTGACTTCGTGACCGAGTCATTGACGTTGATCGCAGGGATGAGCAGCGTGCCAGCTTTCGCCATCTGATAGAGGCGGTGCACACCGGTCGTGGTTTCTTCGGAAACACCTTTCCAGTCTTTCACGATGGTATGGAAAATGCCGGGCTGCTTGACCTTGATATCCTTTAGAAGATCCTTGATGACCTGCTCCTCTTCGCTTTCGCCTGGGCTATCGATCCAGTTCGAACCGTTCTCCATCTCGTAGCCTTTGTGGATGAGCAAAGTTGCATCACCGCCGTCATCTACGATGAGTTGCGGACCAAGGCCGTCCTGATTGACGAGCGCTTTCCATGTGCACCACCAATATTCCTCCAGTGTCTCACCTTTCCAGGCAAACACCGGAATCTCACGTGCAGCAATAGCCGCCGCCGCATGATCCTGGGTGGAGAAAATATTGCAGGAAACCCAGCGGACTTCGGCACCGAGATCGGTGAGCGTCTCGATGAGAACCGCCGTCTGAATCGTCATGTGCAGCGATCCCATGACGCGCACGCCTTGCAGCGGCTTGGTCTTGCCATACTTTTCCCGTGTCGCCATCAGGCCGGGCATCTCGTGCTCGGCAATGTCGATTTCCTTACGTCCGAAATCGGCGAGGCCGATGTCCCTTACTTTGTAGTCTGTAAAACTCATATTATTATCTGTTAGAAATGCTTATTTGTAGGCTTTTTTTAGTGCAGCGGCTTTGTCGGTTTTTTCCCACGTAAGATCCGCATCGTCTTTGCCGAAGTGGCCGTAGTTGGTGGTTTTCGAGTAGATGGGGCGCAGCAGTTTGAGCTGGCTGACGATGTCCGCAGGCTTGAAGGAGAAAACCTTGAGAACGGCGGAGAGAACCTTTGAGTCATCACCGGTGCCGAAGGTATCGACGTGCACGGAAAGCGGTTGCGGGTGACCGATGGCGTAGGCGAACTGCACCTCACACTTCGATGCGAGACCAGCTGCGACAACGTTTTTCGCAACCCAGCGGCCCATGTATGCGGCGGAGCGATCCACCTTGGACGGGTCTTTTCCGGAGAACGCGCCGCCACCATGGCGACCCATGCCGCCGTAGGTATCTACGATAATCTTGCGTCCGGTCAGGCCGCTATCGCCCTGCGGGCCACCGACGACGAATTTTCCGGTTGGGTTGATGAGGTATTCGGTGTCCTTGGTGAGGAGGTTTTTCGGAAGAACTTTTTTGATCACCTGCTCGATGCAGAATTTCTCGATCTCAGCGTGGGAAACATCCGCCGCGTGCTGGGTGGAAATGACCACATTGACGATGCGGGTCGGCTTGCCGTTGGTGTATTCGACAGCCACTTGTGATTTCGCGTCGGGGCGCAGCCATTTGGCTAGTTTGCCAGCCTTGCGGATGCGGGTCAGTTCGCGACCGAGGCGGTGCGCGAACATGATCGGCGCGGGCATGAGCTCCGGCGTCTCGTCGCAGGCGTAGCCAAACATGATTCCTTGGTCACCGGCGCCTTGCTCTTTGTGCTTTTTACCATCGGCACCCTTGGCATCCACACCTTGCGCGATATCGGGGGATTGGGTGGTGAGGTAATTGTTGATGAAAATGCTGTCCGCGTGGAATACGTCGTCGCTGTTCACGTAACCGATGCCGCGCACCGCGTCGCGGATCACTTTTTCGATATTGATTACCGAGCCGATCGGCTTTTGGCCAATTTTCGGGATCGTGATCTCGCCGCCTACCACGACAATGTTACTTTTCACGAAAGTCTCGCAAGCCACGCGGCTTTTCGGGTCAATCGTAAGGCAGGCGTCGAGGATGGCGTCAGAGATCGTGTCCGCAACTTTGTCTGGATGGCCTTCGCCGACTGATTCTGATGAGAAAATGTAGGTGCTCATTTGTTTATTTTTTTCGTATCGTCAAATCTTGATGCGTTGATGTATCATACCTCACATGCCGTCAACAATCAAATCACTGAAACTACTTTCCGACCCCACTCGGCTACGAATTCTGTCCCTGCTCGCGCAGGATGCGCTCTCAGTCGCAGAGCTTCAGGAAATCCTCGGTATGGGTCAGAGCCGCATCTCCACCCAGCTTTCCCAGCTCAAGGCCGCAGGACTTGCAACCGATGAACGCAGCGGGAAAAACAACGTCTATTCCACCTCAATGCCCGCCGAACTCGCGACCCTAGCCAAACGCGCTGCCGAGGAAATTCCCGAGATCGCCGCCGACAACACCGCACTCCGCCACATCCTTTCCAAGCGCAAAGACTACGCCCGCGCCTACTTTGACGAGCTCGCCGGGCGCTTTGGAAAAGACTACGTCCCCGGCCGCTCCTGGAAAGCCCTCGCTGAAGCCCTTATAAAAACCATGAACTACCGCCATGTTGCCGATCTCGGTGCGGGCGAGGGAACGCTTTCCCAACTCCTCGCTCAGCGTGCGGAAAAGGTCATCGCCATCGACCTTTCCCCAAAAATGGTGGATTACGCGCAAAACCTCGCTGTGAAAAACGGACTCCCAAACCTCGAGTTTCGTATCGGTGATATTGAGCAGCCGCCGATCGACGACGCATCCATCGACCTCGCCATTCTCAGCCAAGCCCTACACCACGCCGAAAACCCGCAGCGGGCGATCGATTCCGCGCACCGCATCCTCCGCCCCGGCGGGCGCCTCATCGTCCTAGATCTGCTCCAGCACAACTTCACCGAGGCCCGTGAGCTTTACGCCGACCGCTGGCTTGGATTTTCCGAGAGCCAGATCGCTGCCATGATGGAAAAATCGGACTTCACCGGCATTGAAACCGGCATCGCCGACAAGGAGGAAACGCATCCAAAATTCCAGACCCTGCTCGCCGTAGGAAGTCGCCGCTAAACAATTTTTACGAGAACGCAAAACCGCGTGGTCGTCACTTACCCCCTCGGATAATACAAACTATGCGTGGAATGAGAAGTGGGCACTGGTGTACTCGGGCAACAAGCTGCTTCGCAAGTTGCATTGCATATGAGCAACTCCGTTCATTTCAGGCATGCACATTCTATATACGAATACTTGTGCAGCGATCTAACTTATCACCAGACACCATTTCGTTTTGTGGACATTCAACTGAATATCGATAACCAGCAGACTTCTCCTTTGCCATTTCCCGTATACTCCCTAAAGTAGCAGCAACATGTTTCGCCTAGCGTACGCACTGGTCTTCCCCGCCATAACTCTCCTGCCTGCCGCTCTAACCGCGCAGAACGGCTCCTCGGAACTCTACCGCTCGGTGCTACGCATTGAAGTTGCCACCCAGATCCCGGATTATGAAACCCCCTGGAACTCAGGCCGTTTCAGCGGCGGCATCGGCACCGGTTTCCTGATCGGAAAAAACCGCATCCTCACCAACGCCCACGTCGTCTCCAACCAGCAGCGCATCCTCATCACCGTCCACGGCTCCCCGCAGAAATATCCCGCCAAAGTCGAGTTCATCGCACACGATTGCGATCTCGCCCTCCTCTCCCTCGAGGACGATTCCGATTTTGCGGGCTTCCCCCATTTCACCATCGGTGAGATGCCCCAGCTCGAGTCACAGGTCACTGTCATCGGCTATCCTGTCGGCGGCGAACGTCTCTCCGTCACTAAGGGCATTGTCTCGCGCATCGACTTCCAACCGTACTCCCACAGCCGTGCGGATTCGCATCTCGTCGTCCAGATCGACGCCGCTATCAACCCCGGCAACTCAGGTGGTCCCGTTCTCCAGAACGGCAAAGTCGTCGGCGTCGCCTTCCAAGGTCTGCGCCAGGCAGACAACACCGGCTATATTATCCCCACCCCCGTCGTGAACCGTTTCCTGAAAGACATCGAGGACGGCTCCTACGATGAATACGCCGAACTCGGCATCAACGAATTCCCCCTCCACAATCCCGCCATGCGCAAAGCCCTCGGCCTTCCCAACGACGGCCAAGGCGTGCTTGTCACCAATACCATCCCAACCAGTTCCGTTGATGGCATCCTCAAAAATGGCGACATACTCATCTCTCTCGACGGCAACCCAGTCGACTCCGCCGGCCAAGTGCTTGTAGATGGCGAAAAGGTGAATCTAAACGAGATCATCGAGCGTAAATACACCGGCGCCAAGGTCACCATCCGCTTCTTGCGCGACGGCGCGTTGAACAATGTAGATGTTACTCTCAAGCCCCTATCGCCCTCACGGATGTATGCCGTGCAGTATGAGAAAAAACCGCGCTATGTCGTCTTCGCTGGCCTCGTTTTCCAACCACTCGACACCAATCTCTTCGCCACCGCCAAGTTCAACGACGTCACCGTCCGCCGCCTCTACACCGACTACGTATCGAAAGGGATTTTTCAGGAGAAAAAAGACATCGTCATGCTCACTCGCATCACCCCAGATCCCGTGACCTCGCAGATGGACAACTTCAGCGGCCTCGCCGTGGACAAGATCAATGGCACCGTCGTTCGCGACCTCGCCCACGCCCATGAGCTCCTCTATGGCGAGAACCCACCCGAGTTCCACGTCATCGAACTCCACGGCGCCCAACGCCCCGTCATCATCCCCTCGGAAAAAGTCAAAGAGGCCAACGCCCGCGTCCAAGCCAACTACGGCATCTCTAACCTCGCCAACTTGCAGGACTGAGGGAGCCGCCGAAGTCTTCCTTAAGGTTTAAAGTTTAAAATTTAAAGTTTAGAAATCTTGCCCCGTGTTGCCATCGCCCTCGGTTCGAACCTCGGTGACCGCGCTGAAAACCTAGCCGCCGCCATCGCGGCCCTGCGCGCTCTTGCCACGCCAGACGAGCCATTTCTAACTGCCTCCCTATACGACACCACCCCGCAGGACTGCCCGCCTGATTCCCCCCGTTTTCTCAACACCGTCATCGAACTTAATTACCCCGGCGATGACCCATTGGAACTCCTCTGCGAAACGCAATCCATCGAGCGTGCCCTCGGTCGTGAAACCAACCCCGTCCGCAACGCCGCCCGCATCATCGATATCGATATCCTCCTCTTCGGCGAAATTTCTCTAGAACACCCAGCCCTCCAACTTCCCCACCCCCGCATCAAAGATCGCCCCTTTGTTCTCTTCCCGCTTTGCGAGATACGTCCGGATTTTCGGTAACATCCGGCCCCGCCCATAAGATGACGATGGAAAACACCAAGAATCCCGATCATCGATCTCCCATGGTCATCGGTAGATTCCAATACACCGCTCCACGCGTGAATAGTCTTCAGATCGTGCCGAAGAGCCTGTCACCCGCGTCACCGAGGCCGGGAAGGATGTAGCCTTTTTCATTGAGGCAACGATCGATGGCGGCGGTGAAAACCGCGACATGCGGATGGGCAGATTCCATCGCGGCAATGCCTTCCGGCGCGGCGAGCAAGGAGGCAAAGCGTATCCTTTTAGCACCAGCCTCCATAAGCATTGTAATCGCCTGCACTGCAGAGCCGCCGGTGGCGAGCATCGGATCAAGAAGGATCAGATCCGCTTCGGCGAGTTCAGTGGGATGCCTGAGGTAATAGGACTCGGGGATGAGAGTTTTCTCATTTCTCGCAAGGCCGATGTGCGCCACCGCCGCCTGCGGGATCAGATCGAGAAAGCCATCTAGGAATCCGAGTCCTGCGCGAAGAATGGGGACGAGAACAATCTGGCGGGCGACGCTTTCCCCGGTTGTGACTTCCAGCGGGGTCGTGCAAGGTACCAACGTGCGCTCAAGATCCGCAGTAACGGCGGGCACCATCAGCGAGGCGATGCGGCGCACACGCTGACGGAACTCGTAGCTGGCACATTTTGGATCACGAAGAGCGGTAAGCTCGGCGGAAATCAGCGGATGGTCGATGTAGTGGAGCATGTCAGTCCATCGAAGAGAGGATGCGTTTCAACTCATCAAACTTCACGCCAAGCACGCGGGCGCTTTCCTTGAGGTCGCCGCCAGAGTGGTCAAGCACGCGCCCGACGATCTGGCTGGAAACCCAATTCATCAGTGGCGTGTTGGCTGGCGCGGCGTTGATCACCTGATCGAGACCGTGCGCCAGGGCGGAGGTTCTGACAGGAGCCGAGGCCAACGGGATATCCGCGGGCAAAAGGATCTGCGAAGAAGCGAGTGCGCAGGCGCGGGCGATAGTGTTTTCCAGCTCGCGAACGTTGCCGGGCCAATGATGCGTGCACAGTGAAGCGATGGCCTCCCCGGAAATGCGGATACGCGCCATACCGTTTTTCTTGGTGATGCGCTGAAGAAAATACTCGGCCAACAATGGGATATCCTCCGGGCGCTCGCGCAGCGGCGGGATGCGCAGTTCTACCACATTGAGCCTATAGAAAAGATCCTCGCGAAACCGCCCGGCAGAAACCTCAGCGATGAGATTCTTGTGCGTGGCCGCAACGATGCGGACATCCGTTTTCAGCATATCGTTCGATCCGACGCGCGAGAAACCGCCATCCTGTAGCACGCGCAGAAGTTTCACCTGAATGGAGAGTGGCATGTCTCCGATCTCATCAAGAAAAAGCGTACCACCATCCGCTTGTTCGAAGCGACCCTCGCGGCGCGCGATCGCACCAGTAAAAGAGCCTTTCTCGTGGCCGAAGAGTTCGCTTTCGAGAAGGTTCTCAGGTATCGCGCCGCAATTGATCGTAATCATCTCCTTCTGGCGGCGCGGGCTGTATTCGTGTACCGCCTTTGCTACCAATTCCTTGCCCGTGCCGCTTTCCCCGGAAATGAGAATCGGCGCATCCGATCTCGCCACACGCCCGACAAGCTTGAAAACATCCTGCAGGGCGCGAGAAACGCCAATGATTCTCACTCTGCTATCGGAACTCAATAGGTCAGCTGTCGGGCGTTCTGCGCTACGCCTATCCTCCACCGTTTGCAACGCCGACTCGACCACTGGACGCAGCTCAAACGAAAGCGATTCTTTTCGCAGCACGTCGTGGGCACCTTTTTGAGTGGCCTCAATGATCTGTCCCGTGGTGGGGAAACCGGAAGTGAGCACGACCAGCGTTTCGGGGCTATGTGCACGGATGCGACCAAGCAGATCGAGACCGTCGAAGGGTTGCAGATCAAGCGCCGCAACCACCACAGAGACCGTGGTCTTCTCGATCACCTTAATTGCCTTGCCTGCATCATCGCAGCGGAGGATGCGCAGACCCTTTGCGGCAAGATGCTTCGTTGCCCAATCCAAGAAATCCAGATCGGTATCAACAAGCAACAGGGTGTCTTCTGCGGGGGCTTTAGGCATAACGCTCGCGGGAGCGGGAGACTCCGAGATGTTCGGGCGGAATGCAAGATGCAAGATTGTGTGAAAATAAACAGCACTAGCAGCTTCCTACACTACGTGGATAAACTTTAGAAGCATACTCACCAATGGAGGAGTTCCGCAGCCCGGCGTCTGCGGCGGAAACAAGAAAATCGCCAGCACCTTCGCTGTTGCGATACGCAAGGCAGTCATGGATTATCCGCGCGTGGCAGTTTTCCTTGCGATTGAAAGTTCCTGTGATGAGACGGCGGTGGCGATCCTGCGCGGCGAGCCGGGCGGGGCGGCGGAAGTGCTGGCGAGCGAAGTGGCCTCTCAAATCGAGGAACACCGCGAGCACGGCGGGGTAGTACCAGAAGTGGCCTCGCGCAGCCATTCGCTGAACCTCAACGCGCTCGTCGAGCGGGCGCTGGACACGGCGGGGATCGGGATGGGCGACGTGGATGTGTTCGGCGCGACGATGGGGCCGGGGCTGGCTTCTTCGCTGCTCGTCGGCAGCACGGCGGCGAAGGCGATGGCTTGCGTTTCCGGAAAACCTTTCGTCGGCGTCAACCACATGGAGGGGCATCTGCTTTCGCCGTTCATGGACATGACGGCGGTGCCTCCCCACATCGGGCTGATCGTTTCCGGCGGCCATACCCTGCTGATGAATGTGCGCACGGCGGGCGATTACCAACAGATGGGCACCACCCGCGACGACGCGGCGGGCGAGGCTTTCGACAAGGTCGGGAAAATGCTCGGACTCCCCTACCCCGGCGGCCCGGAGATCGAGAAGGCGGCGAAAAACGGCAATCCCGCGGCCTACGATTTCCCCCGCTCCATGATGCAGGCCGACGAGCTGGATTTTTCCTTCTCCGGCCTGAAAACGGCGGTGCTCTACACGCTCCAGAAAAACCCGGACGCCAAAATCGCGGACATCGCCGCGTCGTTCCAGACCGCGGTGGTCGAGGTTCTGTTAGAAAAGGCCATCCGTGCGGTGAAACGGGCGGACGCGGACATCATCGGCCTTTCCGGCGGCGTGAGCCTGAACCGAGCGGTGCGGGAGGCGTTTTCCTTCCGCTGCGGAAAGGAAGGCATCGAGTTGGCGGTGGCGGAGCCGGGCGTCTGCACCGACAACGCGGCGATGATCGGCTTCGCGGGGCTACTGAGATTTTTTGCTGGGAAGATCGATGCGCTGGACGGGGATATTGACCCGAATCTCAGGCTCTAATAGAAAGGTATTTCAAACCCCTTCTCCATATTTATTTTCCGATCAACTCCGCTGCTCCGATTTCGCGGGCGAGTTCATTGAACTCGGCAATCTCCGCAGCGGTGAAGTGAAGTCCGCCCGCGGCGTCAGAGGCTTTGCGAGCGCTCGCTTCGATCTGGCCGGGGAGCATCGCGTTGTCGTTGCCATGGCCGAGGATGTCGTCGAGGACGGCTTTGAGGTTCTCGATCTGGGAGCGGCCCCTCGCGAAATGTCCGCCGGATATCGCATCGGGATGGATCACTTGAAAATAGAACACCATGGTGGTTTTCTCGGTTTGATCCGCATTTCCACGTCCGCGAATCGTGGGGATGGAACCACCGATCAGGCCGCCGAAAATTTCGTTGAGAATGCACATGCCGTAGCCCTTGTGGCCGCCAAACGGTAGCAGCGCGCTGACCTCATTCGGGTCGGTTGTAGGCTGGCCGTTCTTATCGATGGCGGCGCCGGGAGGGAGCTGTTTGCCCTCGCGTTTCAGAGCCTGCACGCGGCCCATCGCCACGGTGGCGGTGGCCCAGTCCATCACGATGGGGAAGCCGTTCGCGCCCTGCGAGGGGATGCCCCATGAGTGCGGGTTAGTGCCAAGGGTCGGAAATTTTCCACCGAAAGGAACGACCTCAGCAAGAGTGGAGGTGCAGTTCGTGTATGCGAAATATCCACGCTCGGCGGCCTCCATCACGTAGCCGCCGCCCCAGAGATAATGGAACGCATTGTCCACCGCGATCTGGGCTATGCCATATTGTTCGGCCAGCTCGATGGCGCGGTCGATGGCTCGGTAGGCGACGGCCTGGCCGAGTTTCTTGTTCGCATTCCAGATTTCCGAAGCGGGGAAACGGCAAGGCAGAACCTCGATCTCTGCACCGGGCATACAGCCGCCGATGGCCGATCCGAAAAGATGATCAAGATGCAGCGCTTTAAGGGCATGGTGGGTGCGGATGCCGTGGCGCGCGGCTTCGGCGGCGAGTTTGGTGCCAAGCGTGGCCTCCTCATCGTTATAGCCGCGAGATTTGTAGGCGGCGATGACGAGATTGTCGTGGGCTTCGCGGGAGACGGTGAGGAAATCGGACATGGTGTTTGTGTGTTGGTTAGGCGCGCCATCCAAGCCCTCCACAGCGTTTTCCGCAAGACCAAGACTTGGAAAACTTCTGGTAATACTCCCGTCCCGCCGCCCCTCTACCCCTAGGGCCATCCAGCTAGGGAGAAAGTCGAACGTGCGAATCTTTTGAGTCCCGGCAGGGACGGCCCGAGAGTAGCCGGGGGTGGAGTGAAACGGGAACCCCCGGACATATCGCGCATGCATTTACGGGCAAGGGAGAGACTCCGCCACACAATCCTCTCCCGTCGCAGCCCGCCAAGGGCATGGTA
>CAMAXN010000019.1 GCA_945862245.1 Prosthecobacter debontii
GAGCAGGATCGGCTCCGTGCGCTGCAATGTTTCTTGCAAGCCCACCGCACCGTGGAAAAGGGCAGCGCTAAGGAAGTGGAAGTTCTCCGCCGCATTGGCATCGCGCTCACAATGTCGCGTACGGGTTCTAAATTTGTCTGGCGGCTGCATCTCCTGACGGATATGAAAGCGGTGCCCGATTACACCGAGCAGCTCGATGTCATAACCAGCGAAGGGGCGCCCGCCGAAGCGGATGGAAACCCATTTTGGATCGATGTCCCGGAATCATGGGAAACGGCCGCTTCCGATGGCGAGAGATGGCGTTGGACGATGAAGGAAATTACCCGCATTGATCCGAATCTCGCCGCCGCCGAGGACTATACGTGGTTCGAGTTCTGTAAATCCCATTATGACGTGGAAACTCTCGCTTCGTTCTCCTGGTGGCGGCAGCCTGCGGTGAAGGAGCGCGACGGGATCCTGCAGTCTTCCACATTAAAGGAAACGGATACGATCGCCAAGCTAGCGAGCGGTGTGAAGCGTTTTACCCTTCGCGAAGACCACCAGTTCATCCCCGGCCTAAGGACGGTGATGCGAATGGGAAAAGGTGGATTTTCTGAGCAGGCGGGAGATCTGTTGGTGCAGGTTTTCCTAAACCGCCAGCAACACAAGCAGGCCGCCGAAACCTTGAAAGAGGTCATCGGGCTTCATGGGAAGGGCGACAATGGCCATCGTAGGAAATTGCTTAACCAGATCCTCGGGAACTGGAGTCGCTTCGGCGGCACGCCGACCTATCACGCCGCCGATCCAGTCGAGGTTCCTTACACGTTCCGCAACGCGAAAGAGGTTTCCCTGAAGCTCTCCGGCGTGAAGGACGAGCTGGTGATGGCGGACATTATCGAATACCTAAAAGAAAATCCCGGTGAGATTGACTACGAAAAAATTAATTTCGGTGGTCTCGGGACGCGTCTGATCGGGAAGGAACGCGGACGATATGTGGGAGAGCAAATCCGCGCATGGAAACAAGATCTTAAGCCAGACGAAGCCTTCCGAGACACGGAAACCAACCTCGATCTTGGCAAGCTAGCTCCGGGCTGTTACCTGCTCGAATCGAAGTTGGAGGGAGGCAATACTTCTTGGGTTGTTGTTTGGGTGCGCGATCTCGTTCTGCTGAAACGCTCCGAGGGCGGCAAGGAGGTTCTATATCTGGTTGATTCGGCGGATGGTAGCCCCGTCGCAGGAGAACTTGAATTCTTCGGATACAGCACGAAATTCCTTGAGCAAGCGAAGGGCAAGCGTCGCTTCGATGTACTAACTAAAAGCTTCAAGCGGAACACGGACGCCGACGGCAAGCTTGTCCTTGATAAGAAGGATGCCGACGGAGATCAGTTCCAATGGCATGTAATCGCACGCGTCGGTGAGCGGCGCGCTTACCTCTCCAGCCAACAGTTCCACTGGGCTGATAACGGTGACCACACCGATTATGTCGCACAGAAAACCATCGGCATCACCGACCGTCCGGTTTACCGCCCCGGCCAGAAAGTCCATGTGAAACTCTGGGCGGGCGAGGCGCGCTATGATCTCGGCGAGGTTTCCACCTACGAGGGGAAAACGGCGGACATCGAGATCCGCGACGGGCGCAACGAGCTGATCCTTGAGAAAAAGGGTGCCGGTGCGGATGCATTCGGTGGCACTGAATTCGATTTTGATCTCAAGGAAGAGGCGGCGCTGGGTGTCTATAATGTCAACATCACCGGCGCGATCCCGCACACGAATTTCACGTTCCGTGTCGAAGAATACAAGAAGCCGGAATACGAGGTGAAGGTCGATGCTCCCGCCGAACCCGTCGCGCTCGGTGAAACTTTCGAGGCCACCGTTTCCGCAAACTACTACCATGGCGCTCCGGTCACGGAGGCTAGCGTAAAAATTAAGGTGGAGCGGAACTTTTTCAACGACCGCTGGTTCCCTGAGGCACCATGGGATTGGCTGTATGGCAAGGGTTACTGGTGGTTTTATCCGGAGGCTCCGTGGTATCCCGGTTGGGGCAGTTGGGGTTGTATCCGTCCCTCGCCGCCGTGG
This sequence comes from Prosthecobacter debontii, assembly GCA_945862245.1. Classification (GTDB taxonomy): domain Bacteria; phylum Verrucomicrobiota; class Verrucomicrobiia; order Verrucomicrobiales; family Akkermansiaceae; genus Luteolibacter. Next base: position 2,056 of record CAMAXN010000019.1, read on the forward strand.
TGGCAGCAGAATCGCATGGGCGCGCCCGAGCTGGTGCTGGAGCGCACCTATCCGATCGGCGCGGACGGCAAGGTGAAGGTGGAAATCGATAGCTCCATCGCAAAGCTTGTCCATGGCGATCAGGATCATCGCTACTCGATTACTGCGGAAGTAGTAGATGCCTCGCGCCGCACCATCGTTGGCAGTGGCTCGGTGCTCGCGGCGCGTGAGCCGTTTGGCGTTACTGTCTGGCTGGATCGTGGTTACGCGAACCTTGGCGAAAAAGTCACCGGCACATTTTCCGCACGCACGCTCGATGGCAAAGCGGTCGATGGCAAAGCAACCGCGATCCTGTATTCCTCCACGCTCAATGCGGATGGGGAGATCGAGGAGAAAGAAATCGGCAAGTGGAAGCCCGAGGGCGGTAACTGGAATTTCGTCGCCTCCAAGGCCGGGCAATACCGGGTGGCGGTGGAGTTCACTGACAAAAAAGGCCGCAAGCAGGAGGGCGCGACGGTGTTCTCCGTGCGCGGGGCTGAGGACGATAAGAAAGGAAATTTCCGCTACAGCGACCTCGAACTGATCCCCGACAAAAAGGAGTATCGCCCCGGCGATACGGTGAAACTTCTGGTCAATACAAACCAAGCAGATTCGCGGGTATGGCTTTTCATACGTCCCTCGCAGGGAAAAGAAGCGGAGACGAAAATCATCCGCCTGATCGGTAAATCCCAGCTAGTCGAGATCCCGGTGACACTACGCGACATGCCGAACTTTTTCATCGAGGCAATCACCGTTGCTAAGGGACAAGTCCACACCGTCACCCGTGAAATTGTTCTGCCTCCTGAAAAACGCAAATTGAACGTCGAGGTCACGCCCGCCAAGGACAAGCTCAAGCCCCGCGAGAAATCATCACTCACCATCCGCATCACCGATTCCAAAGGCAAACCCTACCAAGGCTCCGCCGCGATCAGCATCTATGACAAATCGCTCGAATACATCTCCGGCGGCTCGAACGTCGGTGAAATCGTGCCGTTTTTCTGGGACTGGAAGCGCCAGTATTATGGCCGCGGCATGGAGCATTCACAGAACTTCTCCGGCTCCCACCTTCAGTTGCCAAATACGACATTCATGCAACAGCTCGGGATGTTCGGGGGCGATGCTGTGGGATTCGGTGGAGGCGGTGGCTTCTCAAGAAACAGCGATTCCGAAATGATGATGAAAGGTGGAATGGCCTTGCGAGCGGCAGCAGCACCCATGTCGTCGATGGATGCAGTCATGGCGGACGCAGCTCCTGCAGAGGATAAGAGTGCTGCCCCTGAAGCCGCGCCCGAACTCCTCGTTCGCTCCGAGTTCGCTGATCTTTTAAAATGGGTCGGCTCCGTCGAGACGGATGAGAAAGGCGAGGCCAATATCGAGATCGAAATGCCGGACAACCTGACGACTTGGAAAATCAAGACCTGGGCGATGGGCAAAGGCACGCGGGTCGGCGAAGGTTCTGCGGAGATCGTCACCAGCAAGGATCTGATCATCCGCCTACAGGCACCGCGTTTCTTCATTGAGAAAGACGAGGTCACGCTCAGCGCCGTTGTCCACAACTACCATGAGGATGCCAAGGACATCACCGTTTCGCTGGAACTCGATGGTAAAAATCTTACATCCACAGGTGACATGGAGCGCCGCGTTGCGATCCCATCTAAGGGCGAGACTCGCGTCAACTGGACGGCGAAAGCCATCGCCGAGGGCGAGGTCACGATCCGCATGAAGGCAATCGCCGCCGATGACTCCGATGCGATGGAGATGAAATTTCCCGTCTATGTCCACGGCATGATGAAGACCGATTCGTTCAGCCGCGCCATCGCGCCGGACGGCGACTCCACCACCATCGAGTTCACCATTCCCGAGGAACGCCGTCCCGCCGAAAGCCGGATGACGCTGAATTACTCGCCCAGCGTCGCCAGCGCGATGATCGACGCGCTGCCCTACCTCGCCAGCTATCCCTACGGTTGCACCGAGCAGACGCTGAACCGATTCGTGCCCACAACGGTCGTCCACCACATCCTGAAAGATCTCGGCCACGACCTTGCCGCGATCAAGGACAAGAAGGTGAATCTGAATCCGCAGCAGCTTGGTAATCCCAAGGAACGCGCCACGCAGTGGCAGCCGAAGCATCCGAATTGGAATCCGGTATGGGATGAGAAAGAGGTCGCGAAAATGGAGAGTGCAGGCATCGCGATACTCCGCGAACAGCAGAATTCGGACGGCGGTTGGGGTTGGTTCTCCGCCTTTGGCCACCGATCGTATGCCCACACCACGGCGGTCGTAATGCACGGCCTTCTCCTCGCCCGTAATAACGGTGCGAAAGTGCCCGTCGACATGATCGAGCGCGGCCTCGCATGGCTCGCTAAGCATGAGGAAAGGGAAGCGGATTGGATCGTCCATTGGGAGAAACGCAAAGAGAACACCAAGCAAAAGGCCGATGCCACCGATGCCCTCGTCCGATGTGTTCTCGGTGAGGGCGGCAAGGATCACGCCCAGATGTTAGGCTTCCTTTTCCGAGATAAGAACGACCTCCCGGTCTATGCGAAAGCCCTCGTCGGCCTCGAATTCCACCGCACCAAGGACATCGCGAAACGCGATGATCTGATCCGCAATATCCGGCAGTTTCTCAAGACGGATGAGGAGAACCAAACCGCCTACCTCGACCTCGGCAACAGCGGTTACTGGTGGTATTGGTATGGCAGCGAGTTCGAGGCGCAGGCATGGTTCTTGAAACTCCTAGCCGCCGCCGAGCCGGAGAGCTCCGACGCCCGCGGCTTGGTGACATACCTGATTAACAACCGCCGCCACGGCAACTACTGGAACTCCACCCGCGACACCGCGTATTGCATCGAGGCCGTCGGCGATTTCCTGAAAGCCACCAAGGAAGGCGACCCGAACCTCACCGTGGAAATCCTCTTCGACGGCAAGCCGCTCAAGACCGTGGAGATCACTAAGGACAACCTTTTCACCTTCGATAGCACCGCGGTCATCGCTGGGGATATTCTAACAAGTGGCAAGCACACCATCGAGCTCCGCAAAAAGGGCAACGGCCCGCTCTACGCGAACGCTTATGTAGGCTATTTCACGCTGGAGGATTTCATCACCAAAACCGGGCTCGAGATTAAGGTGGATCGCACCTTCCACAAGCTCGTCCCCGAAACGAAGGTAATCGACGCGGTCGATTCCAAAGGCCAGGCCATCGATCAGAACCGCTCGGTTTACAAACGTGTTGAGTTGAAATCCGGCGACGAAGTGAAGAGCGGTGATCTGATTGAGGTCACGCTCGGGATCGACAGCAAGAACGACTACGAATACCTCGTCTTCGAAGATTGGAAAGCCGCTGGCATGGAGGCTGTGGAAGTGCAGTCGGGCTACAACCCGAACGGTCTCGGTGCCTATATGGAATTGCGCGATGAGAAGGTTTCACTCTTCGTGCAATTCCTGCCGCGTGGTCGCCACAACCTCAGCTACCGCCTGAGAGCCGAGATCCCCGGAAAATTCAGCGCCCTGCCCACCCGCGCCGAGGCGATGTATGCCCCGGAGCTCCGCGCCAACAGCGACAGCATGAAGTTCGAAATCGGAGAGTAGGCTTCAGCCTACTCTTTTGACAACGGGCTGAAGCCCGCATCCCATGGTAGGCTAAAGCCTACGCTCCCAGCGTCTGGTGGAACGTATCTGATTCCTTCAGCGAGAGCACGAAGGCTTGTAACAGGCGGATCGTGCTTTCGATGTCATCGAGGTGCGCGGTTTCCACGACGGAATGCATGCAGCGCAGTGGAATGGAGACGAGAGAAGAGGGGATGCCTTCGCGGGAGTGGAAAATTTTGTCTGTGTCGGTGCCGGAGAAGCGGCTCGAGGATTCGTGTTGCAGATCGATCTTTTCCTTTTCCGAAAGCGCGATCAGTCGCTTGACGATGAGCGGGTGATTGCAGGTGCCGTGGGTGAGGGACGGGCCGCCGCCAAGTTTTACAAAACCAAATTTCGCTGGATCGATGCCGGGGGTGTCGGTGGCGTGGGTGACATCGAGGCAGACGCAGACATCGGGCTTGAGGCGGTAGGTGGCCATCTTGGCGCCGTGGCCACCGATCTCTTCTTGGATCGCGTTCAGGCAGACCAGAGTGATGGCGGGCTTCTTGCCGGATTCGGCGATGCGTTTCATCACTTGTGCGATGATATAGGAGCCGAGTCGGTTGTCCAAAGCGCGACCGATCAAGCGCTTGTGCGCAAGTTCAGACGGGCCATCGAGATAGACCATAGGATGCCCGACGCGGAGGCCGAGAGTGGCGACTTCTTTCGCGTTCGATGCTCCGACATCGACCCAGAGGTCATGCACAGCGGGAGATTTTTCACCGCCAAGCTCATCGCGACGGAGGTGGATGGCCGTGTTACCGATGATGCCTGTGACCTCGCCTTTGTCGCCGAGGATGCGCACGCGGCGGCCACGACCGGTGGCGGCATCCGAGCCGCCGACGCGGTCGATGCGGAGGAAACCTTTTTCGTCGATGTGCTTTATGATGTACCCGATTTCATCAGCGTGCGCCTCCAGCATCACAATCTTTTTCGATTTTCCCGGCAAGGTGGCCCAGGTGGAGCCGTAGGCATCGCACTCAACGGATGCGGCGATGGGCTTCAGGTATTCCGCCCAAACACGTTGGCCGGGCATTTCGAAGCCAGTGGGGGAGGGGGTTTCGAGGAGGTTGAAAAGGAATTCTTTATCGGCTTTTTTCATGGTGAGTGTTGGGAGGAGTTTGCGCTCTCTCCGGCGAGATGCCATATCTTTCGTTGTCGATTCGCGATGTCGGGTTTGCAATTTTTGGCTTCCACCTATTGTTTCCAACCCGTTCGATGAAAGCTTCCACCGTATTTCTTGTTATTTTTGGTCTCGTAGTCGCGGCGATCGGCGGGCTGTTCACTGCGCTGATGTGGGATAGTTACCAGCGAGCTAGTGCGATGCATGCCTGGCCACGAGTGGAGGCGGTGATTCTTTCCTCTGAGATCGGGGAGCGGCGGCATGACGAATTCACGGCCAAAGAATACAGCGTGAAGTTGCTTTATGGTTACGAGTGGAAAAACGAGGCGAGAACCGGGGAATTGATCGTCGCGCGGGGAAACCCTTGGGCGAAGGAGCTTGCGCGGTCGGAACAGGAACTCGAAAAATATCCGGTGGGGCTGAAGACGATGGCTTATATAAATCCGGCTGATCCAAGTTTCGCAGTGCTGAAGCCGGACACAAAAGCGGCGGGTTATTCGATCTGGTTCCCTCTCCTTTTTGTGGTGGGAGGGCTGGGGATTACCTTCAAGGCTATACGAAAATAAGTTTTGTATACGTAATTCTACAGCGGGCAACCGAGCCGCTGCCTTTATGTTGGGTGAACACGCTGGTCATTCCCTAGTATTCCTAATAACTTCTTAATTATAATTTAAACTTTGAAATTTGAAATCGCCCCCGGGCAACGCTTCATATCCACTTCCGAGCTCTCACTCGGCCTTGGTCACGTCATTTCTTTGGATAAGGGTTGTGTGGAAATCTGTTTTCCTGCAGCTGAGGAAAAGCGTACTTACTCCGTGGAAACAGCGCCGCTTGCTCGCGTCCGCTTCTCTCCGGGCGATGAGATTTCTGATCACCAAAAAAGAAAACTGATCGTCGATACCATAACCGAGGAAGATGGACTCCTCACCTACCATGGCAGCGGCAAATCCATCCATGAGAGCGACTTGCTCGACTCGCTTACTTTTATCAGCCCGGAGAAACGTCTTCTAGCCGGTCTTACGGATCACCCACGCGATTTTGATCAGCGTCTCGATGCCCTACGGTGGAACTCCTCCATCCGCCGTTCCCCTGCCCGCGGCTACACAGGCGCACGTATCGACCTCATTCCGCACCAGCTCGCCATTGTTGCGGAAACCTCGAACCGGCTTTATCCACGCGTCCTCCTCGCCGACGAGGTAGGCCTTGGCAAAACTATTGAGGCCTGCCTCATCCTTCACCGTCTGCATCTAACAGGTCGTGCCGATCGCATCTTGATCATCGTGCCAGAGCCGCTCGTCCATCAATGGTTTGTGGAATTGTTGCGCCGCTTCAATCTACTCTTCGCCATCTACAACGAAGCACGCTGCGAGGTATCGAGTAACATCGCCGAAGGCCTCATCCCTACCTCCGACGATACGAATCCATTCTCCGAATCCCAACTCATTCTCTGTGCTACCTCCTTCCTTGTAAGCGAACAAAACCGTGCCGAGCAGGTACGCGAGGCGGGTTTTGACTTACTAATTGTTGACGAAGCGCACCATCTCGAATGGTCGGAGGCGGAGGTCTCTCCCGCTTACCGCATGGTTGAATCGTTCGCTCGAGTAATTCCCTCCCTGCTCCTCCTTACTGCCACCCCACAGCAACTCGGTCCCGCCGGCCACTTCGCGCGGCTCCGCCTACTCGATCCCGACCGCTACTCTGATCTCGATAATTTCCGCACAGAAACAGAGTCCTACATCCCACTCGCGCAAACCGTGGAAGCCCTCTCGTTGGGTAGTATTCCAGACGACATCACCGCATTCACGCAGAACTCACCCCGCGCCGCCACTCATCTTCGCGATCTCCATGCGGGCGACGAATCAGCGCGCCAGTTGCTCGTTTCTGAACTCATTGATTCCTTTGGCACAGGTCGCGTACTGTTCCGTAATACTCGCGAACGCCTCACCGGCTTTCCGAAGCGCATACCCCTACTTCATCCTCTAGAAAAGGGCGCGTCGCCCTACGCCTGGCTCGCCTTGCTGATTCGAGACCTGCCCGCAACCGAGAAAATCCTGCTCATCACTAACTCTCCGGAGGCCGCCATCGCTGTACAGGAAAAACTCTCCACTGAGATTCACATCGAGTCCGCGCTTTTTCATGAGGATCTCACCCTACTCCAGCGCGATCGTAACGCTGCTTACTTTCAGGAGGACGACGGCGCGCGCATCCTCATTTGCTCAGAGATTGGCTCCGAAGGGCGCAACTTCCAGTTCGCCCGTCACCTTGTCCTCTTCGGTCTACCCCGCGATCCTGAAGTCCTTGAACAACGCATCGGTCGCCTCGACCGCATCGGTCAAAACGGCGATATACATATTCACATACCCTACGGAAAATATAGTAGATCAGAGCTACAAGCGCGCTGGCTCCACGAGGCACTCGATGTCTTTTCCCAGCCGCTCAAGGGAGCCACCGCACTCGCCACTGAACTGTTACCTGAACTTGATGCCCTTGCCGACGCTTCTCCCACCTCAAGAAAATTCAAGGACTTCCTAAAACGCTCCGCAGAGTTGAAAGCCGATATCTCCAGCCAACTCGCCTCCGGACACGACCGCTTATTGGAACTAGGCGCGCCCCCCGCTTCCCAATGTGCCAAGCTCATAGAAACAATCCGTGAAGCCGATACCGATCCTCGCTTCGCGAAATTTGCGATCCGCCTTTTCGACCACCTTGGCCTCGACGTCTCCGACCTTTCTGCGAATGCCTTCGTATTCAAACGTGGCCAGCGCCAAACCGATGCATTTGCCCACGTCCCCGAGGAAGGGTTATCTGCCACCCTTGACCGCGCCACCGCTCTCGCTCGTGAGGATCTCGCCTTCCTTTCCATCGACCATCCCCTCTTCCGCGACGCCCTCGGCCAGTTCCTTGTTAGTAGCCACGGCAATGCTGCATTCGCCGAATGGAAAACTGGTCAGGGAAAAATGATTCTGTTAGAATGTGCATTCGTGCTCGAGGTTATCGCCCCGCCTCGCCTCCATCTTGATCGCTTCCTGCCGCCCACCCTTCTGCGCGTAATTGTCGATCATACCGGTGCTGCCCAAACCAAAGCCCCCCCCATCTCTGCCCTTCAGTCCGGCGACTCTCGCCGCCTCGTTTCTCAGGAAACCTTCCGCCGAGATCTCTTTCCAAAGATGGCCGCGGCCGCCAAGGATATTGCAAAAAGTGCCTCTGCCAACCCCATCAAGGCGGCACAGGAACTCGCCGCCGAAACGATCACCGCCCAGATCGCCCGTCTCCAAGATCTCGCGAAGCGTAATCCATTCGTATCTAGTTCTGAAGCTGAAGCCCTCAAATCCACTCTTCTCGAAACAAAAGAAGCCCTTTCTCATGCCCGCCTTCGTCTCGACGCCATCCGTCTCATCTTCCGAACATAAGCCGCAAAGAGCGGAGAACGCAGCGCTGGCACTGCGAAGAAACCCCTATCTTTACTGATTCGTAAAAAATGGAGTTTCCCGGCTCGGTGATTACTCTCATTGTATCAGCCATGCGTGCTAAAGCCATATCACTTCTCCAAGAACTAACCGAAGCACATTCCATCTCCGGCCATGAGGACGAGGTACGAGCGATCTTTGTGGACGAACTATCCGGTATCGGACCATTAGCTACTGACAAGAATGGATCAGTCATCTGTGCGCATGTCAAAAAAGGACCACGTGTGTTGATTGCCGGCCACATGGATGAGGTGGGTTTCATGGTGCAGAATATCACGCACGACGGCTTCATCCAGTTCGTTATGATCGGCGGCTGGTGGTCGCAGGTGATGCTGGGCCAGCGCGTGCAGATACTGACGCGTGGCGGCGAGAAAATCCTTGGGGTGACCGGTAGCAAGCCACCGCATTTCCTGCCTGCCTCACAGCGCGACAATGCAGTTCCGGTGGAGGCGATGTTCATTGATGTCGGGGCTTCCTCGTATCACGAGGTCACGGAGGTCTATGGAATTTCCCTCGGCGATCCGATTGCTCCATGGTCGCCTTTCACAGCGCTTTCCAAGCCGAACTATTACATGGCTAAGGCCTTAGACAACCGCGTGGGCATGGCCTGTGTAATCCAGGCAGCTCAAGAGTTAGCGGATACGGACCACCCGAACGAGCTAGTGTTCGCGGGCAGCGTGCAGGAAGAGGTGGGCTTGCGCGGCGCAAAGACGTTGGCGAATTTCGTAAAGCCGGATGTAGCCATCGTTCTGGAGGGACCGCCGGCGGACGATACGCCGGGTTTCAGCCATGCGGAAAGCCAGGGCAGGCTCGGCGGCGGCGTTCAGATACGCCTTTACGATCCCACCGCAATCGCCAATCCGTGCCTTGCCGATCTTGTAATAGATACAGCGCGTCAGGAAAACATCCCGCATCAGATCACCGTGCGGCGCGGCGGCGGGACGGATGCAGGTTCCTTTCACCTCGCCGGTAACGGCATTCCCTCGATTGTCCTCGGTTGCCCAGCACGCTACATTCATTCACATAATAGTATCATCGAGATTGAGGACTACCTCGCGATGCTGAAACTCACTATTGCTCTAGCCGAACGTCTGGATGAGGCGGCTGTGGAGGGCTTGACGCGTTTCATTTGACAACCTGATCAGCCGCTGTGCGAGATGCCATCTCGGCGCCATGCTCCTTTATAGACTCTGGACAATTTGGCATGCGTTCACGCAACCTTTTGATCGGAAAGGTTTATCACTGTTGCCGCGTATATGAAATCTATGCGTTTATGTTTGCCTTTACTTTGGTTGCTCTTGCCCGTTTCGATCGCGCTAGGGGAAATGATATCGATTTATCCCTTCCAGAACGGGATAAACTCACTACCCCCGCCGGAGGGTGTACGTCTCGCCAAGGAACTTGGCTATCAGGGCATCGGCTCAATCTATCCGAACCTACTGGCGGACTATAAAGCCGCCTGTCAGGCAGAAGGACTCAAGGTTTACAGCATCTACGTGGGTGGCAGAGTAAATATGGATGGATTTCAAGCCGAGAACGGAATCGCCGCCGCCATCGCGATGCTGAAAGGAAGCGGAGCCCTCGTGGAACTTAATGTCCAGCGCGGCAAGCAAGCGAACGACGAACAGGCCGTCGCCCTTATTAGACACGTCGCTGATCTAGCGAAGGATGCTGGGTTGAAAGTGGTGCTTTATCCTCATGCGGACTGTCACATCGAGCGCTTTGAGCACGCGTTAGAAATCGCCAAGTCGGCGGACCGTGGCAACGTTGGTGTCGCCTTCAATCTCTGTCATTTTCTGAAAGTTCAAGCGGACGACGATCTCTCAACTCTATTAGCAAAGGCAAAGCCGCAACTTTGGAGCGTTAGCGTCTGCGGCGCAGATTCTGACGGCAAGGACTGGGATACACTGATCCGCCCGCTTGACGAAGGTAACTTTGACCAAGCTGCTCTTCTCCGCATACTAAAAGGTATTGGCTACGATGGAGCGGTCGGCCTGCAATGCTTCAACATTAGAATCGCGCCCCGTGATCACCTCACACGCTCCATTGCGGCGTGGAGGAAACAACTTGCGGCAGCGGGGCGTTGAACTGAATTGGCCTATGGCTGATTGCACCAACCGCGTTCGCTATTGCGCAAGAAGCAGCCGGCATCTACTAGGCTGCGGCGATCTTTCCATAGCGTGTGCCTGGATTTCACTGCTCATTCTCTATTACTGGGTAATTCGCTCGTACGGAAATCGCGGCGGTGACCGCTGGAGAGTGGAATGCAAGCGGGCGATGCTAAGGCGGGAACTCACTCCACCGTGACACTTTTTGCAAGGTTCCTCGGCTGGTCGATCTCGCAGCCTCGCAAGCGGGCGACGTGGTAGGAGAAAAGCTGCAAGGCGACAGTGGCGGGGATGGTGGCGACAAGCGGATGGGCGCGCGGGATGGCGATAAAATCGTCCATCACTTCTTCCGCCTCATGGTCGCCCTCGGTGATCACGCCGAGTATCCTCGCTCCGCGTGCTCGGCATTCCTCGACGTTTCCGAGGGTTTTGTCCTTCGCTGGTCCTTCGCAAGCGACCGCGACGACGAGAGTTCCCTTTTGCAACAGCGCGATCGGACCGTGCTTGAGTTCGGCGGCGTGGTATCCCTCCGCATGAATGTAGGAGATTTCTTTGAGTTTCAGAGCACCCTCAAGTGCCACCGGATACATCGGCCCTCGCCCGATGTAGAACGCGTGTTCGTTATCGACGTATCGCGCCGCGATTTCCGAGATGAGTTTGTCTTGTTTGATCACGGATCGGACGAGTTCCGGGATGGCCTCGATCTCGAGGGCGAGTCTCAGACCCTCCTCTCTGGAAAATCGCCTGCCGCGCCCTAGTTTCAGCGCCATCATCAGCAGCACACTTACCTGGGAGGTGAACGCCTTGGTGGAGGCCACGGAAATCTCAGGCCCAGCGTGGAGATAGACGCCGCGCCCAGTCTCGCGAGCGATCGTCGATCCCACCACGTTCACGAGGCTCATTACGAACGCACCCTTCTGCCGAGCCTCACGGACGGCGGCGAGCGTGTCGGCGGTCTCGCCGGACTGTGAGATCGCGACGACGAGATCGTGGTTACCGAGGATGGGGTTGCGGTAGCGGAAATCCGCCGCCTGACGAACCTCGGCGGGGATGTCCGCAATATCGCCAAGGGCGTATTCGCCGACCATCGCGGCGTGCAGCGAGGTGCCGCAGCCGACCATCACCACGCGCAAAATTTCCGCGAGATCGCGCGGCGAGGTGCCCATTCCGGAAAGTACTGAGGAACCAAGTTGGTGGTCGAGCCGCCCCCGGATTGCATTCGCAAGGGATTCCGGTTGCTCGTGGATTTCTTTGAGCATGAAATGTTCATAACCGCCTTTCTCAGTCGCCGCGGTATCAAGTCCCAGTTCCGCGATCTCGCGTGTGACCGGAAAGTTATTGAGGTCGCGCACATCCACCGCATCGGCGGTGACGACCGCGATGTCGTTGTCATCAAGATAGATAACGCGCTGGGTGTGGGCGAGGATCGCGGAGGCATCAGAGGCTATGATTGTTTCGCCGTGACCGACGCCGATCACGATCGGGCTGCCGCGGCGCGCGGTAATGATAATGCCGGGTTCGCGCGAGGAAATCACCGCAATGCCGAAAGTGCCCTCCACCTGATGGAGAGCATCGCGGACAGCCTGGAGCAGATCGCCCTTATCGCAATCCCCGATGAGGTGGGCTAGTACCTCGGTATCGGTTTCCGAGCGGAAATGGTGGCCTTTGGATTCAAGCCGGGCGCGTATAGACCGGTAGTTCTCAATAATGCCGTTGTGAACCAGCGCGATATGGCCGGATTCGTCGAGATGGGGGTGGGCGTTCGCCTCGGTCGGCGGCCCGTGGGTGGCCCAGCGGGTGTGGGCGATCCCGGTGCCAGCCCTCTCGATCATTCCTGCATCCCACTCAGCTCTAGCCTTCGCATTGAGATTCGCGACCTTTCCTGGTGCCTTAGAGATGTGGATAACATCACCATCGAGCAAGGCCAGTCCCGCCGAATCATAGCCTCGGTATTCCAGCCGTTTCAATCCGCCAATCAGCACCGAGGCTGCGTTCGCTTTTCCAATGTATCCTACGATTCCACACATGATATTTTTCTATTTTGTCGTGATGTCTTCCCGTACCACATCGCCGGGCAGCGTAAATATACCGGGCCCGATTTTTCTGCCGGGATAAATCAGCGTGCCGATACCGGTGTGGACACCGTTGCCGATGACCGTTCCGAATTTCCTCCTGCCGGTATCGACCAGTTGCATACCGACGCGAGATATGTGATTTCCGCCGTCGTGGCGGAAGTTGGAAACAATGGTGCCAGCGCCGAGGTTCACCTTCTCCCCAAGAATTGAGTCGCCGACGTAAGAGAGATGTCCCACGTTCGTTCCGCTAAGGATCAGACTGTTCTTGATTTCGACAGATTGGCCAATGTGGCAGTTGTCACCGATGCTCGTGCTGCCGCGCACATAGCAGTTAGGCCCAATCTTGCAACCCTCACCAATAACGACATTGCCTTCAATGTAAACGCCCGGGAGGATTCGCGAGCCTTGCCCGAGCTTCAATCGTCCCTCTATCACGGCGGCAGGATGCACGTCTCCTGAAATTTCGTCCTGATCCATTGTGGCGAGGATGCGCTCTTGGATCGCAAGCAGGTCCCATGGGAAACGGCAGGCGGCGATCATCGCGCGCAGTTCCTCGTTGCCTGTTGAAAGCCAATCTTTGAGCGGGCGGTTCGCCACTGGGAAATCTCCAGTAATGGTCAGTGGCCAGTTGTCTTCGTTCATCCGATTTCCTCCGCAATCACGTTTTTAAATTTTTCTATCCATATGTCCACCTCCGCCGCCTCACGATGCTCGACGAGCACGCGGATTTTTTTCTCTGTGCCGGAATAGCGGATCAGTTGGCGGCCATGGTTTCCGAATTCCGCTTTGGCTGCAGCGATCATTGACTGAAGATTTGGAAGTTTTTCTAAGGGCGGCTTATCTCGCACCGGCAGGTTGAGCAAGGTGCTTGGATATTCATTCATCACGCCGGCTAGTTCTGCGAGCGTTTTGCTGCTTTCCTTCATCATCCTGCACACCTGCAGCGCGCTGACGATTCCGTCTCCCGTTGTTGCGTGCTCCGCAAAAATGAGATGGCCGGAGTTTTCCCCACCGAAAGAAAACGATTTTTCGCGCAGAATTTCCAATACCTTGCGGTCGCCGACACCTACGCGATGCGTGGCAATCCCTGCGCGCAGCAGCGCCTCGTCCATGCCGAGATTGCTCATCACTGTGGCCACGATGGCGTCGCCGCGTAATTTGCCGGCTTGTTTGAGAGAAAATGCACACAACGCCATCACGTGATCGCCGCTTAGTACTTTTCCCGAGGCGTCGGTAAAAATGACGCGGTCTGCGTCGCCATCAAGCGAAACGCCAAGATCGGCACCGCATTGTTTCACCAAATCGCCCGCCCTCGTTGCATGGAGAGCGCCGCAACCTTCGTTGATATTTTGGCCATCGGGATTCACTGCTATCGTGATCACCTCCGCGCCGAGTTCACGGAAAATCCTAGGTGCAATCTCGAAGGCCGAGCCGTTTCCTGCGTCAATTACTACTTTCAGCCCACTCAGATCCATCCCGCCGATAGACGCTTTTGCGAGATCCGCATAGAGTTGGAGCCCTTCCGGAAAATCCTCCAGTGTGCCAATTTCTTCAGAGTCCTCATCCCAACCCTCGGAAAGCAGCAAGGATTCGATCTCCGCTTCCATAATATCGGAAAGTTTGAAGCCCCCCTCACCGAAAACCTTCATGCCGTTGTCTGTGAAAGGGTTGTGGGAAGCGGTCAACATCACTCCCGCATCGACTCCCGCTTCCCTTACTAGCAGGGCCACGGCTGGGGTCGGCACTACGCCTAGCCGAACCGCCGTGGCGCCAGAAGCGAGCAGCCCGGCGATCAATCCCTGTTCCAGCATCCCGCCGGATTCGCGCGTGTCTCTTCCGATTAGTACCCTTTTTCCTTTGAGACATTTCACTATCGCACGCCCCAGTCGTTCAGCCACCTGTGCGGTGATCGGATATTCGTGGGCTATCCCTCTGATCCCATCTGTTCCAAAAAGCTTTGCCATGGCAGTAAATGAATCTTTTCTATTCAGCGCCCCCGGGCAAGGCGGAAGTGCGCAGCTCAACTTCGCAGAAACGCGGCATTTCTTCTCTCGCTAATTCCGTGCGCAGAATCTAGAAGCTTTAACAAGTCCTACGCATGAACTCGGATTCCTCTCAATCAAGCCCCGACGAAAAGATCGATAAGACCGATACCCAAGAGGAAAACGTATTTTCCGAATTGAATTTCTGGGACATCGATTCGGTACAAGAAAGAATCTCTATTGCATCGATAATGAAGCCTCGCGTCACCGGTCAGCTTCCTGTGAGGCGGGAAGACGCGTTCGAGATTAATTCGCAGATGCCCTCCGATTCGATCATTTATAAAGTTCCGGCGCCCCCCGCAAACGAACCTACTCCAAGAAATAATTTTTTTCAGGATTTTCCTGACCTTGATGCAACACAGCCCGACGTGAAATCGGATGAAGCCACAAGTATTCCGGTGGAAGAGAAAAGGCCTGCGAAAGTCATTCCCCCCAGCGTCATTCCCCCCAGCGTCGCGTTTACCAAAATTGAGAAAATTGCAATCTCAGCGCTATGCGCCATTGGCGTGGTCGGTGCGATGCTCGTGTTAATGCATTTTTCCAGCACGATTCCCACACGTGCGCTGATCGCAGAAAAAATCGATTTCCCTGTCTCCGGAAAAATTATTAGAATTACAGACGCCAATACTTATTGGCGAGAACCGGTAACCGCGGGTGGAAATGGGGATGTTATGAGTATAGAATCGAAGCTGATCCCCGTATTGAAACTGAACCTCGGTTCCAAGTCTGGCGCAATACGAGTGTTTTTCCGTAACGAAGAGGGCCTCCTGGTCGGTGACGTTATCACTTGCACTTTAAAAGGGGAGCCTGAGCTCATCGTCGCGGCGACAGCGGGCTTCGAGGATGAGGGTATGCACGCCGCATACCGAGTTGGTGATGGTAAAAAGTGGATAGTCCAGGTTTTTGAGGGTCCGAGCGCGACGGCTCCAGTAGAAAAATTCTACAAGTTGCTTGAGATGGAGATGTCCGCACAGATTCAATGATCCGCGTGCAGCGCGAATTGTGGTTTGAAGTTTCCTGCGAGCGGGATAGAACCCTGCCATGACCCCGTTGATCCCGAACGAAGGCTGGCACGTCCTTCATCTTTTCTATCACATCGACCACTCGCAATGGTTTCTATTTTCCGAGGATGAACAGCGTCAGGCGAAAGTCCGCCTAACCGAACTGATTCAGGAAATACGTGCCACGCAGGATACCCAGCTACTCACATTCTCCATCGTCTCGCCAAAAGCCGATCTTGGTTTCATGCTGCTTACGCCGGATTTGCACGTAGCGAATTCCTTTGAGAAACAGCTTACGCTCTCGCTCGGCCCAGAGATACTGACGCCTGCTTATTCCTATTTCTCGCTCACCGAGCCATCCGAATACACGATGACCCGCGAGCAACACATCGTGGAGGAAAAACTCACACCTGGAGAGCCTGATTCAGATGCGAAGCTCGCTGAGTTTGATAAGCGCATGGTGCACTACCGCTCCTACCGAGTTTATCCGCAACTTCCCGATTGGCCTGTCGTCTGTTTCTATCCGATGTCGAAGCGCCGCTCTGGCACTGATAATTGGTATTCGCTCGATTATGAAGCCCGCCGCGAGTTGATGTCCGGCCACGCCCGCGTGGGGCGCACCTACTCGGGTCGCATTCTTCAACTCATCACCGGCTCCACCGGCCTCGACGAACACGAATGGGGTGTAACATTGCTTTCCAAGACCACCGAGGATATCAAAGCGATCGTCTATGAAATGCGCTTCGATGAGGTCTCCGCGCGTTACGCTGAGTTCGGCGATTTTTATATATGTCTTCAGCTTCCGCTTCCGGAGCTTTTCAAACGGCTCTGCCTCTAACTTGCCGTGTCGCAATCAGCCGAAAAAGCCTTCGAACTGATCAGCGCTGCCCATGGCAGAGGGCGGCTTGCGCATGCGTTTATTATTTCCGGTGCTCATGGCTGCGGGAAAGAGGAACTTGCCTCTCGCCTCGTCTCTTTGATGAACGGCGCGGGAGATAGTGGTGGCGTAGATCTTTTCGGCGAGGCAGTGGTGGAAAAGGTTATTCCACTCGACGATCAGGAAGGCGGCTGGGTGCGCATCATCCGCCCGCGCTCGAAATCTCGGCGCATTTCCGTCGCAGAGATACGCGATCTCGAGCACACTCTCCATCTCGCTGCACCCAAAGGTATGACCAAGGTCGGCGTGATCGTCGATGCTGACCGCATGAATGAGCAGGCGGAGAACGCTTTCCTAAAAACGCTGGAGGAACCACCAAACGGAACCCTTCTACTTCTTCTAACCGCCCACACACATCGCCTCCTGCCGACCATCCTTTCCCGCTGTTTGCAGGTGAAACTCACGGGAGGACGATCTCTCGGTATGGACGGCGGTGACGAACTTGTCGCTGCCCTTGGTAAGGCCGCCGCACGCGGTTTCGGCAATCCTGTCGCAGCTCTTCACATGAAATCCGTGTTCACTGATTTCCTTGCCGTGAAGCGGGAGGAAGTTGAAGCCGCCGCGAAGTTGGCCACGAAGGAGGAAATTAATGCCTACCGGGATGGCACCGATGGATCATGGCTCAAGGAGCGCGAGGATTTCCACAAATCGGCCGCCGAAGCCGATTATCTCGATACCCGCAACCGGTACCTTGATGTGATCCTAGCTTGGTTAACAGACCTGATCCGCATCAAGACTGGCTCCGGCGGCTTGGATTTTCCGGAATCCGCGCCCCTTTTAGAAAAAATTGCGGAGAATGAGAGCATTTACCGCATTAGCACCCGCCTTGAAGCCATGGAGCGCCTGCGCCAAACACTGGAAACGAATGCCTCCGAAGCGCTTGCGCTAGAAGTTGGCTTCTTGCGGGTCTTCGCCTGAAATATAATAAATTCATGAACTTTTTCATCACAGGCACCGACACCGGCGTCGGCAAAACACATCTCACCCGGCTCATGATCGACTCCCTGCGCGCGTTGGGTTGCAACGCCGTCGGCTTCAAACCCGTTTCATGCGGTGACCGCGCTGACGGCCGCATCCTCGCAGAAGTGTCCGGAAACCTTCCTCTCGATGATGTGAACCCGCTCCACTTCGCCTCGCCCGTCGCACCCTACGTCGCCGCACTCCTGGAAAACAAATCCATCGATCCCGCCACGCTCGTGGAGTCTTACCGGAATTTTTCCGAAGGCCGCGGCACCGTCCTCGTCGAGGGCGCCGGCGGCTGGGAAGTGCCGATTACGGAAAACTATCTCATCTCGGATCTCGCGAAGGATCTCGGCCTGCCCGTCATCCTCGTCGCCGCAAACCGCCTCGGCGCGCTCAACCACATCCTTCTCACTCTCGCCGCCATCAAGGCGAAAGGCCTCACCTGCGCCGGGATCATACTCAACCAGCTTGAGGACGAGATGGACACCCCCATGATCACCAACAAGGGCATCCTCACCTCCCTGACCAACACCCCCGTCCTCGACCACATCATCCACAACCAAGACTTCCTCTCCCCCGAAATCATGGACGTCCTGATGGCATGATCTTCCTCTTCCTTGATGTTTAAAGTTTAAAATTTAAAGTTTCATGCCCTCCAAAAATTTCCATGTCCGCCAAGCTGCCGTCTCCGCACTCCGCGCCTGGGCTAAGGGGCATGATTACGCGGAAAGCCTAGTTGAGCGCCATGCCCAGCGCCGCATGCTTTCGTCCGCAGACCGCGCCCTCTTACAGGCCATCCTCTTCGGCGTCCTCCGCCACCGCCGTGTGCTGGATCACTGGATTGGAAAGCTCCGCCACGGCAAGCTCGATGCCGACACCCGCGATATCCTCCGCGTCGGCCTCTGCCAGATCCTCATTCTCAACATCCCGGACCACGCGGCCGTCAACGAAACCGTCGAGGCAGGCAAAACCTCGGTCCGCCCGCTCATCAATGCTGTCCTACGCAAAGCGATCTCATCGCGCAAGCGCCTCATGGAGGAGCTCGACGAGATGCCGCCCGCGATCCTTCACTCCCACCCGGATTGGCTTTACAACCGTTTCCGGAAATCCTTCGGCAAGGAAACCGCCATCGCGATCATGGAGTGGGACAACCAGCCCGCCGAAACCTTTTTCCGCCTCAACCCGCTCGCCGCAGCCCCCGAGGAAATCCCCGGCGAACCGCTCGACCACGCGCCCGGATATTTCGAACTCACTGGCAAGCTCCCCACCGCCCTCCTCGCCGAGGGCAAGCTCTACATCCAGGATCCAGCTACTAGACATTCCGTAGAACTGCTCAACCCACAACCCGGCGAGAAAATCCTCGATACCTGCGCCGCACCCGGTGGCAAGGCCTTCCTCATCGCCGCCGCGCTCGGTGGCGGCGCAGGCCTCACCTGCACGGACTCCAACGAAAAACGCCTCCCGCGCCTTGAGGAAAACCTATCCCGTCTGCATATACAGGCCGATGAAATTTCTGTCCACGATTGGCGTAAGCCTGCACCCGAACGTTTCCACGAAGCCTTTGATGCAATCCTACTCGATGTCCCTTGTTCGAACACCGGCGTGATTCGCCGCCGCGTCGATGTCCGCTGGCGGCTCCAACCCTCCGACATCGATGACCTCACAGTAATCCAATCTCAGATCCTCGCCAACGCCCTTACTTGCCTCAAGCCCGGCGGGCGCATCGTCTATTCCACTTGCTCCATCGAGGACGCAGAGAACAACGACCTCGTCAAAGCCTTCGCTGAAACCCACGGCCTCAAGCTCGGAAAAACCGTCCGCATCCTCCCCACCGAGCACGGCACCGACGGAGCCTTCGCCGCCGTTCTGCGCGGAAAAAAGTGACCCGCCATGACCATCCTGAAGACCATCGCCCTCCTTCTCGCGTCGCACGCTTTCATGACCTTCGCCTGATACGAATCAAACCCCCACCCGCAGATCACGAATACTCCATAGCAAACCCTTCGCCGCCACGCCGCTGCCCCGCATCCTCCTTGCGCCATCCTTTCTCCTTTCCGTGAACCTATCCCGCGCCCCCGCGAACGCATCGTTCACGAACTCCTTGCTGCCGATTACCGCTCCGTCGGTAAAATACCTCACCCGCTTCATCAACATCTCGGCCATGCCGAGGTCTGGCAGGACGGTTTCGTTGTCCTTTGAAGAAAGCATCTCCTCCTCGTTCTTGGTCGCGTGCTGCGACTCTCCCACTTCCGTTCGTCCACTTTTCCTGCCGAGCGCCATACCCATGGCACGTCGGTAGATCCTTGAAACCTCCTTCCATTTCTCCGCCTCGAAGCCCACCCCTTTGTGGCTCATGCATGCCCTCACCAATCCCTCGCGCGACTTCTTCCCGTTACCTTTCGCACCACCGCCCACCGCCTCGCCATAGCTGCTCCAGCGGTAATCCGCCGGATCGCTAACCATCCCCGCCCGCACCGGATTCAAGTCGATATACGCCGCGATCGTCCGCGCCGCCGTCCCGCTCTCCACGATCACGCTCTTGAAACGATCCTCCCAAAGCGTTCCCGTGCGATTGTGCGTGCGGTTGAACCAACGGGTGAACCTTTGCAGGAGGGTCTTCATGAAATCGCTCAAATCATGCATCCTGGGCGTGAAACGACCGTGGATCTCCGCAACCAGTTCCGGGCTACCACCTTCGCCATCGCTTTCCTCTAGTGCGGCGGCAAGCTCATCTGCCACGCTTTTCACGAAATTTTCGGCATAGAGCACACCCAACCGCTTGAGAAGCTCCGCATCGCTCAAACCAGCCTTCGGCATCGGCGGAACCTCAAGCAGGATATGGAAATGATTCGACATCACGCAGTAGGAAAGCACCCGGCAGCCGCTGAAATTCTCCATCATCCGCATGAACATGCGGAATTTCCCCCGCTCCTCATCCCCGAACACGAACCGCCGGTCCACCACGCGAGAGGTGAGGTGGTAAACGGACGGCCTTTCCTCGGAATCTGCCCACGGAGTGAGCCAACGCTTCGTTCCTTTCTTGCCTGACATGCCACCATTCTGCCTAACTTTTCCCCGCAGTCAAAGGATTTATGTTATATTTCCTGGAATCTTACAGGAATCCTTGGATTTTTTAAATCACAAAAGGCAAATAGGTTTGCGTAACTAGGGCATGCTCACTTCCACGCGGAAGAAACAGCGAGAGGGTTGGTCTGGAGTGTAAAGCGGACCAGTTTGGATAGAACTCTCGTCGAAGATAAAGTTTTGCACTGTGCCGTTGCCAACGAAAGTCTGACCGATGTGCCAAGAGGATAGGTCACGAGTGGCCCAGACCGTGTAGCTACGGCCAACAACTGTCGGAATCGGAAGGGTATAAACCGTTCCAACAAAGCTACCTACCGGTCGGAAGACTGATGCTGCGTCATTGGGGTCGGTTCCGGTGAGATATTCCATGAGGTTGGTGGCACCGTCGCCATCTGCATCAGCATCAGGATCAACATTCTGTCCTGGGAAGTGCTCCTCTATCCAAGCAACCGGCAGAACGCTTCCTCCGCCTGATTCAAGGGCCAGCACTTCCACCTCGCGTTGCAGCCGTGAAATATTACCTGCTCGGTCTACTACTGCATACTCGACCGTTTGAACACCCACACGAGTGGGGTCCACTGTCAAAGTCACAACTACTTTCGGCGTCACGTCTCCATCGTTTGTGTCAAGTGCAGTCACGCCTGGGTCAATGAACTGGGAGCCTTGCTCCATCGTGATGCGATCCTCTCCAATCAGATTCAACACAGGTGCCGCGAAATCTTGCACGCCGAACAACACAAAGCTCGTCAATCCTCGATACACTGGATTGCCCCAGCGCCCTGCAGCATTTTTAAAACGCACTCCGATCCGGTGGTTACCCCCAGCTAAATCCGCCAAAGACAGAGTCTGACTGCTGACCATAGCCTCATTCCCGTTCGATAAGACGGGGACGCCTTGTCCGCTACTCTTACCAGGATCCAGATCCCAAAAGTATTCAGCTGCGACGATCTTACGTCCAGATACACCCAAAGATCCTTGAATCTCTGAGGTGACTTGAAGTTCCTCAGACGCAAACAAGAAATCGCTCCCAGGCCCTACTGCTTTGGCTGTCAGCGTGAAAGCTCCTGCTGAGATTGTGCTGAGAGTGAATCGACTGGAGATGTAGCGGTCTGCCGCCAAAGTCGTTCGAATTCGTGATAGGAAATCGGTATTGGATTCGTCGTTTACACGGGTGTAAACAAGAGGAAAGCCGCCTGCTTGAAGCGTGACACTGTTGCCAGAAAACGAGCCCAGTGCCAGCGACCAGCGCGCGGCAACGGCGGGATCCAGATCACTGGTCACGTAGGCTTCTGCAGCCAAAGTGGTCTCTGTTACTAAGCCAGCTGATTGGACTGTAAAACGCCGTAGGGCCGGATTGCTCCAACGAGCTTGACCGTCTTGGATGCGAATTCCAACTGTGTAAGTTCCTGGTTCCGTTCCTGCAAGACTCAGCGAAACATGTTGAAAGCCGGTTGCAAGCGAGAGAGTATCTTGCAGGGGTAGTGAAACTCCATTTCCCGTGCCGGGATCACTGCCGATGAAATATTCGGCCGCTGCTGCCGCCTCGAAATTACCGATCCCAGAATTGGATGGATCGCTCATCCCTTGATTCGCGTTGCCGTCTCGATTCACCCCTCCAGCGAGTTCGTAGTCCCCCGCTTGAATGGTGAAACGCCTGAGGGCTGGATTGCTCCAACGGTCTTGATCATCCTTGACGCGGATCCCTATTGTGTAGGTCCCGGGTGGCTTGCCGGCTAAGGCCAGTGAGGCTTGTTGAATCCCGCTGCCCAGTGAGTCAGTATCTTTTAGTGCCAGAGGCGTGCCGTTACCAATTCCTGGATCGTTCCCGACGTAATATTCTGCCACGGTGATCTGCGCCGCTGTCGCAAGACTCGGTAAAGCAGAAGCAAGCACGAATGCGCTAAGCCTGAGGATACAAAATGGTGAGGCAAACATACGCGCTATGGAAGGCTCAGATTTACGGCGCGCTCACGGCTTGGCCTTCGCTGAGGATCACTTCGGTGTCCACGCCTTCAAGAACCATGTCTACCGACAGGTCGAATGAAATCACCACCGGGTTTTCCGTAGTCCAGCCGTCTGGGTCGAACCAAGCGCCGCCGGAAGGTCCGATGGTGTTGCGGGTGCCGTCACGGTTGTTGTAGCGGGGATCTGTCGTGCCGGCGTTGATCAATGGTGAGGTAGGTTGGAGCGTTGGGGCTTCGTTCTCTACAAAGAGCGGATTGGTGTATAGTGTCCCTTCGGCGACGACGCCATTGGCTTCCCGTAAATTCCATGGCGATGCCCAGTAGAGATTGTTTTGCGCTAGGACACCGAAAGGCGCGGAGATTCCATGTTTGGCACCTACGATCACGTTGTTGATGATGGTGGCTTGATTGAAGTCTCGAACATAAATGCCGTCGCCGCGAACGCCGGCATCCCAACCGTAATATTGCAACTGGCAGTAGTTGTTCGCAATCACCGCCTTGTTGCCACCCCCTCGCAGATCAATTCCATTTTTCCCATCGCCCCCGCCATTAATGCCGACCCTCACAATGCGGTTATTGGCGATCAAAAACGAACAGTTCGCGACGTTGCAATAGATCCCATTGGCTTCCCCCCCCTGGCGGTCGATTTTATTGCCGACCACTACAACCTTCGCTTGATTTTGGTCGGTGAAAATGAAGGTTCTCGCCTCCGAGTAGCCGAACCAATTCTTTTTCGAACGCCAGTTGCAGTCACCACTGACGATCGTTCTGAAGGCCACGGTTTTCAGCGCGGCGCTCTGGGTGTCAAAATTTCCAGCAACCGTGACTGTAGCCGCATTCAATGTGCCAGCTGTGTGATTGATGCCTCCGGTGAAGCTGGTTTTGGCCACCTCAGCAGAAGCACCCGATGAAGTCAGGTTCGAAATCTGGCTATCGGTAATCTTAAAAGCCGTGGTGCCATTTGAAGATACACCCAAACCTGCCCGTGCGTCCAAATTTCTTATGACCAAGCCCGTGGTGTTTGTCACCGTGATCCCTCGACCTGACGAGCCGACGGTGAAACCTTCGAACGGCGGACAATCGCTGACACCGGAAAAGGTGACATTGCCGGCTAAAGTCACCTGTTGACCACTCACTTCCACCAGGCGGATTGCCTTATTGATGGTGATGTCCTGATTGTAGGTGCCGCCGAAGATCGCGACGATGTCTCCATCGACAGCGATATCGATTTTCGCCTGAATGGAGGCACCCGGTAGGACGGCGTGTGTGACGGCTTGAACGGACATCGCCGAGGCGATCAGGGAGACGATGGTAATAAAACAGGCAGGTGATTTCATGCGGGAATGGTGGTGGGGATTTTGAGCTGGTTACTGTGCGTCACAGCCAAAGGGTTGCTGGCTGTTTCCGGAATTTGCTTTTCGGGCGAAGGTCCTTGAAAAAGCCAATGGCCGCACCGGAGTTCCGGGAATTGGCAAAATGGGGGATGGCTTGGCCTTGGCGGCTAGGTAGAACTTGACCGCCTCCTTGGGCGTGATGCCGAGGATGTCGGCCACCTGAAAAATTTTCACCAGAGCGACGCTGCTCAGGTCCGTGTATTCGATGGCGATACTGTTCATATCGTAGGATGATTTCCGCGTGATGAGTAATTTAGTAAACTATGTGTTTATATATGTCAACGCAAAAGTTGATTTTTTGTTTACTTTTTTCCATTACGTCATAATTTTGCGCATGAGCATCGACCGAAATACCGTTAATCGCTGGCTCGACCGCCAGCGCCGGAGCCAAAAATGGCTTGCGGTACAATGCTCGGTTACTGAGCAGGCCGTCTCGAATTGGCTACGCGAAAAAAAACCGCGGCCTATTTCCGCCACCGCCCAAATCATCATCCGCACCCTCATGGAGGAGGACGCGGCCGCCAGCCAAGCCGGCCCATCACATCACCTCGTCCTCGAATTCGCCGACGATCAATTCGAAGCCATCGAGCAGGCCGCGCTGAAAAATAACGAGACCGCCCGCCAATGGGCCAAGCGCACGCTCAACGACATCGCCGGTCAGGATGCCAAAGCCCTGGCCGCCGAGTTGCGCCGGGCAAACAATTTCGGCACGGGCTCAACTGATCTCGCGCCGCGCCAACTCAACGAGTCCACGCAATCCACCCGCGCCTTTTCCTCCTCCGGAACTCCGCGATGAATAACGCCACAAATTCCCACAAACAAACTGCCAGGCATACAATCAGCTCTCAGATGTTTTTTTAAATCAATCGCAAGTTTCCATGTGAAATTGCAAATCTACAATAAAACAGAAAGCTTGTGGTTTTGGGGATTGCCGGATTTGTAAGGGGTATTTCGGGGGCGTGGGATGGGGCGATTTGACGCAGCAAACGGAGTCCCGGAGTGCAAACCCCGCTCCCGGCCCGCTGCCCGCCCATTCAAAGGCAGAGATAGTAGCACCGCAGCACCCGCTGAAATCCAAACCGAGATTTTCAACAACGCCCTTCCTTGCCTCAAGCCCGGCGGGCGCATCGTCTATTCCACTTGCTCCATCGAGGACGCAGAAAACACCGACCTCGTCAAAGCCTTCGCCGAAACCCGCGGCCTCAAGCTCGGAAAAACCGTCCGCATCCTCCCCACCGAGCACGGCACCGACGGTGCCTTCGCCGCCGTTCTGCGCGGAAAAGGCTGAGTCGAAGTCATGCTTTAGCCCAGCAATGTCGTCCGCGTGAAGAGCGTGATCACGGGGATACCTCTCGCTTCGATTGCCTCGCGACCGCCTTCCTCGCGATCGACGAGTACGATGGCAAATTTCACATGGCCACCTTCGCGTTCTATTGCGTCGATTGCTTTGAGGGTAGAACCACCGGTGGTGATTACGTCATCGACAACGATCACGTTCTGGCCGGGAGCGAAATTACCCTCGATCTGTTTACCAATCCCATGACCCTTAGGCTCTTTACGAACGGTGAATACTTGGAGCGCCTCGTCGGGGTGAGTGCGGGCTGAGGACATGCCGATGGCGAGCGAGATCGGGTCGGCGCCCAGAGTCATGCCACCAATGGACTGTATAGAGAGATTTTCCGAGTGGATTTTGGAGCGGACAGCGTGCCAACCGAGATCGCCAATCATGGCCGCGCCGAAGGGATCGAGAGCGGTGACCCGGCAGTCGATGTAAAGATCGGACTGCTTGCCGGATGCGAGGGTGAAAATTCCTGTGCGGACGGATTTTATTAGAAGGAGAGATTTAAGGTTGGCTGTAGTTTGGAGCATGCCTTGATGTTGAGCAGGGGGCAGGCATCGATCAATGGCGAAACATGGGATTGCTTAGTTTTGTAAGGATATGCAACGGGGCATGACGCCTTTTTTTGGAAAATGCGGGTCGAGGAGAGGGGGGGCTTTACAGCGGGGTAATGCGGATTCCCGCTTGCGTGCGGTGTTGGGGTTGGATACGGGATGGCGCGTCCGGTACGGTCTCCGTCTCCGGTTTTCATTCAAAATTAACATCATGGCTATCACAAGGGCGTTGCTTTCCGTTTCCGATAAAACAGGGCTTGTCGATTTCGCGCGGGGACTCACTGAAATGGGGGTAGAACTCCTTTCCACCGGTGGCACCGCTAAGTCACTGCGCGATGCAGGGCTAAAGGTAATCGACGTTTCCGAATACACTGGCGCGCCCGAGCTTTTCGAAGGGCGCCTAAAAACTCTACATCCCATGGTGCATGGTGGCCTGCTCCATCGCCGCGATGATCCACAACATGTTGCCGACGCGGAGAAACATGGCATCCCGCCCATCGATCTCGTGGTGGTGAATCTCTACCCGTTTGAGGAAACCGTTGCCAAGCCGGGTGTGGCGCTGGAGGACGCGATCGAGAACATCGACATCGGAGGACCCTCGATGTTGCGCAGCGCGGCGAAGAACTACTCGCACGTGACAGTGATCGTTTCCCCTGCCGACTATCCTGTTGTACTTGCGGAAATGCGTAACAACGGAGGCGATACCACGAAAGGTCTGCGCGAACAGCTCGCGGTGAAAGTTTTCCTTCGCACCTCTCAATACGACGGCGCGATCACTAACTTCCTCGGCCAGTGCCGCGAAGGCACCGGCTGTTCCTTTTCCATCAGCCTGCCGCTGGAGCAGGAGCTTCGCTACGGCGACAACCCACATCAGAAGTGCTCGCTCTACGGAAATTTCGCCTCCTGCTTTACTCAACTCCAGGGCAAGGAACTAAGCTACACCAACATCATCGATATCGAGGCCGCCGCCGACCTCATCCTTGACTTTGTTCGCCCTACCGTAGCGATCCTCAAGCACACGAACCCCTGCGGCGTTGGCCAGGATGATGAGAACCTGCGCATCGCTTGGCATAAGGCCTTTGAAACCGACCGGCAGGCGCCTTTCGGCGGCGTGATCGTCATTAACCGCCCGCTCACCCTTGAATTGGCCCGTGTCATATCCGAAATCTTCACCGATGTTATCATCGCTCCGGACTTCGATTTCGACGCCCGAGCGCATCTCCAAAAGAAGAAAAACCTTCGCCTTATGAAGATGAATGACGCCTACCTGAGCGCTAAGAAGTCGCCAGTGATACGTTCTAGCCCCGGCGGCTTGTTGGTCATGGATCGCGACCACACCGCACTTGGCCTTGATGATCTCGAAAATAAGGTAGTAACGAAACGCCCTCCCACTCAGGAGGAAATTCGCGCGATGCGTTTCGCATGGCGTATCGTCAAGAACGTCAAATCGAATGCCATCGTATATGCTCTTGCCGACCGCACGCTCGGAATTGGAGCGGGACAGATGAGCCGGGTGGATTCCTCGCGCATCGCGATATGGAAAGCCAAGGAAGCCGGTCTCGATCTCAAGGGTAGTGTGGTCGCCTCTGACGCTATGTTCCCTTTTGCCGACGGCCTGCAATCCGCTATCGATGCGGGAGCCACCGCCTGCATCCAGCCCGGCGGCTCCATGCGCGACGAGGAAGTCATAGCCGCTGCCGACGCAGCGGGCATGGCCATGGTCTTCACCGGCCACCGCCACTTTCGCCATTAATCGGTATCACCTTGCGGTGATCGTCAGTCTTTGTGCCGCGGCGTCCGCACCTTCATCGACTCTCCAGTGCAGGTTGAACCCGTTCCAGAGTGGTTTGGATCCGTTGTCCGCGAAGGTGATCTTTGCCTTTTCTGTAGTCTGTATCTCAAATTCGTTGTCGTCGAAGGCGTCCGTTTTGAAATTCAGGCTAGACAGCGATTCCCCGACAACAGTGACCGGGTTTGTCTCATCTAGAAACTCGATCTTGCCGCGCTTGCGGGACACGGTCACATACTTGAGGACATCCTTTTCCGCACGCTCCTCGAATGACTTGATCTTGGCTGGTTCGTCGCCTGGGTTGTTTGGGTAGGGTTTCAGATCTAGGCTGATCTCGAAGTGGAGCGGGTTTATCAAAGTACCCTTATCTGTAAGTTTCCCTGTCACGGCCACACCACCGCGCTCGGGATGCACGGTGACCTCGAAGGCGGCGTCGCCTGTCACCTTGCCACGGAAGGTAATCGGTGACTTCGGATCTTCATTGGCGGGCTGTTCTGAAGCCAGGGTATCGGAGTTAATCTGTTTCCTCACCATCTTTCCGTCCGGCAGTGTCTCAATGATGGTGAAATTTACCTGGAAAGGAACCTTCACAAATACCGGTTTGCCATCGTCATCCAGCGGATCAATAACGCCCTGACCCTTTGCGGTAACTCCGAAGCGCATTTTTTTCCTGTGCTCAATGCCGATAAAATAACCGAGGTAAGGCTGCTCTTTGAGGCCGGGAAGATCCGCTTCCGCGGCAGAAGGCGTAAGAAATATGCCTAAGGCAACTGAAATATAGATCCAATCATTTTTCATGATTTACAAATGATCATGTTGTAGATCATAGCCAAGAAAAAAAGCATTTCGAAATTTCCTTTGCCGCGCCGTGCTGGCTACGTTTCGCTGTGCGTGAAGATATGACTGCCGAGGCACTTTATCAATCTGCCGCAAACGACCCCGTACCCCCCCCGGAATCAGCAGTACTGCCAAGGCTCTCTGGTTCGCCCGCGCGGGGAAATGGGATGCTTCGCACGACCTCTGCCAAGAAATTCCTGGTATCGCCGGGTCATGGATACACGCCTGGCTCCACCGCGAGGAGGGTGACCTTGGCAACGCGGGCTATTGGTATTCCCGCGCCGGAAAAACCATGCCGCCGAAAAATATGACATTGGAGCAGGAATGGCTGGTCATTGCCGCCGAACTCGTAGGCTGAACCATCATGGATTTTCTCGAACGCACCGATATTTGGATCTCGCCTTACCGGCTGAGGTCGCGTGGCTTTCTCAACTCCCTCTCCAACCGCCGAGAGTTCTTCGGAGTGCTAATACGCATCGGCGAAGGCTACGGCTGTATCCACCCGTGGCCGGAGCTGGGCGATCCTCCACTGGAAAAATGCCTCGATGACCTCCGCGGCCGACGCTTCTGGCCTATTGTCCGCCGAGCGTTGCGCTGCGCGGAGTTCGACAACGCCGCGCGCTCGCGAGAGGAATCCCTCTTTGAGGAAATGGAAATCCCCCGCAGCCACGCAACTCTCTCGCAGATCGATACAAAAGAACTCGCCGCCGCTGTAGAGGCTGGATTCGACGCAGTGAAAATGAAAGCCGGCCGCGATTTAAAAGCCGAGACCGCGTTCCTCGAAACCATGTACGCCGCCTATCCACAGCTTCGTTGGCGGCTCGACTTCAACGAGTCCCTTGATCCCGCCACCGCCGATGCATTTCTAACAAACCTGTCTACTCAGGCTCGCACGGTAATCGACTTCATCGAGGATATCAGCCCCTTTTCGGAGATTGTATGGGGTAAACTTTGGGAAAAACACCGCGTCCGCCTCGCCGTGGATCGCGAGTCTGCACCGCACCGCAAGTGCGCTCAGGTGATGATTATCAAGCCCGCCGTGGATGAGCCCTTCCCCCTAGCTGAATCCGCCGCGATGAATGGCCAGGCCGTTGTTTTCACCAGCTACATGGATCACCCCCTCGGCCAAGCCTTCGCGGCGTGGGAAGCCGCACGTATGGGTCTTATGTTTCCCGGTATCACCGCCACCTGCGGATTGCAGACGCATCATCTTTTTGATAAGGACGTCTTTACAGAATCCCTCGGCGCGTGGAATCCAGAATTCACCATCCCCGAAGGCACAGGCTTAGGCTTCGATGATGCCCTCGCATCGCTCGCGTGGGTGAAGCTCTAATAACTTTAAACTTTGTACTTCAATTTGGAGAAAGAAAACACAGCGAAGATTGAGCGCATCCTCAGCGCTGGGTTCTGGACGGACGGTGACACCGTTTCTTTCCAAACCTCCGGCAGCACCGGAATGGCAAAACAAATCATACACACCAAGCAATCCCTCCTCGCCTCCGCCCGGGCGGTAAACAACTGGCTATGCGTCGATGCATCATCCGTCTGGGGTCTTGCATTGCCGTTGCACCATGTTGGCGGCTTCGGAGTCGCCGCGCGTGCCTACGCTGCGGACTGCGAATTTGCCTTTTACGAAGGGAAATGGAATCCGATTTCGTTCGCTAAATGGATCGCGGAGAAGAGAGTCACCCACGCCTCTCTCGTCCCCACCCAGATCCACGACCTACTCACTGCCGGGTTCCAAGCCCCAACTACACTCATCGCCCTCGTAGTCGGCGGTGGAAAAATCACTCCCGAAGCAGGACAAGTCGCCCGCGACATAGGCTGGCCCGTCCTAGCCAGCTATGGAATGACCGAAACCGCCTCCCAGATCGCAACGCAAAGCATCGATTTAATACATACACCATACGCCAGCTCGCCACTCGAACTACTCCCCATCTGGGAAGCGGAGGAAACCCCAGAAGGTCTTCTCCGCATCCGTGGCGAAGCCCTCTTCGCCGGCACCATTGAAAACGGAATCTACCGCCACAGGGAAGGGGAGTGGTATACAACTCAAGATCGTGTTCACGTTTCAGATAATAACCTCACCCCATTAGGTCGCACCGACTCGCAGGTGAAAGTCATGGGTGAACTCATCAATCTCGAAGCCGTGGAAAAACGCTTTCTCGAACTCGCTCAAGGAACTATCCGCGAAGGCACATTCGCGGTCATCACGATCCCAGATTCCCGCCGCGAAAACGCCCTCATCGCCGTTTTCGAGCGAGCTTGTCCGGAGCAAATTATCACCGCCTACCAATCCCAAGCTCTCGGCCCAGAACGTTTCGTCCGATGGATTGCCATAGAAGACTTTCCGCGCACAGATCTCGGAAAACTGCGCCGCATCGAGCTTCGGCGCATGTATTTGGAGCAATGCAGTGGCTGACACCTATTTAGCAAAATGGTTGTTTGCTATGGCAGATAAGCAGACGCATACCTAAATTACATACAAATACCAAATTTATCTACCGGGAAATGACTTACAAAACTTGTATTTGTATGTCGACACATGGATCGTATAATGCATTGATTTTTATTAATGATGAAAACCCTCTTTTTTATCTGTCTCGCAGCGTCGCTGTTGCTGCCTTTATCAGCACAAACTGACAAAGCCACCAAGCCTGCGGCGGAAATCGATTTTCTTCGCAAATCCGCGATCGAAATCGACCATCATATCGCTTCCTTTTATCAAGCTAAGAAACTGCCGGTACCTGAGGTAACGGACGACGCTACTTTCATGAGACGGGCGTTTTTAGTAGCCGTAGGTCGCATCCCTACGGCGGAAGAGGCGTTGGCCTTCATCGAGATCGAGGATACGGCGAAGCGCGACGATTTAGTTGCTTACCTGATGGAATCCCAAGGTTATTCAAGCCACATGACGAACTGGGCCTTCGATCTTCTGCGCCTCCGCGACGGCCGCCAGGGTAGCCAAGCGACGAATGAACCTTACCGCAACTGGATCCGCAAGGCGATAGACGAAAACATGCCGTGGGATGAGCTTGTAACCTCACTTGTTTCCAGTTCTGGTAACGGCTGGGATACTAAGACGGCGTCTGTAGGTTATTACACGATCGACCGCGGCATGCCGCTCGACAACCTCTCCAACACGATGCGAATCTTTCTCGGTTCCCGCATGGAGTGCGCCCAGTGCCACGATGACCCTTTCGGAAAAACCGAGCGCAAGGATTTCTATCACCTTGCTGCCTTCACCAACGGTCAGGGCGAGCTCAAAAAAAACCTAATGGCTCCCATATGGGAGGAATTCCGCCAGGAGGGGAGCGAACGCGGCATCGAATACGACGTGGCCCAGCTATTCTGGGACAGGATCTATGGCATGTCCCTCAGCGGCAGTGGCAAAGGCTTGATCGAACTTCCTTCGGACTACCAATACCGGGACAGCAATCCGGGCGAAATGGTTGGAGCGAAAACACCTTTTGGAAAAACCGTCCGTATGTCGGATCGCAAGGCCGATGGAGGCGGGCGCAAGGAGTTCTCTAATTGGATCGTCACTAGGACGGGCGAGCAGTTCCCCGCCGTGATCGCGAATCGAATGTGGCAGCGTATTATGGGTAAGGGGATCTATGAACCCGTCGATGATTATATCGAACCCAAGCAGACCGTGCACCCCGACTTGATGAGTCATCTCGCGAAGCTGATGTATGATCTGGAATACGACCTGCGCGCCTTCCAGCATGTGCTTCTGCTCACAAAGACATTCCAGTTTGCGACAAACCCGAATCCGTCCATGCTCGAGGGTGGCGATGATTTCCACGGTCGCAAAATTGCCCGCCTTTCATCGGAGCAGATTTGGGATTCGCTCATCACTCTCTCCAGTGGTGATCCCGATAAAAAACCTGTCCGCACCCCTGACAACCGCATTTTCGTCGGTAACAATTCCGTGCTTGTGGGACAAATGGACATGATCCAGCTCTCCAATGATGTCTTTGCACTAAATTCGGAGGAGGAGGTGCGAGAGTACTTCAACGACTTCCTCGCGATGGTCAAAAGCGGCGGTGGAAAAAAAGCAAAGGACAAGGATTCCATGACCATGGGTATGGCTCCCATCCAGAGTTATAGCAGGGACTCGCCGGTGCGTGCCTCGGAGTTGCCATCGCCTGCGCCTCGGGAGCATTTCCTGTATCTCTTCGGCGCGTCCGACCGCGAGGTGGTCGAGGGTGCGAGCAAGGAGCCGAACGTCGGTCAAGTGCTTTCAATGATGAATGGCTACGTCCAGCGGCAGCTGGTAAGTAACTCTGGTGCACATATTTACAAAAGCTTGGATGGCGCTGGGTCCGAGGAAGAGAAGATTCGTCGCCTATACATCGCGATCCTGAACCGTCCTCCTAGTTCGGAGGAAATGGGTTGGATGAAGGAGGAGGTAAAGGCACGAGGTAAGGAGGGCTACCGCAACATCGTTGCCTCACTTGTTATGTCCTCCGAATTTCTTTTCCTGCAATGAAATCCTTATTTTTATCCGACATCCATGATCAATCCAACCTCACAAATTTCACTTACCATTTGCTTTAAAAGGTGGCTGGTGATTCGGTCTAGCTGGCTCCGGCATGTTCGTCGCCATTCAAGTAGTGGACTTGCTCGGTGCATTCAATAACAACAAAAAAGCCATGAATGACTTGCTCAATAAGATCGACGAACCGACACGCCGCCAGTTCATGCTAAACGCCGCGCGCGCCTACCTTGGTGTGCATCTTTTCCCGATGCTTGGGCCGAGTATCGCCAGCGCCGCGGCGGAAGGTGCTGCAAAGGGCGCCAAGGCGAAGCACGTAATTTACTTGTTTATGGCGGGCGGCATGAGCCACATCGACACCTTCGATCCCAAGCCAAAAAAGAAAGATGTGATGGGTCCGACCACTGCTATTCCTTCCAATGCCGACGGTATTGAGATCAGTAGTTACCTGCCGATGACAGCTGAAGTAGCCGACAAAATGTGCATCATTAACTCGCTTAACTCGACTCAGGGCGCACACGAGCAGGGCAGCTACATCATGCACACTAGCTACACCCAGCGTGGCACGATCAAACACCCATCTCTAGGCTCATGGGTACTCAAACTTGGTGGACGTCTGCACCCGGAGCTACCCGGCTTCGTGGCGGTAAATACTTCGCCGGAATATACGGGTGGTGGTTTTTTCGGCGCGAAGTATTCCGCTGCGCCCATCGGCAGCCCCGACCAAGGGCTGCAGGATTCGCGCCGACCCAATGAGGTTGCCGCAGAGGATTTCTCCCGCCGCCTTTCGCTCGCCGACAAGCTCAACACACAGTTCCACAACCGCTATCCAAACGCTGATGTGAAGGCTTATGAGGAGCTTTACCGCGAGGCGATTGCAATGATGAACTCGAAGGATCTCAAAGCCTTTAATCTTAACGAGGAGGATTCCCAGACCCGCGCCCTTTACGGTGGCGGAAATTTCGCGCAGGGCTGCTTGCTTGCGCGTCGTCTAGTGGAGCACGGTGTTCGTTTTGTGGAAGTCCAACTTGGCGGCTGGGATACGCACTATGATAACTTTACGGCTGTGGAAGGGCGCTGTAAGGAGTTCGACCAAGCCTACGCTGCCCTGCTCACCGATCTGGATAAGCGTGGCATCCTCAAGGACACACTGGTTGTTGTGGCAACTGAGTTCGGACGCACACCTGAGATCAAAAAGGAGCACAACGACGGCCGCGATCACCATCCCAGTGCCTTCAGCTGTGTGCTGGCAGGCGGCGGCGTGAAGGGCGGTATCAAATATGGCGAAACTGATGCCACAGCAAATAAGGTTAGTAAGGACATGATTTCAGTCATGGATTTCAACGCCACCATCGCGTATGCCTTAGGATTGCCGCATGACCTCGTCTTAATGTCGCCTACGAAACGCCCGTTCAAGATCGCCGACAAGGGTACGCCGGTCACCTCAATCTTCGGGTAAGCCGCGATCGCGGACATCCCTAATAAAAAAGAGGTTCCCGTATGCGAGAACCTCTTGGTTGGTTAGAATGTGATATATCGTATCAGATGCTTGCCGGTTCTTCGGATTGCTCTTCCCCGGTTTTGCTTTCTAGGGCGGTTTCGTGGAATTCTTCGGTAGGAATCTGGGAGTGGGGCTCCTCGGCGATAGCTTCAGCAATCAGTTCTTCAACCTTGGTCTCGCCGATGAGGTCTAGAACCTCTTCCTTGGGTGGAAGAGGCGCGATAACGGGCATGACCTGTGCATTGGTTTGGCCGACGGATTCCTCTTTCTCCGCATCCTCGTGCTCCTGTGACTTTGCACCTGAGACGGTGAGTTGGCGACCCATGAAGAACTGGTCGTGGAGGACTTCAACGGTGCGCTTGGCCTCGTCGATATCGAGCATTTCCACGAACGCATATCCCTTGGATCGGTGGGTGTTGCGGTTGTAGATGATCTCAATGCGGCGGACGGGGCCGACTCCCTTAAAGAGTTCCTCAAGATCACTCTCAGTAGTCTCGTAGGAGAGGTTTCCGACATAAACGCGGCGGTTCTCCACAGCGGCAGGATCGCCTCCACGGCGACCGCCTTCGCGATCACCACGCCCACTGCGGTCGCGGCGTTTACCACTACCTTGCGATTCACGGGCGGTTTTTTCTTCCGAGGAATCGGTGCCGTTCTCACGGTTCTCGGAGCGGGTGTCGCGGGTCTTAGTGCGGCGGTTCTCGCGGGTCTTCGCGGCTTCGACGGTATCGGGACGGCGCTCGGGGCGGGGTGGACGAACGGGTTCTCTGTAGAGACCGAATATCTTCTTCACCTTATCCCACCAGCTGAGCTGGGTAGGAGCAGGCATCGGACGGCGCTGGGGTTTGCCGCTATCTTGGCGGCCAGAATGGCCACCATCGCGTCTGCCTCCACCTGATTGGCGGCCATCGTTGCTGCGGCGTTCGGAGTTGTTATCATTATTACGGCGATTTTGCCCTCCGCGTGAGCGGCGGCGACGGCTATCTCCCGAATTGCGGGAGTTCTGTGTTGCGTTTGACATGTTTTCGCATGGGTCTGTGGTTTACGGACGGCGCGGCGCGGCGGACATGATTGCCCGGCGGAGCGGAAAGGGATCTGCGTGCGATCGGTGAGGCTTCCGGCCGCCAGCGTTCTGTTGCTGGGCCAAGCCCCCGCAACTGTTGCGGAAAAGGTCTTGGTAGGGCCGGATGCCGACGATTCGCGCCGCCGTCCGTGAGCTAGAAGGTTCCTTATTTCCTGGCCTACCCTAAAAATTCGTATTTCTGTAAGAAAAACGAATGTTTGGAGAGAATGGGTGCCGGATGCTAACATCGGTTTAAGGATCCTTCTGTTCAAACGTTATGTTATGTGGGAATTTCAGCTTGGCAAGACTTAAGAGGACTACCGGATGCCTTTATCCTGATAGGATAGGTAAAGGGTGTTGACCTTCTGGAGATTTTGCTCCGCCTCGTCGGATATATTCTCTGGTTTTCGTGTTTTATTGCCCAGTAACAATTATCAGGGTACGGCTGGACAGGTAAGGGCTGCATGCTGCTACCGGACGAGAAACTGGTGAATATGCCTCTACCATTGTACTTGACTTGACGGGCAGCTTAATCAGGTCCCTCCAAGACGGGAGGCGCCTCGTATACCAATAAAAATGACGCCTGCGCCTGGGATTGTTCCGTGGCGGCGTCAATGAATATACAGTGAGTTAATCGAGCTCTTTTTTAATAATTGGTTTTAGATATTCAAAATTTTCAGCTAGGACTGCAGCGTGGCCGTCAAACTGAAAATCCCCGCGTCTGATTCCCGATTCCATGTGGTTGTGGGAACAGATGATGGCCAAGTGCGAGAAGAGGCGCTGGCGCTTTACAACCAGCTCACTGGCGGCAACGACGATGGCTTCACGCACGAGACCATCGACGGCAACGCCGACAACTCCGAGGGCGCGTTCCAGATCTGCTCAAGTGCGATCCAATCCCTGATGACCATGCCGATGTTCGGCGGTGACAAGGTGGTGTGGCTGCGGAATGTGAATTTCCTCGGTGATGATGTCACTGGCCGTGCACAGCGCACCGAGGCGGGCGTGGAGGCGTTGCGGGGTGTTTTGGAAAAAGGGCTGCCGGATGGCATTCGTTTCATACTCTCCGCGGACAAGGTGGATAAGCGCCGGGCGTTCTGGAAATTTCTGGAGAAGAACGCCAGTGTAAGGATCTTCGACAAAATCGATATCAGCCGCGATGGCTGGCAGGACGAGGTCGGGAGACTGGTCGATGGGCGGGCGAAGGAGCTGGGGCTGGGTTTTGATCATGACGCGCTCGAGCTTTTCATCATGCTAGCTGGGGAGCAGACGAAACAGATCGCGAATGAGTTGGAGAAACTCGACCTCTACCTCGGCACCGAGCGGCGTACTGTGACGGTGGAGGACGTGCGGGCGCTGGTACCGCTGAGCCGGGCGGCGGTGATTTTCGAGACAGGGCAGGCGATTCAGGTAGGTAATGTAGTCCGCGCGATTCAGCTGATCGACGAGCAGCTCGCTGCAGAGGAATCCGCCGTCGGGATCATGCGCGCCTCGATCATCAACGTCGTCCGAAACCTCTACATGGCGAAGCTGATCCTTGAGAAATTCAAAGCGCCTACCGGAAATTACGGAGCCTTCGCCGAGGCGCTCAACAAGCTCCCTGCCGCCGACCGTGCGTGGCTGCCGCAAAAAAAGGACGGCTCCGGCGTGAATGTGTTTCCGATTTTCCTGGCCGTCCCGAACGCGAAAAACTTCGACTTAGATGGACTTCAGCACGTGATGGAGCAGACGCAGAAAGCGGATCAGGCGCTGGTGACAACCGGGCTGGATCACCGCTTGGTGCTGCATCGCTTGATCGTGGAGATCGCGGCGGCTAGAAAAGCAAAGAGGTAGGGCTGAAGAGGTAGTGCCGAAGAGACAGGGCTGATCCGGCACGGTCGGCCCTGATCAAAAACGGAGGAGTTGTATTGCCGGAATGGTAGTGAAACCTCACTGAGGCGGGCTTTTTGTTTCGAGATTTCGCTCCCGCCAGAGTGAGCGGTACGTTTGATTTTTGAAATGGGCTGACCGAGCCGGATCAGCCCTACCTCATATCACCACTCATACTTCACCCCACAGACAGCGCCGAAGCCCTGCTCGTTCTGGCCGGAGCCGTGGATGCGGTAATCTTGATCGAGGAGGTTTTGAAGGGTGGCCGTTAGCCTGAGATTTTCGATGGGTTCGTAGCCTACGCCGAGGGAGGCTACGATGTATCCTGGGGTGCCGTTGGTGGGCAAGCGTTCGGGGTCTGCAACGTCGCTTGCGGCCAGACGATCAGCGGTTGCCGAAGCGAGAACGCGTCCTTCCACCCAGAATGGAGCGGAGGGGTGATCCCAGCGCAGGGCGATGGAGCCGTTGAGAGGCATGACCCGGGATAAAGGTTCCTGGACGGTCGCACCGCCAACGGAGACAAGGCGTTCGATTTGGGATTCCTGCCATGATGCGAAACCGGAGAGAGTCCATTGCGGGGCGAATTTCCAGAAACCCTCAAACTCAACTCCATAGATGTGGCCGTCGCTGGAATTGCCGGTGATGGAGCTGGCGGGGGATAGGGGAGCGGCGGGAATAGGGATGGCAGTGATCAGATCCGAAATGTCCGTGTAGAAAACCGCAAGGGCAAAGCCGCTTGTTTCACTCTCCTGGCGGTAGCCGAGTTCGAAGGTGATGAATTCCTCCGGATCCACGTTGAGGGATCCCGCTGCGGCGACTCCGGAGCCGGAGGTGAGGTTCCCCGAGAGATCGATGAGATTAGGCGAGCGGAAGGCTTGGGAGATGCCTCCATACAGCATCTTCTGCTCGTCGATTTTGTAAGTGGCACGCAGCGAGGCGGAAAGGTCGTTCCAGGAATCCTCGGCGGAGATATCCGTTGAGACGCCCGGGGTGGAGTCGAAAAGTTTTCCGATATCGGCCTTCGCGTTCGTGTAACGGAGGCCTGCCGTGATTTCGAATGATTCTCCAATAGGGCGTATGTATTGGGCGTATGTGCCGAAGAGTTCGTAGGTGGAATCGTCACCAACAGGACGGTTGGACTGCTGGAAGGCAAATCCGGCACCGGTGTCCCGGGACGCCGTGGAATCCACGGAATCACGGTAGTAGTCGAGGCCGTAGACCAACGAGCCGTCGGCCACGGGCGATTCCATCTCAAGATCAAACCCGAGTGTATCCACATCGTAAAATTGAAGACGCCGGTCCACAAGGGTGCGGGTCTGGAGTTCCCTCTCGGAAGATTCCTGGTAGGAGAGAGTTGCGGTGATGCGGCGGACGGGCGCGGAGGCGCCGTCGTTGATATGGGCGAGGCGGATGTAACTCAACGAGCGGTCCTGGTCGTAATCACGCGCCAGGAATTTGTTGCCGGGATCGGTTTTGTGATTGCCGTGTGACCAGCCTGGGTTGCTGATCGTGGAGTGCCAGCGGGAAACGGCGTCCTGTTCGAGGTCTTGGTGAACCACGGTGAGGGTCGTTTGCGGAGAGATCGCCCAGTCGAAACGGGCATCGTAGGCCTGCTCCGGGTATCCGGTGCCGCGCATGAGGCCGACGGCTGAGTCCTCAATATCGCCGAATTCCTTTGCGGAAATACCGAGATGAAGTCCGAATTTCCCGCCGATGCCCGTTTGCGTTTCCAGGCGGCCGATGTGGCTGCAGCGGCCATTGCTACGGTATTCGTAGTAAGCCGAGCCGTGGGAAAAAAGTCGGCCTGCTGCCTCATCCGCGAAGCCGGATGATTTGGTGAACGCGTTGAGCGTGCCGCCTGCGGCATCCGAGCCGTAAAGCACGGAACCTTGGGAGCGGATCAGCTCGAAGTGGTCGAGCGAGTAGGGATCCACCGTGTTCCAATACTGCACCGGCCCGCCGCGGAAGGTGGAGTTGTTGAAGCGGACGCCGTCGATGAGGAACAGGTTCTGCCGCCCGGTGAAGCCACGGATGTAAGGTGATCCGTGGCCGTGGGCGGTTTTCTGCACGAGCACGCCGGGTGTGTAACGCAAAGTGTCAGGCAGGGTACGGACTTGGTTTTCGAGGAAATCCTCCGAAGAGAAATACGTGCCGGAGTAGGGGGTATCGCCTAGCGCGGTGGAACTTCGCGTGGCAGTGATAACCAGCGGATCGAGGAAATTCTGGGCAGCGGCGGTTACGATGCTGGCCAGCAGTGCGAGCGGCAGGTGGGCGCGGTTCATAGGAAATATTAAAATGCGACACCCGGATGGCAATGCTTTTCCCATGACCTCACAGATCATCCAGCGGACTCGTGATCTCGCCCCGCATCGCCCTTGCCAACTGGAGGTAAATCATCGTCGTCCGGATATCTGAATGGCCCAGTAGCTCCTGCACGCTACGGATATCCACCCCGCGCAGCACCAGATGCGTCGCAAACGAGTGCCGCAGCGTATGCGCCGTCACTTTCTTCGCCAACCCCGCCGCCTTCACCGCTGCCGCCAGCGCCCTACCTACCCGCGCCTCATGCGCGTGGTGCCGCCGCTCCAGCCCACCCGCACGCGGATCCGCCGATAGGTTCCCCGATGGGAAAAGCCAGAACCACGGCCAACTCACCCCCGCAGCGGGGTTCTTCACCTCATACGCATTCGGCAGATAAACCCCCGCCACCCCATCCGCCCTATCCTTCTCATGCAGCACGCGGCACCGCCCCAGCTGCGCTTCGAGCGCCGCCACCACGCTTTTCGGCAACGTTAGCACCCGATCCTTGTCGCCCTTACCGCCGCGCACCTCCACCTTACCGCCGGACAGATCCACATCCTTCACCCGCAACCTCATGCACTCCATCACGCGCAGCCCGCAGCCATACAACAGCTTCGCCATCACCGCCTCCTCCCCCGTCATCACCATCAGCATCTTCCGCATCTCCTCCACCGACAGCACGACCGGCAATCGCTTCGTCTCCTGCGCCCGCATCACATCCACCCCCTCGAACGGCGTCTTCAATACCTCCCGATACAGGAACACCAGCGCATTGAGCGCCTGGTTCTGCGTCGGCGCGGCCACCCTCCTTTTCACCGCCAGGTGCGTCAAAAACGCCTCCACCTCCTCCTTCCCCATCTCCTGCGGATGCCTCAGCCCATGGAATTTCACGAACTGCCGATACCACCCGACGTAGGTGTCCTCCGTCCTGATGCTGTAGTGTTTGAACCGTAGCAATTCCCGAATCTGATCTTCCAATTTCATGACGTTCTGTGGATTTACCCTCTTAATGCTGCACCTTTTCTATGGATTTGAAGATTTTTGACAAGCCGAAAATTGAAGGATATGACGCATAAATGAGTAAAAAACGATAATTTCTACCTTTTTTAACATAATATGAATCAATTTTTAGCAAAAAAACTTGACCTTTCCCGCGTCATATCCTTCAAAAGTGCCCGCGATTAGGGTCTGGACTTTCCCCCCGTTTCCGCCTATCAATGAACTGTTCGACAGAAAAATAATATGGCACTACAAGAACAATTTGAGAATTCAGGCCAGTGGTTATTCCGCTGGCGTAGCTACCTCCCGCTTGCGGGCATCGCAATGGTTCTCTTAGCTCTTCGTGAATACGAGTATCCCGGGCATAGCGAGAAGCTAGACCACATCTGGGAGGTCATCTGTCTTTGTGTAAGCTTTTTTGGCTTAGCGATTCGCTCATACACGATTGGACATACTCCGAAGAATACATCTGGGAGGAACACCAAACGACAGGTGGCAGACGCCCTGAATACTACGGGGATATATTCCGTTGTGCGGAATCCCCTTTACCTCGGCAATTTCTTTATGTTTCTAGGTGTTGCGCTATTTCCACATCTATGGTGGCTAACGCTGATTTTCGTGCTGGCATTCTGGCTCTACTACGAACGGATCATCTTCGCGGAAGAGGCTTACCTCCGAGCAAAATTCGGTGCGGAGTATTTAGATTGGGCGGAACGCACGCCTGTTTTTGTCCCGCGATTTCGCAACTACCAAAAGTCCAACCTGCCATTCTCTCTAAAGAATGTGCTTAGACGTGAATACAACGGATTCTTTGCCGTGATTCTTTGTTTGTTTTTGCTTGAGACCATTGGAGACCTAGTCATCTATCGTCGCTTTGATCCTGATGCGGAATGGATCGTAGCTCTTTGCGTCGGGTTTGTCATTTGGGCGACGTTGCGAACACTGAAAAAGAGGACAGGACTCCTTGATGTGTCCGGCCGCTAACAAGAAGTCGAACAAGACGCTCCATCCAACGGCGGGTAACGCTCCTGTTTGAATTCGGGCTTCCATCCCCGCCGTGGATGAGCTAGACGTTGGGCAGAAACAAACAATTTATTGAGGAGCCAAGCCGTAGCCTAATTCGATGCTATATTTTTCGACCCCGCTCAGACTTCGGCTTCTTGTCTACGTTCTCCCGACCTTGTTCCGCTCCATGCGGCAAGCCGCATCGGTGCTCACA
>CAMAXN010000020.1 GCA_945862245.1 Prosthecobacter debontii
ATTGCAACTGCTCGAAAAAGGTCACCGAAATTTTCGGGAAGTGCCTGCGCGAACTCGGCCACGACCACACCGCCCTCCACTGCGCCACCCAATCCGAGCCGACCCCATGGTTCGAGGTCGCCGAGCCTTTTC
Organism: Prosthecobacter debontii; assembly: GCA_945862245.1. Taxonomy (GTDB): domain Bacteria; phylum Verrucomicrobiota; class Verrucomicrobiia; order Verrucomicrobiales; family Akkermansiaceae; genus Luteolibacter. The sequence goes on from CAMAXN010000020.1 coordinate 133, forward strand.
GGCTGGCGTGAGTAAAGTAAAATTCTGCTTTGCAGTGAGGAGGCCGTGGTATTAGCCATAAGACTATGGATGTAACCGTTAACATACCGGATGACCTCGTGACAGAGTTGGGAAACGGATTCGGTAACCTCGGTCGCACAGCCCTTGAGGCTCTGGCGGCGGAGGCCTACTCGAAGGATGTCCTGTCACTGGAGCAGATCCGGAGAATGTTGGAGCTGGAATCACGCTGGGAGGCTCAGGAGGTCCTTGGTAGATACGGAATGTGGCCCGGGCAGTCGGCTGCTGAGATCCTGGAAGATGCCCGCCGTTCATCGGAATTCCGGCAAGCCGTCCTGTGATTATCATCTGCGACAACTCGGCGCTTTCGGGCCTTGCCGAAATAGGTGAGTTGGATTTGCTCCGCAGGCTTTATGGCAAAATCCATATCACAGGCACCGTGCTGCAAGAAGCGATCCATGCAGGCGCGCCGGTGAGTTTGAGATCCTTATTTCTCAGCCAACCCGATTGGAAAGAACGGGTTTTCGCTTGAGCCGCCAGATTGTGGAGACACTGCGTCAAAACCTAGCTCGCGGGCGGCGATCCGCCGGGGAATGAATGTCACCCGCGGGGAAATTTTCCGACAAACCGCTTGAGACACGGCCTAGTTGGCACCAAGCTCCCACCGCTCAGTCCCCGCGCCATGGAAACCATCGACATCACCTCCACCCACGCCGCTTACGATTCAAAGATCGAGGGCAACATCATTTTCACGCAGGTGGATGCTGCGATCAACTGGATGCGGAAGAATTCCCTGTGGCCGATGCCGATGGGTCTCGCCTGCTGCGCGATCGAGCTAATGGCCACCGCCTCCTCGCGTTTCGATATCTCCCGCTTCGGTATGGAGGTGATGCGGTTTTCTCCGCGCCAGTCGGATGTGATGATCGTCGCCGGCACGGTCACTTACAAGATGGCGCTTGCCGTGAAACGTGTCTGGGATCAGATGCCGGAGCCGAAATGGTGCATCGCCATGGGTGCGTGCGCGTCTTCCGGCGGCATGTATCGCTCCTACGCCGTGCTACAAGGAATCGACCAACTCATCCCCGTTGACGTTTATATCTCTGGTTGCCCGCCACGTCCCGAAGCCCTCATCGAGGGGCTGATGAAGCTCCAGGAGAAAATCGCGAAGGAAAGTTCTACCTTGGATCAGAAGCGCACCTTCTTCGAGGAGAACGCATAAACCATTTCCCCTTATGTCCGCAACTAACGACATCCCCGCCCTCCGCTTAGAACTCGGCGAAGGTATCCTTTTCGAAAACGAATTCCGCGGTGAGAACACGCTAAATGTTTCCCTCGCAGCACTTCCAAAAGCCCTCACCTTCTGCAAGGAAAAGCTCAACTACGAGCTTTTGCTCGATATCTCCTCGCTCGACCACTTCGGCGATGATCCACGTTTCGAGATCGTTTACGAACTCGCCTCACTAGACGACACACGCCACCTGCGATTCAAGGCCAAGGTTTCTGAGGACGAGTCCGTGCCAACCGTCATCCATCTCTGGAAAGCGGCAGACTGGCATGAGCGCGAGGTCTGGGACATGATGGGCATCCCTTTCTCCGGCCACCCGAACCTCAAGCGCATCCTGATGTGGGAGGGCTACCCATTCTTCCCGCTGCGCAAGGATTTTCCGCTCGCCGGGCGTCCCACCGACATGCCGGACGTGGCCTTCACCGGCGTCGCCCCGCTCGAAGGCGGTCCGTTTGTCACCGCACCCGGCGGCGAAACCATCGCCAAGCGCGAGCCGAGGGCGAGGCACCAGGAGTGAGAAACTTTAAACCTTAAATTTTAAGCTCTAAGGAAGAGCGCTTCGCACTCACCGAGGTTTAGGGTTTAAAATTTAAAGTTTAGAGTTTTTCTTATGATCCCTCCCGCCTCTCCAGAAACAATCGCGGCGATGGGTGGGGAAGGGGGGAGGTTTTCGCGAGGCTTCAGACATTTACGGGAAGCGAGGGCAACTTGGCAGATCCTGCGGATATTGATCGTCATCCAGGCGATTCCGGTCATCTGGGATCTGGTGTTTCCGCCAGGATACAGCGCCCCGGACAAGCTTTCGCAGGCTCAAATTCTCCTTGGACTGGCGAAGCCCAATTTCCTCTCCGGTGATTTCTGGCAGCCCTTCACCTACGCATTGATCCACGCCCATTGGCAGCATCTGCTTATGAATAGTGCAACCATACTCCTGCTTGGTTCTAAGATCGAACATATCGCGGGGAAAAAAACAATCCGGGTTGTGGCTATCACAGCCGCGCTTGCAGGTGGCTTGGTATTCCTTTTGCTCACCCACACCATCGGCGCTGATCCTCAGAGATTGGTCGGCTCATCAGCCCTTTGTTTTGCATTCCTGTTGTTGCTAACGACTTTATCGCCAGATTCGCGATTCTTACCGTTTTTCTTAAGCGGCAGATCGCTGGGAATCGGTGTGATCCTCGCAAACATGATCCTTGCACTCCTGAACCCGGATCTTCCCACTGGACCCTTGGCGCGGTTCGGCGAGCAGATTGCTAAAGAATTTCCCGACCTTTTCAGCATCAGCCATGCCTGCCACCTTGGAGGTTCTCTCGCAGGTTACTTTGCGGGATGGTTTATACTGCGCCCGCGCGTGACTAGGGAATCCTTGCGCAAGGACAGGGAAATACGCGAAGGTAAATAACAGAAATCGAAATAAAAAGGACACCAAGTGTAGATGTCCTTTGGGAGAAATTGGGCGGAACGGCCTAATATTGGTAGTTCAGATAGAACTGGAACTGGCCGCCCTTGTCAGCTTCCTTGTCAGGCGTGCTCATGGGAATCGCATAGTCGAGGGCAATCGGGACAGGGCTGATTGGCAGTTTGAGGCGGATACCGAGACCGACGTCGCTGTAAACATCGTCAGGACCAATGTCCCAAGAATCCGTGTTCACGAATCCCGCATCTAAGAAAGCTGCCACACGCACTGTCTCGACGATCGGAATAGTGTATTCCACAGTGGCAAAAGCAAGCGACTGACCGCCGAGAACCTCGCCGGACGCCGCATCGCGTGGACCACCGATGTCACGGAACTCAAAGCCGCGCAGCGTTCTGCCGCCGCCGAGGAACATACGCTCGAAGATGGGCACTTCGCCATCGAGGGCATCAACAAAGGCGAGTTCCCCGTTCACAGAGAGAATTGTGTCCCACTTGAGATTCCAATATTTGGCTCCTTGGGTGGACAGGGTGATCGTGTCCAAATCGCCACCGAAGATCGAGCTAGCCATGGTTAAGGCGACGTCGAGGCGCTCGCCCGTGCGGGTTATGATCGTGCTGTCGCGGTTGTCATAAAGGTAATTCAGTGTGACTGCACTGCGGAGGAAATCACCATCCTCTGCCTGGAAGGCGGGGCTTGCCCCCGATTCCACATCAATGCCGACCTCTTCCAGGCGATACTCCAGCTTGAGCGAGGATTTCTCTGTCAGCGGTTTGCGTATGTAGATGGCCGCACCCATGTTAGTTTGGTCATATACATCACTGAAGTATTGGGATTGGCGGTAGAAAAGCTCGCCACCCAGCGCCAAGCGCTGATCGAGGAACCAAGGTTCCACAAGCGACACGCTAAACTCGCTGCGCTCAGAACCAGCGCGAAGATTCATGCCGAAGCGCTGGCCGCCACCAGTGAAGTTCCATGGGTTCATGATGTCGAAGTTGCTCTGTTCTAGGGTCAGGAAGCCGACTACGTTGTCCACAGAACTGAAGCCGACACCGACGCCAACGGAGCCGGTGTTGCGCTCTTCTACTAAGATATCCACATCACGATATCCCGATCCTGCTGGGTTTCCAGATGCCTGTACGTCGCTGAAATACTGCAAGTTATCTAAGCGGGCTTTGGTGGTCTCAAGCTCCACGGTGTTGAACCAATCACCGGGCTTTAGAGGAACCTCGCGGCGAATTACCTTATCCTTGGTCTTGGTGTTACCCTGTATATTTACGCGACCAACTTTTACGCGCGCACCTTCAGTGATCTGGTATTTTACGGTCACTCGGTTAGGACCGGCGTCCTTGATGTCTGGGGAAACAACGGCATCCGCGTATCCGCGCGAGCCATAAAAGCTGCGAATCGTCTTGATATCGTCGCGCATTTTCGCGGAGGAATAGGCGTCGTCTCCGTTCAATGTCATAGAGGGGGAAAGTTCTTCCGCATTGAATACCGTCATAACCCCGAAGCTGATGCCGGCGACCGTGTATTTTTCGCCTTCGCTGATCGGGATGACTAGATCCACCCGTCCGTCACCGACGGGATCGCGGCGCATACCCTGGCTATTAGCACGAAGGTAACCGTTACTGCGGTAGTAATCGATTACAGCATCGAGATCCTCATCAAGCTGGTAGGACTCGAAGCGACCGGATTTGGTCAGCCATGAGAACCAGCCTTTTTCCTTAGTCTTCATCTCCTTTTTTAGCTCGGCTGTTGTGAACACAGTATTGCCCTCGAAGCGGATCTTGCGGACTTCGTTCTTCGAACCCTCATCGATCACGAAAATGAGGTCGGAAAGCCCGGGCTGTCCGGTTTCCTGCATGCGGTGCGTAACCAACACGTCTGGGTAGCCGTATCCTTGGTAGTATTTTTCGATATTGCGGCGGGCTTCTAAGATTTGGGAATCGCTCATCGCACCGCCGGATTTCAGCTTAGTTTCCTTGGCAAGTTTCTGGTCGGAAAATATCGTGTTGCCGACAAAGCCCACACCGTTGATCGCTGGGCGGGTCAGGACTTCCACGATGACGCGGACGCCAGCGCCAACTGGCTCGGCAAGAAACCGGACATCATCGATAAGGCCAGATTCAAAAAGGGTTTTGATATCTTTGTCTAGGTTCTCCGCGCGGTATTGCATGCCCGCTTTGGTGGACATCAGGTTGCGAATCCTCGCCTCATCTACCGTTTTAGCATCCCGGTAGCGGACGGCGACCTCTAAGATATTTTTCCCTTCGAAGTCTTGCGCAAGGATGTGCCCTGCGAAGGTCCCAACAAAAACCGTAGCCATAAGAGCTAGGCGGGACACTAAAACACCAAGGCGCGTAAGTGGAAATGATAAGTGGATCATAATAATGGGTGTTGTGACTTTATGGAGGACTTAGAAGAACGTAGCGTCAAGGCAATAGCATGTGCTACCGATGATGATCGGGTTTGGGTTGATACGGTCAATAGCACCCTTTGAGACCGTGCAAACCCCGCGCTCGGAAAATTCAATGATGCCGGTCAGCTGAAGTAAGGTACGGACTAGCGATAGCGCAAAGCGGGCGGCTGTCGCCATTAATGCTAGAAATTTGCTTTTCATCTGGGTGGGAGAATACACAGGAGAGCTTGTCTGGAAGGAGCAAAGGAGGTAGAGCAACCTGATCATTCTTGATTCGCTTGGATTGCAGATTGGTTTATAGTTAACCTAGGTTATTTTTCCTTCTTTCCTTATTCTTTTATCCAGAACTCCGAGGTTGCAGGGGGCTTCATTGGAATTTTGACCACAATGGAAGCGCAGCGAACATGGAGGAACTAACCGCCTCCCAATCCTTCCTCAAATTTTACGGATTTTCACGGATTTAAGAATACACCAATCAGGCTTGAAAACGTTTCCATAATTCTTTCAAAATCCGTGCCATCCGTGCCATCCGTGCCATCCGTGCCATCCGTGCCATCCGTGCCTCTCCGTGCCTCTCCGTGCCATCCGTGGTTCAATTTCGGTTTTCGGGTTCAGTTGGCGCTTGGTTCGCAGCAGCGGGAGAGCTTAGCCCCTCAAGTTGTGCAAACTTCTGCTCTTGGGCTTGGGCAAGACTCGCTAAGAAACAACTTACCCCCGTAACAGAGACAAGAAGCAAAACCACAAGTTGCCGTAAATGAATGAATGCTAGGATTTTGCTTTTTTACTTGAGGCGGAAAATACACTGGGGCGTCGCACTGGGAAGGGAAAAAGGGGTGTGATCGCCACAAAAACTGGAATCACCCGTCCCTGCTGGAGGACCATGTGATCGCCACAGATCGTCGGTATTTACAATTCGGCGGCGTGCAGCGCGGCGAACAACGTGTAAGCAATGGTGGCGACGAAAGTCAGTTTCATGTTTCTGGCTCTTGATTCTTGTGAGCAAGAACTCAGCGCGTGACGAGGTCGGCGATCTCCGCGTCCCACGCGAGGCTCGCTGCTTTCTTCAAGTCACCTTCGTTGGTGATTCGGTAACCCGTGAGGGTCGCCCCATTGTAGGCGGACACGAGGAGATACTTGCCGTCTGGAGAGAGCGCCAGACCCCACGGAATCTTGTCCGCCGGTGTCAGCCCCAGCAACTCGGCATGACCGTCGGGTTTGACCCGATAGCGGGCGATGCGGTCAAAATCCTGGTTGTGTCCGCGCAATCCGGCGAAGATAAACTTCCCGTCCGGCGTGATCTCCAGGTCGGAGGCACTGAGGCCTTCCTTCGACATTCCCTGTGGCAGGATCGCAAGGTCCTGCTTCAACACAAGCTGCCCGTCGGGGCGCCGCTCATAGGTGGAGAGGCCGATGCCTTGCTCGTTCGAGAAATAAACCATCGACAACTTCGGGTGATAGACGAGGTGGCGTGGGCCGGTGCCTACCGGTGGATTCGCATTGGCCGGAGCAAGCGGCGTGACGGCTCCAGAGGACGCATCGAAACGGTATTGGAAGAGCGCTAGGTTGCCCTTCACATAGGGGATGTAGAGAAACTTATTGTCGGGCGAAATCAGGACGCAGTGAGCTTCCTTCTTTCCTTCATCAATCGTCGCCACGGCTTTACCGGGCAGTCCTTGTTTACCCAGGCGATAGACATTGAGTCGCCCGTTTCCATAGCTGACACCGAAGAGAAACGCACCACTGTGATCGAGACTAAGGTAAGCGGCATCGTCATTCAGATCCACGCGCTGATGGCTCGCATAGGTACCGTTTTTTGCCAACGTCACCACCGCACCTGGCACCTTGCCCCGTTCTCCGCCGCCGCCCGCGATGTAGAGCAGCGGTTTCTTCGGATGCGTTGCGATGACCCGGCCGTTAATGCCCAACTCTCGCTTTTCGGCCAGCTTGAATTCCAATCCACCGTCTGGCATGGGAACGGCGTCAACGATCCAAAGCGTCTGCGTCTTCGGGGCCGGCGCATAGACGCGAAAAGATTCAGCGGCGAGGCTCGTGTTAGACATGCCGATGCCAAGCAGGGCGGTGAGTAGATTGAGTTTCATGTTCTTGGTTATTAGTTTCGGATTAGTAACTTTGAATTTTCTCTTCCAACAGAGAAAACTTCGCGAGCCATGCCGCTATTCCCGACCATGTAACCCGAACTCCGAGGTTGCAGGGGGCTTCATTGGAATTTTGACCACGGATGGCACGGATTTTCACGGATTTAAGAATCCACCCAATAGGTTTGAAAACGTTTCCATAACTCTTTCTTCATCCGTGCCTCTCCGTGCCATCCGTGGTTCAATTTCGGTTTTCGGTTTCATTCCACACGTTCCAAGTCTCCACCATCTCCTTCATGAAATCGTCGAGGAACCGTGACGGGCGGCACCTATTTTTGTACGCGTAGCCAATTATGCTAACGCATCGCACGGTAGGTGCGGATCATTTCCAAAAAAGGCGGTAGGTAGGACTGCGCCTTGCCCTCACCGATGCCGGGAATAGCCAGAGCCTCAGCGACACTGGACGGCGCGTATCGTGTGAGAGCCTCCAACACCTTGTTGGAGAAAACAACGTAAGGCGGCACCCCGTCCTTTTTCGCCATTCGGAACCTCAGATCTTTGAGCATGGTGAAAAGCTGTGAATCGAAATCCTTCTCCGCCAAGCCCTCGGGTTTCGCGACCTCTTCGGGCCAACGCAGCTTAAAACCTTCTTTGCCCAACATCACCGCCTCGCCGCGAGACGAGATCGTCATCAGCGGATACTCGCCGGCCTGCGTAATGACCAACCCCTCCTCGGCGAGCGAGCGGAAGAGGGCATTGAGATAGCCAGTAGTTTTTCCAGCGAGTATGCCATAGGTGGTGAGTTGGTCGAGGCGGCAGCTGAGGATTTCCTGCGACTTGCTGCCACAAAGCATTTGGATGATACGGCCTTTGCCGAATTTCCCTTCCCATCCGTCAGGCCCGCGCCGCGACATTCGGGCAACGCCGGCAAGCGCCTTACTGACCATTTGCGCCTCCGCCTCACTAGGTTTGCGGAAATCACCCGCACTGCGTTCCCGGCAAACATCGCAATTCCCGCAGGTTGAAGCGTTAGCTTCGCCGAAGTATTCAAGTATCCACTTCTGGCGGCACGTCCGCGCATAGCACATCTCGACCATCGCCCGCAGCTTCTCACGGTCTCGACCGTCCTTTTCCTCCATCGCCTTCTCATCAAGAGTGAGATCGCGCGCTAAGGTGTCTGGCTTCAGCAAGCGGGTGCCGCGCATCCGCTTCCCCTGGACATCGAACCGCTCGATGAAACGTCCTCGCGCCAGAATGGTCAGCGCGCTGCCTACGGCCATGGAATTTCTCACATCCGCATGCTCCGCGATGTCCTCCAACGTCCGAAACACTTCGTGATTCTCGTCCGCCTCGTTAAGTAGATATTGGTAAACTTGGCGCACGGTCGTCGCAGAGGGATTAGCGCCATCGATGAAAAAATCCTGTGTACGCGTGTCAGCATAATTGAACAGCAATTCGCACACTGCCGACTCACCGTCCCGCCCGGCGCGGCCCGCCTCCTGGTAGTACGCCTCCACGCTGCCCGGGATCTCATAATGTATCACGAAACGCACATCCCCGCGGTCGATGCCCATCCCAAAGGCGTTCGTCGCTACCGCAATATCCACTTTTTTAGAAATGAAAATCTCCTGTGCCTTCACCCGCTCCGCATCGCCCATGCCGCCGTGGTAGGAAACGCATTTCAGGCCCCAGCTTGCGAGTGTCTCGGAAACGAGATCCACCTTTTTCCGCGTCGCGCAGTAGATGATCCCGGTCTTATGGGCGGCGATGACCGCCCGGATCCGCTCGTCCTTCTGCGCCGCCTTTTCCACTGGCGTGATAGCCAGCGAAAGGTTGGGCCGCGAGAAACCGCTGACGCGCTCGAACGGTTCGCGCAGGCCTAGAGTTTTCAGGATGTCCTCGCGAACTACGGGAGTCGCAGTAGCTGTTAGAGCCACGCACTGTGGGCAGCCGATTTTTTCCAGCGCTTTTCCCAGCCGCATGTAGTCCGGCCGGAAATCATGGCCCCATTGCGAGAGGCAATGTGCCTCGTCAATCGCGAACAGTGAGATCTCCACCCCCTCCAGCGCCCGCAAAAAACTCTCCGCCCGGAACCGCTCCGGCGCGATATAGACAAGCTTGAACTCGCCGCTGCGCATCCCGTCGAGCCGCTCCTTCTGCTCCGGCCACGACAGCGTGGAATTGATCAACGTCGCCGCTATGCCCCGCGCCTGCAGCGCATCCACCTGGTCTTTCATCAACGCGATGAGCGGGGAAATCACCAAGGTCACGCCCGGGAAACACAGCGCCGGGATCTGGAAGCACAGGGATTTTCCCCCGCCCGTCGGCATCACCACCAGCCCGTCGCGCCCGGAGACGATCTCGGAAATCACCTCCTCCTGCCCGTCGAGGAAAGCGGAAAAGCCGAAGTGCTCCTTCAACGCCGCGCCGGGAGTTTTCAACAACAGCTTTTTCATCAAATCACCCACTCCCGTATACTTGATCCATCACCTCCACGATGCAAGCAAAGCCCTCGCCACAAGCATCCAATCTTGCCTGTAATCCGAAATGATCCATGATTACGGTGGATGTATCGCATGCTCGGAATGCTTTTTACCTCGGCCCTCACCGGCATCGTCCGGCGCAAATTCTCCTCCGGCCTGCGGGCGCTGCACTACCAGGCCTACGCCGTCATCGCCCTGCCTGTCGGAGCGGGATTGGCGTGGCTGGCCGTCCGGCTCTTCGGCTCCCCTTCACAGCTCCCGGTCGCCCTCGTCATCGGCGTGCTCTCCGGAATCTGTGCCGGGCTCACCATCGCCTACATCCTCGATCGCGCCGCCATGGTGGCCTATCTATACTTCGAGAAAAGAAAATCGGCTTCCCGCCGCATCGGACAAAGCCCGCCAAGCGCAACACCTTGACGGACAGCCAAGCGCGACGGAGAATACATCTCATGATTCATCCGCATCCTTCCCGCCGCGCCTTTGTCCGGAATCTCACCCTGGGTGCCGCAGGGCTTTGGGTTCCTGGCGCTTTCGCCGAAGCACTGACACAAACCGCGAAGCAAACCGAAGGACCCTTCTACCCCGTCGATCTCCCGCTCGACACCGACAACGACCTCATCATCGTCAACGACGGCCTCACACGCTCCGTCGGCACGATCACTCACCTCAGCGGCCGCATCCTCGGCCCCTCGGGCGCGCCTATACGCAATGCGCTCGTCGAGATCTGGCAGGTGGATCATCACGGCGTCTACCTCCACAAGGGCAGCGCGGGCGCGGAGAAACGAGACAAGAACTTCCAAGGCTTTGGACGTTTCCTCACCGGCACGACCGGCGAATACTATTTCCGCACGATAAAACCCGTAGCCTACCCCGGTCGCACCCCGCACATCCATTTCGCGGTGAAACTGAAAGGCCGCGAAAAGTGGACGACCCAGCTCTACATCAAGGGCGAGCCGCAGAACGAGAAAGATGGCCCCATACGCGGCATCCAGGATCCGAAAAAGCGCGAAACTATCATCTGTGATTTCGCCCCGGTGCCCGGCAGCAAAGCCGGCGAGCTCGCGGCGAAATTCGACATCGTCATGGGCTTCACGCCCGGCGACATGTGACCTGATGAAATCTTCCCCCCCGGAGCGATTTCATGTATATTCTTAAATAATCAGATGAAAAAACTCTTCCGCCTTCTCTGCCTCCTCCCCACCTTTGTCGCGTTATTCCCCAGCTTCCTCCCGGCGCAGGATGGAGACTCCTCTAAGAACAAGGTAATCATCATACCCATCCGCGAACAGATTGCGCCGCCTGAGTTGCATGTCCTCCGTCGTGGCCTGAAAAGCGCTATCGAGCAGGGCGCAGACACCGTAATCCTCGATATGGAAACACCCGGCGGCCGCCTCGACGTCACCTTCGATATGCTCAAGGCCATCGAGAAATTTCCCGGGAAAGTGATCACCTACGTGAATAGCGAGGCAATCTCCGCAGGCGCGCTCATCTCCGCCGGGACAGATGAGATTCATTTCGCCCCAGGTGCTGTCATCGGCGCGGCGGCTCCCGTGACCGGCGGCGGGCAGGATATCGATGAAACGATGAAACTCAAGATCGTCTCTTACCTCAAGGCCCGCGTCCGCTCCATATCCGACGGTAAGGGTTACCGCGGCGAAGTCCTCTCTGCGATGATCGACGAGGATTTCGAACTCAAAATCGGCGAGGAAACCCTAAAACCTGAGGGCGAGTTACTCACGCTTACCGCCACCGAGGCGATCAAAGAATACGGTAATCCTGCGCAGCCACTCCTCGGAGCCGGCATATCGCCGGACATTGATAACCTGATGGATACTCTTTTTGGAAAAGGAAACTACACCGCCACTCGGCTGGAGGTCACTTGGTCGGAAAAGGTCTCGCAATTCATTACTATCATCGCACCTCTGCTGCTCGCCGCCGGGCTACTGCTCATTTTCATCGAATTCAAAACGCCCGGCTTCGGGATCTTCGGAATCAGCGGCGGCATCTTGCTCGCCATCGTCTTCTTCGGACACCACGCGGCCGGACTTTCAGGCCAAGAGGCGGTGCTTTTCTTCTTTCTTGGCTTCGCGTTGGTAATGATCGACCTTTTTTTGCTGCCCGGCTTCTTCATCCTGGCCATCCCCGGCGCCCTGCTGATGCTTGGCTCCCTGCTCTGGGGCATGTCCGATATCTGGCCCGACCAACCCCTCGACTGGGACTCAGGATTCCTTTTCAAACCGCTCGTTAACCTCACCTCCGGCATAGGCGGCGCGATCCTGTTATTCATTCTGTTAATCCGCTTCATGCCCAGCGGCAGCCTATGGGGAAAAATGGTGCTGGACTCGGCGATCGGCGGCGAGTCCACCATTTCCTCCGCCGCCCGCAATGATCCCTCGCTGATCGGCGCCACCGGCCAAGCTGTCACTGCACTTTTCCCTTCCGGTGAAATCAAGATCGGCGGCAAGCGCTATGACGCCCGCCTCGCCCTCGGCACCGTCCCACCCGGAACCGAAGTGAAAGTTGTCTCCGTCGGCGAGTTCGAACTGACGGTGGAGGCGGTGTAATTAGTCTTCTTGAGGTTTAGAATTTAAAATTGTAAGATATCTCCCAGTGTCCCTAATCGTTATCCTTTTCGCCATCGGCCTTTTTCTCCTCGCCGCGGAAGTCCTCGTTCCCGGCGGCATCCTCGGTGCAGCCGGCGGGCTTCTTCTTTTGGCGGGATCCGCCCTTTCGTTCGTTGAATTTGGCAAGTCCGGCGGCCTGATTGCTCTGCTCATTGCGGGCACCACTGCAATCATCCTTTTTTACATCGAGCTCCGCATCCTTCCGAAAACCCGAATCGGTAAACGCTTCTTCCTAAGCCGACAAATCACAGCGACTTCCGCCGCACTGCCTGACAGCGCGCGAGATTTTGTTGGTAAAGCCGCTATCTCCTCTACGGTTCTCTCTCCCAGCGGTTATGTAACCATCGATGGAAAACGCTACGAAGCCGTTTCCCAGTCCGGCCACATTGCCCTCGGCACCGAACTAGAAGTAGTTGATGCTGGCCCTTTCCAGCTTACTGTAAGAATTAAATACTAAAACACACCATGCCTAATCTATCCACCATCATCATCATCGTCCTCGTAATTGTCGGGCTTGTCGTTCTCAGCGTTGTCTTCTCCTTCTTTTCCGTCTGGCTGCGCGCTTGGCTTGCAGGAGCATACGTGGGTTTCTCCGATCTAATCGCCATGCGCCTTCGTCAGGTTCCCTATGGTCCCATCGTTGATAGTCGCATCACCGCGAAAAAGGCAGGCATCGAGATCGATATCAACGAAATCGAAGCCCACTACCTCGCCGGCGGTAACGTTCTCCCCACCATCCAAGCCCTCATCGCCGCGATGAAAGCCGGCATCGCGCTTGATTGGAACCGCGCCTGCGCGATCGATCTCGCTACCAAGGGCTCCGAGAAATCCGTCGTCGAAGCCGTTCGCACCTCGGTCGATCCCAAGGTCATCGATTGTCCAAGCCCTTCCTCGGGCCGTATCACCATCGACGGCGTCGCCAAGGACGGCATCCAAGTGAAAGTCCGCGCCCGCGTCACGGTCCGCACCAACCTCGATCGATTCGTCGGCGGTGCGAAGGAAGATACGATCATCGCCCGCGTCGGCGAGGGCATCGTCACCACCATCGGTTCCGCGGAAAGCTACAAGCGCGTGCTTGAATCGCCCGACAGCATTTCCAAAACCGTCCTCGCCCGCGGCCTCGATGTTGGCACCGCCTTCGAGATACTCTCCATCGATATTGCAGACGTCGATGTCGGCGAGAACGTCGGTGCCAAACTCCAGGAAGCCCAGGCCGAGGCGAACAAGAACATGGCCCAGGCCGAAGCGGAAATCCGCCGCGCCGCCGCCGTCGCACTTGAGCAAGAGATGATCGCCCGCGTCGCAGAAATGAAAGCCAAGGTCGTCGAGGCCGAAGCTCAAGTCCCCCTCGCCCTTGCTGAAGCCTTCCGCTCCGGCAACCTCGGCGTTATGGACTATTACCGTATGGAAAACGTCAAAGCCGACACCACCATGCGCGATTCAATTTCCAAGAACCAGTAATTGGTTCGCAACACCGCTTCATTGATCCATAAAAGCCCGGGCAAACCCCGGGCTTTTTCCATCTCCTCCTTTTCCTTGAATTTTGAAGTTTGAGATTTGTGAGATATACACTCACCCTCCCTGCGTGAGCAACTGTAGCAAATTGGGAATCGGCCTCGCGGGCTTCGGCACCGTTGGCTCGGGCGTATGGAACACGATTGAGAAAAATGGCAATCTTATCTCCGACCGCACTGGGAAGGGTGTTTGTCTCGGGATCACGAAAATACTCGTCCGCGATCCCGCCAAAACCCGCGACACCACCTCTGCCGTTCCGAAGGAAATCCTCACTACCGATTGGCGCGCACTCGTCAACGACCCCGCCGTCGATATCGTCGTTGAGTTGATAGGAGGCACCACGGATGCCTTCGAGATCATCGCCGCCGCTTTGCTCGCAAAAAAACCGGTCGTCACCGGTAACAAGGCACTCCTTGCCGAGCGCGGCGTCGAGCTCTTCGAAATTTCTCGGAAAATGGAGACACCCCTATTCTTCGAGGCCTCCATTGCGGGTGGCATCCCCATCGTCAAGACCGTCCAAGACTCTTTCATCGGCAACCAGATTCACTCCTTCACTGGCATTATAAACGGCACCTCGAACTTCATCCTCGAGCAGATGACCCTGCGCGGTATCGATTACGCCTCCGCCCTAACGGAAGCCCAACATCTCGGCTATGCAGAGGCCGATCCAACCCTCGACGTGAATGGCTGGGACGCCGCCCACAAGGCCATCCTCCTAGCCACACTCGCCTACGGTTTCCCCATCGATCCCGCTCTCGTCCACGTCTCCGGCATCGAGCAGGTTCGCCCCACCGATATCCATTTCGCAAAATCACTCGGCTATGTCATCAAGCTCCTCGCCATCGTACGCGAGCGCGAGGGCGGTGCCGTAGAGCTTCGCGTCCAGCCGTCTTTTATCTCCCAAAAACACATCCTCGCCTCAGTCCACGGCGTCTTCAACGCCGTTTCCGTCAACGCCGACCCCGTCGGTGAATCCCTCTTTTACGGCCGTGGCGCCGGCCAGGGTCCCACCGCCTCCTCCGTCGTCGCCGACCTCGTTGAGGCCGCCCGCGACCTTGCCCACACCGCCCACCACCGTGGTTTCCTGCCTTATCGCGAATCGGGAATCCTTGTCCCTATCGAAGAAACAACCACAGCTTACTATGTCCGCTTCGATGTCACCGACCGCCCCGGTGTTGTCGCAGAAATCGCCACGGTCCTCGCCAACCACCGCATCGGCATCTCCGGTACCCACTCCCCCATCGACACCTCTAACCCCGACGCCGAGTTCGTCGATATGGTCTTCCTCCTCCACTCCTGCCCCTTCGGAAAACTGACCGCAGCCCTAACCGAAATTGAGTCCCTGACCTGTATCAACTCCCAACCCGTTGTCTTCCGCATCGAAAACTTAGGCTAAGAAAAATTTCACCGCCAAGAACGCCAAGGTAGAAAAGTGAAGAGTCAAAAAACTACAGGATTAAAGAGGCAACCCTAACTAATCTTCAAATTTTCAAACCGAAGCCTCCGTGTCCTCTGAGCTCTCCGTGGTTAATAATTCAAAACCTCAAGTCTTGCTTGGCGAACTTCTCTTCCTTGGCGGTTCAATCCTCTTCCTCACAACCCCAGTCTTCCTTGAGACTTAAAGTTTAAAATTTAAAGTTTATGCCCTACCTCGTCACCATCGGCCTCGAAGTCCATGCCCAGGTAAACACCGTTACCAAGATGTTCTGTGCCTGCCGCACCTCCTTCGGTGATGACCCGAACACGAACACTTGCCCGGTCTGCCTCGGCTACCCTGGCGCCCTGCCCGTCCTGAACCAGCGTGCCATCGAGAAAACACTGCTCACCGGCCTCGCACTCGGCTGCAAGTCTCCGGAATTTTCCCGCTGGGATCGGAAAAATTATTTTTATCCGGACATGCCGAAAAATTACCAGACTACTCAGATGGATTTCCCACTCTGCCTCGGTGGTGGCGTCCCGCTCTTCGACGATTGCTACCCCACCGACGCACGGAATAACATCAAGTCCCCTGGCAAGGTCGTCCTCCTCAACCGTATCCACCTTGAGGAGGATGTCGCAAAATCCACCCACCTCGCCAACACCTCGCTCATCGATTTCAACCGCGCTGGTACCCCGCTGATGGAAATCGTAAGTGAGCCGGATCTCGAATCTGCCGAGGAGGCCGTCTCATACCTCCGCTCTCTACAGCTTATCCTGCTCGAATGTGCTTCCTCCGATGCCGATATGGAAAAGGGCAACCTTCGCTGCGATGTGAACATCTCTCTCCGTGAAAAAGAGTCCGACCCGCTCGGCGCTAAGGTTGAGCTGAAAAACCTGAACTCCTTTTCCGCGATACGCCGCGCCATTCAGTTCGAAATCGCCCGCCAGACCGAGGAACTCGGCATGGGCATCGCCCAGATTCAATCCACCCGCCGTTGGAACGATGACCTCGGCGAAACCCAGCTCATGCGCACCAAGGAGGACGCACACGATTACCGCTACTTCCCCTGCCCAGATCTCCTCCCCATCGCCACCGCACCACTGTTAGAAATCGTTAGACCACTTGTCCCTGAGCCGCGTTTAGAAAAAATCCGCCGCTACGAAAGCGACTTTGGTCTCACCGCCTACGATGCTGCCGTGCTCACCGCGGACCGCTACCTCGCCGTATATTTCGAGTCCGCCAACCACCCGACGATTCCTGCCAAAAAAACCGCAAACTTCCTCATTAACAACCTCCTCGGCACCCTCAACGAGAAATCCCTCGCCATCGCCGATTGCCCAGTCACCCCGGAGAAACTCCGCGACCTCCTCACCCTCGTCGAAAACGGCATAC
Organism: Prosthecobacter debontii; assembly: GCA_945862245.1. Taxonomy (GTDB): domain Bacteria; phylum Verrucomicrobiota; class Verrucomicrobiia; order Verrucomicrobiales; family Akkermansiaceae; genus Luteolibacter. The sequence continues at coordinate 16,781 of CAMAXN010000020.1, forward strand.
TCGCCCCGAACCAAGCCAAGGAAGTCTTCGCCGTCCTCTTTACCAGCCCGCGACGCGACCCGAAGTCCATTGCGGACGAGCTCGGCTTCAAGCCCACCTCTTCTGGCGACCTCGAAGCCCTCATCGACGCCGCCATTGCCACAAACCCGAGCGAGGTCGAGGCCATCAAGGCGGGCAACGAAAAGCTCCTCAACTTCCTCACCGGCCAAGTCATGAAATCTGCAACTTCCAAGCCCAACCCCAAGCAGGTTACCGACCTCCTCAGAGCGAAGCTCCTTTAATAGAGAATCGCTTTCCCGGCACCGAGAATAAGGAGAAGGGGGTTCAAACTCTTTTCTTCTCTACAGCCCGGGCAAAAATTTCCCGCCACTACAAAAGGGCTTACAAGGACCTTCTCCGCATTACAATGAATACCGCAGAGCCGCGCCTACTCTGTCTCCGTTCTTGCCACGCGACGGTTAGCCGTGGAATCCTCCGCCATGCCCCACGCTCCGGAAGTCGATCCCCGCTTCAATGAATTTGTCCTGCTCCAAGCGCAGAACGCCGGTCTTTTCCTCGGTCAGATCCCGAATCCCGCCACCGGCGAAAAAACCGTCAACCTCCGTGCTGCGAAGTCGGTGATCGATTCGTTAGGCATGCTGCGCGTGAAAACAGCCGGCAACCTAACGGAAACGGAGGCAAAGCTGCTCGAAATGGCTTTGAAAAACCTTCTCCCGCTCTACAACACCGCGCTCGACGAATCCGAATGAACCCGCACATGAAATCCTTCACTCCCTTCCAGATCGCACATGTCCCTGTCGGCGGCCCCATCCCATTTTTTATCCTCGGCCCGTGTGCGCTAGAGAGCGAGAAATTCGCCTGGGAGATGGCGCGCTCGCTCAAGGAGATCGCGGACCGCACCGGCATCCCCTTCGTTTTCAAAGCCTCCTTCGACAAGGCGAACCGCACATCGGTCGGATCATTCCGCGGCCCGGGCATTCAGGAAGGCTGCCGCATCCTCGGGGAAATTTCTAAGGAACTAAAATGCCCGGTTACCACCGACATCCATACCGCAGAGCAGGCGGAGATCGCCGCCGAGCACATCGACCTCCTGCAGATACCCGCGTTCCTCTGCCGCCAGACGGATCTGTTAGAAGCGGCAGCGAAAACCGGGCGCGTAGTGAACGTGAAAAAAGGTCAATTTCTTGCGCCGCTTGATACAGTGAACATTGCGGAAAAGATGCGCTCCTTCGGTTGCGAGCGTTTCCTCATCACCGAACGCGGAACAACCTTCGGCTACAACAACCTCGTGGTGGACATGCGCTCGCTTTACCTCATGCGGAAAGAAGGCATCCCGGTGATTTTCGACGCCACCCACTCGGTGCAACGCCCCGGCGGCCTCGGCGGATCGACGGGCGGCGACGGCGAACTGGCTCCCGTGCTCGCCCGCGCGGCGGTCGCGACAGGGATCGACGGACTGTTCATGGAAGTGCATTCGGATCCCGCCAACGCACTTTCCGATGGTCCAAACCAGATTCCGCTGGAACTCATCGAGGATATCCTCATCAAGCTTCTTGCGATACACCGCGCGAGCTACTAAAAGAAGAGGAACCACGGATGAACACGGATGGCCATATGGCATTGCTCGTTTCATAAGTGTGCAGAAAAGACCCCCACGAACCTTGATAATCTGCATCCATCCGCGTTCATCCGTGGTCCCTCTTTTTTCGATTCGGTTGCGCCCATGAGCCTGAAGTCACAATTGCTGGAATGGATGAGCGGCGGGCAAGGCGATTTCGCGGAGCTTTCCTTGAAAGTCTTTCGGCACCAGTTCGCAGAAAATAAAGCTTACCGCAGATACTGCGAAGCACTTGGCAAAACACCAGAGAATATCACTTCATGGCACGCGATACCTGCCGTGCCGACGGATGTGTTTAAGCTCCCTGGCCAGGCACTGCGCTGCTTTCCTGAAAGCGAGGTAACCGGTCATTTCCTCACCACCGGCACGACGTCGGAAGTCAGAGGAAGAAACGAGTTCCGCGATCTCTGGCTTTATGAGGCGTCGGTGCACGGAACGTGGCAACTACTAGACTTACCGGAGATCAGGCGACCATGGTTCTTCTCGCAGCGACCCGAGGCCAATCCAAATTCCTCGCTCGTCCGCATGTTCGGATTTCTGGATGAAGGCGGCACCTGGCTCATCGATGCCGATGGCCGGATGAATACCGGAAAATTCCGCCCCGTGCAGCCCGCCGCCGTGTTCGGAACCTCGATCTCCCTGCTCAAAGCATGCGACAAAATCCCGCCGCTCACACTGCCGCAAGGATCGTGGATTTTAGAAACAGGCGGTAGCAAAGGGCTGCGGGAATCTTTCTCACCCGCCGAAGTCCGTACACGGCTCTCAGCCCATTTCGGAGTACCGGAAACCCGCATCCTCAACGAATACGGCATGACCGAGATGTTCTCCCAGTTCTACAAATGGGGTCATCAGGAAACCCACAGTGGCCCACCGTGGACGGGCATCCGGGTAATCGATGTCCACAGCGGCGAACCAGCGGCACCGGGCGGGATCGGCTATCTGGAAATCATCGATCTCGCAAACCTCGACACCGTTTCCACCATCCGCACCCAGGATCTCGCCATTGCCGTCGGCGAAAGAGAGTTTATCCTGATTGGTCGCGACTCGGCGGCGGTCGCAAGGGGCTGCTCACGGGGGGTGCAGGATTTTTAAGTATATGAAAACGCTCCCAGAAAGAATCGAGTTCCTCGTTTCCCACCGCTCCAAGTTGGAGAAATGGGTGGGTGCTTACGATGCGGAGGTGCTCGGTAAATGGCTGGACGCAGAGATCGGAGATCGGCGGCGGTTAGAAGGATGGGTCGATGGCGCGAAAGTGGAACCGCGCGGACCAGTGCTGCATGTGGTAAGTGGCAACACTCCGCACGCCGCGTTCCAATCCGTGTTCCGCGCGATCGTTGTGGGATGCCGAAGCTGGGTGAAAACGCCTTCGGCGGGCTTACCAGAATTCGAGGAATGGGCGGGCGGCGTCGATCTGTTAGATGTGCGCCGCGAGATGCCGGACGAATGGCGTGCCCCGGAAGTGGCGGTGATTTATGGCGGGGTTGAGGCTCTGGGGTTTTTCCGAAATTGGCTTTCGCCGGAGACACGGATCATTCCCCACGGCCCGAAGCTCAGCGCGGCCTTCGTGTTCGCGGAGCGCGAGGGACTGGCGGCAGATCTGGCGGCGGATATTTTACGATACGGCCAGCGCGGCTGCCTCTCGGTGCGGGCTGTTTATTTCCAAGGAGATGCCGAAAGTTTCTGTGGAAAGCTCGCCACCGCGATGGAATCTTTTGAGTCACGTCCGGCCGCCGATCTCTCCGAAGCGGGTGGCATCCGAAACGCCCGCGAGCTCACCCGTTTCCGCATCGCGAACGGAGCCGATGCCTCCCTCCGCGAAAGCGACGACTCGGTGGACTGGTCGGTCGTTCGCGACGCTGAAACAACTCTGCTCACTCCCGGCCCTGGCGGCGGGTTCGTGACGGTCATGCCTATGCCGGAGGAAATTTCCGAGGCAACCCTCGGCTCAGAATCCCGCTTTCTCTCCACCGCCGTAGTTGAGCCGATTACGGAGGCAGCCCGGCTCGATGGGATCACGCCGCCGAGGATTTGCGCGGCGGGAATGGCACAGGAGCCAGGGATTCTCTGGCATCCGGACGGGGATATGCCGCTGGCCGGGCTTGTGCGCTGGCGCGATCTCGGCTGAAATCTCAAAAATGTCCGAAGCCGCCATCCTCACAACCGGCACCGTCCTCGAACGCAAAGGGGAAATCCTCTACCGCGTCGAGCTGATGAACGGCAAGGTCGTCCTTGGCCACCTTTCGAAAGCGCTGAGCGATGCGAAGGTGGAGCTCACGGATGGCTCGAACGTATTATTGGAGATGACCCCTTATGATTTCGATCAAGCGCGGATCACGGATACACTCAAGCCAGTATCCTTTTAACTACCTTCGAGGGTTCGACGCCAGTGAGCCTGTAATCGAGTCCTTGGAATTTCTTAGTGAAACGCTCGTGGTCGATGCCGAATCGATTGAGAAGGGTTGCGTGAAGGTCGCGGACGTGGACGGTGTCTTCGACAGCGGCATAGCCAAGTTCGTCGGTAGTGCCGTGGATGTGGCCGGGCTTAATGCCCGCGCCGGCCATCCAAATCGAGAAGGCCTTGATGTGGTGGTCACGACCGGTACCTTGGCCCATTGGAGTGCGTCCAAACTCACCTCCCCAAATCACCAAGGTGTCCTCCAACATACCGCGCTGCTTTAGGTCTTTCACCAGCGCGGCGGAAGCTTGGTCGGTGAGCTTCGCGGATTGGGGCATGACTGACTCGATATTCGAGTGCTGATCCCAGCCGCGGTGGTAGAGTTGTACGAAACGGACGCCGCGTTCGAGCATGCGGCGAGCGAGTAGGCAGTTCGATGCGAAGGATCCGTCGCCAGGTTGCTTCACGCCGTACATATCGAGAATGTGCTGCGGCTCGCCTTTCATGTCGGTGAGTTCCGGGATAGAGGACTGCATGCGGAAGGCCATCTCGTACTGCGCGATGCGGGTGTCGATCTCGGGATCGTAATGGTGGTCGCGGAGCATGCCGTTGAGGCGCTGGACTTCCTCGATGACCTGGCGCTGGGTGGATTGGCAAACGCCCTGCGGGCTACCGACGTAGTGAACGGCGTCTCCCTTCGACTGGAATTGCACACCCTGAAAACGCGATGGAAGAAAGCCAGCGGACCACTGCCGCGAAGAGATTGGCTGATCGGGGAAACCTCCGCGTGAGATCATCACGATATAACCCGGCAAGTTCTGTGTATCGGAGCCGAGGCCGTAGAGTAGCCATGATCCCATGCTGGGTCGACCCTTGAGAATGGAGCCGGAATTCATGAAGGCATGGGCGGGATCATGATTGATCTGCTCGGTGACCATAGAGCGGATCACGCAGATGTCGTCCGCGATACCTCCGATGTACGGAAACAGGTCGGAGATCTCAATGCCCGCCTTGCCGTATTTCTTGAAGCCGGTGAAGGAGCCGCGCGCGATGAGTTTTGATCCCTGTAGCTGGGCGAGCTGTTGGCCCTTCGTGAAGGATTCAGGGAACGGCTGGCCGTTGAGCTTAGTGAGTTCAGTTTTCGGATCGAAGGACTCCAGATGAGAGGGGCCGCCGGCCATGCAGAGGTGGATGACGCGCTTCGCCTTCGCAGGGAAATGCAAGCCACCCTGTTGCTGGATCATGGGTAGGCTAGCGTCGCTCTTCGCCTCCGCAAATTGTGTAAGTGCTATTCCGCCAAGTCCGGCGAAGCTGCGTTTCAGGAACGTTCGGCGAGACCAGTCGTTCTGGAGAGCATTATGGAGATGCAAAGGGTTCATGTCAGAATCTCGTGATCGTTTCGTGCAGATTAAGGATGACGCGGGCGAGTTGCTCTGTGGCGTTAGCGTCGGGTGTTTCCTTGCGAAGCTTCTTTAGAAAAGCGGTTAGGTTTTCATTTTCCTTGGATGTGGGTTCGCGGGAAAGGGCGAGGAGGTAAGCGCGCTTGATCATGTCCGTGTCGTTTCCGCCAGGGGTTTCCTTTTCTAGGCGGGAAGCGAAGGCAGTGGCAGCCTCGACGAAGGCGGGGTCGTTGAGTAGGGTGAGCGCCTGTTGGGGGGAGTTCGATTGGAAGCGGTCCACGGCGCATTCCTCGCGGGAGGGGGCATCGAAGGCGGCGAACATGGGGTGTATGAAGGTGCGCTGCCAATGGGTGTAGAGGCCGCGGCGGTATTGGTCGGGGCCAGTGGAGGAGATATATTTCCGCTCGGGGAAATTCAGGTTTTCCCAATAATTCTCACTCTGGTAGGGCAGGATGGAGGGACCGCCGATCATGTCGTCTGCAATGAGGCCGGAGATGGCGAGTGCATTGTCTCGGATGAACTCGGCTTCCAAGCGGCGGGCGGATTGCTCAGAAAGGAGGCGGTTGTCGGGATCGATCTCGGCGAGCTCTGGATTTTGTGCTGAGGCTTGGCGGTAGGTTTCCGAGGTGATGATAAGGCGCACCATACGCTTCACGTCCCAGCCGGATTCGCGGAAGTCGTAAGCGAGCCAGTTGATAAGTTCGGTATGGGAGGGCCACTCGCCTTGGTTGCCGAGGTCATCGAGGATGTTGGACAGTCCTTTTCCGAAGAACTGCTTCCAGAGGCGGTTCACAAAATGGCGGGAAGTGAGCGGATTTTCCACGGCGAGCAACCAATCGGCGAGGTCGGCGCGGGTGAGGCGTTTTTCGGAGGGCGTGAGGTGCTTCGCGAGGAAGGCGGGGTATGCGGGCTCGACCTTTTCGGCGGGGTTCATCCAATCGCCGCGCGGCAAAAGATAGGCGGGCGGGATCTTATCGTGAGGGACGGGTTGGGAAATCATTGAATGCGCATAACCAGCACGCAGGGCGATGATTTGCTCGCGGGCTTGCTGGGCGGTGGGAGGGAGCTTTCCGAAAGGTGTGGTAGCGAGCACATAAGCGGCGGCGATGTCTGGGTCGGTGGTGTTGTCCGAGTTGAATGCCGAGGCGAGCTGCGGACGCAGGGCGGATGCTTCGCCAGGGATGGGATCCGCGAAAGGACTGACGCTAACGCGGAATTTCCCGATGTCCTCAGACTTCAGCGTGAGGGTGAGCGTGGCGGCATCCGAAAAAGAGAGCGAGGTGTCGAGGTGGTAGTGGGCGTGGTGAGGAAGGTTGGCGGCGTCCGAAGGCTCTTCGAAAACGGCCGGGGCGGATTGCCATGTGCCTTCCAACAAGGGTGACTGGCCGCCGTTCGAGTATCCCTGCGGGGTACGGCGATCTGCCTGCTGATACGAGAAAATTAGTATTTTACCGTTGGCAGCAAACTCAGGAGTGAGCGCGAATTTACCGTCCGGGCGGCGGCCCACGCGGTTGTTGTTCGCTGGATCCGGCAAGGCTTCTAGGCGGATGGTTTTCAGCGGTGTATTCGGCGGCAAGGCGTACGAGATAGTGAGGCTGTCGTCCTTCACAGTTGGGCCGGTGAGGAGAATGGTATGGTCTTGGGCTTGGCTGGCCTGGGCAAGCTTGTCGCTACGGGTGATGGCTAAGGCCCTGAGCGGAAGCCAGCCTGTGGGGTTCGCGGTGAGAAAAGCAGCGGTGGATTGACGCCATGCCTGCAGCGCGGCGGTATCGGATGCGACGGTTTTCGCGGCGGTGAAGGAGGCGTCGCGCGCGGCCTCTAAACGCTCCATAACGGAGCGGGTTTTTGCGTAAAGCTCCGGCGGGAAGGGCCATTCGTTGTTGGAACCGGGCAAGTCCGGGTTCGGTGAACTGCCGTAATGCGAGTAAACCCCCCATTGCTTCACGTCGTTGAAAAACGCCGCCAATGAGTAAAAATCCTTCGCGGTGAAGGGATCAAACTTGTGGTCGTGGCACTCAGCACAGCCTGTGGTTAGACCGAGCCAACCAGCACCAAGGGCACGGACGCGATCGGCAGCGGATTTCGCAAGGTATTCGTTAGTTTGTGCACCGCCCTCGCGGGTCATTAGGTTTAGGCGGAGGAAACCAGTGGCGATTTTTTGCTCCTCGGTGGGGTTTGGCATGAGATCGCCCGCAAGTTGCTCACGAGTAAACTGGTCGAAGCGCTTGTTCGAATTGAAGGAATCGATGACATAGTCGCGGTATGGGAAGATACGCGCATTCTGATCGCCATGGTAGCCGACAGAATCGGCGTAACGAACGGCGTCGAGCCATGGCACGGCCATGCGCTCGCCATAGCGGGGGGATGCCATTAGGCGATCCACGAGTTTTTCATAAGCGTCTGCGGATTCATCTTTCAGAAAAGCATCAAGTTCTTCGGGGGTGGGTGGGAAACCTGTCAAATCGAGCGTCACTCGGCGGATCAGGGTCGCCTTGTCTGCGGAAGGGGAAGGCTCAAGACTATATCGCGTGAGATTTTCGCGGATGAAATTGTCGATAGGATGCTGTGCGCCGGCCCCAGGCGGTGCAGTCTTCGCGATCGCGTCGAAGGCCCAGTGCTCTTGATAGACCGCGCCCTGCTCGATCCAGCGGGCAATCAGTTGTTTTTCGCCTTCGGAAAGGGGTTTGTGGAAATCCGGAGGCGGCATGATGTCGTCTTCGTCCGTTGTGAGGATGCGCCGAAGAACGACACTTTCCTGCGGTTTCCCCGGCACGATGGCGAAATTCTCCGAATCGCTATCGAGCGAGGCGTAAGCGCCCTCGGCGGTGTCGAGGCGGAGATTTTCCTGACGGGTAGTGGAGTCGAAGCCGTGGCATGAAAAGCATTTGTCCGAGAGGATGGGGCGGATGTGGGCGTTGAAGCTGACGGTTTCAGGGATGCCTGCGGCAGTCGCAGCGGGCGCAGGTGCAGGGCTGAGAGCGAGGGAAACAAATGACTTACTGAGGCGCAACCACACCAGCGATCCGAGCATGGCGGTGATGCCAACTGCGGTGAAAACGATGACGAAAGTATTCGGGCGGGTCATGTTTGTTAATCAGGAAAATTCGATTCAATTAAATCAAGCACCGAGGAATAATATGTCAACTGCGTGAGACAAACGCTAAGAATGTCACCGTTCTTTGTTAGGTCGGCTTACATCTTGCGTATGTTCAACAGCAATTAAATATGTTTTTAGTCCCGAGGAGATACAGGAAATGCCCTGAAGTTGGGTAGGCATCTATTTCAATAAACATAAGCCCTGTGCCGCATCCGGCACCACTTCCACCAAAGTCGCGCAATCATTGCCCTCAAAACCGTCTAAATCGTCCGCTCGCATTACTCGCAGGAAATCCATGCCCCAAGCCTTCGCAACTGCTGCAAAATCCACTGGACTCTCCGCCGCCATCCAGCTCTTCGCTTTCTCGGACATCGTAGCGAGCCTCGGCAGGCGGTCGAAGATGCGCCCGCCGCCGTTGTTAATCACGGCCATTACGCGGCCTTTTGCTTCCACCTGACCAAGCATTTTGAGACCCGCAAAATCGTAGAGTGCGGTGAGATCACCGAAAATCCCCCACGTGTCCACCTCATCGGCGCTCGCTCCTAGCCATGAGCTGATCTGGCCATCAATACCGTTCGCGCCACGGTTCGCCCGCACCACGCGCACAGGTCTTTCCCATTGTGCGAAGGCGTTCCACCCGCGAATCGGTAAGCTATTGCCAAGGTAGACTCCGCTGGAAATCGAAGCGTAAACGGAAAGCGTCCGCATCCAGCCCTGCTCACTATCGGGATAAGCGGCGAGCGCTTCCTCGATGCGCTGCCGCCGGGCTTTGGCACCTTCCAGTATTTCCGCCGTGTCGCCGATGGCTTCAATCTCCCCCATCGCCGGCAGGATCCGTTCCAGAGAGCCCGTGACCACCTCCGCATCGCGACCCAACCCGCGCAGACCGTTCCTGCAAACCGACCATACGGAGACCTCGGGCATGCTTTCCAGATCCCGCCAGAACCGCCCGCTTGGCACCCCGCCGAGGCGCAACACCTTCGATGGCGGTTTCGATTTTAGAAAACGGTCTTCGTCCATCACCGCGAGATGTTTCAGCACCTCCCGCAAACCGCTTGTTGCCTCCGCCACCACTGGTGCACCGAGTTCCCGGCAAAAATGGAACACCCCTTCCTGCTCCTCCGGCTCCAGATCGCCGATCATCACCACCAGCCCTCGCAAAGTCCGCTCGCGCAGCCATCTCGCTAGCCCGCCGACATTCGGTTTACCAAAATCCACAGCGAACCCTCCGACCTCAAGCCCCGCGAAAACCGCGTGGTTCTCTATCTGGAAATTCTCCTCCAACTCCACGTTCAGGTGCAGCGGGCTTTTACCCTCCCATTTCTCGAGATCCACAGTGGCGTAGCCGGAAAAAATGCCCGTCTGCACAATCGATTGTGGCGCGCCGCTGCCTGTGAAACTAGCCGGCCGATCCGCTGTGATCAGCACCAGCGGCCTAGCCTGATAAAATGCCTCAATTACTGACGGTAGCAGCTCCGCCACCGCCGTGCCGCTGGTCACCACTACCGCGCACGGCCTGCCTGTGGCCATCGTCCTACCCAGCGCAAAGAATCCCGCCGAGCGTTCCTCAAAGTGGCTCCAGACCTTCACCGAGTCTGCCATCCTTGCGAGCGCCTCCAGCAGCACTGCATTGTGGGCTCCGCCGCAAACCACAAACTCACTCACCCCGGCCTCTACCGCTTTTCCCAATAGACCCGTTGCAATTTTCCATCCGCCCATACACAACACCTAAACGCACAGTGCCCTGGTGACCAGTCCGCCGAATAAAGAATTTCTTAATTATTCCACCCTCACGGAAAAAATATAATATACATTTGAAAAATTCTCAGGGAATCGGAAAGAAAGTTTCTTTTACATAATGTTCAGGTACTCGTATAAAAACAAACTACTCTCAAGTACTTACTGCTGCTTTAGTTGGATTTACGCCGGAAATTCGCTGATGTGTGGTCGTCGTCTTGTCATAAGATCAACCATGTTCTTACCACGACTCTTACTCATCGTGTTGCTGACAATTCCTTTCGTTTTTTCCCAATCCGCCTCCGAATGGATCAGTAAGGGCGAAGCCTTCGAGGCGACTGGTAATCCCAAACAGGCTCTAGAGGCTTTCCAGAGCGCGGAAAAAACGATGCCGGACGATGCCACCCTTCTCGTTAAGATCGCAAAGCAATACGGCGACCTTATGCCATCATTGAAAGGAGCAGCCAAAGAAGATGCCTCCTTGAAGTCGCTGGAATACTCGCGCAAGGCGGTTGCGATCGATCCTAAATCATCCGACTCCCATCTCGCCCTAGCCCTTTCCCTCGGGAAAAATACGGAATTTATGGGCAACCGCCAAAAAATCGAAGCGTCGCGCGAAATAAAAACCGCGGCGGAAACCGCGCTGCGCCTGAACCCGAAATCCGACTACGCCCACCACATGCTAGGACGCTGGCATCAGGAAGTGGCCGGCGTCAGCACAGCAACCCGTGCGCTTGCAAAAATTATCTACGGAGGCATTCCCAAAGGGACTTACAAAGAGGCGCTGAGGCACTTCGAATCCGCAAGAATTATCAACAACCGCCGCCTGATCCACCAGATCGAATACGGACGCACCCTCGCCATAATGGGGCGCGACGCCGAGGCTAAGACTGAGATTCAAAAAGGGCTCGCAATGGTGAACCGAGAAGCGGACGACAAGGACAGCAAGGAGAGAGGTCGCAAGACGCTGGAATCCCTGTAGCTTGAGAGCGGGAAAAGGTTAGGATTGCGGCGGGGGGAGTATTTCAGTATGAAAGGCGTTGCGGCTTCGGTCGCCATCATTTCCTCATGAACATCATCATCGTAGGGGCCGGGGAGATCGGCAGGCATCTGGCGATGTCACTGGCGAAGGAAGCGCACCGCATTTCCCTCATCGAGGCGGACAAGTTTCTCGCCGAAGAACTGGAATCCACGCTAGACGCGAAGGTAATCCATGGCGATGGCACCAGCGTGTCCGATCTGGCCGATGCGGACGTGGGCGAATGCGAGCTTTTTTTGGCGATGTCCTCTTCGAACACCACCAACATAATGTCCGCCTCCATGGCGAAGAGTATGGGCGTGGCGAAGGTAGTCAGCCGTGTGCATCCCTCACTACAGCGCGAAGAATGGCTGTTCGATTTCCGCGGGCACTTCGGCTTGGACCATATCTTCAGCTCGGAGCGCCTCACGGCGATCGAGTTGGCCAAGTTCGTCCGCAACCCAGACTCGCTGGTGGTGGAGGAACTGGCGCGGGGTCGCATCGAGCTTCAGCAGGTGAAGGTGGGTGCGAATTCCCAAGAGATCCGTAAGAAGATGCGTGAGATCGACGCGCCCCAGGGCGTGCGAGTGGCGATGATCACCCGCGCCGGAGAATCCCACGTTCCCACCGCTGACTCGATAATCGATCAGGACGATCTGGTGACTATTTTCGGAGAGCCGAGAAAACTACGCAGGTTTGCGGAGAGATTGCAGGGAAGAGGAAGCAGTGGGGACAAACTGCGAGTCGTCATTTTCGGCGGCAATGAATACGGATTCTCGCTCGCGCAAATGCTAGAGAGCATCGACTGCACAGTGCGTGTTTTCGAACGCGATCCGGCAATTTGCGCCAGCCTCGCCGACCGCCTAACGAACGCGACGATTATCAACGCGGACGCCACCGTTTCCGCACAGCTCGAAGAGGAACAAGTGGGCGATGCGGATTTCTTTATTAGCACCAGCGTTGATGACGAGGACAACGTGATGTCCTGCCTACAGGCACACACACTCGGTGTGAAAAACTGCCTCACGATCATACACCGCGCGGATTACGCCGCGGCGATCTCCGCGAGTGGCCACCACCTCGGCATCCGAGCGGCGATCAGCCCACGCGAGGCAACACGGCGCGAGATCCAGCGCTTCATCACCTCGGACTCATATTATATTGTGAAAAAATTCGATGGCATCGACCTGCTGGAAATACGAGTCGGCAAAGGTTCCATCGCCGCTGGGCACATGGTTAAGGAGATCGAGTGGCCGCCGGGTATCGTGTTGGTGGGAAAACTGCGTGGACTGCAGGCTGAAGTCCCCGGCCCCGACGATGTGTTGTTGGGCGGCGACCACATTTACGCCATGGTTTCTGGCAATGTACTTAAGCTTTTCCTGAAGCTGCTGGCCGCCTGATCCAAGCTGATCCGCCCATGAATTTCTACCTGATCGCGCGCATCCTCGGCTTGCTCTTAATGCTGGAAGCCTTGGCGATGGCGATCTGCGCGGTTTTCGCTAAATTCGATATGGTTAGTGGAGATAAGGAGGCAGGCTCGATGCTCTACCTATCTGCACTCATCACCGGCGGCTGCGGATTGCTAGGCATCATACCGGGTATGCGGAAGACGAGGCACGACACGATCCCGAAGCGCGAGGCGATCGTGATCGTAGGTGTCGGCTGGCTCCTGTGCAGTGCTTTTGGAGGGCTCCCTTTTGCCCTATGCGCGCCTTATCTCACACCCGCCGGGGCGTTTTTCGAAGCTGCCTCCGGCTTCACCACTACCGGCTCCTCGGTGATGACAGTGATCGAGGAATGGCCACGCGGCATCCTGCTATGGCGTGCCACCACACAGCTCCTCGGTGGGATCGGGATTCTAGTTCTCTTCGTCGCGCTGCTTTCCTACATCGGGGTTTCCTCGAAATCCCTTTTCAACAACGAGTCCTCCTTCCGCAGCGGCGATCTAGGGCTCGCACGCATCCAGGACACTGCTCTGCTGCTACTGCGTATCTACTTCGGCCTGGTGCTCGCATGCCTCGTCGGCTTGCGGTTCATGGGGCTATCGTGGTTCAGCGCCGCCTGCCACGCGTTCGCCACGGTCTCTACCGGCGGCTTCAGCACGCACACCGCCAGCATAGCCCACTACACGAATTGGGGAAACTCGTGGCTGATCGAACTGTGGCTGATTTTTTTCATGACCCTAGGCAGCCTCAATTTCCTACTCTTCGTGGTAATCCTGCGCCGCAACTGGAAACGTGTGATCAGCGAGGAGGACGCCCGCTGGTTCATTGGAATCTGCGCGCTTTTCTTAATACTGATCGCCGTTGGGCGGAACCAAACCGATGATGTGCCGTTCCTCAAGAGTTTGCGCGATGCGGCCTTCATCGTGGTCACCATCGCATCGACCACCGGTTTCGGCACGGCGGATTACGACCAGTGGCCGTCGTGGTCGAAAGTTCTCATTGCCTGCCTGATGCTGATCGGCGGCTGCGCAGGCTCGACCTCGGGAGGCTTCAAGGTCGGCAGGCTGATCGTTTTCATGAAATCAGCGCGGAACGAAATCATCCGCACGTTCCGCCCGAACCAAGTGTTCCGCGTTGTCGTGAACGGCAACCCGCTGGACGACGCCACCCGAGCCCGCACGATGTTTTTTATCGCGCTCTACCTGATGATCTGCGTCGCCTCCACTGCGGTGGTCGGCTTCCTAGAGGCGGGCACGGGGATCAGTATGGAAAGCTGCGCGGGTGCCGTCCTGGCGACAATCTCGAACATCGGCCCTGGCTTTGATGCTGTCGGGCCAGCAAAGAATTTCTCCGAACTACGCGAGCCGACAAAGGCGTTCCTCGGCTGGCTGATGATACTGGGGCGGCTCGAACTTTTTGCGCTACTAGTTCTTTTCGTGCCGCAGCTTTGGAGAAAATACTAGTATCGCGTAAAAGCTCAAATGGTGATCTGGGTGGCGCGTAGCGTCCACTGGTAGCGCCGCTCACTCCTCCAGCGGTGGGATGCTGAGTTTCAGGAACGTCTCGGCATCCAGGGTGAAGGGCGAGGGATCGGAGGAAATCTTACCGTAGATGAGGTTGGTCGCGGGATCGGTTGCAAAGGTTAGTGTGCGGGCTTTGGAGCCGCTGATATCGCCAAAATCATCGATGGTGTTTTCGATGGCGGTGAAAGTGAGAGTTGGCTTTGCGAGTGCTTTAGCGGCGGCTTCGTCATTCGGCGCGAGCCAACGTGCGACCGATAGGTTTTCGAGTGTCGCAAGGATGAAATTGGCACGTAAAGGATCGAGATCCGCGGTGACATTGTTTCCAGCGCGGGCGGCATTCCATGACTCGTCTCGGTCGTCGTAGGATAGCTCCAATGGCGGAGATCCCTCCTCGGTGCGTATAAGCTTGATGAGATCGACCTTGTAGAACGACCAGAGCCGAGCCTGCCGCCAGTCGTGGGCGTTGATAGCTATTTTTTCTAGGAAGGAGTTATCGACGCGCATTACCGTCGGGCTGGTCTTGCGCTTGGCGAAGAGCCTGCCGCGCTTGTCGAGACCGAAGGAGATAGAAAGCGTCTGGTCGTTTTCCGCGAGAAAGACAAGGGTAAGAATCGGTCGATCCAGTCCCCACGCGGAAAGGTCTTCCGGGGCGGCATCGGTATCGAAGGACAAGGCACGTGTTTCGACGGCAGCGACGAGAAGATTCTCTAGGCGCTGCATGTTGGCGGGTTGCTCCTTTTCGGAAATGGTAACCGTCCATAGCTTGGATGGATTGCGCGAGATGAAGACGGTGGGGGTGGTCGCGGACTCGATCGCGATGCTGCGGATTGAGGCGATGTTGAGGTTCGTAAGGGTCGGATCGCGGAGGTCGTTGACGGTAAGCGGAAGGTCGGCGATAGAAACGATCTCCGCCTCAGCCTTAAGAGGGAGAGTGAAAACGGTCTGTGGGCGGTTGCTGACAGTGGCAAGGGTCTCACGCGCTTCCGGCGTCTCGGAGGGGATGATGTCGAGGACCGTTTCCGCCTCCTCACCGAAGTGAGTGAGCGCGATCTGGCTATTCTGAGCGGAAACGGTCTCGGTAGGCAAAGTCACGTTGGACCGCTCGGCGACTTTCGTAGCCTCGAGTTCGAAAAGCCCTTCGAGAAGGGTTTTTACAGTGGCTGGATCGGTGGCGAGATCTAGGGGCTTGATGATGCGCCAGGGAGCGTCGGCGGAAGCGCGTCCAAGGGTTAGCTCGCCCTCAGCAGTGCGGATGCGGATTTCCGCGAGGGCGAGGGGATTAACTTGCAAGGGGCGGTGATCACGAAGGCGGCGGAAGCCGTCCTTGAAAAGCGGTGAGATATCGCCGGTGGCAGCATAGACATGGGATTCCCTGCCGCGCTCAAGGGGCAGCAAGTAGGTAGTGGGTATGGCTTGGGAATTTTCGCCTGCAGTGAGGTGAAGCAAAGGCGTGCGCCTACCGAGGCGAAAATGCGCCAACGTTACACCGGATGCATCCTGACATGTGACCTCTGTGCGACCTGTCTCAAGGCCGGCGATGTCGGGATCAAGCTTGTCGCGTTCGACACGATCCACGGCCAAGGTTGTGTTCACGAGTGTCAGGATGGCGAGTGTAGCGCGATAGTCCATGCGGTCCTCCCAAGGCGAGGTGGAGCTCCATCCGTTCGGGGTTTTGATGAAAATAGCCTGGGTCTCACTTGAACGCAGGAGGATTCGAGCTACGTTTTCTGGCTGGAAATTGGGATAGATCCGCTCACCCAACTCGACGAGCGGAGCACCCAACAATCGTTCGAGGTTTCCCTCGCGAATCTGCCAAGAAACCAGCACGCCAAGCACGGCGGTGACGATAAGCAGAAGAGTGGTGAAGATGAGCGAGCGCAAAATTTCAAATTTCAAATTTCAAATTTCAAGCAAGAGCCGGCGGTCGAGAACCGAAGGTCTTTTTGAAAGTTGAAGGTTGAGGGTTGGAGGTTAGCTACGGCGGGATGAGTAGACGATGCCGCCGATGATGAGGAAGGAGATCGGGATGAAGACGAGATTAAGGCGGTTGATAAAAGAGACCTGCGTGTCTAACAGCGGCAGCATGTAGATGCCGATGGTACGCGAGGTGGCACCGGTCAGCGTGTCGCGTCGGACGAGCCAGTTTGCGGAGGAGGCGAGAAAATCGATGTTTTCGGCGCGCTGGCGGTCAGGATCGAGGAAGTCGGTGTTTGCGATCACTACCATGCGAGAAGTCTCGGCGGAAAAGCGTTCGTCGGCAGTGTCTCCGCGAGAGATGGAAGCTGCGAGATACAAAGGCGGGCTGGTATCCCGGATCATGTCGAAGGTCTCGCCTACTTTGTATTCGCCATCGCTTTTTCCGAAATCCGCCTCACCCCAGAAACCCAGGCCAATCTGGATGAGCGGGGTTGGGGCGATCTTTTTTAAGGAAAGATCATCGGCACTTTCGCGGACTTCGAGCGATGAGGATGCTCCTTCGAAGACGGCGGCACGACCAGCCAGATCTTCCAGGAATGGGATGCCCTTGGAAAAATTCCCGCGCGCTGTGGTGGTGATGCGGTTGTCGATTTTGGTGATAATGCGGTCACTGCGTGGGGTGACTCCCTTGGAGCGTAGAAAGATACGAAGATTCGGCGGGCATTGGCCGGCTTCGAGAAGGAGCAATATCGCAGAGCTGGGAGAGTTCCAATAAGCCTCAAGTGTAGCGATCTCCTCATCGGTGAAATCGTATTTCGGAGCGACGATGGCGACGCCTTCGACGCCCTTGGGGATCGTGTCGAGATCGGAAAGGTTTGTGGGGGTAAGTTGGATGTTCCGGTAGCGCAGGGTGGCGGCAAGGTTGTTCCATGGGGAGTTCTTGCCCTCGGCATCAACCCGGGATTTATCCGCCAAAAAAAGGAAGGTACGCGGCTTGCCCTCGATGGCCTCAATTAGCCTGGCGGTGAGCAGATCCTCGGCGCGAAAGACATCCGGGCGACGCTGACCTTTCGCATCCATCTTATAGGTCAGCATTTCCTCAGCAAGAGCTAGGGTGATGTGCGGGTTCAAGGTCGAGCTGCCGGATTCAGATTCCGTGACGATTGGCGCATTCTCGTCCGGGCGTGCATCGATGAGGATGAGATCACTCACTAGAGTGAGGTTATAGGTCGCCGCGAACTGGGTTGCACGGTCGGGAGAACGGATGGAATCGATGATCTCGAGTTCGATTTTTCCGCCGGCTTGGCGTTTGTATTCTTCGGCGAGGGCGCGGACACGCTCGTAGAACGGCGTGGAGCGGCGGAAGGCCATGATCCATTTCACCGGACGCTCCCGTTTGGCCACTGCCTCGCCCGTGAGGTAGTTCACCGTCGAGGAGGAAAGGGTGTAATCCGCGCCCCGCGAAAGATCGGCGCGTCTATAGTTACCTGAAGAGATATAATTGGCGAAGATGACGGCAGCCAACAGGAGGGAGATCTGAAAAATGGAAAGCAAGCCGAGGCCAAAGCGGTTCGGGCGAGATGGGCGTTTTGAATTGGAGGCGGACATCGGGGAAGGGAAACTTCAAATTTTAAACTTCAAACCTCAAGTAAGAGTCTCGGTTCGGGGCTGTGAGGCGCAAAGGATTAGTCTTCGTTGGAGTTTAAGGTTTAGAGTTTAGAGTTTAAGGTCTCCAGCGGCGGTGGTCGATGACTTGATGAGTTAGGAAAAGGAAAAAGGTGGTGAGTGAAAGATAATAGATGGCGGCGCGGGAATCGAAAAGACCACTGGCGAAGTAATGGAGATGCCGCTGCGATGAAATATAATGGAAAAGTCCCGCGCCCGCGAAAGACTCGCCCCAAATAACTGTGACGAACCCGAAGAAATAATGAATCACCAAAATCATAATTGTGACAATGCCGGCGATTATCTGGCTGGAGGTCATTGATGAGGCAAGGCAGCCGACAGCCGTGAAGGCCGCACCCATCAGGAACAGGATAGAGAAACTCCCAAGAAGCGCACCTTCCGAGTAGGCGGGCGGAATTTCCGTAAACCATGAGAATGCCTTGAACTGGAGATAGGCGGGGACCCACAGCAATATGTAGAACACCATCGCGGCGATGTATTTCGAGAGCACCACCTGCCAGGTCCGCACCGGCGCAGTGAGCAGCGTTTCCAAAGTCCCGGAGCGTTCCTCATCGGCGAACAGGCGCATCGTGATCAGCGGGAAGATGAACAGAAAATAGAACCAGAACAGCGGCGTGTGGAAGGTGACGTAAACTAGTGAGTCCTTTACCGGCGTGTCACGGAAACCCTTCATCGCGGAAGAAAGGGAAAGCCCCTGCATCAGCGCAACGAACGCCAGCACCACCCACCCGAAGGGGTTGAGGAAGTAAGTATTGAGTTCCTTTCTGGTAAGGATACGGAGGACGCGCATGGAAGGAGAATGGACATACCCGGCGCAAGGTCCAACTCCGAAATGCCATGCAATGGGATATCCGATTGAAGAAACAATGGGGAAACCACCACCGCCGAATCTAGGGGCAGCTTCAATCGCTTTTTCAAGATCCTACCTGCTCACAGAATACGGGAGAACTTCGAGTCGATGAATGAGAGGACGAGGTTCTCGGCATCCTCGTTCTCCAGGCGCTTGACCGCGTCAATGGAATACCCGCGGGCAATGAGCTGG
Organism: Prosthecobacter debontii; assembly: GCA_945862245.1. Taxonomy (GTDB): domain Bacteria; phylum Verrucomicrobiota; class Verrucomicrobiia; order Verrucomicrobiales; family Akkermansiaceae; genus Luteolibacter. The sequence goes on from CAMAXN010000020.1 coordinate 35,659, forward strand.
CGGGCTTGGACGGGGTCGATGCCGCGGGCTTGGAGGTAAAAGATTTCGTCATCGGAAATCTGTGCGGAGGTCGAGCCATGCGAGCATTTCACTTGGTCGGCATTGATTTCTAGGCCAGGCATGGAGTTTGCCTCGCAATCGTCGGTCATCAGCAGGTTACGGCAGGTCTGGTAGGCATCAGTGTGGTGGGCGTTTTCATCAACGGAAATGAGGCCGGAGAAGACGGTTTTCGAGCGACCATATAATGTGTTCTTGTAGAGCAGATTGGAGTAGGCACCTTCGGAAACATGATGCTGGAAGGTGCGCTGGTCATATTCCTGCTCAAGGTGTGGGATGGAGACGCTGAGCATGTCAGAGTGGGCACCTGGGCCCTCGAGGCGGGACATGGATTCGTTGCGCGCCCATGCCGATCCAGTGTTGAGGATAAAAGTCTTAGAGCGGGCATCGCGGGCAGTGGTGGTTTCCTTGATCGCGATCAGGCGGGAAACCTCGTTCAAAGCCTGAATGGCAATGTAGTCGATGGCCGAGTTCGGGCCGGCGCTAATATCATTGTAGGCGATGACTAAGCCGGGTGAGATTTCGTCGGCCGAGCGGAAAATGTCGATAACTCGGACTTTCGCGGATTTCCCGGTGACGATGAGGCTGTGGGGGAAGACGGTGCCTTTATCGGAAATCCAATGGTGTACTTCGATGGATCCTACGATCTCGGTATTGTCGGGGACGTGGACGAAAAGGCCGTTTTTCACCGATGCTTCGTGGAGCGCAGAGTATTTCGCGGAACCCAGATGGGTTTCCTGTTTCATGAAATGCGCCTCGACGAGATCGGGATAGGAGACGAGCGCGTCCGCTAGGGAAAGGCAGATCACGTTTTCCGGGAGCGAGGACTGGGAGTGGATAACCTCGTCGTTGAGAAACACGAACTTGGCAGCGGGTTTCACAAGGCCGGTGGAGCGTGCGATGAGTTCAGTGTGATCAGGCGATTTTGCCTCGCCAGAGAGATTGGAGAAATCAAGCTGCTTGATATTCGAGAAACGCCAAAGGACGTCGTTGCGCTTCGGGTCGGGGATGGATTCGTAGCGGGCTTTCGCGAGCTCTTGACGAGTAGTGAACCAGGCGGGGAGTGTGGTGGTCATGGGAAGTTTGTTAGTTGAAAGGGTTCAATTTTCAGCAAAGTTTTTTTCTTCTGATGTCTGCTGGTTTTCTTGCGTCCAGCCTCAAATGAGCTCTTCAGGAACATGCCCGAATTGATCTATGAAGCATGAACAATGTAACCTAGCAAACTTTCCGAATTAGCCGACCGAGCCTTCCATCTCAAGGTCGATGAGGCGTTTCAGCTCGACGGAGTATTCCATGGGGAATTCGCGTACGAGGTCGTTGATGAAGCCGTTGACTGCGAGGGACATCGCCTGGCCTTCATTGAGGCCACGCTGGCGCATGTAGAACAGCATTTCCTCGGAGACTTGGGAGACGCTGGCCTCGTGCTGGGTGGCGTGGCGGTTGCCTTTGACGGTGATGGCGGGGTAGGTGTCGGTACGGGAGTGGCTGTTTATGAGTAGCGCGTCGCACTCTGTATTATTTTTGCAGCCTTTGAGGTGCTTGGGAATATGGACTTGGCCGCGATAGGTAGCGCGGCCTTGGCCGACGGAGATCGATTTGGAAACGACGTTCGAGGTGGTGTTGTTGGCGGCATGGATCATTTTCGCGCCGGTGTCTTGGTGCTGGCCGGTGTTGGCGAGGGCAATGGAGATTACCTCGCCGCGGGCGCGCTCGCCTTTCATGATCACACCCGGATATTTCATGGTGAGGCGGGAGCCGATGTTGCAGTCGATCCAGCGCACTTCCGCATCTTCCATGGCGAGGCCTCGCTTGGTGACAAGGTTGAAAACGTTGCTGCTCCAGTTTTGAACCGTGACGTATTGGATCTTCGCACCTTTCAAGGCTACCAGCTCCACTACCGCAGAATGGAGTGTCGCGGTCTCGAATTTAGGGGCGGTACAACCCTCCATATACATCACCTCGGAGCCTTCGTCAGCGATGATTAGGGTGCGCTCGAACTGGCCGAAGGATTCTGAATTGATGCGGAAATACGCCTGCAGCGGCTGCTTGAGCTTCACGCCCTTGGGGATGTAGATGAAGGATCCACCGGAAAACACTGCGCTGTTGAGTGCGGAATACTTGTTATCGCCGGTAGGGATGACTTTTCCAAACCATGGGCGAAAAATTTCCTCGTGCTCTTTGAGTCCATGCGCGGAGGTGACGAAGATTACGCCTTGTTTAGAGAGCTCCTCCTTGACGTTGGAGTAGGCGGCCTCGGAGTCGAACTGCGCTTCGACCCCTGCTAGGAATGCCCGTTCCTGCTGCGGTATACCCAGGCGCTCGAAGGTTTCGAGGACATCGGCGGGAACGTCGGCCCATGAACGCTTCGGCTTTTCCCCATCGGAGAGGTAGAAGCGAATTTTATCGTAGTCGATGTTTTCAAGATCCTTGGTCGCCCAGTTCGTGGGGGTTGGCTTGCTTTCGAACACGGCGAGCGCCTTATGACGGAATTCACGGACCCAATCGGGATCCTGCTTCACGTCGCAGATGTAATCAACCGTGGCGGAGGAAAGCCCCCAGCCGGCGTCGAACTTGTTGCGCTCTGGGAAGGTGAAATCACCCTTGGTGCGGTCGATGTTAATCGCGTCGTGCGTTTCCTCGTCGAGGAGGGCGGTGGCTGTGTCTTCTGTAAACATAGAGTGAAAAATTGAGATTGGAAATTCGAGATTTGGGAATTTAGGCGAATGCGGGTTCCTTGAGGAAGTCATAGCCTTTTTCTTCCAGTTCCAGCGCCAGTTCAGGGCCGCCGGATTTCACGATATAGCCCTCAGCCATGACGTGGACGTGGTCAGGCTTGATGTAGTCGAGCAGGCGCTGGTAGTGGGTGATAAGGAGCATTCCGCGTTTCGGCGAGCGCATGGCGTTAACTCCTTTGGCGACGATTTTGAGTGCATCAATGTCGAGGCCGGAATCCGTCTCGTCGAGAATGCAATACTTCGGCTCAAGCATGATCATCTGGAGGATTTCGTTGCGCTTTTTCTCGCCGCCAGAGAAGCCCTCGTTGACGGCGCGGGCGGTGAACTTGCGGTCCATTTCCAGAAGATCCATCTGGGCGTAGAGGTGCTTATAGTAGGCGACGGCATCGATTTCCTCTCCTTTGGGCAGGCGAGCTTGGAGTGCGGCGCGGATGAAGTTCGCGTTGGAAACGCCGGGGACTTCGTTGGGATATTGGAAGGCTAGGAAAATGCCGGCGCGGGAACGAGCGTCGATCGACATTTCGGAAATATCCTGCCCGTCGAGGGTGATACTTCCCGCAGTGGGAATGTATGCTTCGTGACCGGCGATGACTTTCGACAGGGTCGATTTGCCGGAGCCGTTCGGGCCCATGATGGCGTGGATTTCGCCGGCGGGAATTTCAAGGGTTACCCCTTTGAGGATTTCGGTGCCGTTTTCGAGGGTTGCGTGGAGGTTGGTGATTTGGAGGCTCATGTTGGAAGTAGATAAAGATTTTCACCGCAGGCGCAGAGGTCACAGAGGGTCGCAGAGCTGGGCTTCCGGGTTCTTTTTGAAGTTTAGAGTTTAAAATTTAAAGTTTCAGGCGAGTTGGCCGCGGAGGGTGATTTCGATGTCTTTAATCACGGTGTGGGGAGGGAGGTCGAGGATGTCGGTGAGAGTGATGCCGGGCTTGAATTTTACGTCGTGAATCGTGCCGGTCGTTTCATCGTGGAAGTGACCATGCTCGTCTAGGTTCGAGCAATAGCGGGAGGGCTCGCGGTCGAAGTTAACTTGGCGGATCACGTTGTGTTGCACGAGCGCTTCGAGGCAGTTGTAAACGGTCGCGAGGGAAATATTGGGCAGCGCCTCCTTGATGCGGATAAAGACATCATTGGCGGTGGGATGGGAGCGCTCGCCCATCAGAAAGCGATAAACTTCCTGACGCTGACGGGTCATGCGGAGTCCGTTGATCTCCTCATGAATCTCCGTGGTTCGAGGTTGAGTTGGTTGGATTTTCATTTCCATATTAAATTAGAATCATTCCTAATTAGATCAAGAACTATTCTAATTATTATAGAAACTCCTTCATCAGCAGCGATTTTCACGATATTCAAGAGTTTTCGAAATTCATCCAAAAAATCCTTGCAAGCCAGGATGCTTTGTGATGAATTCCCCGCCCGCCCGCTGGCGGATAAACATTTCCCCATACGGCCATGGCCTACGCAGTAATCAAAACAGGCGGTAAACAATACCGCGTCCAAGAAGGCGACACACTCGACGTCGAGAAACTCGATGCCGCTGTCGATTCCGAAATCACTTTCAGCGAGGTTTTGCTCCGCGGCGAAGGCGAAAACGTCATAATCGGTGCACCGTTCATTGAAGGTGGCAAAGTGACAGCAAAAGTCATCGATCAGTTTCGTGACGTGAAGGGCATTGCCTTCAAGTTTAAACGCCGCAAGGGCTTCCACAAGACCAAGGGTTTCCGTCGTCACCTGACGAAGCTGGAGATCACCTCCATCGCATAACTCCCTAACCACCCCAATTCCATGGCTCATAAAAAAGGACAAGGCTCCGTCAAGAACGGACGCGACTCACGCAGCAACCGCCTCGGGGTGAAGAAATACGGCGGTCAAGCCGTTATCGCCGGCAATATCATCATCCGCCAGCGCGGCACCAAGGTTCATCCTGGGGTTAATGTCGGCTGTGGCAAGGATCACACTTTATTCGCCCTCACCGATGGTACTGTGAAATTCGACCGCGAAGGTGGACGGGTAAACGTTGTGGCAATCGCTAATTGAGTTTCAGCTCGATCAACTATTTTTCAAGAAGCCTCCGGACAACTCCGGAGGCTTTTTTAATGAAACGGGCTGCCGAACATATCGCGCGGATCAATCTCGGAGGAGGTTTCTTCCATTTTCCATTGCCGATCGACGTTTAGGCGCACGGTGGCAAGATGCTTGTGACTCCATTCCTTGGGGCCTATCATTGAGAGCAGCTTCCGACCGCGAACCTCGTAGAGGTGATAGACCTGACCGACGATGGGTTCGAAATTAATATCTGCTTCGTAGATGAGCTTGTTCCAGTTGAAATGATCGATGGCGGCGAGGTATTCCTCTCGGATCTCGGTAAGCTTCTGCTGCAGCTCCCTTTCCACCTCGGAGATGCCACGCGACTTAAAAGAACTTAGATCATTGGGTATGATCTTCGGGCTTAGAGTTGATACGGGATACGGCATGAATGCCCTTGAGACGGTTCCTTCTGACATGATTAATAAAATTTTCCCACAGCCATCCCATAGACCGTGATTTTTTTAGGGTGGCTGGCGGGCGATCCCACTCAGGATCGCCCGGATGACTAATCACACACCAGCTAGGGAGAAGTTGCCCGTCCTCACCCAGCTTTGCAAGCTGATCCCTTCCCATCTCACCGCCAGCCTCGCAAAGAAGCACGGCATCGATAAACAGGCGCGCACCTTTTCCGCGTGGAGCCATGTCGTCAGCCTGCTCTTCGCCCAGCTCACCCAATGGGCCACCTCCAGCGTCGGCGAACTCTATCAGGCGCGGTGGGGCATCGAGGTGTTTTTCAAGCAGTTGAAGCAAAGCCTCCAGATTTGCGACTTCCTCGGCCACAGCAAAGAGGCGATCAGCTGGCAGCTCTGGGCCGTGCTGTTACTCTACGTGCTGATGCGCTGGCAAGGCCAGACGGCGGGCTGGCGGTTGCGAAGTTGCTGCGAAGACACGTATCTGCTGGGCTTTTCGCCATAAAGCCATGGGACAGAACATGGCATCAATCCCAGCGAATCCGACGAAACCGTAATCAGTCAAATAACAGAATCGCCAACCAAGCCCTCAATCCCCCATGCTAACAGCATCACCACTCGCCATTTAGGCGGCTATCGGATGACTGTGAAATTTTCTCATTGCTCTGCTAGAAAAGCCTCAGCTGCAAAAAAACCGAGCGACCCGAAAGCCGCTCGGTTTGAATCAAATAATAAAGAAGAACCTTACGGTTTCAAGGGAGCCTTTAAACTAGGCACTGTCGAGCCCCAGACATCGTTAGTAGAAGCCAGCAAAGACACGCCGCCGACAATGGCATCACCGGTGGTAGATCCGGCAGCAACACGAATGTTTACAGAAGCCGCGCTGTTATCAATGCGCAGGATTACAGCTTTCCTATCGAAGGGGTCTGCATCAAACTTACCTGCCAATGTTGGGGATATTGGAGTTACACAAATGGCGCGTGCTGGATTTCCGGCGGAGCTCATGCCTTCATTTCCATCGGTAATATAGGCATAGCCAACTTCACCAGCTGCCAAAGCATCTGAATTCGTTCTAATCTTTCCATCAGGCTTCTTAGTGCCCTTGGCCTTCGCATAAAACATTTGCTCGGATTGAGTGAGTCCAGCCTGCATAAGTTGTTTGAAGTAACCGTTCGAGTTTGCACCGGCCTCGCCCTTTATCACTTCATCTGGGAAACTTTCATTCAACTGAGCCAACGTAAGTGCGCCTGGGTAGGATCCGTAGTCGTTATCGAACTCAAGCATAGCAAGACCAATCTGTTTTGCATTGGAAATTGCCTCAGTTTGGTCGGCTTTTTTGCGTTGGCGGATCACCATGGGAGCGGTAAGTCCGGCGAGTGATGCGATGATCACGATCACGACAAGAAGCTCCACCAGGGTGAAGCCGCGTTTTTTTGATTGTAGGTTGGTTATCATGGTTTTGTATTATTAATTATGTTAGGGTAATTACCCTGTTTTGATACCTAGAACGTTTTGTATTCTTCTTGGGAAACAAAATTAGAATTTGTATTGTCCGATGCAAGTAATTTCTGCGTTGCTCACAAAAAAATTCAAAGGATATGAAAGGACTAACGACTTGCAGAGCGAGGACTGAATAGAGATCAACAGCGGGGAGAATCCTTGCCGATGCAGGCTTGCGGAAGGGCTGGCAGGGTGGTTTCCTATGCGCCAGATGCATATAAGATTTACGGAACAGGAGCTGGCGACGCTCGTTGAGATGCTGAGCCTAGCTGTGAATGTCGCTTCCTGGAACCAGAAGGAGAGTGCAGACGCGAAGCTTGGAGATTATGAGGCATTTGAAAGTAAAATGCTGGAAAAAGCCGCGCACAGCGGACTTGGAATGCTGATCGAGTTCGACCAGGAGACGCTGCGTTTCCGGGTGAAAAAGGAG
>CAMAXN010000021.1 GCA_945862245.1 Prosthecobacter debontii
AGGAGGTTTACAACTTCAGCTATAGCGACAGCGACGTTGTTAAATACACCAAGGACGAGAAGATCAAGACAACCGTGGATCTTGGTAAAGAACTGAAGGAAACGTTCAACGTCCATCCGCGGGCCAGCTGCACATCCTGCCACCGCTAATCCATTTTCCCCAACATTTTCCCGTCGCCCTAATATGAGTAAACGCATTTGGAACCATCCGGAAGTCCCGCAGGACGAAACGACCGTCTCGTGGCGCAGTGCCGGACAACTTCGTGACACTACCGAATTCCGCAGCTGGATGGATCGCGAATTTCCCCAAGGCGCAGCAGAAATGGCGAACCAAGACGAGATGGATACATCCCGCCGGACGTTTCTCAAACTGATGGGTTCCTCCACCGCGCTGGCCGGTTTCGGAATGGTCGCTTGCCGCCGCCCAGAGGCCTACCTTGTGCCCTACACCAAGGCACCCGAGTGGGTGATTCCTGGAAAAGCCACCTACTACGCTTCTAGTATGCCGCGCTCCGGCGGTGCCGTACCGCTTGTCGTCACGACCCACGAAGGCCGTCCAACGAAGGTCGCCTCAAACCGCCTCCATCCCGATTACGAAGGCACGGATGCCTTCGCTCAAGCTTCGGTGCTCGATCTCTACTCGACCTCACGCTCCCGCAAATTTCTGAAAAGTGGCAAGGCTGCTAAGCGCTCGGAGTTCGAATCCGTTCTCGCTGAACTCGCGAAGGAAAAGTCTGCAAAAATCGGCTTTGTTTTTGGCACCGACGAAAGCCCGACTCGCTTGCGACTGATCGCCGAGCTAGGTAAAAATGAAAACGTGAAATTTTACCAATACGAGGCGCTAGCCGTTGATAATAGCGCAATCCTCGGTAAGGGCGTGAAGCTGGTTCCGGATTTCGCAAAAGCCGACCGTATCCTCTCGTTAGACTGCGATTTCGCAGGCACGGATCCACAGGGCTCGAACATCGCGTTTTTCAACCGCAGGAAGCCCGAGGGACAAGGTTACGAAACGGCACCCGACGCCGCTTCGATGAATCGCCTCTACTCGGTGGAGTCCGCCTTCACTCTCACTGGCGGAATGGCAGATCACCGCTTGCGCGTCGCTCCGGGCATGATAGCTGCTTTTGCTGCTCAGATCGCACGTGAGTTCGATATCGCTGCGGAAGGCATCGCGCCGATCACCGACGCGGAACATCTCAAGTGGATTAAGGCTCTCGCCGATGACCTAAGGGACAGCGGCGCGAGGACTGCCGTCCTCGTAGGTTCCCGCCAGTCTGCCGCCGTGAAACACCTTGCGCTTGCGATCAACATTGCGCTCGGAAATATCGGCACCGGTGTCTCCGCTTTCGAGACCGGATCGAAAGGCTTCGGCGACATCGCAGGGCTCACAGCTGATCTGCAAAACGGCGATATTGAAACGGTAATTTTCCTGACTCCTTCGAATCCCGTTTACGACGCGCCGGCCGATCTGAAGTTCGGTGAAGCTCTCGCGAAAACGAAGACCTCCATCCACCTCGGCCTCCGCACCGATGCCACGGCGCACGCCTGCACCTGGCACGTTCCTGCCGCGCATTACCTTGAATCATGGAGTGATGCCCGCAGCGCGCGCGGTGCTTATACGGTCGTCCAGCCGATGATTCTGCCGCTCTATCCCGATTGCGTGGCAGAGCTTGAGCTGTTGCTCGCGCTGCTTTCGGAAGAGGGAAAACTCATCACTGGGGAAGGGGAGGAAGGTAAGCCCGCTCCTGCACTTGAGGCGGTAAAAGCCACCTTCGCCAAAGATAAGGCCGCGTGGAAGAATCTATTGAAAAACGGTTTCGATGCGAGTGACACCTACGCCGCCGCGACTCCCGCCCTGTCCGATAACGCCACGGTAGACATCGCAAACGCGAAGTCCGCCGCACCGACCAAGGATAAGCTCGATGTGATTTTCGCCACCGATGCTTCAGTCTATGACGGCCGCTGGATCGATAATGGCTGGCTTCAAGAAGCGCCCGATCCCGTTTCCAAACTCACTTGGGACAACGCCGCTCTTATCGCCCCGAAAACTGCCAAGGAGCTTGGCATCTATGACGAGATCATCCAGCTCGAGACGACGTTCGCATCACGTTCCCCCGACGACGAGGGGCAGAACCGCAAGTCGCCCGTTATTTCGCTGAAAGTCAACGGTAAGACCCTAGAAATTCCCGTCCTCGTCTCTTTCGGCCAAGCGGAAAACACGATCATTATCCCGCTCGGTTACGGCCAAGGCTTCAATTCCGAGGACGAACTAGGTCGCGATGGGAACGGAAAGAACGTCGGTCTCGTTGGCGTGAACCGTGGCTTTGATGCCTACCCGCTCCGCACGCAAGCAACCGCGTATTTCGCTACTGGTGCAAAAGTTTCCCGCACGGAAAAACGCTACTCCGTCGCGCTGACGCAGGAGCACAACGCGATGTATGGACGCGCGCTAGCCCGCGAAATTTCCACGAACACGATCGACCATAAAGGAGATTTCAAGGCGCAGCTCGCGAAGGTTAAGAAGCAGGGTAACGACTCTCACGCCCCCGAAAACATTTCCCTCTACAAGCAGGAAGACCGCGATGGCAACACGCTCCTCAGCGACAAGCTCCACCAGTGGGGCATGACGATCGACCTTTCCTCCTGTATGGGTTGCAACGCATGCCTCGTCGCCTGCCAATCCGAGAACAACATCCCGATTGTCGGTAAGGAGCAGGTTGCAAAAGGTCGTGAGATGCACTGGATCCGCATGGATCGCTACTTCGCCGTTCACAAAGATAACAAGTTTGACGCAGACAATCCGGCCATGGTTCCGCAACCAGTCGCTTGCATGCAGTGTGAGTCCGCTCCCTGCGAAACCGTCTGCCCGGTCAACGCCACTGTCCACACCGAGGACGGTCTCAACGCGATGGCTTATAATCGCTGCATCGGCACCCGCTACTGTGCGAACAACTGCCCCTACAAAGCGCGCCGTTTCAATTTCTTCGATTACAACAAGCGCAATCCGCTCATCAAAAACAACCTCAACAAGGGGCCATTGGGTGTGCGTCATGACAAGGAGCCGAATCACCTTCAGAAGAATCCAAACGTGACTGTCCGCATGCGCGGCGTGATGGAAAAATGCACCTACTGCGTGCAGCGCATCCAGGAAGCGGTCATCCGCCAGAAGCGTGGCCAGAAACAGGAAGTCCTCGAGTCAGGAAAAACTTCGCCCGAGGTCACCGTTACCACAGAGACCCTTCGTATCCCGGTCGATTCCGTCAAAACCGCCTGCCAGGACGCCTGCCCCGCGCAGGCCATCGCTTTCGGAAACCTCCTTGACAAGGACGCTTCGGAAATGGGCCGCGCCAAGGTTTTGGAGCGGAACTACGACCTCCTCAACTACATCGGCACCCGCCCGCGCACCAGCTACTTGGCTCGTGTGAAAAATCCAAACCCGCAGATGCCCGACGCGCCTTATGTCGGCCAGGCCACGATCCACATGGTCTGATTCACACTGCTAAGATTTCACCATCCTCATTTCCCAAATGGCCTCCACTTCAGAACACGCCCCGCACGTGGACACCGGAATCAAACTCCCCGTCCTCAAGCGCGAAAAGCTGATCCTCAACGACCGCTCCTACCACTGGATCACGGATCGGATCTGCGGCATCATCGAGAATCGCCAGCCTTTCCTCTGGTGGCTGCTTTTCATTCCATCCGCGCTGATCGCATTGATCGGTGTTGGTGGCGGCCTCGTCCACCTTGTTTCAACGGGTGTCGGCATCTGGGGAAACACGAACCGCGTGATGTGGGGTTGGCCGATCGTGAACTTCGTCTTCTGGATCGGCATCGGTCATGCCGGAACCCTCATTTCCGCGATTCTTTTCCTAACACGACAAAACTGGCGGACATCGATCAACCGCGCCGCTGAGGCGATGACGATCTTTGCGGTGATTTGCGCCGGTATTTTCCCCGCCTTCCACGTCGGCCGCGTTTGGTTCGCGTGGTTCCTTGCACCCATCCCGAACGCGAACGCAATCTGGCAGAACTTCAAGTCGCCCCTGCTCTGGGACGTATTCGCGGTTTCCACCTATTTCACGATCTCGCTGATTTTCTGGTTCCTCGGCATGGTGCCCGACCTCGCCACCATCCGCGATCGCTGCAAGCCCGGCCTGCGTAAGATTCTCTATGGCATTTTCGCCCTCGGCTGGCGCGGTGGAAACCGCCAGTGGAGCCATTATGAAATGGCCTATCTCCTCCTCGCCGCGCTCTCAACGCCGCTCGTGCTTTCCGTTCACTCCGTCGTTTCATTCGACTTCGCTACCTCGGTTGTCCCCGGTTGGCACACCACGATCTTCCCACCCTACTTTGTGGCGGGCGCGATCTTCGGTGGCTTCGCGATGGTGCTCACGATCATGGTTCCCGCTCGTTTTATCTACGGCTTGCAGGATCTGATTACGATGAAGCACATCGACAACATGGCGAAGATCATCCTGCTAACTGGCACGATCGTTGGCTACGCCTACCTGATGGAGCTATTCGTCGCTTTCTACTCCGGCGCGATTTACGAAATGGACGCCTTCAAGTTCCGTATCGCCGGGCCGTATTGGTGGGCGTATGCCTGCATGATGTCGCTCAATGTGCTTTCTCCGCAGGTGTTCTGGTTCAAAGCCTGCCGCGAAAACCTTTGGGTCGTGATGATTGTCGCGATGTGTGTTAACGTGGGTATGTGGTTCGAGCGTTTCGTCATCATCGTCACCACCCTCGCCCGTATGTGGCTGCCGGGCGATTGGAAAACCTTCTCGCCCTCGCCGCAGGATCAGATGCTTTTCGTCGGCACGATCGGGCTGTTCCTGATGTTGTTCCTGCTGTTCCTTCGCTTCCTGCCCTGCATCAACATCGCCGAGGTAAAATGGGCGAAAACAGAAAGCGACCCGCACTTCGAGGACAACGAAGCCCACTCCGACGACGGCGCCGAAGAAATCCCCGCCTATCAAAAGGAGCTTGCAGAAAGCAAAGGCTGAAATCCGAAATCAACAATCTTCAATCATCAATCCTCAATTTTCCACGTGAGCACCACCCGCAAACGAGTTTACGGCTACTTAGCCGAGTTTAAAAGCGCCTCCGCGCTTTACAAAGCTGCTGAGAAAGTCCGCGACGCGGGCTTCCGCAAATGGGATTGCTACACGCCATATCCCGTCCACGGCCTCGACGCCGCGATGGGTTTGAAGCGCTCCATCTTGCCATGGTTCGTCTTTATCGGCGGCGTGACCGGCTGCGCCACCGCCTTCGCGCTGGCCTACTCCACCCAAGTGCTGATTTACCCCACCGTTGTCCAAGCGAAGCCCACCAATATCTTCACGGTCCCCGCGTTCTTTCCAATCATGTTTGAGCTAACTATCCTGTTCTCGGGCTTCACCGTGCTCTTCGGCTTGCTTGGCCTAATCCAGCTCCCTCGCCTGAACCACCCGCTCTTTGCCAGCAAGCAGTTCCATCGTGCCACTGACGACGGTTTTTTCATCGCTATCGAAGCGCGCGACGCAAAATTCAGCCCTGACGTAACCCGTAACCTACTCGCCGAGATCGGCGGGGAAAACATCGAACTCGTCGAAGAGGAAGACTGAGAAAAATACTCAATTTTCAATATCCAATATTCAATTCTTCCATGCGCTACTTCTTTCTAATCTACGCTCTCATCGCCGTTCTCGTCGTCGGGATCGGTGGTTTTCGTGGCCAGACTTTCACCAAGCCTCCCGTTCAGATTTTCCCTGATATGGATAACCAAGACAAACAGAAGGCTCAATCGCCCAGCACGTTCTTCGCGGATCGCCAAGGTGCGCGACTTCCTGTCTCTGAAACGCAACCGCGGGGTTTCAATGAGGACGGCGCTTCTGTCATAGGCGGCATCCCGGAATACGAATTCGGAGGCCAGCCTGGTTATTATTACACCGGCCATATCGGCGATTATTTTGGAAACGGAATGCCCGAGGAACTCGAACTCACCGCCGAATCCGCCGCCACTCTCATCCGCCGCGGTGAAGAGCGCTTCGGGATTTACTGCGCAGTCTGCCACGGTGCATCCGGCGACGGCTTGGGAGTCACCTCGAAATACGGCGTCCCCGGCATCGCAAACCTTCACCTCGATCCATTCAAGGCGGCGTCCTATCCCGACGGTCGCATGTTCGAAACCATCACCAAAGGCAAAGGCATGATGTCCGGATACGGCGCGAACATCCCCGTCCGCGACCGCTGGGCGATCATCGCCTACGTCCGCACGCTCCAAGCCGCAAAAGAAGCCGCCACCGCAGCCAAATAATTTCCCAAAGATGTCCCATCACGTAACATCCGCTGAGATCGCCATCCATGGCGACCACCTCGACAACTCGAAGGTCGCTAAAGCGAAGATCCTCGCCTTCGGCGTCGCCGGGATCGGCACGATTGTGAGCCTGCTCGGACTCTTCGGAGTCTTCGGCGAATGGTTCCAAGGCACCTTCGCTTACTCCTGGGTTTTCGCGTTCTACTTTTTCCTCACCCTCTCCATCGGCGGCGTGTTCTGGACTCTCCTCCACAACGTCTCCAACTCCGGCTGGGGCACCTCCGTCCGCCGCACCTTCGAGAACCTCGGATCCACCTTCCCGTGGATCTTCCTCTTCGGCATCCCTCTGCTTTTCCCGCAGGTAAACCAATACCTCTATGAGTGGATGAACATCCACCGCGCGGCGCCCGACGGTCAGACTGTTAAGGAACACCTCCATCACGCCGACCATTTGCTCTACGCCAAGCAATGGTTCATGAACATGCCCTTTTGGTATGGCCGTTTCATCTTCTATGGCGTCGGCCTCACGGCGGTGATCTATTTTCTTCGGAAACTCTCAACCGCCCAGGACACCGATCCAAATCCCGGCACCGAGCGTCTGTTCGCGGCGCGCAAACACTCGACCTATACCCTCATCATTTTCGCTCTGACGATTACCTTCACCGGTTTCGATTTCGTGATGGCACTCGATTACAAATGGTTCTCCACGATGTGGGGTGTCTATCTTTTCGCCGGTTCCACGCTGAACTCGATGGCGGTCATTATCCTTGTCTGCACTTTCCTGAAAAGCCGCGGCCACCTCAAGCACGTCACTGGCCCCGAGCATTTCCACATCATGGGCAAACTGCTTTTCGCCTTCACCACCTTCTGGGCCTACATCGCGTTCTCGCAGTATTTCCTGATCTGGTATGCCAACATCACCGAGGAAACTTCCTATTTCCTGATCCGTAACACCGATGGCTGGAACACCGGCATGATCTTCCTAGTCTTCGGCCACTTCGTCGTCCCCTTCGTTGTCCTGCTCCAAGCATGGCTCAAGAAGAACCCGAAATACCTATCGATCATGGCGGTTTACACGCTGTGCATGCACGCCCTCGACCATTATCTGATCGTCATCCCTGAGCGCGGTGTTTCTCTTGGAAATATCAAACCTGAGATCTTTGGAAAAATTACCCCTGCTATCGATGGCGCGTTCTGGGGCGATATTCTTGCCTTCGTCACCATCGGCGCCGCCTTCCTCTTTTTCCTTCTCCGCGCACTCGGCCAGCACTCGCTCTACCCGAACCGCGATCCCCGCATCCTCGAATCCGCGAACCTTTCCAACTGATTTTTGCCTAGCATGGACCCCACCCGCGACAATCCCCTGATCCGCATCAAAGCCTTCTTCGATGGCCTTGGGATCTTCACTTTCTTTGCCGTCATCCTGCTGCTCATCATAGGTATGGGCGCGCTCTTCGGTTGGTTCGGCAAAACCCTTTCGCCGGAGGATGCGGCAGGTAATATTCGCTATGAAATCAAAAAAGAGATCGACTCGGCACAGGTGACTGTTCTTACCGATGAGCAGATTGCCACCGCAGCTGCCGTAGTCGCCGGAAAGCTCGCTTCTTCCAAAGCGGTTGCCGTTGAGAAACCTGAGCAAATTGTCCCTGGTTCTGACACCGCCAAGAATCTTGCAGACGCCCCAGCGGTGGATCTCGGTGCAATCGATACACCCACCGAGGATGCTGAGGCTCCGATTGATCCCGCCGTCATGGAAATCGGTAAGACCGCCTTCATAGTCTGCAGCGCATGTCACGGTCAAAACGGAGAAGGAGGTCTTGCCGGACCACCGCTCGCGAATTCCGAGTGGGTCGGCGGTCCTGTTTCCAATCTTATTCTCATCCAACTCCGCGGCCTCGTCGGTCCGATCAAAGTGAACGGCAAGGAATATAATTTCCCCGCAGGCATGGCTCCGATGGCTTATCAGACCGACGAGCAGATTGCCGCTGTCCTCACTTACATCCGCAATAGCTTTGGCCACAAGGCAGCCGCTGTGAAGCCGGAACAGGTCGCCGCACTTCGCAGCGAGGTCGGCAAGCCGCAAATCACCGCCGTAGAACTCATTCAGCCGTAACCCTTTTACCAACCAGCAAATGTTATCGGAAGTTTCCCAAAATCTTGAGCAGGACGCCGTGCTACGCGCGTCAATCGACCGCTCGCTGCGCCATCCTGTCATGTTTTTCCTAACCAGTGGAGCTGCGTGGCTTGCGATCTCAATCATCCTCGGCGTGATTTCATCTGCGAAAGTCCATACACCCGGCTTCCTCGACGGTTTTGGTTTTCTCACCTACGGGCGTACCCAAGCCGCCCACCTCAACGCGCTGATCTACGGCTGGGGCTTTCAAGCCGCCTTCGGTGTTGTTGTCTGGATGCTCTCGAGACTCTCCCGCCAAGAATGCCGAGCCGCGGGCCTGATCCTTACGGCCGGTCACATCTGGAACTTGGGAGTCTCAGTAGGTATCTTAGGCATCCTCGCTGGATATGGTACCGGCATGCCGTGGATGGAATTTCCGTCCTTCTGCTGGCCAATTATTCTGCTCAGCTATTTTGCCATCGTTGTGTGGTCGATGGTTCAATTTAAGGTGCGCCCAGAGGGTCACGTTTACATTTCCCAGTGGTATCTAATAGCTGCGATAATCTGGTTCCCGTGGGTTTTTATCACCGCCAATGTCCTGCTTCACGTCATGCCCGGAAACCCCGTCATGGCCGCAGGTATCAACGCATGGTTTAAGTCCAGCATCATCTTCCTTTTCTTTACCCCAGTCGCCCTTGGTACCGCATTCTATCTCGTGCCCAAGGTCTCCGGGCGCCCGATCCATAGCTACTCGCTCGCACAATTCGGTTTCTGGGCGCTCGCCGTGATCATGCCGTGGGCCGGCATGCAGAAACTCACCGGCGCGCCGATCCCGTATTTTATGCCCTACCTCGGCGCGACCGCCACAATCATGTTCTTCATCCCTGCTTTCAGCGCAGCTGTGAATATTCTCCGCACTGCCATCGCAGATCCCGAGGTTGTAAATAATAGCCCCACCCTGCGTTTCACGATGGCAGGTATCATAGGTCTCATCATAATGGCTGTTGCTGCCGTGCTTCTGAATATCCCAGGTAAATCGCTGGAGTTAAGTCAATTCTCGATGTCGGGTTACGGTTTCGAAATCCTTTCTCTCTACGGTTTTTTCAGCTTTGTAATGTTTGGCGCGATCTATTTCATTGTCCCCCGCATCACCCGTCGCGAATGGCTCTCGCGCCGATTTATCAAGTGGCACTTTTTCCTCTCGACCTATGGAGTGGCGCTCATCGCGATTGTTGCCATTTTCGGAGGTATACAACAGGGAATTGGTCAGGAGGCTTTCAATCAGCCTTGGTCGGAAGCTGCTCAGCGGGCACTCCCTTATTCCATTCTGATTACATTCGCTTGGTGCTTCATACTGCTCTCGAACATCTTTTTCTTCATGCATCTCACGGTAATGTGGCTTCGCCTCGGCCGCCGCAGTTCGCATCCAACCCTGCTTACCTCCTCTCACCACGGCAGCCCCCACGGCGATGATGGCGACATCGACAACGCCGGTTCCATCACCGTCTCCGCCCATTAGTATAGAATTTAGAGTTTAAGATTTCCCCAAATGAGCTTTCGCACTTTCATCCTCAGCCTTTCCACCAGTTTCGGTGTGGCTTGGTTGGCTATCATTGTTATTCCGTATTACAAAATGCGTTCGCTGGAACCGGTCCTCGTCGAAGACGGAGATGGCACAAACGCCGTCTATATCCCCAAACGTGCCGGACGCATCGCGGACGGTGCCGAGGTCTACGCCGCGAACGGTTGCTATCAATGCCATTCCCAAGTCGTCCGCCCCACTTATGCGGGCAACGATATGTTTCGTCCCGACTGGGGCGGCATCGCAGGTGACGAGGAACGCGGTGATACGCGCAGAGAAACGAATGCGTTCGATTTCGAAGGCGAGAAATTTGCCCACATCGGCGTGGCGCGCCTCGGTTCCGATCTCTCCAACCTCGCCCGCCGTGTCGAGGCGATCTATGCCAAGGGTGACGATCCTGAAAAATGGCTTTACACACACCTCTACAACCCACGCCTGAAGCCTGAGCGCCGAGAGTCCACCTGCCCTTCGTTCCGCTTTCTTTTTAAGGTTACCGCGGTCAAAGGAAATCCATCCGCAGATTCTCTTCCTTTCCCCGTGGAGGAGGGGATGGAGGTTACTCTAACTTCCGACGCACGCGCACTGGTTTCTTATCTTCTTTCGTTGAAAAAAGACCAACCCGTGCCATCTTCTTTAAACTTCTCCCCTCCTAGTCTTGCCACTCCCTGATCATGTGGGGTTGCTAAACTATTTTTCAGATATGTCCTCGTCCAACCAGCCCTCCAATCCCGATCTTGATGAAACGATCAATGTGACCCAAGCACACGGTCGTCTCACCAGCGATTGCGCTGCCGCCGCGCGCGAAAAACTTCTTACAGACAGCGGGCGCGAGTCGATCCCGCTATGGGTGATCACTGCCTGTGGCGTTGTTCTACTCATCGCTGGTGGTGTGCTCGGCAATGCTGGAACACTGTTCTCCTATAACAATACTTTCAGGGATGGCTACGTGCGCGGCACCGCTCCTGGCGGAGTCGACGCAGGGCCGGAACCTAAGACTGCAATGGTGGCTTTCAGCGCCAAGGGATCAAAGATATACTCCTCTAAGTGTAACGGTTGCCACGGCTCTGACGGAAAGGGCGACGGCGCGAACTATCCGTCCCTCGTTGGTTCCACCTTCGTGATCGAGGAAAACCAGAAGCTTGCGATGGTTATCCTGAACGGCATCCAGGGCCCGATCAGCAACGGCAAGACCTACGGTGCGGGTATCATGCCTGCCCAAGGCGCGGGTATGACCGCGGAAGACCTCGCCGGTGTGATGACCTACGTCCGCAACAATTTCGGCAACTCCACCGGCGATGTGGTCAGCGTGGAGATGGCGAAAAGCGCCCTTGATGTCTCCGCCGCCCGCGAGAAAGCTGGGCAGTCCGTCACCTCCGAGGAAATCCTCGCCAGACACAAGGTCATGCTCTCCGGTGCGGATATTGCCCCGGAAATCATGGTCAATCCAGCCACACTCGCCCCGGTGGAATGAGCTCATCTTCATTAGAGTTTACAAATTAGAATTTAAAGTTTTCACCAACCTATGAGCGCCCACGCAGCAGCACCTTCTGGTCACGACCATTCGCATGATGATCATCATCACGAGATACCTTTTTGGAAAAAATATATATTCTCGACGGATCACAAGATGATCGGGATGCAGTATGGCATCACCGCCATGCTGTTCCTAGCGTTCGGCTTTTATCTGATGATGGTGATGCGCTGGAGTATTGCCTATCCGCACCAAGCACTGCCCGAGTGGATGAGTTGGATATTCACTGATAGCTGGAAAGCCCGCTGGCTGCAGGACGGGAAGGTGACGGGGGAAACCTACAACATGTTCGGTGCGATGCATGGCACGATCATGGTCTTCCTCGGTATTGTGCCACTTGGCTTTGGTGCCTTTGGAAACTACGTCACCCCTCTCCAGATTGGCGCAGTAGATATGGCTTTTCCGAAACTCAACATGGTAAGCTACTGGGTTTACTTGGCAGGCGGCCTAATTATGTGTGCCTCGTTCTTCATGGAATCAGGTGCCGCAAAGTCCGGCTGGACGAACTACTCGCCGCTCGCTGGTTTCGCTGATGGGCAGATCGTAAATCAATGGCTCGCGGGACAAACGCAATGGTTGCTAGGTCTCATCTGCCTAATTACCTCATCACTGCTCGGGTCGGTCAATTTCATCACTACGATCATCAATCTCCGCGCGCGCGGTATGACTTGGATGCGCCTGCCCTTCTTCGTTTGGGCGATGCTTGTCACCGGTTTCCTGCTCCTGCTCGCCTTCCCTCCACTTGAAGCGGCTGGCATTATGCAACTGATGGATCGCGTCGGGCATTCCTCGTTCTTCATGCCCTCCGGACTGTTTACGAAATCGGAAGGTCTCGCCGATCTCTCCGGCGGTGGCTCACCGCTGCTTTTCCAGCACCTTTTCTGGTTCCTCGGTCACCCTGAGGTTTACGTGCTCTTATTGCCCGCCATCGCCTGCGTCGCGGAAATCATCCCTGTCAACACACGCAAGCCACTCTGGGGCTACAAGTCGATGGTCTATTCCCTACTTATTCTCGGTTTCCTCTCCTTTATAGTCTGGGCGCACCACATGTATATGACTGGCATGGGCGCAGCGGTTTCGACCTTCTTCCAAACCACTACGGTGCTTATTTCCATTCCTTCGGTAATTATCATAACTGCATTACTGATCTCACTATGGGGCGGTTCAATCCGTTTCACACCGCCCATGCTATGGGCTTGCGCCTTCATCCCGATGTTTGGTATCGGCGGTCTCACTGGTCTGCCGCTCGCCTTTAACTTGGTCGGACTCCACCTGCACGATACCTACTATGTGATCGGGCACTTCCATTATGTCGTCGCACCGGGTATTCTCTTCGGCCTCTTCGCTGGCGTGTATCATTGGTACCCAAAAATCACCGGCCGTTATATGAGCGGTTTCCTATCCCACGTGCATTTTTGGCCAAGCCTAGTCTGCATGAACATCATCTTTTTCCCGATGCTCACCCAAGGGATGGCAGGGTTCCACCGCCGCTGGTATAACGGAGGCGACGCTTATCTCGATAAGGCAACGGCTGCCACGGCCGATGGAGCCAATGTTTTCGCCAACACTGTTGCCCAGAATATCGACCTGAATATTGTCATGTCTTACGGAGCGTGGATCCTCGCCGTGGCACAGATACCGTTCATCATTAATCTCTTTCTCGCTTGGAAATTCGGTAAAAAAGTGAGTAGCGACAACCCATGGGACGCCACCACCTTAGAGTGGGCCACACCAACACCTCCAGGGCACGGCAACTTTACTTTCGATGTCGCCGTTTATCGCGGTCCTTACGAGTATTCTCGCCCAGATTGCGACAAGGACTACTACCCGCAATGGGAAGCTCCAAAAAATAAGACACAGGCCTCAGCTTACGAATCCACGGACAAGGGTCACCACTGAAACCCAGGATCTCCTAAGCCCTTTTAACCGAACACCAGTCAACCTTTTTAGAAATGGAAATCCCCTACATCGTCAACGCCCGCAAGGACACGGGTCTGATCAACTCGAAGATAGCAATTTGGCTTTTCCTCGCCTCCGAGGTCATGCTCTTTGCCGGCTTCTTCTCCGCCTATGTCTACCTCCGTATGGGAGCTGATTACCCGTGGCCGGAGCGGACGCTTCCTGTGCTGCCGGGTTTGATCAACACCTTCATCCTCATCGCCTCGTCCGTCACTGTCGTGTTTGCATGGGTCGCTCTTAAATTAGGAAACTGGAGGCAATTCCAGATCTATATGGGCATTACAGTGGCCTGTGCTGCGATCTTCATGGTGTTTAAGGGCATCGAGTATAATGTGAAGTTCCATCACCAAGCAGCTCGCCTGCATGACTACACGGTCGTAGAGGGCCATCTCGGCTATCAGAAGGACGACAAGGAGGAATACGTTCTCGACCGCAACGGCAAAAAGATCGA
Source organism: Prosthecobacter debontii (assembly GCA_945862245.1). Taxonomy (GTDB): domain Bacteria; phylum Verrucomicrobiota; class Verrucomicrobiia; order Verrucomicrobiales; family Akkermansiaceae; genus Luteolibacter. Next base: position 13,934 of record CAMAXN010000021.1, read on the forward strand.
GGAAAACAGGATCCGCGTCGTCGCCGAGAAATTGACTTTTTCAGTGAAACGTTTCCACGCCCCTTGGGTAAATGAGATGCTATCAGAGGCCGAGCATGCAAAATCGAGCATTAGGCTCATTGCCGACATCAAGGCCATAATCTCAGAGGGTGGGGAAGAGGAGACTATCGCGAAAGCGGGCGAGGTTCTGAGTATCGAATTACTAGAAAAGATTAAGCAAGTGCAGCTTGATGCCCTTGCGCACAACTCCGCCCTCCGCACCGATGCTCTGCGTATGGAATGGAAAGAGGCCAAGCTGGCAAACCCTAGCAAAAGGGGCTGGCAGCTATCCTCCGATGTGAACATTGATATGGCAGCACTTTCCCCGCGCCTGCTTACCGAGATCTCCACAGTTGAGTTCACAGTAGATCCTCCGACACGGTTGCTTTTTAAACCTCGTGACATCAAAGAAGGGGCGGCTTCCTCCACTCTTCGCGACGCCACGGTGATCACCGGCGCCATGGAGGCCAGTCCTATGGTTTTCCACAACCTTGATGCTATCGATTTCCAATGGCTCGTGATGAAAGCAAAGGAGAAGGGAATTTCCCCGGAAAGTGCCATCGCCAATTCTTGGCTGATGAAAAATAGCAAATTCGTCCGCGAGGCGTGGACTTGGCATATTGCCCGCAACGAGAATAGACAAGCGCAACTTACTAAGGGCTATGGCCTTAAAGAGGATGGCAAGACACCCAAACGTACACTTACCCACAAAGAACTGTACAGGTTGGGTTGGAAAGATCTCGGCGAGATGGGTGTGGAGATGCAGCAGGTAAAAATCGGCGGCTTGGACAAGATTAAGGAGGAATTCATGGGACCGAACTATAAGGCGCGCGGCGACAAGACCTTCCCGCACCTCTCGGTGCCGCGTGAGGAGATCCGCCATGCCGCGAAGTTCACTCCGGCATGGAACACCTACTACGCGATCTATTTCACTATCACCGGTCTCCACGGCCTTCACGTGGTTGGTGGTGCACTGGTATTGCTATACTATCTCGTCTTGGGGCGAAAAATGTTCCTCTCCAATCCGGAGTGGTTCGCCAACCGGGTAGAAGTCGGTGGCTTGTTCTGGCACTTCGTTGACCTAGTCTGGATCTTCGCGTTCCCGATATTCTATCTGATGTAATCCGATACCCCGTAAACTTTATCCTCATCCTGAAATGGCAGATTCAATTGAAGCGATCCAAAAGGCGAAGAAAACCTATCTTCTGGTTTTCGGAGCACTACTCGTCGGCACCGTCCTTACCGTTCTCGTGGCTACCGTGCCAGCCCTAGATGTGGGAGGCCACGGTTTCGATATTTATGACGCCATCCTGGGCCTCGTTATCGCCACCACCAAGTCCACCCTCGTTGCGGCGATTTTCATGCACCTTAATCACGAGAAAAAACTCATCTACTGGGTGTTCTTCGGAGCGATCTTTTTCTTTTTTACGATGGGTGCGCTGTTTGCATTATCGGAAAGCAGCCCTATCTATGATACATTCTTCTACAAGTAGCCGCCATGTCACTCAGTAGCTTCCATCTCGTCTTTGTCACCGTTTGCACGCTGTTCTCCGCGTTTCTAGTCTTCTGGGCGTTCTTGCTGGCTCCTGAGCCATCGACTGCGTCGACTGCATTCGGCATCGTCGGTGCTGTTGGTCTTTTTCTCATGCCCGCCTACGCCTTCTATTTCCTTAAAAAATCCACCAAACTCCACCTCTGACACCACTATGAACCTATTTAGCCTACTCGCCTGCTCCACTTGCAGCGCCACCTTCGGAGCCTCTGGTGATTCCATCGGCTACTCAATCTTTTTTCTCCTTCTCCTCATCCTTGCGGTGCTGGCTGGTGTAGCCTTTTTCATGATCCGCCTGATTCGTCGTGACGCTGCAAACCTCGACCCCGAACTCCGCGACGACTACGTCCACCAGTAACCAAATTTCAAATTTCAAGTTCTCAACTTTCAAAAACCCCGCTCCCAAATTGAGATTTAAAATTTAAAGTTTCCCCACTCTTCTATCCCTATGTCTTTCTCCGAACTCATCGGTCTTCAGGAAAACTATTCCGCCCACGGTGGCCACGTGGATCACCTCATCATAGTGACCCATTGGTTCATGCTCGCGCTTTTCGTTGGCTGGACGTCATTCTTTTTTGTCTGCCTCTTCAAGTTCTGGCATAAGCGTAATCCTAAGGCTTCTCACCACGGCGTTCGCAGTCACCTTTCCAGCCATATGGAAGTCGCCGTGATCATTATTGAAGCGGTGCTGCTTCTCGGCTTTGCTTTCCCGCTCTGGCAGCAGCGTGTAGATGATTGGTCTACCGTTCAGGAAATGGATCCTGTTCGCGTTCGCGTCGTCGGTTGGCAGTTCGGATGGTCTTATCATTACCCAGGGCTCGACGGCAAATTCGGTCGTACTGACGCTGCGCTGATTTCAGGCTCCAACGACCTCGGTATCGACTACACCGATCCCAACGCCCACGATGATTTCACAACCTCGGCGCTAAAGCTCTCTGCGCTGCGCCCTACCGTGCTCAACATCGGGACGAAAGACGTGATTCACAACTACGCAATCGTGCCGATGCGTGTCCAGCAGGACGCCATCCCTGGCAAAGAGATATCAATGTGGTTCACCCCGGTGAAACCCATGGAAACTTTTGTAGTTTGCGCTCAGCTTTGCGGAGAAGGACATGCTAACATGGTTGGAACGATGGAAGTTATTTCTGCGGAAGATTTCGATTCTTGGGCCTCTGGCCAATCGGAAACTGCCCTCAAGGCAAATCAGAAGGCCGCCGAAGGCGCTAGCGCTGCGCTTGCAAATTAAGCTCTGCCACCTTGCAGAATAGACTCGGTGAGGTGCACACTCCCCTGACCAGCGATTGTCTTCTAGGGCAAGACGTAGGGCTTTCACGTCATGGTTTCTTGTCATTTTTATGTTTTTATTGGTTTACCCCGCCTTGATCTCGTTTTCTTTAGGAAATTCATAATCCCTGACATGTCAGCATCGCCCTCGTTCACATCTTATTCTATCGCCCAGCAACGCTATGCCGCTATGAGTGTCGATACCGAAGCCGCCATGGCGAAGCTTTCGGCAACCCCGATCTCGCTGCACTGCTGGCAGGGCGATGATGTTGGCGGCTTCGAGAATAGCGGCGTGGGGCTGAGCGGCGGGATCGCCGTTACGGGAAATTACCTTGGTCGTGCCCGCACACCGGATGAACTCCGCGCTGATCTCGATATGGCGCTTTCCCTGATCCCCGGAAAGCACCGCATCAACCTTCATGCCTTTTACGGCGAGTTCGGCGGAAAAAAAGTGGAGCGCGACGAGATTGCGCCCGAGCATTTTGCGAATTGGATAGCATGGGCGAAGGCGAACGGCATGGGCATGGATTTCAACCCGACCTGCTTTGCGCACCCGAAAGCGGCGGGTGGTTTCACTCTCTCCCACGCCGACAAAGGCATCCGCGATTTTTGGGTCGAGCACTGCATCCGCTCCCGCGAAATCTCCGCCGTGATGGGCAAAGAACTCGGCTCGCCCTGCGTGATGAACGTGTGGGTGCCGGACGGTTACAAGGACACGCCGGTGGACCGCGTCTCACCGCGCCAACGCCTCGCGGAATCATTGGATCGCGTCTTTGCGAAAGCTCTCGACCCGGCGCACATGCTCGACGCCGTGGAATGCAAGCTCTTCGGCATCGGCAGCGAGAGCTATGTGGTCGGCTCGCATGAGTTCTACATGGGCTACGCGGTGAAGAACCAGAAGCTGCTCTGTCTCGACGCTGGCCATTTTCATCCTACCGAAACCATTGCCGATAAGCTCGGTTCCGCGCTGATGTTCGTGCCGGAAATACTCCTCCACGTCAGCCGCGGCGTGCGCTGGGACAGCGACCACGTCGTCACGCTCGATGACGCGCTCCAATCCATTTCCTCGGCGCTTGTCCGCGACGACCTCCTTTCCCGCACGCATATCGGCCTAGATTTCTTCGACGCCAGCATCAACCGCATCGCCGCATGGACGATCGGCACGCGCAACACGCTCAAGTCCCTGCTCATCGCGCTGCTCGAACCCGCTGCACTGAAAGAAGCGGAGACTTCTGGTGATCTGACCACACGCCTCGCCCTCATGGAGGAACTGAAAGGTATGCCTTGGGGCGCGGTGTGGGATCAATACTGCGAGAAGCAGGGCGTCCCAACCGGCGCCGCATGGCTCGCCGAGACAAAACGCTACGAGGCCGATGTCTTATCGAAGCGCTGAGCCTACATTTCCCTAAATCCCAAATATTAATGACATGAAAACACTCATGTTCATCGTCAAGCGCGTAAGCTTGGCATCCCTCACCCTCAACATCGTGCCGCCTAATCTGTTTTATAGGTTCGCCTTCGCAGGTGGTCATTAACAAGTTCCTTCTCGTGGGGACCTTCATATGGTTCCTTACTACCTCACTTTGGATGTAGTTGAAGTTACACCTTCAATACCCGCTCGCCGCTTCACTGAAGGTGTAAGGTGATTGGTAATCTCCGGTTTTTTCTTTTGCTAATTGCCTGACGAGATCGTTCAGCAGGGCTGAGGCACCGAACCGGTAGCGAGTGTTATTGAGCCATGCATCGCCGAGCGTTTCCTTCACGGCCACAAGGAAAGTGAGTGCCTGCTTCGCGGTGCGGATTCCTCCGGCGGGTTTCATCGCGATGGGGGTGCCGGTCTGCAGATAGAAATCGCGAATCGCTTCCAGCATCACCTGGTTGTTGCCGAGGGTGGCGTTATCGGAAGTCTTGCCGGTGGAGGTCTTGATGAAATCACAAGGGCGGAGGACTTCCATGGCAAGCAACGAGGCGGCGCGGATGTTGTCGTAGGTTTCGAGTTCGCTGGTTTCGAAAATGACTTTCAGGGTGGCCTCGCCGCATGCATCGCGCACGGCGGCAATCTCGTCCTGAACGCGCCTGATTTGTCCCGCTAGGAACGCTCCTCGCGAGATTACCATGTCGATCTCATCCGCGCCGTCGCGCACGGCGGCTTTCACCTCCGCGAGACGGGTGGCGAGCGGAGCCTGTCCCGAAGGGAACGCGGTGGCGACGGATGCGATTTTCACGGGGCTGCCTTTCACGATCTTCGCCGCGTATTTCACCATCGCCGGATATACGCAAACAGCGGCCGTCGGCGGGATGTCCGCGTCGTCGTGGGGGCGCAGCGCCTTATGGCAGAGCGACTCCACCTTGCCGCGCGAGTCTTTGCCTTCTAGCGTGGTGAGATCGACCATGGAAACGGCCATCTTCAGCCCGAAAACCTTGGACGCTTTCTTGATGCTGCGCGTGCTGTATTTCGCCACCCGCTCCTCGATTCCTACATGGTCCACGCGTCCAACCCGATCCACCAACTCTCCAAGCGACCGTGCATCCCTAAGATCCATGGCCATAGGCTCTCCGCAAAAGGGTCTGCTGCCAAGATTCAAGTGGGTGAAATTCTATTTACGGCAGTGCTCGTCCTCGGCATCTACTACGCAACGGTGGTGATGAAGCTTTCCATCGGGTTCACCGCCCGCCACAGAGGGCTTTATCGTGGAGTGCTTGTAAGGTCTTTTCGGAAATTGGTGTGGGATCGGGATAATCGAAGATTTCGCCCTCGAAGTTACGCAGCGTGATTTTTCCCGAACTACTATCGACTACGTAGTTCGGATTAATGGGGATTTTACCGCCCCCGCCAGGGCCGTCGATGACGAATTGTGGAATGGCGTAGCCGGTGGTGTGGCCACGGAGCTTCTCGATGATATTAACCCCTTCCGCAACGGATGTGCGCAGGTGGGAGGAGCCGGTGATGAGATCGCATTGATAGAGGTAATAAGGGCGCACGCGGCACATCAGCAGCTTGTGGACGAGTGCTTTCTGTATCTCTGCCGAATCATTGACTCCGCGAAGGAGCACGGACTGGTTGCCGAGCGGGATGCCGGCGTCGGCGAGGCGGGCGAGACTATCTCGGACTTCGGTGGTGAGTTCCTTTGGGTGGTTTGAGTGGATCGATATAAAAAGCGGATGGTGCTTTTTTAATATCGCGCAGAGTTCAGGGGTGATTCGTTGCGGCAAGAAAATGGGGATGCGCGAGCCGATGCGTAGGAACTGAATATGTGGGATGGCGCGAAGGCGGGTGAGGATTTTGTCGAGTTTAGCATCGGAGAAAAGCAGCGGATCGCCTCCAGATAGTAGGACGTCGCGCACTTCCGTATGTTTCTCAAGGTAGCTGAAAGCTGCCTCCCACTGGGTTTCGAGATGTTGCTCACCAACGCCGGAAACGACACGCGAGCGGGTGCAGTAGCGGCAGTAGGAAGCACAGCGGTCGGTGACGAGGAAAAGGACACGATCTGGGTAGCGGTGCACTAAGCCGGGGACTGGCATGTGGGAATCCTCGCCGCACGGATCAGTCATTTCCTCGGGAGCATTCCAGCCCTCCTCAATGCGCGGAATCACTTGGCGGCGTATGGGGCAATTGTGATCATCTTGGTCAATCAGGTTAAAAAAGTGGGGAGTGATGGCCATGGCTAGCTTCGTCCCGGCCAGCAACACACCCGCGCGTTCTTCGTCGGTGAGGTATATACGTGCCTCCAGATCCGCGAGGGAATCCACGCGGTTGCGTAGCTGCCATTTATAATCGTCCCAGTCCTGTTTTATGACATCTGGCCAATGACCGGGGACATGCGAGCGGAAGGTGGTGTCGTAGTCGCTACTGGAGATCATTCTAATTTTCAAAGTTGAAATCGGTCGGGCAGGATGGCATCGGGGTCAAGGGCGATTTGCAGTCTGTGGTTAGGGCTAATTTTGCCGCATCATTTCGAAAGCCTTCTCACCAACTCGATTAACCTTCCGGAGGAAGCGGCGAGAGTGGGGGCGAAGGGGAGATTATTGTCGGTTTCGTCAGCAAGGAGCATAGGGCGGGTGGAGACGCGGATTGCGGATCGACCCATCTTGGAGAGAATGGAGGCAAGGTCGGTATCCTCGCGAGGGCAGACGACCTCCATAGCGACGATTTTCCCGAGATCATTGAACTCGATTGCGGGCAGTGCAGCGGTTTCGCGGGAGGATATAATGAGGGTCTCTGCTTCGCCCATGGTTTCTACGCAGAGGATGGTTTTCAGATTGGAACTGAGGAGTTTCGAGGCGATGCGCGCAGTCTTAGTCACGGGGGAATCTGGGTCGTTGGTGTGTGGTAGGAAGAGGAAATGGATAGGTCGCGCAGGCTTATCGGCGGCAAGGGCTTGGGCGGTGGCGAGGGTAGCGGCAAGGCCAGTGGCGTTGCGCTCCGCTCCACGCGAGTCGCGCGGGGAATCGTAGGAGGTGAGCAGCCAGAGCGAAGGGGCGTCCACGTCCTCTGAGGGTATTGTGACATGTAGGAGTGGAAAAATGCCGGGGCCAGTTACGGTCTTTACCTCATAACCGGTGTTCGAGGGACCGAGCACTCCCTGTATCATCGAAGCGGTGGCGGAGAGTTTTTCCGGCTTCGTTTCGTTGCGCTCGCCAATGACGTTGATCAGCTTTCTGAGGTCGTCGGCGAGGCTTTCCGCCGAGACGCTTTGGGCGAAGCGCTGCGTTTCTTCGACGGCAGTTGCATTCTCATTCTTGAAATACTTTAGTAGCGCGAATGCGGCGGAGGCGATGACCCAAGCAGGTAGGATCACCAGCAGCCATGGCACGATGTGAAACGGTTTCCTCTGGGTCGTCATATGCCTTCCGGTTCTTCGGGCTTGGCAGCCTCTGCTGGGGTTGAGAACTCCTCAATCTCTTTTCTAAGGCGCTGGGAAATCCATGGCCGGACGAAACCGTAAACGAGATAGGCGCTGAACAGAATTACCGGCATAACGTAGCGGAAACGAATTATCACAAAGATCAGAACCAGCGCCAAGACGATGGTCGTGAGCGAACCTTTGGTCCTCCAATCGACCGTCTTGAATGAGGGGTAGCGCACATCGCTGATCATCAGCCAAGAGAGGAACAGCATGACGGCAGCGAGGACATATTTCCACGGGCCGACTTCGTGGTCGTTCTTATAGAGGTCGATGATGAGGAAAGTGAGTGAGGCAATGAAACCGGCGGCCATGGGTATGGGGATGCCGCGGAAATCCGAGGATACACCGGCTTTTTTAGTTATGAATGCAAGACAATTGAAGCGGGCGAGCCGCATTGCGCCGCATACCAGATAAATGAGCGCCACGGCCCAGCCTACGTTACCGAGCGGGAACAATACTGCGCGTGAGAGCAGCATTGCGGGAGCCATGCCAAAAGAGATGATGTCTGCTAGGGAATCGAACTCTTGGCCGAAAGGGGATTCCTGTCCACCGAGCCGTGCGATGCGCCCGTCGAGCAGATCGAAAAGGCAGGAGCCGAAGATAAGTAGGATTGCGTATTGGTAGTATTCACGGGAGATTTCGTAGTATTGCTTCGCGGCGAGTATGCCGTCGCCGGAAATCTTCTGCACCTCAATCTGGCCTTTGAAGATCATCAGCACGGCGAAGAACCCGCAAGCGAGGTTACATGCGGTCATCAGGTTTGGGAGGAAGAAGATTTTCGGTTCGTCCGGATCTCGGAGGTGGGGCATGGGGAAATCATGCACTCCTTTAGCTTCTGGCTCAACCTTGAAGAATCGTGCGTGATCGGGTGCGCCAGTGAGTGCAGTTGACTCAGTGGATGGGAGTTGCGTTGCTGCGGGCACATGAGAGCTGCCGGCGAGTCCTGCGGCATAAGGAGCTGGGGAACTGAACCCCTAACTGGGTGGCTTCGCGGCTGCCGGTGTCAGGCCGGCTTTTTCTTCCAACTCTATGGTCCGCTTGTCTTCGGGGATCGCCTTCATATTGAGCACTCCGAGACGCGGGTCGGTGCTGGGGACGATGAAACAAATGGTGCGGACGCCGGTGTTGTATTCCCAGACCGCGGAGTAGATGGGCTTATCGAGTTTGTCCACCAGTGCGACAAGAACGCCTACCCCTCGGGTGTCGCCACCGAGGTTGAGGTCAACTGGTTTCCAACCAGCCGGCAACTTGACCGCCTTCTTCTCAAGTTTAACGACCAGATCCTTCGAAGTGTCATTGAGAAAGCGGTAGCTGCCCCAGGTGAAGCTGGCCGGGTCGTCGTTGAACACGAACACCCGCAGGCCGGTCGGATCCGCCTTGTCAGGAATCAGGACCAGCAGCGGGCGGGTGACCGTCTCGGGGATCGCGCAGGCGCGCTCGAGCGGCTTGCCTTCGGTGTCCTTGCGGTCGAGCGCCCGCAGCCGCAGCGGCTCGTAGCCCTTCAATCGGAAGGTCGCGGTGCGCTTCTCCGGGTGCATGTCGGCGATTTCTACGACGGATTCTCCGGACACCAGCGCGAGCGAGCGGGCGGCAATTTCCTGGTCCCAGGCGAGCACGCGGACCGGGGGTGCGGCCGCCGCTGGAGCGTGACCGAGGAGCAGGACGGCAAGGCAGCGGAGAATCATGGTGTGAACATGGTAAGCCCCGGAAGCGATGTCAACCGCCGCCGGGAATGGGTCTCTCAGTACACCTTGGCTGCGGGGATTTCCTTCACCGAGACGAGTTCGAAGCGACGTCCGAAGGACTTGTTGACCTCCGATTTCAAGTTGGCGAATTCGGTTTCGGGCTTGTCCCGCGGATCGAGCCAGTCCGGCACGCGTTGGACTACCGCTTCGAGACGGACCCGCGCCAGCACCTTGCCCTCGGCGTCCTTCGCCTCGCCCATCGAGCGGATTACGAAGGTGTCCGAGCGCGGTGTGATGAAGGGAGCAAGCGCGTTCAGCACATCCGCCTGGGTCAGCCAGCCGGGTGTGTTGGTGCCGGTGTTCGGATTCAAGATATTCTCGGGATTCGGGTATTTGTTGGTGGTGAATTTGGCGTAGGAATACTTCTGGTTGAGCCCGCTATTGTCGATCGCTGCCTGGATGGCCCCGGCGATTCCCAACTTACGGTCGGTGGTGACTCGGCGGTTGACGAACTCCCCGAGCGAAAGAAAGGGACCGCGGGCCTTGATTTCGAACACTAGGTTAGTCGCAAAAGTCCGGATTTGCTCGTCGCTCAACGAGCGGAAGCCGGTCCACGGGTCGTTTTCATCCATCCCGACGTGAGCGCCCGCTAGGATATGGCGGAATCTCGATTGCGCAGTGCTTTTGTCCCCGGCAGGGGCGACGCCGCGAAGGCTGGCTAGGATTGCGGTCCAGGCTTCTACGTTGGTCGAGTTGACATTGAAGCCGCCCTCGACCAGTAGGTGGGAGGCGAGGCGGACACAGCGCGCCGGGCTTTCGAAGCGCTTTCGGAGCTGATCGTCGGAGATGCCGCCCCGGTAGGGGATCATCCGCGGGTTGCGCAGCGGGTTGGCGGTCGGGTCCTGGAAGAAATCCGCTAGCACCTCAGTGACACCCTTGGTCTCAGGGATTTGATCCGCCTCCCAGATTGTGGTGCTGCCGGTGGCGCTCTTTCGGGTACCGAACTGCGGAGCCGCGCCGGAAAAGTAGTAACTGTCAAACAAGGCTTCGTTGGCAAGGTAGGAGTGATCGTTTACCGCCATCCCATTTGGCGAGATCGACTCGTTGCCGGGTCCGGAGGAGACCGTCTTCCGCACTACGTCGGCGGAAAGGTAAGGGGAAGCCCAAGAGTTGCCGATCTGGTTGGCGATGGTGAACGCGGTGGCGCTGATGTCGCAGTGCTGGAAGGCACCGAGCGAAAGCGTCGGGGTGCGTGGGACTTCGAAGAAAGGCAGGTTTGAGCGGCCGTTCACTGCACTTTGGGACGCGCCATAAAAGGCTTTCGCCCCATCGGGCGTGGTCTCCATCGCCAGCTGTGCGAGCGAGGTCCCGCCGCGGAAAACGCTCTCGTAGTGCGGTCCGGTCTGGAATTTAGCGCCGCTCAGGTAAGCGTTCACATAGGGCTGCCGGGGATTGGTGGTGTACATCAGGTCCGCCAGTGGCAGGCTGCCCGACTGGGCGACCTGGTGATAGGTCAACAGGCTGCCGACCATCCTCGGGGTCTCTTTGATCTCCTCGAAACTGAACGACGGATAGCTTATCAAATCATTCCCCTTCCCGTAGGCCTGGCCGGAATGCACGGAGCTGTAGAACAAGAGGTTCTTCTCGGCCGGCAGGGCGGGCAGCCCGCTTCCTGCCGAACGGGCTTCGACCATCAGCTCCACCCCGGGATTCTTGATCTGGTAGGCATCGGCCATGTTGAGGATGTAGAAGTAGGTCCCGCGATCGAAGCTCACCTGGTTTGCATTCACACGGTCGCCGGCCTTCAGCTTGTAGTTGAAATTGTCGCCGCCGCGGATCGACTTGGTCATGTTGAGTACGATCCCGCCCTTGGTTGAAGCGGTGATGTCCGACGGGCTGCCGACCGGCCGCATTTGCCAGGTTCGCTGCTGCGGGGTGCCGAGTGTTTCGAGATCGCGCCGCGAGGAGTCGGCGAGGCAAAAGACCCGGACTTCGCCGGGACTGAGCCGAATCGGTGGGTTCACTACACTTTGCCCGGCCCGAACTGGTTTCCCGGACTGGGTGAGATGCAGATAAAAATACGGCCTGGCAGAGCGGCCGTGGTTTTGGAATCCCTCGCCGACAAAGCGGGAGAGCGAGCTTCTCCAGGAGCCGCCCGCCGGGGTTATATTCCAGTTCCAGAACACTGCAAAGTCGATCCATGGGTAAACCACCAGACCCTCGGTCTCGATGTCCACGTTGTAGGGATTCCAAATTGTGACGATGGGGCTCAGCAGGATGCCCAAGGTTCCGTCGGCCTTGGCGTAGATGCTGAAGATCAGGTTCATGCGGTCGAGCACCGGGTTGAGAGAGGTCTGCGACTTGCGGCCGTAGGGCCGGCCGGCGACCGTTTCCGGCGTGGCGATGTGGGCGTAGGGTCGTTCGAACGCGGTTTCGCCACCCGCGCCTTGGTAGAGGTGGCGGTGAATACGGTAGTGGGAACGCAGCGTGTCGAAAGTAGGCACCCCGTTGACCTGGAATTTGTGGTTCACCGACGCCGCCTCGAAGGGCATATAAACCTGGACTTGGGCGCTGTTGAACTGCGGCATGAACAAGGGTTTCTGACCTTTGTATTCGCGGGGAGTGTTGCTGCGGAACGGATTTGCTACGCTGCCATCCTCGTCCGGCCAGCTGGTGGCGGCGAACTCTGATTCTGGCATTTCGAAGGCCGTCGTTAGGTCGATCTTGAGACCGCCCTTTACCGGATCGGTCAGTAGGCTGTAGGAATTCACCGTGTACTCCTTCGCCACCTTCCCGGCTTTTTGCGGGGTTAGCCCGTAGCCAGTCTCCAGCACCGCTTGGGACAGGCTGGTGATGGTGGCCGGCCGGGGTAGCCAGTCGCCGCCGGGATCGGTAAGCAGCGATGACAGCGCGAGGCTAGGCCGCGACGGCGACTGCAGTCGGTCCTCTATGCTGACCCGCTTGGAGTCGTTGGTGCCGATGTTGATGCTGGCCTTGGTATTTTCTTGGGCGACGGCCCATGCGAAGCTGCCGTTGACCTTGTCGCCCGTGCCCGAGACCGTCGGGACTTTTTTAGCCCTAAGATCGAAGCCGGAGCCACCAAGCGTGAACAAATCCGCGAGCCCTTCACCGCTTTCAGGTATCGAAAGGTGCCAGTCGAGCCGGGCGGTGGACGGCGGGTTCGGGTCGGACACCAACCAGCCGCGGAACCCTTTTTGGCCTTTCGGCGTTTGGTAATCTACCCCACCCCGCCCGCCGGCACCGCCCGTCTTGCTCAGATTCGGCGACCATCCGGCCCAGGCTCCCACCGCTCCCGGATTTTTGGTATTCGGTAAAAGCACCGCATCGGCGGAAATCCGCCGGTCATCCCCCAAATCCGACTGCAGTTCGCCCAGTGCCAGCATCAAGGCAAGCCGCGCATTCGCCATCGCCACGGCGCGGGCTTCGCCGTGACCCGTTTTCCTAAGTTCGATGGTGGCAAGCCCGAGCATGCCGACGGTGAGCAGGGTGATTAACACCATCATGCTGAGCGTGACGACGAGGGCGAACCCGCGTTGGGTGGCTGATATGCGGAGGATCGAAATCATAGATCATTCATCAACTAGATGTAGATTAATTGTAAATACCCCAGGAGTCCACTATAAGTTTTAGGCAGAACCAAGATTTGCCGGGCTGCCAAGGCTGGCTGGGAATTTACTTTTTGCGGTAGCCTCCTGAAACAGTTGGAGGGGGAGGGGGCAAAGGGGGCAAAGGGAGCAAAGGGGGATGGACTCGCAGTGAAAGGCGCATTGCTTGGTGGCATTGCCGACAATCTTGGCAGCAAAGTTCACGTCGGCTTTTGCGAGGGCGTCGAGATCACTTTGCCCCTATTATAGGGCGACGATGGATGCTTGGCACCCAGCAGTGCCATTACGCCTCAAGCGAGCAGCCCTTTTATTTATCCATTGGTTGTTTGTTTTGCATTGTCTTCCGTATATCGTGACAGGCGTTTGCTTCTTCGTCCCGCACGTACAAATGGAGTACACTTCTCACATATATAGGCAATCATCGTGCCACGATCAGGAGGACTCATTTCTTAACAGGTAGGAACTCCGGCAGTGTGCCCGGGACACCGGCGAGGCGTGGGTTCGCTTCCCAGCCATCGCGTGTGAAGATACGTTTAGCGATGCTTTTCAGGGAATCCTCGGCGTTGCCAAAATCGGAGCGTTCTGGGCGGAGGCGGTCGCCTTCCGCTTTAGGAAGGAATGACCATGAAAACATGCAGCGGGAATCTACCATGCCAGGCTTATCCTCGTAGGTGCGCGTCTCGCCAAAGCGCATGTCAGCGATCCAGACGCCCTCGGCGTGGGGGCGGGCGATCCACCAACCGCGCGAAAACCATTTTACGGTTTTGACCTCCTTTTGATTTTCGATTTCCTCGAGGTTCTCGGCGCGGCGCGGGTAGATTGTCCAGCGGACTGGGTCGGACGGGCTTTCGAAAACGGAGCGGTATCCGACCCAGAGTTCATCTCCGCGATCCACGACGGAGCGCCAGAGGAGGGTGTTAAAAGCAGTGGGTGCCTCCATGCGGCGTTGGTAGGTGATTCCGCGGCGGGCGAGATCGGCATCGAAGGCGTAGGAGATCAGTAACTTTAGTCCGAAGCTGAGGGCAATGTATCCGGTGCTCAAACCGAGCCCCCACTTCAGCAGGCGTTCGCGTTTTTTCTGGAGCTTCTTAGTGCGGCAGAAGTACAGCAAAACAAGCGCAACGAGCAGCGGCAGAGTATAAAGCGGATCGATGATGAAGAGGTTGTTGAAGGCGACTCGGGATTCGGAAAACGGCCAGAGGACGGAGGTGCCATAGACGGTGAAGCAGTCGAGCAACACGTGGGTGATCCAGACGAGGAAAACGAACCAGCCTGCATGAGCGGGGGAAATCTGTTCCTTTCTCCAGAGTTTAGCGAGTGGTTTGGCTAAAGCGAAGGAGGCGATAACCATGAGTAGCAGCGAGTGGCTCGCACCGCGATGAAACTCGAGCTGCTGAGCGGTGTCGAGAAAAGGGAAGACGATCACATCGAGGTCGGGCAATGTACCAAACAGCAAGCCCCATGCGACAGCGCGGTTACCAAGTTTTTTTCCAAGGAGTGCCTCGCCAACGGCGGCTCCGAGTATGGCTTGGGTGAGGGAATCCACAGTTATGCGAAGTTTTCGACTAGGGCTTGGGATTGAGGCTTCTTCCGAACTCTTTCCATAACAGGCGGGTGATATGGGAGCCCATGGCTGCAGACGGATCGTCGAGTACTTCGGGTGCAGGGTTGTAGGAAGTGGTTTTCGAGAGGTGACCCCGGACAAGGTTGAAATAGTTTTTTAAAAGGTCGTTGCGGAGTTTTTTTTGGTCATCGGTGGTGAATGAGAGGACATCGGTGGAGGGAGCGTCCTCCCCGGGACCGGCGATCCAGAGGGCGACGGGCGTGGGCGAATCGGTGTTCTGGATCATGCGACCGATATGAAGTTCGTGGGTGAACCTGACGATGCCAGAGGAGGAGGTATTCATTTCGTGGATCACTTCCGCGATGATGTCAGGCAGGACTTGCGCAAACTTTTCTCCGGTGCCGATGTGTATGACCGCTTGGGCGGCGGATTCGGGATCATTGTTCCAATTGGGCAAGGTGGGCTTGAGGCGGCGAATTGAGGAGACCGCGGACTGGATTTGCTCGGGATTGGATTCCGATAGATCAAGGATGCGTTCATATGCCAGAAAGGCGCGTTGGAAAGCCCCTGCCCTTTCGAGTGCGGCGGCAAGAGCGAATAGTTTCGCTGAACCCTCAGGCGCACGATCCGAGTAGGTGTCCAGCACGGGCGGCGATGTGATATCGTCGAGAGCGGTGGGACTAACTTGGGCGGTCGTATCTTGAATGGTAATATTTTCCTCGGGTATCGGAACCTTTATGGAGATCGCATTATCTTCCGGCCGTGAGGCGGGCAGGGAGGCAAGGGCTTCTTCGCGGATTTTGCAGAGCGCCGCTGCGGAGGGAGGGGTTAGGAAATCCATTTTGCGCGTAGCCGCCCACCAAACTAGCAAAACGGTGGGTAGACAGAGCAGGATCGCGGCATAGAGCGGAATACGCATGGTTGGATGGAGATGAATCTAGAGTGCTGCGGCGAACGGGCAAGGGAACAAAGAAAAAACCCCAACGGATTTTAAACCGATGGGGTTTACGAAACGGTTGCGTGAAGGCATTAGCTAGCGCTCTTAACTAGGAGGGCACGCTTGCCCACCCGATCGCGAAGATAATGAAGCTTGGCGCGGCGAACCTTGCCCTTATTAGTGACCTCAATCTTGGCAATACGCGGGGTGTGAAGCGGAAAAACACGCTCGACTCCCTCGCCGTAGGAAATTTTGCGGACGGTGAAGGCAGAGTTGATGCCGCTGCCACCTTTGGCGATTACAAGTCCTGCGAAGATCTGGACGCGCTCCTTGCCGCCCTCAACAACCCGGCAATGCACCTTCACGGTGTCGCCGACATTGAATGATTCAACATCCTCCTTGAGTTGCTCCTGCTCGATTTTCTTGATGATGTCCATGATCGTGGTGGTAGAAAGTGTGTGGATGGATTCGGCGCGACCCTCATCGGAACGTGCGGGGCGAGATGGCTAGGGGATGACCACTGCCTTTGCAAGGGTGAAATTCAAAAATAAACGCTGAAATGTAAAAAAGGATAAAGCAGTCACTTCGTTTTCTTCCCGTAAACTGAGCCGGGATCGAAAGAGAGATCCGGCTGGGTGAACGCGAGCGCGGCGGGGGTGCCGGGAACAATCCGGCGGTAAAAACAGGAGTTGCGGCCGGTGTGGCAGGCCCCGGCTCCAATCTGCTCGACCATCAGGACTAAAGCGTCTTGGTCGCAATCGGTGCGTATCTCAACTATTTTTTGGGTGTGGCCAGAGGTTTTCCCCTTGTGCCAGATTTCCGACCGCGAGCGTGACCAATAGACCGCTTCTCCGAGTTCCAAGGTGAGTTTGAGCGATTCGGCGTTCATGTAAGCTAGCATCAGCGGCTCCTTCGTGGTGGCGTCGATGGCCATCACGGGAACCAGTCCGTCGGCGTCGAACTTCGGCGCAAATTCGCCGGACTCCTCAATGTGGGCTTTGTCTTTGCGGACAGAAAATGAGCCAAATGCAGACATAGGAAAAAGAATTTAAAGCAAAATATACTGATTTCAAACCTCAAGTTTTTGCGACCTAGTTTGACCGTCTATAACTTGAATCGTTTGCCCACCGGCAGTTCAGATGATCCAACCCAATTTATTCTGGGAAGTTGGATTTTCTCAGTTCTTGCGGTTCCTTTTAAAACGGCTAGATTTCAGGGCATGAGTCGACGTGCGCGAAGGAAACGAGGTGGGGCGAAGGAGCCTTGGTTCGGGAAATTCATGGTGTATCTCGGAATATTCATTCTGCTCGCACTGACGCTCGGATTTGCTGGGCTGCGGGCCTATCTACACAGCGAGGGTTTCCGAAAATTTCTTTCCGTGGAAGTCAGCAAGGCGGCGAAAGTGATAGGTTCTTTCAACTCTTTCAGATGGGACGGGCTGGCGGTGGAGACGGAAAAATTCGATGCGACTGGTGAGGGGATGATCGCCTCGCTGAAGGCAGATCAGATTGATACGGATGTCGGTTTCGGGGCGTTGGCCGAAGGAGCGTGGGAGTTGCGGCAAACTAGGATTTTGCGGGTCGCGTTGGGCTTAGATTTTACGAGGAAAATTGATCCTTCCGGCACTCTGCCATCGGAGGTGTTGAGGCCCGTGAAGAAAAAGCAGTCTGGCTGGCTGCCGACCGAGGTAAAACTGGATTCGCTTTCGATAGGCGAGCTATCGATCCGTGCGAAAACGCTTGAGGGCGAGGTCGCCGCGCGTGGGATGAAGGTGCGGCTGGATGCGGCTCCGGCAAAGGGAGCTTACCAATGCGAGATCACGGGAGGAACGATTGACCCAGTGAAGAAATGGCTGCCGAAGATCCGTGTGGAGAAGGTCACGGGTAATTATTTCGACGGCAATGCCTTCATCACCAGTGCGAAACTCAAGGCGTATTCGGCTGGGCGCGTCAATGGCTTCGGGGAGTGGAGTACGAAAATGGGGACATACGCCTTGGAAGGCGATATCGATGGGGTGAAGTGCGATGAAGTCCTCAACGAGAGTTGGGCGCGGCGTCTCACCGGCGATGTTTCGTCGACCTACTCTGTGAATAACACCTCGGGAAAAATGTTGATGAACGGTGAACTTGAAGTCCGTAACGGAACTCTCACCGCCCTGCCGATGCTCGATGCGCTGGCGGCCTACGCGGACACCCGTCGTTTTCGTATCCTGCCGCTCAGCGAGTCCCGCACGAAATGGCGCTACTCGGAGGACGGTTTCTTTTTCACGGATTTTGTAATGGCTAGTGAAGGATTGGTTAGGCTTGAAGGGGATTTTTCGATTAAAGGGCGGGCGATCGACGGGCGCTTCCGGCTCGGTCTGGTGCCAGGTACGCTAGCAGGCATACCCGGTGCGGAGACGCACGTTTTCCTGTCCGGAGAGCGCGGTCTGCTGTGGGCGCCGATCCGCATCACAGGCACGCTTGACGATCCCAAGGAGGATCTCACGGATCGCCTTATCACAGCGGCTGGCATACGCATGTTCGAGCAGATCCCTGAAACTGGCGAGAAAGTTTTGAAATTCACGAAGTCCGTGCTCGGCGAAAGTCCTTCTGGTTTGATAGAAAAGGGTATCGAAGAGGGTAAGAAGATTATTGAAGAAGGGGATAAAGTGATCGAGGGCGCGGAAGATGTCATCAAGGGTATTTTCGGTAATTAATTTTGAGAGATACACATGTGCGCGTAGCACCCTGAGAAAAAATTTCTTAATCATTTGCATAGTTGAAATAATAAGGACGAAGGAGTTTGTTATCATATCCTCCTATCAGTCCAATCTCACACAATAATATTATGAAATCCAAGATCCAGATCATCGTGCTCGCTCTGGCGGGTTTTGTTATCAACGCCCACGCCGCTACGAAACCGCTCAAGGCGCTGCTCATCACCGGAGGCTGCTGCCACGACTACAAGTCGCAGAAAGACATACTTAAGAAAGGGATTGAGGCGCGTGCTAACATCATTGTTGACCAGATTCACACCGACAACTCCACCGTCAAGCCCGACCTCCCTATCTACGGAGTACCGGAATATGCGAAAGGCTACGACATCGTCATCCATGATGAGTGCGCCGCGGGAATCACTGATGTCGCGATCATCGCAGGCGTACTATCACCTCACAAAGCCGGCATGCCGGGCGTGAACCTGCACTGCGCGATGCACTCATACCGCAGCGGTGATTTCAATAAGCCCGTTGAAGTAGGCGCTGACAACGGCAAGTGGTTCGAATACCTCGGTCTCCAGTCCACCGGCCACGGCCCGCAGCAACCCATTGACATCATCCACGTGGACAAGGAGCACGCTATCACCAAAGGCGTGGCTAATTGGACAACAGGCAATGAGGAACTCTACAACAACATCAAGGTTTTCGATACGGCTCATGTGTTGGCCAAGGGCAAACAGGGCAATCAAGAGACCGTGGTCACTTGGACTAACGATTACGACGGCACCAAGGTTTTCAACACTACCATCGGCCATAACAACAGCACCGTGGAAGATCCTCGCTACCTTGACTTGGTGACCCGCGGTCTGCTTTGGGCTTGCGGTAAGCTCGATGAAAAAGGCGAGGTCGCCGAAGGCTACGCGCCTGCGAAAGCCGCCGAGTAGGCGTCTCGCTCCAACCCTATAGAATGATATCTAAACATACTCGTTTTAGAAAAATGCCCGGGCGCCTTGTCATTCTTTTTATTTCTCCCCTTACCGCGACCGCGTGGGCGAAGGTCGATTTCAACGAGGACGTCCGACCGATCCTGTCCGAGAACTGCTTCTACTGCCACGGCCCCGACGGCAATAAGCGCAAGGCCAAGCTACGCCTCGACGTCCGCGAAGCCGCGTTGGAGAAAAAAGCCTTCGTGCCCGGCGACGAAGAGGCGAGCGAGCTCATCAAGCGCCTCGCATCCACTGACTCCGACGAGGTCATGCCGCCGCCAGATTCGCACCGCACGCTGACCACCGCGCAGAAGGAGACGCTGAAGCGCTGGATCGCCGAGGGCGCAGAATATAAACCTCATTGGGCCTACGTTCCGCCCGTCCGCCCCGCCTTGCCCAGCAATGGCGCCAAATATCCCATCGACGCCTTCGTGGTTGAGAAGCTCGCACAGGCCAGCCTGAAGCTCTCGCCCGAAGCCCCTAAGGCCACGCTGCTTCGCCGGGTTACGCTCGACCTCACAGGCCTGCCGCCCACGCCCGAGGAGACCGCCACCTTCCTCGCGGACCAGAGCCCAGACGCCTACGAGAAACAGGTCGAACGCCTGCTGGCCTCTCCACATTACGGTGAACGCATGGTGCTGCCGTGGCTAGACGCTTCGCGTTATGCGGACAGCAACGGCTTCCAACAGGATGGCGATACGTTCCAGTGGGTCTGGCGCGATTGGCTGGTGAAGTCGCTCAACGCCGATAAGCCTTTTGACCAGCTGAGCACCGAGATGCTGGCCGGTGACCTGCTCCCGAACGCAACCCTTGATCAAAAAATCGCCACGGCCTTCAACCGTAATCACATCCTCAACGGCGAAGGCGGCAACATTGCCGAGGAACAGCGCTTCGTGAGCCTCTTCGACCGCGTCGAGAGTACGACTACCACCTGGCTGGGCCTCACGGTCGCGTGCGCGCAATGCCACGACCACAAATACGACCCCATCACGCAGAAGGACTACTACCAGTGGATGGACGCCTTCAACCAAGTGAACGAACGTGGTACCCCGAGCGGCGGCCCCAGCCGCTTCCGACTGGATACCCCGGTAATGGAAGCACCCACGCCCGAACAGGCTGCCGAACTTGCTAAGCTGCAGGCCAACTTCGATGCGCTGAACAAGGATTTCTCCGCGCATCAGGCCAAGGCCTTCGAGGCCTGGATTGCCAAGCCGACAAAGGACAAGGGTATGTTGCCCAAAGAACTCGAAGCACTCCTCACGCCGGAGATGAAACGTACGGCGGCCCAGACCGAGCAGCTTCGCGATCACTATAACAAGAACGCCTTCGCCGAGGACCGTAAAAAGTTCCCTGCGATTGAGCAGCTCGACCGCGCCAAGCAACTTCTCGACGGCTTCCGAGGCAATATCCTCCCCCGCGTGATGGTGATGAGTGACGACCAGCGCCGCGACACCCACATCCTCGATCGCGGTGCTTACCTCTCGAAGAAGGAGAAGGTCACGTTCGACGCGCCAGGCTTCCTGCCGCCGCTGCCGAAAGACGCCCCGAAGAACCGCCTCGGCCTCGCCCAGTGGCTCTTCCGTCCCGAGCATCCGCTGACCGCCCGCGTCCAGGTCAATCGCCAGTGGCAACACTTTTTCGGCCACGGCATCGTGCGCACCTCCGAGGACCTCGGCGTGCAGAGCGACCGCCCGACGCACCCAGCACTGCTCGATTGGCTCGCGGTCGAATTCCGTGAGTCGGGCTGGAAGACCAAGGCCCTCCATCGCCTCATCGTAACGAGCCGGACGTACCGGCAATCGAGCCACGTGACCAAGGAGCACCTCCAAAAGGACCCCGAGAACAAACTCCTCGCCCGCGCCCCGCGCCTGCGCCTGCCTTCGCTCCTGCTCCGTGACGTGGCCCTCAGCTCGAGCGGCCTGCTCAACGCCCAGATAGGCGGCATGCCGGTCTACCCGTATCTCCCCGACAGCCCGTGGGAGAGCCTCGCGATCACGAGGGAGCGCGACTTCACCTACCCGCAGTCCAAGGGCGCAGACCTTTACCGTCGTTCGCTCTATACCTTCTGGCGGCGCACCATTGCACCGGTGAACATGTTCGACAGCTCCGCCCGCCAGACCTGCCGCGTGCGCACGGCGGTCACGTCCTCGCCCCTGCACGCGCTCACGATGCTCAACGATCCGACTTGGGTCGAGGCCGCGCGTGTCCTCGCACAGCGCGTAACTAAAGAACAGTTGACCGATGAGGCCCGTCTGGCCCGCGCCTTTGCCCTCGTGCTCGGTCGCGCCCCGGCCGGCCCCGAACCGGTCCTGCTCGCCAAGATGCTAGCCAACCAACGCGCAGTCTACGCCGCCGACGCCCCGGCCGCGGCCGCCCTCCTCGCCATTGGCGAGAGCCAGCGCGACGCCGCGCTCCCCTTCGCCGAGCACGCCGCACTCACCGCGACCTGCCTCGCCCTCTACAACCTCGACCTCGCTGTCACCCGCGACTGAACCCCATGGACTTCGAACTCTCTCCTTCCGAATGGCGCGAGCGCCTCACGCGTCGCAGTTTCCTCAGCGCCGGCGTCCAGGGCGTCGGCTCCGTTGCTCTCGCCGCACTCCTCTCCCGGGACCTCAAGGCCGCCCCGAATCCTATCGGCACGCTACCCGGCTTCCCGCACTTCGCACCTAAAGCAAAGCGCATGATCTGCCTCTGGCAGGGCGGTGGCCCTTCGCACATCGATCTCTTTGACTACAAGCCGATGCTCGAAAAAATGACGGGGCAGGAGATCCCCGCCAGCGTCCGCGGTGACACGCGCCTGTCGACGATGTCGAACAGCTACTCGAAGTACAACTGCGTTGGTGCGCTCAAGCCCTTCAAGAAATGGGGTTCCAGCGGTATCGAGATGAGTGAGATGCTTCCCTACACTGGTGCGATCGCCGACGAGCTCTGCGTCGTCCGCTCGATGAACACCGAGGCGGTTAATCACGCGCCCGGCGTGACATTCTTCATGACCGGCTCGCAGATCTCCGGCCGTCCGTCCATGGGCGCTTGGCTGTCGTATGGCCTCGGGACGATGAACGAAGACCTGCCGTCCTACGTGGTGATGACTTCTTCCGACGCGGCCAAGACCTGCGGCCAGCTGTTCTTCGAGCACTACTGGTCCAACGGTTTTCTTCCCGGCAAGCACCAAGGCGTGCGCTTCCGTGGGGTCGGCGACCCGGTGCCGTATGTAGGTAATCCTGCCGGCGTCAGCCGGGAGGCACGCCGCATGATGCTCGACGACATGCAGGCGCTCAACCGCGCGCACTTTAGCGAAGTTGGCGACCCCGAAATCGATACGCGTATTTCGCAATATGAGATGGCTTTCCGCATGCAGTCGTCCGTGCCCGACCTGCTCGACTTCAAGAACGAGCCGAAATCGGTCCTTGAGATGTACGGACCCGAGGTCCTCAAGCCTGGTACGTTCGCCAACAATTGCCTCATCGCTCGCCGTCTCGCCGAACGCGGAGTCCGCTTCACACAACTGATGCATGCAG
The DNA here is from genome assembly GCA_945862245.1 of Prosthecobacter debontii. Classification (GTDB taxonomy): domain Bacteria; phylum Verrucomicrobiota; class Verrucomicrobiia; order Verrucomicrobiales; family Akkermansiaceae; genus Luteolibacter. The sequence goes on from CAMAXN010000021.1 coordinate 36,733, forward strand.
GCTGGGACCAGCATGGTAACCTCTTCAGCGGCCAGCTGGCTCAACAGTGCCTCGACACCGACCAGGCCAGTGCGGCACTCGTCAAGGATCTGAAACAACGCGGGATGCTCGATGACACGCTGGTCGTCTGGGGTGGCGAATTCGGTCGCACGCCTTTCGCCCAGATGAACAATGGCTTCAACTCTAACCCGACTGGCCGCGACCATTTTGGCCGGGCCTTCTCGTGGTGGCTCGCTGGCGGCGGGATCAAGCCGGGGTACGTCCACGGCGAGACCGACGAGTTCGGCTGGAATATCACGAAGGACCAGGTCCATGTCCACGACATGCAGGCCACCCTGATGCATCTCTTCGGGATTAATCATGAGGCGCTGCTCTTCCGCTATCAAGGACGCCAATTCCGCCTGACCGACGTTGAGGGTCACGTGGTGAAGGATATCCTGAAAAAGGCTTGATCGTCAAAAAACACAGGGAAAGATTAGGAATTCAACGCGATTTACCTGAACTGTGGCTATTCGCTTACCTGCCTCTGATTAAACGCTGCTTTGGAGGAATCCGTTTCCCTGATAAACGACTTGCCCTTTCCCCTTCTCAGTGCGGCTTTTCAGAGCATTCACAAGCCTAGACGGAAAAGTAAATTTCCTAGTATTTTTTCATTCTTAAAGATCACTCCTACCGCTGAGTCCGTGCTGCAGAGGCTACTTAATTATCTTGAGCTGGATATCTTTGTATTGCACGACCATGCGGGGATCGTGCAGTTGCAGTTGGATCATACCCTTTTGCAGCCGCTTATTTTCGGGAAGGTGTTCGGTGAATTCAGAGGCGGGTTTGCCATTGATGAAAAACATAAAGCTATTGCCTTTCACGATGAGATGCACCGCGTTCCAGCCGTTCTTTGAAATATCGGACTCTGTCACGGCTCCGTCGATCTTGGTCACGGTGGAATTATCATTCACATCGATGACGAGGCGATCGCCCCGCAAGCAGGCGTGCTCCTTGCGACCCGGCACATGAAAATCCCAGGCCCCTAAAACCTGCTTCCCACTTCCGACGTCTCCGAGATCCGCATGGTAGCTCTGAAAATACCGTCGGCCAGTCTCATCCTTGCTCGCCCGCACACTTACGCCACTGTTGCCCTTGCCTGGAAATCGGTAATTCAATTTCAATTCAAAATCCGCAAGTTCTTTATTCTCATAGACAAGGTATGTGCGCCCTTTATCGCCCTCGCCCACAATAACACCATCCACCGCGGTCCAAGCCTTGGCGGCGGCCGCCGGCATCTCCTCCCAGCCAGTGAGCGTTTTGCCGTCGAAGATAGCTTTAAAACCATCTTTATCCGCTTTTTTGTCTTCGGCCACTAGAGCGTGGCATACTGCCATTGATAAAATACAGCTTACGCTTGAGAAAAGATTTTTAATCATACTTTCCGTCCAATAAATTTCACACTGCCGCCACTATCTGAGGAACGCCTCGTGGAGACCACCATCGACCGTGATGATTTGGCCAGTGGTTTTACTGAGGCGCTTGGTGACGAGGAGGAAGTAGGCTTCTGCTTGGTCGGCCGGGGTGATCGGGGATTTGGTGAGCGTGCGATCGGCGTAGAATTGCGCGAGTTTGCTTACCAATGATTCCGTGGCCTCATCCTCGGTGAAGGGAATGTCGTATTTGGCGAGGGAGCCGATGACGCGGTCGCGAGGGAACATGGCTGACCCGGAAACCACGGTGGCCGGGGCAACGCCGTTAACGCGGATGAGCGGGGCGAGTTCGACGGCGAGTTCGCGGACGAGGTGGTTCGCGGCGGCCTTCGAGGTGTCGTAGGCGAGGGAGCCTTTTTTCGCAACCGCGGCGTTGGCCGAGGTGGTGAGGACGAGGTTGCCCTGGAGGCCTTGCTCTTTCCATGTCTTGTAAGCCTCGTCGGCCACGAAGTAGGAGCCGGAGACGTTGATCGCAAAAGTGAGGCTCCACTTGTCATCCGGGATGTGGCCGGTGGTGTCGGAGGGGACGAAGATTCCCGCCGTGATGCAGATGTGGTCGAAACCGCCGTAGGCGAGCGCGACCTGATCGAGCATCGCACGGATGCCGGCGCGGTCGGTGATATTGCCTTGCAGCGCGACGGCCGGGCCGCAGTTGGAAATGCCTGTGCCGGCGACGCCGATTCCGAGGCCGTATTTGTCGGTGATCTCTTTGGCGGTCGCTTG
>CAMAXN010000022.1 GCA_945862245.1 Prosthecobacter debontii
TCGAGGGTTCGCTTGCCTCCATAAAATACAGTCCGCTTCGCAGTTCGAGACTGGATTCACTCATCGCCGAGGAGTTGACGAACGAGGTCAGTATCGTTTGGACATTGCGTGACGCAAAGGATCCAACAAAAGTTCTCGCGAGCGGCTTAAGTAGCGGCAATAGCAGTTTTTTTGCGGACTCAAATCTGCAGACAGCTAGGAGAAACGCGTTGCCTGATGCATTAGGCAGGGCAGGGAGGCATCTTGTATCAAGCCTAGCATCGGGTTTTTGAAGAAGCCATCGTTTCATTTATTCTATTTTAGCATATCATTATGAACTCATTTCTTATAATTTCAGAAGATGGACTCTGAAAAATTAGATCCCAAAAGCCAAGTCCCGTCGGTAGATCCCGAGAATGATTTATGGGATATAGAGCAGATATCCGATACTCCGCAGGTAGTTTTGCAGCCGCAAATATCTGAGCAAGAGATATTGTCTAATCTGGAGCGAAATCCGCTAACCGACAAACGATACGCGCCTTCTCTAAAGTCGTGCAATGACGAGGAGAGTCCATCGATCAAGACCATCTCGATCGATGTTGTAAAATCTGCCAAGTCTACCATCCAGGCAGCAAGTGAAACGATTCAGAATTCGGAATATATACAGGGTGATATCATGGCTAATGCTGCCGCGGCTTCGCCCGACCCAATTAAGCCCGAATTATATCCTGCAGTGACTGCGGGGGCTAACGCTCAGGGAACGAATATTTTGCCTTCGCCAACGGTCAGGCGTGAGAGCAAGTCCATTCGTGTTTATGAGATTAATCCGCAACGCTCTGTCGAGAATCAAACGCAGAAGAAGCCGTTCGTCTTACGCAATAAAAAAGGCAAACGTGCTTCGAATGAGGCGCTAATGAAGCGTCGAAACATCAAAAGCGATGAGTTGAAATCACTGGGTTTAACAAATGTCCGACCGACTTTGACCTGGATCATCGGTGCGGGTGCCGTGGCGATCTTGATCTTGGTAGGAGCGATGCTCTTTATCGGCTATCGCCAAGATAGCAAAAGGACATCGGATTATCGCTACAACAATGAATCCAATAAGACAAGCGAGCCCAAGGTGGTGAGATTAATTGATAAGCTTTTGAACGCGGAAGATCAGGCTAAGGATATTTTTATGAAGTATGCGACCTCGAAGTCGGTAGACGATTTTATGGATGTGATTTATTTAACGGATAAGAACATTGGCTTGGTTACTAAAACGTGGCAGCCCATGGGTGGGAGGGAAAGTTGGAGAATCCAAGTAGATTACACATGGACAGTTAGTGAAGATAAGAATGTTCCATTCGGCATCCTTAATTGCCTTTTGCCGGATTATTCGAATTTCTTTATGATATTCAGGCAGGAAGGTGATGAATTGAAGATAGATTGGAAAGCCACAACCGCTCATTCTTCGGCAAGTTTCTCTGAACTGAATCAGGGGCAGGGTGAAGCTGATGAGATACGAGCCATTATTTCGCCGGCGGATTTCTATACATTTTCCATGCCCGAAACTGAGTTCCGTTGCTATCGGTTGGCATCATCGGACAATGAGCAATATATATGGGCTTACACCAAGATTAACAGTAGCAGTGATTCGAAGCTGGCCGCGGGTTTTATTTCCAGCCAGCTTACCGGTGTACCGTTGTTGGAGATTGCCGCGGTGCTAGTTTTAGAGCGCGGCTCAGACGATTCATTGCCGAATCAATGGATCGTCAGCGATGTTGTGAGGATGAGCTGGCTCGATGAATAAACGCCGCCAATAAGCAGGTATTCGCTTTTGAGAAACACAAATGCGTTAGGATCAAGGCGATGTGAAAAGTGTAGATAAATCTCAGCCTCCCACGGCTTTCCGCATTTGCGGAAGAGGATCCGACCCCGGAAACCAATGCTGAAACGCGATGGCACCTTGCTGTATGAGAAGGCTCAGGCCGTTGTCGGTTTTGCATCCTGCGCGCTTTGCCGCAGCAAGGAAAGGGGTTTCGGGAGGCTGATATATTGTGTCGTAGGCTCGGGAAGCCGTGGTGAAATAGTCTTCCGGAATCACCTGTTCATCGGTTTCTTTCAGGCCAAGTGATGTAGCCTGGACAATCAGATCGGCGTTTTGGCAATGGCGGCGAAGATAGGTATCGGCGAAGCTAAAGGTGAGGATTTTGGTGCTTGGTGACATTGTTCGCAGCCTCTTCGCGAGGGCTTCGACCTTTGTGACATTTCTGTTGACTAGCACGAGTTCCGTCGGCTTTTCCAAAGCGCACTGTGTTGCAATGGCTTGCCCGGCACCACCGCCCGCTCCGAGGATTACGGTCTTGGACCGCGCAAGTTCAAGTCCGAACGAATCTGATATCGCTTGCCGAAAACCCGGCCCATCGGTATTATATCCAATGATCATGTTGTCTTTAAAAATCACCGTGTTCACTGCACCGAGAAGCTGCGCTTGGGCGGAAACTTCGGTGCAGGATTCCAACGCCTCAAACTTATGAGGAACCGTCACGTTACAACCGATGAAACCTAGCCCCGCCATCATCGCAAAAGCTTCGCGCAGATTTCCGGGATCGACCTCAAGGCGGATATAGGTGGCATGGATTCCGAGTGCATCTAGGGCAGGTTGGTGGATTTGGGGTGAGGCTGAGTGTGAAACGGGTTTCCCAATTACTGCAAGCATAGCTGGTTTGGTGCTGGTCGCGGCTTGCGCAAGTGTTTGTAATGTATGGAACGAATGCATGGCTAGGGCAGGGGTGTCAGGGAGCGGATACATTCCTGAAGCTGTTTCGCTGACCATTGGCCAGGCGCGGTGGCATTTTCACCGACGAATCCGTAGTTCAGGACGCTCCCGGACTGGGCACATAGCAGGCGCGAGACTGGTGCTAGCTTGCCCATGCCCATGGTGGAAAGCGGGATGCCTTGGTCGCTCATCTGGAAACGGGCAAGGGCGGCGGAGTCATCTGGACTGTGAAGGTATGCGGCGGCCTTAAACGCAGCCGCTCCGGCCTCCTTTGCAATCTTGGCGCGGGTCGCCAAATCATCTGTAGATGGCAGCTGTTCGTAATCGTGGTATGAGGCAATCCATGATTTTCCTGTCGCCGTGATTTCGGAAATGAGTTCCGCCATGGAGGGTATGGAGATCACCTCGATATCGACTAGGCATGCGTCCGGTAGCGCGGCGCGCAAAAGCGACATTCTCGTAGCTAGATCTAGGCTGAAAGGAGAGCCTTCCGCATGGCATCGCGCCGTGAAAAGAATAGGGAAGGGTAGCAGATGACGCCAAATTGCATTACCCTTTTCGAGAAACTCGGAGTGGAATATATCTAGCCGAATCTCCACTAGGTCGCATTGTCGGGACAGCGATTCGGGTGTCGATTCCGAGAGTGCTACGGCATCACCTATGCTCCCGACGACCAACGGGGAGTATCCGGGAAAGATAAATTCTGCAATCGACATGTGCCGAGTGAAGCCACCTCGCACGCCTTTGGTCAATGACTTGTGGGAATTCGCTTAAGGAACAACAATAAATGCTTTTTTACAAAATTGCGCTCGACGCTTCTTTTATCTGGTCAACCTGCGATTCTGCTACTTAGTTTTCTTTTCACGATATGCGTATGCAAAAAATCCTTAGCAATCTCAGACCTATTTCCTGCGTCATCATTGGCATACTGTCGCAATCCATGGCAAATGCCCAAACTTACAAAGTGGATGGAGCTAAGCCGGAATTCGAAGATATTACCTCGCCGAATCTAGGTAGTTCGAAAAGCGGGTTTAAACCCAAGGATTGGCTGGAAATCGAAGCGAAGCTCTTTGTTGATATGTCCCCTGCACCACGCTCAAAGACCGCGGATCGGATTCTTGTGAAATGGTATGTCGCTGTCGAGAACCCAGATAAGCAAGGCACTTATCTTCTGCTCACCAAGGACATCACCCATGTCAATGTTCCCTTGAGTGAAGATGTTTACAGCTCAGTTTATCTGTCGCCCTCATCCGTCCGCCGTCTCACCGGTGGAGATCGCGCCGGCAAGAGCATGGTCTATGCGGTTGGTTACGAAGTCCTCGTTAACGGCGTGAAATTCGCCTCAGAGACGAGCAATTTGAAAATCGACTGGTGGAACAGCTCCTCAGACAAGATATCCCGCAGCGATACAGTTTCGTTGCTCGACAAGAGTGAGTCTGCTTTCGCTCACATGTGGTGGGATCGCTATGCGGAAATCTTTAGGGAGAAATAATAATCCGCCCGTTTATCCCTCTGCATTATAATGTTTGTAATTTAATTGAGTTTCTCTTATCGCAATATTACCATGGCTGACATCCAGACAACCGTAGTTCTTAACCTAGGCTCGCAACGTATCTCCATCGCCGTCTTCGAAACATCGAAGAATGGCGGTTTGATCCTGAAAGGTTTTGAAACGGACACCATCATCGCCGATCCTGCCTTCGAGGCGTTGCGCGAGTCCCAGATCAAAGTCTCCCTCGTTGAACTCATCGAAAAACTCAACATCCAAAAATCGAAGGTTCGTTACGCAATTTCAGGCCAATCCGTTTTCACCCGCTTCGTGAAACTTCCGCCGCTGCAGGATGACAACATTGACCAGATGGTGACATTCGAGGCACAGCAACACGTTCCCTATCCGATCAACGAGGTTATCTGGGACTATGAGATGACCGAAGGTGGAGATGACAAAGAAGCGGTCATCGTTGCCATCAAGGAGGATGCGCTCGAAAAGATCAACAACACCGTGACTGAAGCTGGACTCTCCACCGTAGGAGTGGATGTCGCTCCGATGGCCCTCTACAACGCCTTCCGCTTCGCCTACGGCATACCGAATGAACCCACCCTGATCATCGATATCGGGGCAAAAACCAGTAATCTACTTTACGTCGAGGGTAAGCGATTTTTCACACGCAGTGTGGCGATTGGTGGAGCCTCGATTAGTGCCGCTATAGCCAAGGAATACGATATCACATTCCCTCAGGCAGAACACCAGAAGATCACCTATGGACTTGTCGCCCTGGGTGCCGGACACACGGAAACAATGGACGAATCAGTTGCCGCGCTCGCCATGGTGATTCGCAACGCGATGACCCGACTTCCTGCCGAAATCGCCCGTACCACCAATTTTTACCGCAGCCAGCACGCCGGCAATATGCCTAAGAAAGTTCTTCTAGCAGGCGGTGGCGCAAAACTGCCTTACACATTAGAATTTATTCAAGAGAAACTAGGTATCCCAGTGGAGTTTTTCAATCCGCTTAAAGAGATCACCATCGGAAAGGGAGTGGATGTCGAGTCGATAAGCCAGGAAGCACACTCCATGGGTGAAATTGTGGGTCTAGGTTTGCGTGGAATCGGAAAGTCGACGATTAACATCGACCTTGTTCCGTCTGTATTGAAGTTCGCCCGGACAGAAGCGAAACGCAAGCCGTTCTTGATCACGGCAGCCGCGCTGCTGGTGATTGGTTTTTTCGCGTGGGCATCTCTTCAATTCGTTGCTGCTAGTGAGGCAAAAGAAAGAAATAAGACCATGTCCGATACGCGCGATAAGCTCGTTCCGGTCGAATCCCAAATTCGCAATCTCCTCAAGACGGAAGAGGATCTGACGCGTTTCGCCGAATCCTTTGCTAAGCTCGAAGCAGACCACTTATTCTGGTTCAATCTTCTAGTTGAGCTTAACGGGGCGTTCGCAAGCGATTCCCTCTGGCTTACTGAAATGAGTCCGCTCTACAATTATAATCCTCCCGCACTTGATGCTGCAGATACGCCAAAAGTCGACTGGCGGCCTGTGGTGAAATCCGATTTCGAAAAAGCCGAAGGTAAAACCACTTCACTGGATGAGCCTCCCGCTCCAAATAATGGCGTTAAACCGCAGCCTGGCCGCATGCTAAATCAGCCCCAAGCGACTTCGGCTGCTAATGCGATCGCGATTAAGGGCTTTTGGCGTGAGAATACCCAAAACCAAAACCTAGTTTCGCAATGCCTTGGGAATCTGCGTAAAAACTCGACCTCATTCCGCTTCAGCGCAAAGTCTGACAGTAAGGACGTTCCGCTCACCGACGGGCAGATTATCATCAAACTTAGCAACAAGGTCGAAAAAGAAGGAGATCTTGCTTTTCCCTTTGAAATTATCCTGCCTCTTAAAGATCCTGTCGCGGTCAGATAAACGGAACATTTTATTAATAAGACTTCTATGAATTGGATCAAAAGCAACCCGTTCGTCTCCGGATTAGTAGGAATCACAGTCTTGCTATGTGGCATCATGTATGTCCTCGCTTCAAGATGGGGTTCCCAATACGAAGAGGCAAAGATAAGTTTCGATGAGGCCTTTCAAGGCGTCACCTCAGCCGAAAGCATTCCACTTTATCCTGTCGCCGATCTCCGCGATGGGAAAAGTAAGGCGCTGACCGACTACCGCGAAGCGATTGCGAATGTTACAAAGCTGTTCAACAAGTATCGCCCTGAAGACATGGAGAACATCGCCCCGCAAGCATTTACGGATCGTCTGTTGACCGCGAACGACGAGGTAACTGAAGCCTTCGGCGAAACCGTGCTGCCTGAGAATTTCTTCTTAGGCTTCGAATCCTATAAAGCCGTGCTCGCCAAATCTGAGGCAACCGCCGTCCTACTTCAGCAGATGGACGGGATCAAGACCGCGCTCCTTGGATTGGCAAAGTCAGGCCCTAGCGCCCTAATCAAGGTGTTCCGTGAACCAGTTGTGGAGGAGGAGGGGCGGGTCTTCCAACCCGCGCCCAACGATATCGCCAGGTACTATTCCTACGAGGTCACGTTCAAAGGCTCAGAAAAATCGGTAAGGAATTTTCTTACCTCTCTTGGCGTGACGGATTCTCACTATTTCATCATCCGCACGCTTCAAATAGTGAATGAACGCGATACCCCACCGCAGGTTTCAGACGCGAAGTTTGAAACAAGTGAAGCCAAAGAAGCGACAGCCGCACCTGTCGATCCCTTTGATTTTTTCGAACCTGAAAATATAGAAAATTCTACTGAAGAGGAACCTTCTGCGCCAGCCGACGAGACCGTGCCAGAGATATCTAATTCTGAGGCTACAGCCCCAGCTGTAGATACATCACGCATCCTTGCGCAGGTGCTGGGCTGCGAAGAGGTCATAGTTTTTGTCCGCTTTGATATGGCGATTTTGCTTCCTTCCCAAAAACTTCCCAACCCTTGATCTAAAAAACTTCTCTTACCATGTCCTGGATCTCAGTAAATTACGAAAAAGCTGCCGTAGGAGGCGCTGTTCTCGCAGCGGTCGTCTTGGCTTACCTTGGCTGGAGTAAGCTTAGCTCGGTTGAGGAAGATTTCGGCAGCATACCAAAAGGCGAGCCTTCCGTGAGCGATCCAAGCGTGAAAAGTGCCGATATGGTAGCCAAGACGAAATCCTCTTTCCAAGTCAAGAGGGATTGGGCCAAAAGCGAGGATGAGGGACGTGCCGTGGATCTATTCACCGGCGTCGCGCTCTTCGTAAATAAGAACGAACCCAACAAGCCCGTTGACCTGATTGAGGGCGAGCCTGTTCATCCAGGTATATCCAACAACTGGTGGCTTGATTATAGTATCGACCCGGGTTTCGGCGATTCGCCGCTGCGCGATGAAGATAATGATGGTTTTAGCAACGCGGAAGAACACGCCGCCAAAACAGATCCTACGAATAATGAAGAATATCCGTCTCTTGTAACGAAACTTACCTACATTGATGCCGAGTCGGTGCAATGGGTGTTGCGTCCCGGCTTCGAGGCGGAGGGCGGCAGCTTCACTTTCACATGGGGAAACGGTAAATCGACCAACCGCGTCGGAGCAGCCAAGCCCGTTCTCCCTGGAGAGATTTTCTTCGAGAATGAGCCGGCCATGGGACGGTTCAAATTGCTCAGTTCCGAGAAGCGTAGAGTGATGAACGAGGCAATTCAGGCCGAAGAGGAAGTTACCTTTGTCAAGATCGAGGATCAAAAGCCGAACAAAAAGGGAAAAATCTATGAAATTCCAGCAGGCTTCCGCACAGCGAATGCGAGTAAATATGCTGAGTCTGATCAAACAGCTGTCTTATCTCTTGAAGCTTTAGGTTTTGCTGGCCAAGAGATCAGGGTTGAGGAAAACACTGTGTTCGCATTGCCGCCAGGCGATGCAGAGAAAATCTACAAGATGAAAGAAGTAACACCTGAACGCATCGTTATCGAGTTCGCTTCTAAGGACGGTAAAGTCCAGTCTCACGAAATACGCAAAGGCGAGACAGGGCCTGTAGTTCCCTAATAACTTATTCACTTTTTTTATCAAAAAACTCTTTCCAAAGTCACCAATATAATACAAAAGAACTCATATATCTATGCAAATAAAACCAATCCACTACAAGAACAGAACAGCTGTGACACTGATGACTGCAGCAGCTGCCTTGCCATTCACGATTTCCTCGGCGAATGCACAGGATGGCCTGTCCACAACGAGCGGTCTTGCCCAGCGTGAGATCATCCGTCGTCAAGAGGCTGTTGCCGAGGCGGATCGCCTGTTTATCGAGGCACGCGAAGCCTACACGAAGGAGGATTTCCAGATGGCCGTGGATAAGTTTCGCTCCGCCCTGAGCTCCTTGCCTGAGGCGCCCACCCTCGCCGACCGCCGCGCCAGCTATACCGAGCATCTTGCTGATGCCAGCGTCGCACTTGCTCAACAGTTCCGTAAAGTGGGCAAGTACGAAGAAGCTCGCAATCTACTTGACGGTGTTCTTTCTCCGCAAGTCGATCCTGATAACACCGCCGCAAAAACTGAACTAGGATACCTAGACGATCCAATTCGTACCAATCCCGCTCTGACTGATGAGCATATCAAGAACGTCGACGAAGTGAGTCGCACTCTTTATATGGCGCAAGGTAATTACGATCTCGGCAAGTTTGATGCCGCCAAGTTGAACTACGAGGCCGTCCTTCGCATCGACGCCTACAACTCCGCTGCACGCCGCGGTATGGAAAAGATCGCCGCCACGAAAAGCGATTACTACAGAGCCGCCTATGATCATACCCGTGCAGAGATGCTTATGCAAGTTGACGATGCATGGCAGCTTTCAGTTCCTGCCGATATTCCCGACTTGGCGCTCGGCACTGATTTCACAAATACCCCAAGCAACGGTGTTGCATACATATCCGAAAAATTGCGACGGATTATCATTCCCAGCATCAATTTCGAGGAGGGAACATCTCTAGAGGAGACGATCGATTTCATTCGCTTGCGTGCTACGGAACTCGACACACTTGAACTTAATTCAGATAGGAAAGGAGTTAATATCGTGATCCAAACTCCCCGTACAACATCAGCGGGTAGTGATGCTCTTGATGTTGCCGCTGGTGAGGGTGCTTTGCTTGGTGGATCGGATCTGGGGGCTCTTAAGCTCAACAGCTCACTGCGTATTCGCAATATTCCGCTAGCAACGGCGCTGGAATATCTCTGCGACATGGTGGAACCCAAGCTTCGCTTTAAGGTGGATGACTTCGCTGTGACTCTTGTGCCACAGACCGATACCGGTGAGGAAAATTTCACTCGTACATTCCGAGTTCCACCTGATTTCGCTACAAACCTCAACACGGCTGGTACCGGTGAGGCTGCAGCTGAGAGTGATCCTTTCGCCGCTGATGGCGGGGGTGGTGGGCGGGAGCTACTCAAACCCCGCCCTGCCATAATCGAGTTGCTCAAGCAAAATGGCATTGTCTTTGCGGCGGGCAGCTCAGCGACACTTGGTGCTTCTGGCACACTTTTGGTTACCAATACTCCGTCCGAGCTCGACAAAATTGAGCAGTTAATTGAAGCGGTTTCTGACACTCCTAAGCAGGTCAAAATCACCACCAAATTCGTCGAAATCTCTCAGGAGAACAACGATGAACTCGGGTTCGACTGGATCGTATCTCCTTTCGGTCTATCCGAAAACAATGTGTTCGGATCAGGCGGCACGATTGGTAGCGGAACCACCAGAAACGGAGCGGACTTCGTGAGTCCCGTCAACGGTACCACAATCCCCGGTATTCCCGCTGGTCTCAACAACGTTAGCAATATCGTAACAGGTGGTCTCCGCAGCGGTGATGCGGCGGTGAACCGAAATAGCATTGATGCGATCCTTAATAACCCGTCCCGGACTGCCCAGGCAGCAAATGTGGCGCCCGGAATCTTGGGTGTTACTGGTCTCTTCTCCGATGGCCAAATCCAAGTGATCATGCGTGGTCTATCCCAGAAAAAAGGTACAGATCTTATGACGGCTCCCTCGATTACGGCGCGCTCCGGCCAGAAAGCTACCATTGAGGTGATACGTGAATTCATTTACCCAACCGAATACGAACCCCCAGAACTACCACAGGGCGGCGGCGGCGGTGCCGGCGGCTTCGGCGGAACTACCACGGTTAATAATATCGCGACCCCCGCGACCCCCACTTCATTCGAGACAAAGAATCTCGGTGTCACCTTGGAAATTGAGCCCACGATCGGTGAAAATGATTTCGTAATTGATGTTCGCTTTCTTCCGGAAATTGTCGAGTTTGAAGGTTTTATCAACTATGGTAGCCCGATCCTCTCGCCCGGCTCCGATCTTTTCGGTAATGCGGTCAGTACTGTGATCACCGAGAACCGCATTGAGATGCCAGTCTTCTCGAGGCGCAGCGTCAATACCTCGCTAACTATCTATGACGGATATACTATCGCTTTTGGTGGTCTAATGCGTGAGGATGTCCAGAAGGTTGAGGATAAAGTGCCGATTCTCGGTGATATTCCACTGATCGGGCGCTTGTTCCAATCGGAGGGTGAAAACCGGATCAAGAGTAATCTGATTATATTCCTCACCTCACAGATCATTGATGCCACCGGACGTCCACTTCGCGGCGACTCCGGTGAGACGCCTACTATAGCGCCGGAAACTACCGTGTTTGATGGTGGAGTCCTCCCCTCGGTTACTCCGCTTGATCTCCCGGAATAAGCGATCGGATTCATCAAATGTCAGGGCGGGAGGTGACTCCCGCCCTTTTTCTTGGCCTACGCTTGCGTCCGAAGTATTTATTTCGTCATGGCTAAGAGAGTTATTGTGATTGTCCTTGATTCGGTTGGATGCGGAGGAGCCGCAGATGCCGCCGCATACGGTGATGAAGGAGCGGATACCCTCGGGCATCTTTTCAGCGGGATACCCGGACTTCAACTTCCGAACCTCGACTCATTGGGTCTTGCTCGTTTAATAGGTAGGGACATCCAGACACATAAAACTGGCTTCTCTCACGCCTTCCGCCTCGCGGAGTGTTCTTCGGGTAAGGATACCACGACCGGACATTGGGAGCTGATGGGCTGCGTTACCGAAAAGCCTTTTTACACCTATGATAAATTTCCCGATGATTTTTTGGAAGAACTGAGGGTAGTGGGTGGTACGGGTTTCCTCGGCAACAAAGCGGCTTCTGGAACCGAAATTCTGATGGAACTTGGCGAGGAGCACATACGGACGGGAAAACCTATTCTTTATACGAGCGCGGACAGTGTGCTGCAGATCGCTGCGCATGAGGAAAACTTCGGCCTCGCAAGGCTACTGGAACTTTGCCGCACGGCGAGACGGATTTTGGATGAACGCGGGATGCGTGTGGGTCGTGTGATTGCACGGCCTTTTATAGGGGAGTCAGTATCGGGCTTCAAAAGGACAGAGCACCGCCACGATTATTCCCTGTTGCCCAGTGAGACCACTTTGGATCGATTGGCAACGCGCGGGGTAAAAGTCATCGGAGTTGGTAAGGTTTCGGATATCTTTGCAGGCAAGGGTATTTCCGAATCCCACCCCACCAATAACAATCGTGCCGGAATGGAACAGATCGACCGCCTATGGTCGATTTCAACTAATAGTGATCGTTTTGTATTGGCGAACCTTTTGGATTTCGATTCTCTCTATGGCCATCGTCGCGATCCTGTTGGTTACGCCAGCTGCCTGATGGAATTTGACGATTGGTTGGGTAACTTTCTCGGAAAAATAGGGGTTGGGGATTTGCTCATTATCACAGCCGATCATGGCAATGATGCCTACTACCGTGGCACCGATCACACGCGGGAGCAGGTTCCTTGCCTATTGCTTTCCGGAGGCAGTTTTGACCCCGGCAATATGACGGTTTTCTCCGATGTGGCTCAAGTGGTGGAGCGCTTTTTTGGCTTAAAATGAGAACTTGCCAGCCTGCGCGAATTTTAATAATCAGCCTGATGTCAGTACGGCACAAGTACGGTCTGACGCGCTTCGTCCGGTCTCTAGCGCCATGGTCTCGGGAAGCGTTTATTGTGATGGCGTGACTAAAAAATAATACAAATGGACATCTATGTGGGCAACCTGCCCTACACCGCTACCGAGGAAGACGTTACTGATCTCTTCGCCGCCTACAGCCCGGTTGAACGGGTCAAAATCATCACCGACCGCGAGACGGGCCGCTCCAAAGGCTTCGCATTCGTAACACTTGGTGACCAAAGCCAGCTGAATGCCTCGATTGAGGCTCTCAATGGGCATGAATTCCAGGGCCGCGCGCTCCGGGTGAACGCTTCTGAACCAAAGGAACCACGTCCAGGCGGATTCCGTAGCGGCGGCGGCGGCGGCGGCGGCGGTTATGGTGGTGGCGGTTATGGTGGTGGTGGGGGTGGTGGTGGTGGGGATCGCAGAGGTGGCGGTCATAAGGGCGGTGGCTACAAGGGCGGCGGCGGAGATCGCCGTGGTGGTGCTGGCGGTGGTTACAAGGGTGGTGGTGGTCGTAACAACGACGATTGGGGTTGATCCAAAAAAAACTGTATATCCTTATAGCATCCGTTCCCTTTTTGGAACGGATGCTTTTTATTTGCTGTGCAGAGGAAGATAGCTGCGGGTCACACGCGGAGTGATAGCAGTAAGAATTTCCCATGCGATTGTATCCGCGTGCGCGGCCAGATCGGCCACTGGGATATGCTTTCCGAAAAGCTCCACCTCATCGCCGCAGCGGATGTCGCTTTGATCGGGAAGCTCTACCATGATCTGATCCATAGTTACACGGCCTATGACGGGATGTTTCGCCCCGCGGATGTAAACCTCCGCGCCTTTGCCTGAGATGTGGCGCGGGTATCCGTCGCCGTAACCGATGCCGACTGTGGCGATGCGGGTGGGGCGTTTCGTAACGAAGCTGCGCCCGTATGAAACGCCGTGGCCGGCGGGCAGCGTCCTCACCAGAGTAACGCGTGATTTCAGTGACATAACATTTTTCAGCGATTTCTGAAAGCTAGGTATTGGCGAGATTCCATAAAGCATTAGGCCGGGGCGAGCGAGATTGCGACAGCCCATTGGATAGCCGAGGATGCCCGCGCTATTGGAAAGATGCCGCCAAAGAAAGTGTTCCGCACCACCGAGTTTCTCCACTGTACTTTCAAATGAATTGATCTGCCGCCATGTGAATTCCTCATCTTCATCAGCGGATGACAAATGGGATGCGATGCCCTCGATCTCTAGCGAATCAATCATCAAAAGCTTAGCGAAATGATCTTCGATACCTTCGGCTAAGAAACCTCCGCGCCCCATCCCCGTATCGACTGCGATATGTACAGCGAGCTTGACGCCTCGGCGTCGGGCGATAGCGGCGAACTCTTCCGCTTCCTCAATGGACGAGATGCAGGGGGTGATGTTCCTCGCGACGATTTCCTCGCGCTCCGCTTCCCAGGTCGCTCCTAACAGATAGATACGTGAACAAACTCCGGCTTCGCGGATGCGGCGCGCTTCACCGATATTTGCAACACCGAGGAACTCAACCCCCGCGCCTTCTAGCGTGCAGGAAATTACCTCTAGCCCGTGTCCATATGCCCCGGCTTTTACAACTGCCATGATCCCGCAACCCGATGCCTTGCGCGCGAAGGAGAGGTTTTCTATCAGGGCTGCGGTGTCGATCTCGACCCAGGCGCGCGGGGGCGAGATCGGGCTATCAGGAAGGTTCACGACGACGAGAGTAGCCGCCGCCGGCGCATCCGCAAGTTCCCGCTTGCCCTAGCTGTGCGGTGCGGGTTGCTTTGCCTATGCGGTTTCTATTGGCGGCTATTCCTTTGTTTTTCTCTTTTTCCGGAACGGCTAAGGAGATACCTATGCGCGGAATTGCGTGGCCCGCACTTTCATCCGATGGCGAAACGTTGGCTTTTGAATGGCTGAACGATATCTGGCTCGCTCCTTCGGCCGGAGGTGAGGCGGTGCGGGTGTTGAAATCGCCCGAGCGTGAGGCCTATCCCATGTTCTCCCCGGACGGGGAGCGGATTTATTTTGGATCCGAGGCTTCGGGTTCCGTCCAGTTGCATTCCGTGAAAACGGACGGTTCAGATCCCCGAATCCATACGCAGCATTCCGAAGGAAGTATTCCGGAAGCAATTTCGGCGGATGGATCATTTGCCATTGTCCGAGGTTTTCGCGACAGCTCTGGATATAAGCCATTCCGGTTATTGAAGGTAGATCTAGTGACGGACTCCCGCGAACTGGAACTCTTCGATGCCACGGCGAATTCGGTTGCAGTCTCGCCGGATGGAGAACGATTCCTCTTTTGCCGGGGCGGCGAGCAGCTCTACCGGCAGGGTTATCGCGGTTCGCGCGCCTCCTCAATTCATCTTTATAATTCGGCAAGTAACCGCTTCAAAACGCTGATCTCGGAAGAAAGCGAAGCCCGCATGCCGCTATGGAAGCCGGACGGAAAAGGTTTCTACTATGCCTCCAATAGGGACGGTTCCTTCGAGATCTGGGAGGGGGACATCGACGGTAAGCCGCATCGCCGCCTGACCTCCATTGGAGATACTGGTGTCGTGCTGCGGATGCTCTCTGCGGATGGTAAAGTGATGCTATTTCGCTCTGGGCAGGAGGTTTATCGGTTTGAGCCCAGAGGCTCCGCTCAGCCCGTCGCATTGGCGTTCCACACCAAGGAAGAGTTGCCTGACCGCTCCAAGCGAAAGGAGCGTATCACCGGGACATTGTTCGCAGCGTTTTCTTCGGACGGCGGGCGCGTTGTGTTCTCCTCGGCGGGTGATCTTTGGACGATGGTGGAGGGCGAATCCTCGCCTCGTCGCATGACCGAGACGGATGCAGTTGATGAGCGAGAGCCGGTGTTTTCCGTCGATGGCAAAGAGATCCTTTTTCTCCGCGACGATGGGAGCAAGGTTGAGGTCTGCTACGCTGGCTGGGATTCGGGAAAGCTGGAAAAAATTCAAATAATCGCATCGTCTGGAAAATCAAAGCGTAGCCTGAAGGTTAGCCCATGTGGCAAGCAGGTGTCCTGGCTCGAGGCGACCGGCGATTTGGTGACGTCTCCCCTGCATGATGGAGCAGCGAAAGTGGTAGCAAAGGCTTGGGACACCCCTACCTACGATTGGTCGCCTAATGGGAAATTACTCGTTATGTCGGCCAAGGATATACACTCGAATCGCGATATCTTTCTGGTTCCCGCCGATGGCTCCTGGCCTCCCATCAATCTCACTCGGCATCCCTCTTTTGAAGGCTCCCCAAAATTTTCCCCGGATGGCAGATACATCATTTTTACTGCGAGGCGGGAGCCAGATGGAATTGCGAGGCTGTGGCTATTTGATGTCAGTGCGGATCCTGAAAAAATCTCCGCCTCGCTGCGGCCACTTGATACGGACATTGGTGAGCCGACACGGGTGATCTGGGCGGCGGATTCACAATCCGTGCTTTTCCAAAGCCGAGATACGGATGACAAGACGATTTACTCCGTTCCTCTGGATGGTGGAGAAGTCACCGAGTTCTCAGATTTCCGTGGCATAGCGGAAGGCATGGGCACGGATGGTCGCTCATTCTGGCGCGTCGACAGGGTGCCCGTTGTCTTTCATAAGGGTAGGCTAACGCGTTTTGAATTCTCGTTTTCTGTGGAGCAATTCCGCCCGGAGCGGCTTCGGCTCGGCTTCCGCCGGATCTGGCGCACATTGGGAGAGCACTTTTACGATGAGACGATGAATGGCAAGGACTGGCCTGCCATGCTGGCGAAATATGAGGACGCGGCAGCGGGTGCAATCGATTCCAGGCAGTTCGACCGGGTCGTCGCGCAATTGCTAGGTGAACTGAACGCGTCACACCTCACTTTTAAAACCTCACCCTGGGGTGTTCCGACACAACCGGAAGTTATGGAGAAACCGACCGCTTTTTCAGGTCTGACTTTCCAAAATTCATGGGATGGAAAGCTATTAATCGAAAAAGTGCTGAATGGCTCGCCGATCTCACTCGTCGCAGGTGCTCCTGTTCCAGGGGAAACAGTGCTGCGCATTGGCGGCAAAAAAGTGGACGCCCAGACTCCCCTCCACGTGCTTTTCAAAGGAGCGAAAGGCAGTGCGTTTCCAATTACCGTCGCATCCAAAAATGGAGTAGAAAGGACGCTTGAATTGCTTCCCATCTCATACAGCAGGGCTAGGTGGTTGGATCGTGCGGCAAAGTTGAAACGCGCAGAATTTGCTGTGGTGGAGAACAACAAAAAAATTGCTTACCTGCCTTTCCGAAAAATGAAATCGGATGATTTGCTCGATCTTTCGACAGAGGTATACCGCGCCTCGCTTGATGCTGAGGGATTGATTCTTGACCTACGCGACAACCTCGGAGGTCGCGTGGCGGATCAGTTACTCGGACTTTTCTACCAACCTCTGCACACGTTCACAATACCGCGTGGCGGGGAAAGGGGATACCCTGTGGATCGCCGCTTCTGCCCGGTGTGGGATGGCCCAATGGTCGTCCTGTGCAACGAGAATACTTATTCCAACGCCGAGATATTCTGCCATGCATTCAAGCGCCTAGGCCGCGGTAAGTTGGTCGGTATGCCAACGAACGGCGGGGTTATTTCCGCCGTAACAATACGAATTCCGGAGGTCGGGGAACTACAGATTCCCTTTCGCGGTTGGTTCCATGCGGATTCGGGGCGCGACTTAGAACTCAACGGCGCGGTGCCAGATCTTATCGTTCCCTTTAGTCCGGAGGATCAGTTGAAAGACCTAGATCCCCAGTTCGACGCAGCACTCCGCGTACTGAATGAAGCGATCGCTGCGAAAAACGAAGAAGTCTCACCCATTCTGAAGTCCAAGAAATGAGCTGCGCAATACCTATGTCCCTAGTTTCCTAGATTAGGGGAAAAGCCCTTCCGAATCAAAAAGAGAATCAAGGATCACCGCAGATACATATGGATGAGATAGTTGAAGAAATACATTTTTGTACATTTTGAGAGATGTTGAAAGAGCCAAGCCACGGTCGAACTAGTCATTCCCGTCTTTTCATTAGTATGATACGTGTCTATTCGTGATTTGAATGCTTACCCTTGTTGGTGAAAGAATTCTATCCCGAACCCCTCGACTCTTCCCTTGCGGATAGTGGTGATGGGCATTTGAATCCGCTTGTACCTAATGTATCTGCTCAAGAAATTTTTTGAACTCAGGGAAAAGACCCACCCAGACCACGAGAAGCCGTTCCTCGATCACCTCGAGGATCTACGGGTCATGATCACACGAATCGTGATCACTTTGCTGATCTCGATGATATCCTGTTTCTATTTCCAAGAGCAGCTGATGGACATCCTACGCGATCCGGTTGAGAGCGTAATCCTGACCAAGCAGCAGGAAACTATGCCGGATGGTAAGGTGCACGATGGTATCAAAGTGCCGAGCGTTGAAATCTGGAACGAAGCGAAGGATGTCGAGCGTATCGCTGCGAGCCTCGGCGAGGGGCAGCGTAACAAATTTTACAACGCGTTAGATAAATCGGACATGGAGTTCCATGCGCGTAGTGTGACCCTGCTACGCGCTGCGAAGGCACTGCCTGAGAAAAAGCGCGTGGATTTCGTGAAAGGTCTCGGGGAAGGCGATGCGATGACGCGGCAGTTGCTCGCGCTGCTGGAGTCCGATCCCAGTGTGGAGGCGGGTGCGGGATCGAGCACCCGCATGCTTTCCGCCCTAAAACCGACGGAGACTTTCATGCTTTCCATGAAGCTCGCCCTCTACGCGGGCATCGTGCTCGCGTTCCCGCTTCTGCTCATGTTCATACTGCAGTTTGTCCTTCCGGGTTTGCATGACAACGAACGCAAGGTGCTCTGGCCCTCAATGGCGATCGGCTTCGGGCTTTTCATAGGAGGTGTGCTATTCGCTTATTTCTTTGTCTTGCCTAGGGCGCTGATCTTTTTTTACGAGTGGGGTGGTAACCTCGGTATCTCTAACGAATGGCGTATCGGCGAATACATTACCTTCGCCACCCAGTTTACCCTTCTGTTCGGTATGTCGTTCGAGCTCCCGGTTGTTGTGATGGTGATGGTGAAACTCGGCCTGCTGACCTACGAGACTATGTCGAAGACGCGGCGCTATGCGATCTTGGCGATCTTTATTGCTGCAGCCTTAATCACTCCAACCCCGGATTTAATGACTCTGAACCTCATGGCGCTACCTATGATTCTACTTTACGAAATATGTATCTGGCTTGCCTATTTCCATAGGAAAAAGGAGCGTGAGGAGCAGGCTCGCGAAGAGGAGGAGATGCGCCAGCGCAGGCTGCAGTGGCTCATCAAAAACGACGAGCGCGAGCAGGTTTATGCCGACCATACCGACAATCCACACAGCCACGATCCCTATCACGATGACCATCACCAAGAGCACAACCATGAGGAGGGATGGCACGACGAGTACCGCCACCGTGCGGATCATGGGATGCCAGAGGACGAGGAATGGGCGGAGCCGGAGGATACCGTAATAGAAAACAGCACGGACGATATCCCCGAGGAAGAGCGTAAACGCATGCACGATGAAAACCGTGATGTCTGATATGAAAAACGAGAGTGTTAGTGAGAAATCTCCCTACGCTGGCTGCGCGATTCTGATCGCCGCACTACTCGTCATGCTGTTCCTCATCGGTTTCTCTATCTCGGTACTATTCCGACAGTCCAACGAAATTACGAAGTTTACCGAAGTCCAGCCCGCTTTGGTATTGGTCTCTCCGCTTGATGATAGAGAGGCAGAGCTGAATGTGCTCGCGGCTAAGGTGGAAAGCTTCCGCCTTGCCGTGAGTGATGGGGAATCCGCAAGGCTGGAACTGACTGTGGAGGAAGTGAACCTCGCCATCGCCGCCTACAAGTCGTTTGAGGATTTGCGCGGCACCTTGCGCGTGGTTTCTATTTCGCCCGATGAAATGCGGCTCGAGATATCCTTCACTCTTAACGGCAGGCCACGCTTGGCAAAAGAGGGCGAGGGCGGCTGGATCGCGTCTGATCCCCGCTACCTTAACGGCACAATGATCGCCAAGCCCGGCTTACTTAACAGGGAGGTCGTAGTCCAAATCATAGATATTGAGGTACCAGGGAAAAAGGTCGTGGAGGGATTTCTCGGCCAGATGTCACCCTACCGCATCGCGGAGCGCTACGCCGGGAAGGAAGGTATTGGCTCGGTGATGTCGGAACTCACTGCTGTGGAACTCGGCGATGGCTGCGTCTATTTCGTGAAAACCTCCGGGCTCAAGCCCGAGGACACCATCACCAACGCGCAGGTGGATTCGGCCAGCCAGAGGCTCTTCGTTTTCTTTGGTGTCGCGGCCTGTCTTTTCCTACTTTTCGTCGCTATCGTGATTTTTATCGGCCTTCGCTTGAAAAAGCGTAATGAGGCAGCAGTATATTAATCATGACGTTTCAAAAATTGTTCCTGTTGTCCGCCGCCGGACTTGCCCCGCTCGCAGCAAAAGAAGTACAGCCCGCTCCTGCCGAGGCTCCCACCGCTGCCGAGAATCCTGCGTCCGGAGAAGCCACCCGCCTTGAGTCACTCAATAAGCTCGCCACTGAAACGCTCACCAACGATACGAACACTCTTCGTGCCGAGATTTCCAAGCTCAAGCTGGAGCGTGAAATTATCACCGAGAAACTCGCCCTTGAGGCCGCAAAGCGCCAGGAAGCCGTAAAAGGCGCCGTAGCCGAGTCCGAAATGGAGGTCGCCCGCCTCACGCGTGAATCAGAGATTTCCCGCATCCGTTCTGAGAAGTATGCCGCTGATCTCAAGTTCGTCCAGAGCGAGTCTGCCATTGAACTCTCCCGCCTTCAGGGCGAGATTCAGGCCATCGAAACGCGTGACAAGCGGGAGTCCTTCGCCGATTCCGAACCCCAATACCTTGAGAAGCCACTCCGCGACGACGGCGTGCTTGTTATCTCCGACCGCCGCATACCACTCAACGGCATGATTGTCGGCGAGACGGCCGATTTCGTAACCAGCCGCATCGATTTCTGGAATAACCGCGACCGCAAGCTGCCCATCTTCATTGTCATTGATGACTGCCCAGGCGGCTCTGTGATGGCCGGATACCGCATACTGAAGGCGATGGAAGCCAGCGACGCACCGGTGCATGTTGTCGTGAAAAGCTTCGCCGCATCTATGGCCGCCTGCATCACCACACTCGCCGAGGAAAGCTACGCCTACCCGAACGCTGTCATCCTTCACCATCAGATCAGCTCTCAGATCGCCTTCGCGCGCCTCAATCTCACCCAACAGAAAGAGTTTTTCCAAGAGAGCAACCGCTGGTGGGAACGCCTCGCCGCGCCTGTCGCAAAGAAGATGGGAATCACCACCGACGAGTTCATTGAGAAAATGTATGCCCGCTCCACCAGCGGCGACTGGACCGAGTTCGGCGACAAGGCAAAGGAACTCAAGTGGGTGAACCAGATCGTCGAGGGCATTGTGGAAAGCTCGATCACACTCAATCCCGATGTCAAGAAACCGGAAGCGGAGAAAAAGACGGCTCTCGTTGAGGAGATCGACGCCGATGGCAAGCCCTTCACCTACCTCCCGCGCCTTAATCCCAAGGATGTCTATTTCCTCTACAATCCGGATAGTTACTACCGCATGAGATGAGCCTAGAGGACGACTTCACTGACGTCATCGCCAAGGTAATGCGCAGGCTTGGCACTAGCGTAACGGCTCTTTCCGAAGTCAGCGGAATCCTAGTAGGTGAAATTGAAGTCTTTCTCGGCGGTGGTATGAACGAGTCCGTCGCGCGCGCGATCAGCCCGGCCCTCGGTCTCGATGCCAATGCGCTGATCGCTTTGCCTGGATACCTGCCTAAGCCGGTCGAGATCCCTGGCGTTCGTAGAATTGAGCTGCCGTTTGGCAAATGGATTGTGAATGCATGGGAGGTCGATCACGACAATATCCGCCTCCTTTTTGATGCTGGATTAGGCGAGCGCGACATACTCGGAAAAGTCTCCACACAAGGGCTCGACGCCTTGCTCATCACCCACGCCCACCCGGATCACATCGGCGGCGTGGCAGCACTCGCTGCGGCAGGCATCAAGGTAATTTCTGAAACCAAAGCCCTCGCTACCGGCCGCTTCTCGTTCGGTTCGCTGGAGTTAGAAGCCGTCGATCTCTCCGGCCACTGCACCCCCGCCACTGGGTATTTCATCAACGGCCTGAGTCGACAGATATTCGTTGCCGGCGACGCCATATTCGCCGGCTCCATGGGCGCTTGCAAAACCCGCGAAGCCTACGAACTGGCAGGTAGCAACCTCCGCACCGCCTTCGCGAAAGCCGAACCCGCCTGCATCATTCTGCCCGGCCATGGCCCCGCTACCACCATCGCGGAAGAACTCGCCTCAAATCCCTTCCTCCCGTGCTTCGGCTGGAGTTCCTAAATATTCATCGAAAGCTCGGCGATGAGCTTACAGAGCTCGGGGAAGGGTAGACCGGCAACCGCGGCGGATTTTGGGACTAGTGAGGTTTCGGTCATGCCGGGGATGGTATTCGCCTCGAGGACGTAGGGGTGGTTGTCGGGGCCAAGAATGACATCGACGCGGGAATAAACCTCGATGCCGAGGGCTTCGTGGGCAGCGACAGCGGCGGATTGCACGGCCATGGTGGTTTCCAGATCGAGATCGGCGGGGCAAATGTATTGAGAGCCTTTGGTGCCTGCGAGCCAGGGATATTTTGCGGCCATATCATAGACGCCTTTGGGCGGGATAATGTGGACGATAGGGAAGGCTTTACCATCGATGACTAAAACGGTGAGTTCCAGTCCGGAAATGAATTCCTCGATAAGTAGATCACTGGAATGTATAGAGGCTTTTACGATCGCAGACTCGGCCTCGTTCAAGGTTTTTACGATCTCGATGCCAACTGAGGAGCCTTCACGCGGGGGTTTCACGACAAAGGGAGCGGTGAAAGAAGGGACGGCGGGGCCATTGCTACAGTCAATAACTTCGGAGCGTGGGGTTGGAACGTCCGCGGCGAGGAAAGCCTGTTTTGCGAGACATTTGTCGAAGGCGCGTCGGGATGAGGCGGCGCGGGCGCCGGTGTAGCGGATCCCTTTCGCATCCAAGATTTCCTGGAGCTGCCCGTCCTCGCCGAAGGTGCCGTGGATGACGTTAAAGCAGAGGCCAGTGCCTGCGGGGAGATGAATGTCGGTGCCGGTGACATCGACCGGGACGGCATCGAGGCCGAGGGAAAGGAGCGCGTTGAGGACGGCTTTGCCTGAGGCGAGAGAAACCTGCCGTTCGGAGCCGGGGCCACCCATTAAGACGGCGATTTTGATTTCGGATAACATGGTGGTGGAAGAGTTCATCGCAGAGGTCGCGGAGCTGGAGTTGTGTATGGAATTAAGCTTTAGAGTTTAAAGTATGAGGTTTCCTAAAACTGTGTTTCATCGTCGCCGATGATTTTCACTTCGGTTTCGAGGTCGATGCCGTGTTTGGTTTTGGCGGTTTTTTGGATGGATTCGATGAGGGCTAGGATGTCCTTCGCAGTTGCTTTGCCGTTGTTGACGATGAAGTTGGCGTGGGCTTCGGAGACGGCGGCTTGACCGATGGATTTGCCCTTGAGGCCAAGGGAGTCGATGAGGCGACCGGCGGGAATTTCCTCGGGGTTCTTGAAGGTGCAACCGGCGGAGGCGGCGATGGGTTGGGAGTCCTTGCGCTTGTCGCGGGATTCCTGCCAGCGCTGTTTGATGTTCTCGTGGGTGTCGTTTTTTCCTTTGAAGACGGCTTGAAGGGCGAAGTTCCGGCGAAGCTCCTGGACGTTGCGGTAGTTGGCGATGATTTCATCGCGTTCGCGGGTGCGGATGACACCGTCCTCATCAAGGAAGGTGACGCGGACGACCTGATCAAAGGTATCGATACCCATCGCGCCGGCGTTCATGCGCAGCGAGCCGCCGACGTTGCCGGGGATGCCTTCCATCCACTCGAAACCGCCAATGCCATACGATCCAGCATAGGAGGCGAGTTTTTTCAAACGCACTCCGACTCCGGCGGTGACGTGGCCTTTCGCGTCGATGGTTAGCTCGGAAAACGCGCCGCCGGTGGGGTGGATGACTGCGCCACGGATGCCGCCATCACGGACGAGGAGGTTCGATCCGCGGCCGACGACGCGGATGGGGATTCCGCGCCCGCGGCAGTAATCAACGAGGAAGGAGAAGGCGAAGAAAGAGTGCGGCTCGATCCAGTATTGCGCGGAGCCTCCTACTAGAAGCGTAGTATGTTTGCGCATCGGCTCGTAGAGTTTCCCGTCGATTTCCCCGGGAGGCATCAGGGCGCGCATTTCGTCGAGGATTTTCAGGTCGGCGGCGATGCGGGTGCCGACTTCGTGGACGTTGCCCGCGCCGAGAGTGATGAGGAGGTCGCCGGGTTCGAGGGAGTTGCCGACGGCGTGGTGGGCGGTGGCGAGGTCTGGGAGGAATGTCGCGGGGATGTCGCCGTAGGCTTTCATGGCATCCACCAAAGTCTGGCCGGTGATGCCGGGGATGGGCAGCTCGGAGGCAGGATAGACATCGGTGATGAAGACGATATCAGCGGCCTGCAGGACTTTCCCAAAATCATCGGCGAGGGCCTGGGTGCGGGTGTAGCGGTGTGGTTGGAAGAGGACGACGAGGCGGGCGGGTTTCAGCGAGCGCGCGGTCTGGAGCGTGGCGGCGAGCTCGGTGGGGTGGTGGCCGTAGTCATCGACGAGGCGGCAAGTGGTGGAGAGATATTTCGTTTCAAAACGGCGCTTGGCACCGGCGAAGGAGGAGAGGGCGCGGGCGATTAGGGAGAACTCCGCGCCGCATTGATCCGCGATGGCGATGGCGGCGAGTGAGTTGAGGATGTTGTGCTCGCCGGGAATGGCGAGTTCGATATCGCCAAGAACCTTGCTATCTTTTTTCACGGTGAAAGCGGACGAGCCTTTCAGATCGCGGATGTCGGAAGCGGTGTAGTTAGTTTTCTCCGAGGAGCTTTCCCAGCCGTAGGAAAGCGCGTTTGGTCGCGGGGAGCAGATTTCGCGAGCGACGGGATCCTCGGCGCAATATACTATGCTTCCCGTAGTTTGGTCGGCGAGTTTCGTGAAAACCTCCTTGATGTGATCGAGGTCGCGGTAGAAATCGAGGTGCTCGGCCTCGATATTTAGGATCACGGAATGCTCGGGGCGGTAGAGGGCAAGGGTGCCATCGGATTCATCGCCCTCGGCTACCATGGAGTGCCCTTCTTCCTCCCAGTGGGCGTTAGCGCCTAGGATAGGGATTTCCGCACCGACGTAATACGAGGGTTTCTGCCCGCACTCGCGGAGGATATGGGCGGTCATCGAGGATGTGGTGGTTTTTCCGTGAGTGCCGGAAATGACGATGCCCGCCTTGGTGTGGAGGATGGCGGCGAGGCATTCCGCGCGACGGATTATAGGCACACCGGCTTTTACGGCCGCGCCATATGCGGGATTTGCGGGGCGGATCGCTGACGAATAGACGACGAGATCTGCACCTGCACCGGAGGCTTCAGTCTGTGGGCATGAAAACAGTAGGCCGAGCCCCTGCATACGATCCGTTTCGGAGGTGGTGACTCTGTCACAGCCGGAAACCTTGTGGCCCATATCGAGTAAGAGCAAAGCCAGTCCGCTCATCCCGGAGCCGGCCACGCCAATGAGGTGGATGTGGAGCGGCTTGGTGAGTTGTGTGAGCTGTGTAGAGAGTTCGGACATCGACGGGCGGGGATTCTTAGGTCTCTGGGAAATATGCGGCAACCCGCAAATTTCTACGTTGAGTGATCGTTGGTTATTTTCCAGCTCACTATGAACTCTGGCGTCCTGTGACTTGTGAGCCGGTCTTCTATCATTCTGCATCTTCACAAAAAAGAGGTTGCAGCGGGTCGGGTTAGGTGTATTTTGAGGAATCCTAATAATAATAGGTTTAATACTAAGGATTATGTTCCCCGAAAGTTCACCCTTCTCATCCGACCAACGTAAGGCGCTGGATTCGTTGCTTGCAGGATTCGACGATTTGCAGCGCGGCTGGTTAAGCGGATTCCTTGCCGCTGGAGTCGCTGCGCCCGCCGTTACTACGACTGCTTCGGCAGGTAGGCTCACTGTTCTCTACGGTACCGAAAGCGGTAACTCAGAGCAATTGGCTGATCGCAGCGTGAAAGAGGCGAAGAAGCGCGGCTTCAAGGCAGTCATGAAGAACATGTCTGATATCGCGCCCGGTGATCTAGCCAATATCGAGAACCTGCTGGTGTTCGTCTCAACTTGGGGCGATGGCGAGGCTCCCGAAACCGCGATAGCTTTTCACAAGGCATTCATGGATCAGGACGTAAATCTTAATGGAGTAAAATTTTCCGTGTGCGCGCTAGGCGACACTTCGTATGAGAAATTCTGCGAGATCGGCAAACAGTTCGATGCCCGTTTGGAAAAGCTGGGGGCTACCCGCGTGGCTCCCCGCGCCGATTGCGATGTGGATTATGAAGATAGCTACACAGAATGGTTCGCCTCCGCGATTACGGCGCTAGCTCCCACAGTCGACAGCTCGGTTCATGTTGCTGCGGTATCGGCAGCCCTAACAGAAGAGTTCGGAAAAAAGAACCCGTTTCCCTCGGAAGTGATCGACAACGTGCTGCTCAATGGTGAGGGCTCCGCGAAGGAGACCGTACATGTTGAGCTTTCCCTTGAAGGCAGCGGTCTTACCTATGAACCGGGTGATGCTCTCGCTGTGCAACCGACGAACTGTCCGTCTATGGTCAAGGACGTGCTCGCTGCCGCGAAACTAAAAGGCTCCGAGGAGATTGAGGTGAAAGGTGTTGGGAAAAAGCTTTTGGCTGATGCGCTTCGCGAGGATTTCGATATCACCGTGCTTTCTAAGGCGGTTCTAAAGAAACTCGCCGAAGCGACCGGTTCTGCTGAGCTTGCCGCGCTGCTTGATGAGGACGCGAAAGATAAGCTGAAGGAATACAACGAAGGTCGCGAGATCGTAGACGCAATCATCGACTTCGCCCCGCAAGGACTTTCTGCCGAAGGCTTGGTGGGTATTTTTCGCAAGCTGCCGGTTCGGCTTTACTCTATCGCTTCCAGCCTTCTGGCGCATCCCGGTGAGGTGCATCTCACGGTAGCAGCGGTAAAATACGAGACACACGGTAGGTTGCGCAAAGGTGTCTGCTCCACCTTCCTTGCGGATTACGCGAAGACGGGCTCGAACGTATCTGTCTTCGTGCAGCCGAACAAAAACTTCCGCCTACCTAACGATGGAAATACGCCGATCATCATGGTCGGCCCTGGGACGGGGATCGCGCCATTCCGTTCGTTTGTTGAGCATCGCGCGGCGCTTAATTCCGCAGGCAAAAATTGGCTGTTTTTCGGCGATCAACGCTACACCTATGACTTTCTCTATCAGCTTGAGTGGCAGGAATTCCTAAAAAACGGTCACCTCGCCAAGCTCGATCTCGCCTTCTCGAGGGATCAGCCGGAGAAGGTCTATGTGCAGGATAAGATGGTGGAAAAAGGCGCCGAACTGTTCGCGTGGCTAGAGGAAGGTGCGCATTTCTACGTCTGTGGAGATGCAAGTCGGATGGCTGCCGATGTTCACGAAGCTCTCGTTTCCATTGTTGAGAAACACGGCGCAAAAAGCCGCAGTGATGCCGATGCCTATGTCGAAACCCTCAAGAAAGCTAAGCGCTACCAGCGCGATGTGTATTGAGAAATCAGATTCCAGAAACCAAATACCAGAAAGATTTTTTATGTCTGAACAAAAACTAGCGAGCAACGAATACATAAAGATTCGCAGCAATTATCTACGTGGGACGATTGAGGATGGTCTCGCCGACTTTTCCACCGGAGCGATGAGTGAGGATGACCAGCAGTTGCTGAAATTCCACGGCACTTACCAGCAGGATGACCGCGACCTTCGCCAGAGCCGTCGTAAGCACAAGCTCGACAAGGCGTATTCCTTTATGATACGCATCCGCGTGCCGGGTGGCGTCGCGACCCCGCTGCAGTGGCTCGAAACGGATCGCATGGCTTCGCAGTTTGCGAATGGCACGATCAAGTTGACTACACGCCAAGCGTTCCAGTTCCACGGCATTATCAAATCGAACCTCAAGCGCACTATCGCCGAGATCAACCAAGCGGCGATGGATACCATAGCCGCTTGCGGCGATGTGAATCGCAACGTGATGTGCAACCCGAACCCGTATATTAGCAATGTCCACGCCGAGGTGCTGAAGGTTTCCCAGAAAATTTCCGATCACCTAACTCCAGCGACTCGCGCCTACCACGAGATCTGGCTGGACGGGGAGAAGATTGAGTCGAGCGAGGAAGAGATCGAGCCGATATACGGTAAGACCTACCTCCCACGAAAATTCAAGATCACCGTCGCAGTTCCACCGTCGAACGATGTCGATATTTATGCAAACTGCCTGTCGTTCATCGCCGTTGTTGAGGGCGGGAATCTTGTCGGTTTTAACGTAGCAGTCGGCGGTGGCATGGGGATGACCCACGGCGACGAAAAAACCTATCCGCGCCTTGCTGATGTGATTGGTTTCTGCACGGTTGATCAGGTAACGGATGTAGCAGAGAAGGTCGTCATGGTGCAGCGCGATTTCGGCTGCCGCACGGAGCGCAAGCACGCGCGGATGAAATACACCGTCGATGATTACGGTGCGGAGTGGATTTTGGCGAAGCTGAACGAATACCTCGGCTACGAGCTAGGCCCGGTGCGCGAGTTCAAATTTGAGGACAACGGAGACCGCTACGGCTGGGTTGAGGGAATGAACGGCAAGTGGAACCTTACCCTCTTTATTCAGGGTGGGCGCGTGTTAGACACCCCGAGCTACCCGATGCGGACGGGCTTGCGCGAGATCGCGAAGATACACGACGGTGACTTCCGCCTCACCGCGAACCAAAACCTTATGATCGCAAACGTCTCAGCGGAGAAACGCCCGGAGATCGAAAAGCTTCTGGAGCAATACGGCATCAAGGACAGCCATATGAAAAGTGGTCTGCGCCTCAATTCGCTCGCTTGCGTTGCATTGCCGACATGTGCCCTCTCGCTCGCCGAGGCGGAAAGATACCTTCCCGACCTACTCACAGATCTGGAGGAAATTATTGAGGAATCCGGTCTCCGCCACGACGCAATCACGATCCGCATGACTGGCTGCCCGAACGGCTGCGCGCGTCCCTACATTTCGGAGATCGGATTCGTTGGCCGCTCGCCGGGTTGCTATAACGTCTATCTGGGCGGTGGCTTCGCAGGGCAACGGCTTTCGAAGCTCTATCGCGAGAACTATCCCGGCAGCGAATTGAAGAATCTGCTTGCGCCCATCATCCGCCGCTACGCAAAGGAGCGTAACGAGAGTGAGCGCTTCGGCGATTTCTGTATCCGCGCCGGATATGTGGCCGCTACGAAGCAAGGTAAGGATTTCCATAAAAACATCCTCTCGGAGACGCACGCCTAAGACCTTCATCATGCAAGCCCTCAAGTTCCATGCCGAGCCTGATTTCGATCCGGTGAGCCTCTCTGCTGAAATCGCGTCAATGACCGCCGGTGAGCGAATCCAACTGCTGCATACGCGGCTCGGTAATCATTTGGTGGCCACCACTAGTTTCGGACTGCAGTCTGCAGTAATGCTCCATCTGATTCACGAGACGGCACCTGAAATCCCGGTTGTGTTCATCGACACCGGCTTCCTCTTTCCTGAGACTTACCAATACGCTGAAGAACTATGCGGGATTCTGCCAAAACTCGATCTACGTGTCTATCAGCCAACGGTTTCCGCCGCCCGCATACAGGCGCTATGGGGAAATCTTTGGGAAGACTCAGCCGGTGGCCAGGAGCGTTATGCGATGCTTACCAAGATTGAACCGATGAACCGCGCTTTACGCGAGATCGGCGCCGATGTGTGGCTTAGCGGCCTACGTCGCTCGCATTCGGAGACCCGTAGCGACCGCTCTTTCGTAGAGCAGCAGAAGAAAACTCTCAAGGCCTACCCGATCCTCGATTGGGCGGATGCCCAAGTTGATACTTACCTCCACCAGCATAATCTTCCGCGCCATCCGCTTTCCGAAAAAAAGTATCTCACCATGGGCGATTGGCACAGCACCCGCCCTTCTGAAAACGGTGTGGTCGAGGGAACCCGCTTCAATGGCGAAAAATTCGAATGCGGACTTCATCTCGATTCCGGCACTTCCGACTTCCAGATCTAATTGCTGACGATCTATCTGGAACTCGCCAGAAATGGCAAAAGCCCTACAATTAGCGCTCCAGCAGGATCTCATTTCCGAGCACCACAAGCTCCACACGTCCTTCGAGAGTCTTGTTAAGAAAGGGCGTGTTGTGAGATTTTGATTTCATGAAGTCTTTGGTGAAACTGCTGGTGGCGTCGGGGTTGAAGAGGATGAGGTCGGCGGGCTGGCCTGCGGCGATGGTGGAAACTGGTAGAGACATGAGGCGGCGGGGTTCGGCAGAGTATTTTTTTACGAGGGTGTCCCAGCCGAATTTGCCTTCCTTGATGAAGAAATGGTAAAGCGAGACGACGGCGGTATCCAGGCCGGTGATGCCGTTGGGTGCGGAGATGAAATCTTGGGATTTCTCAAAGGGTGTGTGCGGGGCGTGGTCGGTGGCGATGAGGTCAAAAGTGCCGTCGAGTAAGCCTTCTAACAGCGCTTCGTTGTCAGCTTTTGTCCGCAGGGGAGGGTTCATTTTGTAATGGGTGTCGAAATCGCCGATGTCCTCGTCGGTGAAGAGGAGGTGGTGGGGCGAGACCTCGGCAGTGACTTTCACGTCGCCGCGCGATTTCCACCAACGGATGGTCTCCATACCCATTTTCGAGGAAACGTGCTGGATGTGAATGTGGGCGCCGGATGCGTGGGCGAGTCGAATGTCGCGGTCGATGATGATTTCCTCAGCACAGGCGGGGGAGCCAGCGATGCCCAGTTTGTAGGCGGTGGGGCCGTCGTTAAGAGCGCGCGAACCGGCGAGTTCTGGCACCTCGCAGTGGGAGGCGAAGAACATGCCGAATTCCGAGGCGTATTGCATCGCACGGTAGAGCAGGGAGGGGTTAGAAGTGGTGTCGCCGTCATCAGTCAGCATTTTCACTCCGGCGGCGCGCATCCCGTCGATACCCGCCATTTCCTTGCCCTCGCGATTTTTCGAGACGCAGCCCGATGTGAAGATGGGGATGCGGGAATGGCGGCGGCCCGATTCGAGAACGGCGGTGACCGCTGCTCCGGAATCGAGGGCAGGGGAGGTGTTCGGCATCATCACCAGGCCAGTGATCCCGCCGTTATTTGCGGCCTCGGAGCCACTGGCGATGTTTTCCTTTTGCTCATGACCAGGCTCACGGAGATGGACGTGGGCGTCGAAAAAGCCAGGGCAGAGTATGCGTCCTGCACAGTCGATCACCCGCGCGTCACCGGGGTCTGGGAGACCGGGGGCGACTTTGGTGATGATCCCATCGCGAATCAGGATATCTGCAGATAGCAGATCGGGTGAGGATTCGGAGGCTATGCGGGCGTTGAGAAGGAGCAGGGTCACGCAGCGGTTCTAAACCTTAAATTTTAAATATTAAACTTCAAAGAAGAGGAATTAACCGCCAAGCAGCGAAGGAAAATGATTTATTGGGCTTTGAAATTTGAAAATCAGCGCTTGGCGAGGATCTCGTTATTGTCACCGAGCAGGAGGTTTTTCGGTTGAATGGGAGTTTCGGAATATCCGAAGGCCATGATGGCAACGCGCTCGCCCTTCTTAATGAGGTGGGCGGCGCCGCCGTTGATCAGGATTTTGCCGGTTCCGGGCGCACCCTCGAGGATATAGGTTTCCAAGCGAGTGCCAGTAGTAATGGAGGCGACGAGCACTTTTTCGCCCGGCCAGAGGTCGGCGGCGTCCATAAGGTCTCGTGGGATCTCGATGCTGCCCTCATACTCTACATCCGCTTCCGTGATTACGGCGCGGTGGAGCTTTGATTTTAGGACTTCGCGGGTCCAGATCGTTTCTGAGATTACCTTGCGGGACATCTGAGGCAAACGGACACCTTGGAAGGGGCAAAGGTCAAGCGTAATCCGGGATGAGCTGAGATCGCGGCTTGCCAATACATGAGGCGGGGTATCAATCTCCCGCACCGATATGTCTGCTGATAAAACCGCAATCACCCCGACCCGCGAACAGGATTTTCCCGAGTGGTATCAACAAGTCATTAAGGCCGCGGATCTCGCGGAAAACTCCGAGACGCGGGGTTGTATGGTGATCAAGCCGTGGGGTTATGGTATCTGGGAGCTGATCCAGCAGCAGCTCGATCGCCATTTCAAAGCAACGGGTCACCAGAACGCCTATTTCCCGCTGTTGATCCCGCTTTCCTATTTAGAGAAAGAGGCGGAACACGCTGAAGGCTTCGCGACGGAATGCGCGGTGGTGACGCATCATCGCCTTGAGGCGGTGAAAGATCCCGTGACTGGGAAAACGAAAATGATCCCGACCGGTGAATTGGCGGAACCTTATGTGATCCGCCCGACCTCCGAGACAATCATCGGCGCGGCCTTCGCCCGCTGGGTGCAGAGTTACCGCGATTTACCACTACTCATCAACCAATGGGCGAACGTGATGCGCTGGGAAATGCGCCCGCGGCTTTTCCTTCGGACGGCGGAGTTCCTCTGGCAGGAAGGCCATACGGCGCACGAAACCAAGGAAGAGGCGATCGTGGAAACCCGCATGATCCACCGCCTATACGAGGAGTTCCTGCGCGATCACCTCGCCATCCCCGTCGTGCCCGGCGAGAAGAGCGAGAACGAGCGCTTCCCCGGCGCGGATATGACTCTAACCGTCGAGGCGATGGTGCAGGATTGCAAAGCCATCCAAGCTGGGACTTCGCATTACCTCGGACAAAATTTCTCGAAGGCGCAGGAGATCTGCTTCACCTCGCGCGATGGCAACAGGGAGTTTGCCCACACCACTTCATGGGGTGTTTCCACCCGCCTAATCGGCACCCTGATCATGGCGCACTCCGACGATGACGGCCTCGTCCTCCCACCCCGCGTGGCCACGCAGCAGGTGGTCATCATCCCCGTCACGCCGAAGGAGGATAGCAAGCAGGCGGTGCTAGATGCCTGTCACGCCCTCGCGGAGACACTGCGCATGACCCATACTTTCCACGGTGATCCGATCCGTGCCTTCGTCGATACCCGCGATATTCAGGGCGGTTCGAAGAAATGGGATTGGGTGAAAAAAGGCACTCCGATCCGCATCGAGATCGGGCCGCGTGATATCGAATCCCGTAAAGTCTGCCTCCTGCGCCGCGACCATTCACCCGCCGATAAAGCCTTCCTCGACAAGGAAGATTTCCTTCAGAACGTCACCAATATCCTGCAGGAAATCCATGACAACCTGCTTGCAAAAGCCCGCGCGCTGCGTGACGCAAACATCACTCCCTGCTCCGAGATCGACACGTTCCATGCCCATTGGGAAAAGGAAAATCCTGGTTGGCTGCTCACTCCTTGGGCGGGCACTTCCGAGGAGGAGGACGCCCTTTCGAAGCAGCATAAAATCACGATTCGTTGCCTGCCGCTGGCGGACGCGGGGCTGCCGGATTCACTATTCGCGGGGCTATCCGAAAATTGCTTCCTGACCGGAAAACAAAGTAATTTCTTCAGCCTATGGGGACGAAGCTATTAAGCAAAATATTTAGACACACTTTGCAGGGGTTTCTATCTAATATTCGCCGCGAGGTTACCGGGGGCAAAGGTGTTCGTTCATGTGGGCGATGCTCCTCGTGCGTGGTGACCATGATTTGGTGGTGCCTATAGAACGGGACAAGTAATTGTTCGAATTGGCGAAGGAACCGAAGAATTTCCACGAGGTCAAGAATGGCGGCCACAGCAACTTCTTGGCCAGGCAAAACGTGGCTTATCGGAAACACATGTTGAAGTGTCTGAACGGGGTAATGTAATCAGCCGTTCCACTCACCGAAGTGGCGGAATTTTTCGTAGCGCTCGGTGAGGAGGGTTTTCGTATCGAGCTTGCAGAGGTGGTCGAGGTGTTTGGAAATGACCTCGCGGAAAGATACGGCGGTGGCGGCGTGGTCGTGGTGGGCGCCGCCGGTAGGTTCGGGGATGACGTCGTCGATGAGCTTGAGTTTCATCAGGTCGGGGGCGACGAGTTTCATGGCCTCGGCGGCTTCGGGGGCATGCTTGCGGTGTTTCCAGAGAATGGCGGCGCAGCCTTCCGGGGAGATGACCGAGTAGTAGGCGTTCTCCATCATGATCACGCGGTCGGCGACACCGATGCCGAGCGCACCTCCTGAGCCGCCCTCGCCGATTACGACGGCGATGATGGGGGTTTTCAAAAGCATCATCTCGCGGAGGTTGAAGGCGATGGCCTCGGCGATGTTGCGCTCTTCCGCGCCGATGCCGGGGAAGGCTCCGGGCGTATCGATCAGGGCGATGACGGGCATGGAGAATTTCTCCGCGAGCTTCATGAGGCGGAGGGATTTGCGGTAGCCCTCTGGGTGGGCGGAGCCGAAGTTGCGCTTGAGGTTCTCCTTCGTATCGCGGCCTTTCTGGTGGCCGAGCACGACGCATTTCCTCTCGCCGAGCATCGCGAAACCGCCGGGCATCGAGGCGTCGTCGCCGATGTGGCGGTCGCCATGCAGCTCGGTGAAATCACCGAAGGCCAGCGAGACGTAATCGAGCATGAACGGGCGCTGGGTGTGGCGGGCGATCTGGACGCGCTGCCACGGGGTGAGGTTTTCGTAAATGGCAGTGCGGGTCTCCGCGAGCTTGCGTTCCATGATCGCGATCTCGTCGGAAAGGTCCAGGTTCTGCGCGGCGGATTTGGCGCGGAGTTTCTCGATCTCACGCTCGATCTCGGCGGCGGGCTTTTCAAATTCGAGGAGTTGCATGTGTTTTAAAATTCAAAATTCAAAATTTAACTTTCAAGGGAGATGAAGAGGAAGAGGTTGGGGTTGCTGGAGGGTAGGGTGGTTCGGGGGGGAGGGGAATTCAGAAAACGTCATTTCTTCGGGTTGCCCGGATGGGTGGGAAAAAGAGAACCACGGATGAACACGGATAAGATGGGTTGTGGTTACTGATGGTAGATTGGGTAGGAACTGAAAGCG
Organism: Prosthecobacter debontii; assembly: GCA_945862245.1. Classification (GTDB taxonomy): domain Bacteria; phylum Verrucomicrobiota; class Verrucomicrobiia; order Verrucomicrobiales; family Akkermansiaceae; genus Luteolibacter. The sequence continues at coordinate 34,327 of CAMAXN010000022.1, forward strand.
CCGTATCACATTAGGAATTCTCATGCTTGAATTACAATCCGTGTTTATCCGCGTTCATTTGCCGGAGAGATTGACAGTTTTTCAGTCCGGCTATCTCCGCTTCGCTCTGGTTGTGGTTCGAATTCCTCGCGTTCCCGGTCATTTCTTCGGGTTGCGGATCTCGACTTGGGTGCCGGTGCGGGTGAGGAGGAAGAGTTCTTCGATGTCGGCGTAGCTGAGGAAAATCCCTTGGCTCTGTGCGTCATCTGTCACGTTGTATGGAAGTATCTGGAGGGGTGGTCTGTTGAGCTGGATGGATTTTAAAGTCGCGCGGTAATTCTTCGCCGTTGGCGGCACGTTGCGGTCCTCGATGGTGGAGCGGCGATACGCGATTTCGGTTTTCCCGCTTTTTGGCGCCGCCCCACCCAACCTGAGGATGGGATACTCACAGATGAATCTCGCGCCGTCCCACAGGGATATGGCGTTGCGCTGGGGCTCGATGAGGAGGCGGAAATTGAGTGGGAGGATCTGGAGGTCGTCACCGGGCTGGAGGTTATTTAGCTCCATCATACCGTTGAGATGCATGAGCATGTCCAACGAGGTTTCGTTGCGTGCAGCGATGGCGTAATAGGAATCACCGCTCTTCACCTTATAGTTCGATACCCTATCGAAGAAGCCGCTGGAAAGAATATCATCCAAGTTCATCTCCCCCACGATGCGCCGGGCGTTGGGTGCAGATGGCGATGAAGGGAAGACGTTGACAATAGCCATCATTTTTTCCCTGCCTTCGGCAATTTTTCCCAAAGCGATTAGCTCGTGAGCTTTTTGAAAAGCGCGGTCGCCGGGCTCAAAATCGGGCATCTCAGCGGATTCGAGGGTTTTCACAAAATTCTCCTCTTTTTCGACACGGAGCACAGTGCCGGCCTCTGGGATGATTTTCTCAAAAACGCTACCGAGAGGTTCCACGGCAACATGGTAGGAAAGCATCGCTGTGAAGGTGACCACGCACGCAACAGCAAGTCCCGCAATGACCTTGATGACGATCCAGAACCTCATTCAGCAAGCTTTAGCGTTACGCGTTGATTAGATCAAACCCTTCCGCATTAGATCGAAGGCGTTTATCTCGTGGGAGTGGAGAATCATCTCGAAAGAAAATTTCAGGATAGAGATTTCCCAATTGTCATCGACTCCCTCGATGATGGCACGGGAGGGGTTACCGGTGCGGCGGATATCCTCTAGGACGCGGGCACGGACGGACTCGATGCTGTCGTGGATGATTTCTTCATTCACAGCACCGCGTTTGAAGCGAAAGCCATATTGAAGAAAAGCGAGATTCTTGCCCTCGGATATCAGTTTTTCGACCATGGCATCAAGGCGTGCTCGGGCGTTTTCATCAAAGCCCTCGAGTTCGATTTCGCGGTAAGGTTCTGGGCGCAGGATGCGCGGTTTCATGGCTTCCACCTCGCCGGTGCGGATGCGAACCCTTCCCACCTGATCCATCGGCTCGCTTAGGAGCTGAAATTCGAAACGCGTCTCGCCGAAGGTCTGTATGCGGTGATCAGGCTCGTGTAGAACACGAGTCGTCTCCATGGCGTATTGGATGTCATCTTGAGAGGGCATAGAATGAATGCTGAAAGGCTGAAACTGAAATGCTGGACGTATAGAACTACTAGCGAATGTGCGCTGAGATCGGCTGAAATGCAAAGAAAAGGGTGGGAACCTTTTGGTGCCCACCCTTTTCAGAAAATATGTTTCGGAAATTAGCCTTTTTTGCTGGTGATGAAAGATACGACATCCTTAACGGCTTGGAGCTTCTCAGCTTCATCGTCTGGAACTTCCACGTCGAATTCCTCCTCAAGAGCCATGACTAACTCGACGGTGTCGAGGGAGTCCGCGCCGAGGTCTTCAACAAACTTGGCTTCCGATGTAACCTGCTCGGCGCTGACGCCAAGTTGATCCACGATGATATCCTTTACCCGTTCTTCGATCGATTTATCTGACATTTAGTTTGAGTGGTTGTGTTATTGCTGCTGGAAACGGTTACCGCTTACAGCCTAAGCATGGCAACTAAGAAAAAATCCCAAAGGAAAAAAGCGCCTTTTAGGAAAGATTCTGTATCTCATACATTTCCTGCACTGTCTTGATTTTCTTCGGTTTGCGAGGACTCGGTATCCGGTTCCACTAAGGTGTATTCTATGATTTCCCCTGAGAAATTCGCGCGAACCAAATTCATCAGACGCTCGGCTGGTTCACCGCTCTCCTTATTGAAACCGCCGTATGCTAGCCCGTCGATCTTTGCGCGTCCTTTACCGAGCGATCCTTCAAAATCGATTATCGCGATTCCCTTGGTATCCCATTTACGGAGGTCGAGGGTTTTCATGTCCTCATAAGGGATGACCTTCCCGCTTGTAGCGGTCAGTGCAGTGGAGTCGGCGCGTATGGAACGGAGCATCGTCCGAATAAGAAAAAACAGGGTGATGGTAACAAGCGACAGGCAGATGTAGAAGACGATGATCTGCTCGCGGATCTTGCCTGCGTCGAAGGGCTTTTTCGCCACCTTGTCAGACATTCGGTTCGCCCCGGAAAACTCCTGCCAGAGCAGGTGGGGCTGGCCAAGTTTCATCCGCTCATAGTCGGTGAGAACTTCGGGCCAGGGCATTGGTATCTTGGTGTCGACCGGAAGCACGGAATTGTCTGAGGGCAGATTGATGGTCTGCTTTGTCGAGAATTCCTTCCACGTTTCGGCTGTCAGCTTGCCGTCCTTGTTCCTAGCCTTAAAGTCTTGACCCGCTTTCTCGAACGCCGCGTGCAGGTAGTACTCTAGGTTCTTCTTGCGGTATCCCGTGGTGCCATCGATGTAAAATAGTACGCTGAAGATGCTTAACATCACGAGCATGGCGCCGGCGCGGAGGGTGAACCACAGGGTGGGTTTGCAAATGATCGGTTCCAAATTAATCATCGGGTGTTTATGGTACGCGGCTAGTAATTTGTAGAGAGCTTCAACAGAAAGAGGGATTACTTCAAGCGCTCTTTCAGCCAACTATCAAGTAGGTCAGGCTAACTAGGGTTAGCACCTCTCTTCGTCCTTAGCTTAAAGAACCTCCAAGCTTCTCCAAAACTTATTTTCGAGTCGGTGGATTTTTTGAGCTACTGATAGAGGTGTTCGTTTTAAATTACTGTCGGGGGAACTTTGTTGGCGTGCTAGCATGTCTTTAGGGTGTATTCTTTTAGTCCTTTCCACTCATATTCTTAGGTGATGCCATGGTGTCTCGTTCTATGAGTTAACTAGTCCGCTCAGTCTGAAAGATTTTTTTCTTCCTGAAATCCTCGTGATCAGATCGATTATGGACGTAACATTACGCGTTCGAACACTATTATGAAATCTGCAGAATTTCTAATCGCTGGCCTTATTTGCCTGTGCCTACCCGTATTACTCGCGGAGGAAGTAAAGGATGATGGATTCAAGCCGCTCTTTGACGGCAAGACCTTGGAGGGCTGGAAAAATCCCTATGCACACGGCGAAGCAAAAGTGGTGGAAGGCGAGATCCATCTCATTGCGAACAACAAGTTTTTTCTCGTGACCGAGAAAACCTACGGTGATTTCGTGTTTGAAGGGGATGTACATCTCCCTGAGGGGACAGCGAACAGCGGATTTATGTTCCGCGCGCAAGCGAACCCTGGCAAGGTCTTCGGCTACCAATCCGAGGTGGACGGTGATCCGCAACGGGCATGGTCGGGCGGTTTTTATGATGAGGGTCGGAGAGGATGGTTCATTAGCCCGATCAAAGGCAACAAAGAGAGTGAAATGGCTTTCCGCAAACGCGCGGGCGATACGTTCAAGCGAAACGGCTGGAATACCTACCGTATCACTTGCAAAGGCAACAAGATTACCATCGAGATCAACGGCGTAGTCACGACCGATGTGAAGGATGACATGGACGCGAGTGGAGTAATCGGCATGCAGCATCACGGCGAGAAAGGGCAGACCTACAAGTTCCGCAATCTGCGGATCAAGGAACTAAAGTGAGTGCCCTGATGCTGATCGCAGCGGGCAGGGAACTGGCGGATGAGCTGCGTCCGCTGAGATTTTCCGATCCCGTGACTCATACCTATCTGACGCTCGATTACGCGAGGGTGGGTTATGAGGCTTACTTGCAAAAGTTCGGCGGCGGTCGGAAGCGAGTACTGCTGCTCGGAATGAATCCTGGTCCTTACGGTATGGCGCAAACGGGCGTGCCTTTCGGTGAGGTGGCGGCTGTGCGGGATTGGATGGGGCTGAATCCGAAGATCGGCAAACCGGAGCATGAGCATCCGAAACGGAAGATACTCGGAATGGCGTGCCCAAAATCCGAGGTCAGCGGTCGGCGGCTGTGGAGTTTGTTCTCGGACAGATTACCGAAGGCGGAGGATTTTTTCAAAGATCATTTGGTGATCAATTTCTGCCCTCTCGTATGGATGAAGGACACGGGCGCGAACCTCACCCCTGACAAGATCCGGGCGGCCGAGATGGTGGCGGTGGACGC
>CAMAXN010000023.1 GCA_945862245.1 Prosthecobacter debontii
AGCCGTGGCTCCCGCAAACCTGCCCGAGCCGGAAAAGGAAAGCCTTGCGGTCGTCGTCGCCCTCGAAGATCGCCTTCCCGCCATCGCCCCGCGCCATCACATGATAGACCGCCCCCGGATATTCGTGTCGCAACGCCCTCGGCATGCCGGGAGCATCCGCAGTTTCAAACAGCGATCAAGGGAAATGTTGAAATGCGACACCTGACCCCAAATAAGTACGGTCTTTCCCGTAGTTCCTCGAAATTGGCCTGTCCTTTCGAGGCGGTGCCGGCGGTGCCGATCAGGCTCTCGGCCTTGCCGGTGAGGGTGAGGGCGTCGAGTTCGCCCGTCGCGGGTGTTTCCTGCGCGGAAACGTGGATGATGAGAGATAGTGGGATCAGTTTGGAAAATTTCATGGTGTTTGGTTGGTTAATGAATGCTAGGAATGCTAGGAATTTGCTTTTGGGGTTGAGGCCGTTAAGGGAGCCGGTGGCCAGACCGGAGGGCGGGGAAAAGGGGGTTGACCGCCGAAGCTGGCTAGATCCTAACAAACCGTTGTGATTCCTTGGTGCGGCGGCGCGACAGGGCCAGTAGCCCCACTCCTCCGAGTCCGAGCAGGGCGGTGCAGGGCTCGGGGACCACTGAAATAGTAATTGGCCGATTTACATAGAAAAAATCGGTATTGCCATTATTCATACTAATAAAATTCAAAGTTAGGGATTGGCCGACGTATGGGGCCAATTCTTGGGCCGTAAATGTGACCGGAGCCCAGAATACGGAACTGGAATAGGTGTAGACAAAATCCCCAGCTCTATCGCGTAGGGCTACACCCGCCCAACCGTTTGTCGTTTGTGTACCACTTACCCCACCTTCGGAAGTAGGAGCGGTATTGCCGCCGGTCATTCGGTAAATTTCGTCAAAGGATATGCCTCCGTCTCCCAACATGAACTCCGGCGATTGGAGCCAGGTGGTCGCGGTGTTTTTGTTGAAACCACGCAAGTCACCTCCTGAATCGACGATAATCAGGCTAGGCTGGTCAGGTGCCAGATTGACCCACTGGGAGTTACTAGTATCGTAGTACCTTTCATGCCACCCCCCGAATGTTGGACCTTTCACATATGTTAGAGTTGCAGCCATCATCTTCTGGGAAAGAGCGAATACAGTGGTAGCTATTAGGATCTGTGTCGTTGGATTCATGAATATCTTGATTAAAGACTTTAACTGCGTTGCTTTTGGAGCGTAAAATGTCATGCAATTCAATGAATTAAAAGACCCATTTCAACAAAAAATTTGGTAGTTTTATTGTCACCCCCCATTTCCATTTTTGGGGGTCATTTTTGGGGGTCAGTCCTTTCGGATTGATTTTTTGATCTCGTAGTATGAGCGCGCTTGAGGCGGGCATTCAATACCCAGTGCACGAGATAGCCGAGACATGTCCACGTGCTGAGTTGCATTGAGAACCACCTTACCGACGCGTGGCAATGGTGCCAACCAAGCATACAGATTGTCGCTGATCGGGATAACGCGCCGTGACGCAGTCTTTGTTTGCCCAGCTCGCAACTCAATGATGCGCCTGTCCAAGTCTATGGCAGACCAATTGGGAAAATTTATTACTGGGAAAATTTATTAGTTTAAAAATCAGGCGTATGAGGGCGAAGTCGGCGTGATGGGTGGGTTATCAGCTTGTTGGGAGAAAATGGTTGTTTTTCACAAGAAAGTTGTAATAATTGCAATGTTCCCGTTGAAATCATGCATCTCGAACTTCCAAACGACGCCATTCTTGACACAGTCCGGATGCGCGAAGTCCTCGCAGGACTGACGGATTGGAAGGGTAAGACTGCCCGTATGCTTGGGACGGGAGAGCTGGTTTCGCTGCGGCGTGGACTCTACGCCAACCGCCGGGATCTCGATCCCCGCTGCCTCGCGGGGCCGATCTACGGGCCGTCCTACGTGAGTTTTGAAACAGCCCTGACATGGCACGGCATGATCCCCGAGGGCGTTACCGAAATCCTTTCCGCCACGACGAAGCGCCCCGCCGGGTTCGAGAACGACTTCGGCCGCTTCCGCTACCTGACGATACCGAAGACGGTCTATCCGGTGGGGATACTTCGCGTCACGGAGTCGGATCTACCTTTCCTGATCGCCAGCCCTACCAAGGCGTTGGTGGATCGGATCGCTCGCGTGGCGGGCTTTCGCTCGATGGCGGATGTCGCCCGCTGGATGGAGGGCATGCGCGTCGAAACCGGCGATGGCCTCGATCGGGATGAGCTTGCTGTCTGCGCGGAACGCTACGGGCGTCCGTCCGTACGCTGGTTGCTGCGTTTCGCCAAAAAGAACCAACTGATCCGATGATGAACCCCGCCCTAAAGGACATGCTGGAGGCCTACCGGCCGGAGACACCTGTGGACTATCAGAACGCGGCTCGTGAGATCGTGCAGGAAATCGCGCTGCTTGGCTTGTGGCGCGGAGGCTTCTTCGAGCACGCGGCCTTCTATGGCGGCACGGCGCTGCGGATCTTCCACGGGCTACGGCGGTTTTCGGAGGATCTCGATTTCACCCTGGTGGAACCCGGTGATGCCATCCGGCTGGAACGCTACCTGCCGGGAGTGGCGACCGAACTGGAATCCTGGGGCTTCTCCTTCGAGACGGAGCCGAAATCGGCGGGCGGGGAGTCCGGCATCGAGTCGGCTTTCCTCAAGGGCAGCACACAGCTCAATCTCCTCCACATCGGCGCACCGGAGGATCTCGCCCGCAGGCTGCCGCAGAGCCAGAAACTCCAGATCAAGCTGGAGATGGACATCGAACCGCCGCCGAATGCGACGACCGAGGTGCGGACACAGCTCCTGCCAACTCCCTATCAGGTCCGGCTCTACGACCTGCCCAGCCTGTTTGCGGGCAAGCTGCACGCGGTGCTCTGCCGTGGCTGGAAGAACCGGGTCAAGGGGCGGGACTTCTACGACTTCGTCTGGTATGTCGGTCGCGGTATCCAACCGAACCTGGAGCACCTGGAGGTAAGGATGCGGCAGTCAGGCCACTGGAATGGCGGCACGATCACCCGGAATGTCTTGGTGGACTTGCTGCGTGAACGGTTCGCCACAATCGACTTCAAGCAGGCGGCCGATGAAGTCCGGGTGTTCCTGTCCGATCCGCGCGAACTCCAGTTGTGGTCACGTGAGTTCTTTGACGGGCTGGCTGGCCGGTTGGGGAAAGGGTGATGTGACTGTCTCAAAGGGGACGGGTGTCGCATTTCAACATTCAGCTCCTGTTTGATCGGTCATTTTTGGGTTCACAGCCCCAGCAAATCCCGAAGCGCGGTTTTGACTGAGGCCATTTGGGTGGTGGAAGACTCCTCTTACAAAAAGACGATGCCGATGTTTTCAGCGCCAGTCCTCAAGGGCGAGGCCATCGATGCGGCGGAAGTCCTTGGTGTTGTTGGTAACGACCGTCCACTTGTGGCGGAGGCCGGTGGATGATCGCACGGCAAGATTGATCCGATCCTGGTAGGGCTGATCCGGCTCGGTCGGCCCTGATCAAAACGGAGGAGCCGTAATCACGGCATGGTAGTGAAACCTCTGTATGGCGGGCTTTTTTCTTCGTGATCTCACTCCCGCCCGAGTGAGCGGCGCGTGGGGTTTTTGAAATGGGCCGACCGGGCCGGATCGGCCCTACCGGATCAAATCACATCGCCGTAGGTCGTGAACCCCGTGGATTCCTTCACGGCGATATCCAGGATCTCGCCGGTGAGTTTGTTCTCATCGCCCTCGAAGATCACGATCTTGTTCTGCGGCGTCCGGCCGGAAAGGGTGCTTGGGTTGTGTTTCGACGGCCCTTCGCAGAGGACTTTCTGCACGGTGCCGACGATGGCGGCGTTCTTCTCTTTCGCGAGGCGATCAACCACCTCAAGAAGGCGCTGGTTTCTGGCTTCCTTCACTTTTTCATCGATCTGGCCTTCCATTTCCGCAGCAGGCGTATCCTTGCGTTTCGAGTAGCGGAACACAAATGCGTTATCGAATCTGAGCCTTTCTACGGTATCTATCGTAGCTTGAAAATCCTCCTCCGTCTCGCCGGGGAAACCGACGATGACATCGGTCGTGATCGCGATGTCCGGCCGCGCCGCTTTCATCTTCTCGCAGATCTCGATGAATTTGGCGTTTTTATAGGGACGCCGCATCGCTTTCAAAATCGTGTCCGATCCGCTCTGCATCGGAAAATGGATGTGGGACATCAGCTTCGGCAAATAGGTGAAAGCCGCCACGAGGTCGTCGCGGTAACCGATCGGATGCGGCGAGGTGAAACGAATGCGCTCGATGCCCTCCACGGCATGCACCGCCTCTAACAACTGCACGAAGGGCGATTTACCGTCGATTTTCGGAAACTCCGTGCGCCCGTAGAGATTCACGATCTGGCCGAGCAGCGTGACCTCCTTCACGCCTTGCCGGGCAAGAAACTCCACCTCCTTCACGATGTCCGCGATGGGCCTGCCGCGCTCTTTTCCGCGCGTGTCCGGCACGATGCAGAACGAGCAGCGCATGTTGCAGCCCTGCATGATGGAGACGAAAGCGGAGGCGTTGCGCGCCTTGGGCATGTGGTCGCGGATCGTGTTCTGGGAATCCGTTTCCTCCGCGATATCGCAGACGGATGTCCCGCTCAGCGAAAGCGCCGGATCGTCCATCCGCGCCTCCATGCGGCTTTTCAGGATGGTGTCCACATACTCGAAAACCTTGTGGTATTTCTGTGTGCCGACGACGACATCGAGGTGCGGGATGCGTTCGAAAAGCTCCTGCCCGCGGGATTGCGCCATGCAGCCCATGAAGCCATAGACCACGTGCGCGCGTTTCTGCCGCTGGGCGCCCATGATCCCCATTTTACCCAGCGCCTTCTGCTCCGCCTGGTCGCGCACCGAGCAAGTATTGATCAGGATCGCGTCGGCGTCCTTTTCCGTCGGCGTCAGGGTGTAGCCGCCCTCGGTGAACATCCGCGCCACCTGCTCGGTGTCGCGCTCGTTCATCTGGCAGCCGTAGGTCTTGAGATAAACTTTAGGCATCAGCAGGGAAACATTATCATATCAGTTTCAGACGCTCGTCGGAATCCAGTTTCTCCTTGAGCATGGGGTATCCGCCCGCGAGCTGCATGTTGAAGCAGTAAAGATAGAGTGTGAAAATTTTTGGGTCGAACACATCCGTGAGCTTGTCCACAGTCGCGTCGAGGCGCTCCTTGTCGAGGTCTTTGGGAAGATCTCCGACGACAGAGCCTTTGCCATCGTGGGGGATGCCCATACCGTCGCAGAACATGCCGAGCATGGATTGCTGGCCGGCCATCAGGTAAGCTTGGAGGATCTGCTCGCCGATGTCATCGCAGGCCTTGATCTGCAGGGTCTTTTGGATCCACGCGTATTGCTCGGCCAGGGATTTCTGCTGGATGAAAACGGGGCGCAGCTTGCGCCGGCCCGCGAGGGTGGAGACGGCGGTTTTGTAAACGTTGCGGTCGTTCGCCCGGAACCAATCAAGGATTTCGGTGACAACGGCGGGATCGACGGCGGAGAAAATTTCGTGGGATTTCATAATGGAATGATGTGGATGAGCAAAAAGTCAAATCGCTCCGTCCTTGCAACGCAACTCTCTTCACTCTTCCACTTAAGGTTTAAAACTTAAAGTTTATGGTTTAGTAATCCCCCATGCGCAACCCCGCCCCGCTCATCGCCACCCTCTGCCTGGGGCTGCTGGTTGTTTTTCTGTTGCTCCGGCCCAAAGCACCAGAGCCACCCACTCCTCCCGCTATTCCAGAAAAACCCGTTCCCTCGAACCCCACTGCGCTCTCCTTTCTCGCCGAAAACCCAGCTTGGACGACCCTCGAAGCCTACCAGCACACTATTTCCCGCAGCGATTTCGAGAAACTCCTCACGGAAATTTTCACCACCGACGAAACATGGCGCGAGTTTATCGTGATCCTCGACGAGCAGGCCGAGATCATCACCAACTCCGATCCCGCCGAGCCGCCCTTCGTGCTCCACTTCGCCACCCCGGAAAACACCCATCCCACCCCGCGCTTGTGGAAGGACACCGCCACCCGCCCCATCCCGCCCGAAGGCAAACCTTTAGAGAACCTCCACATCGCCATCGACGCAGGTCACATCGGCGGCGAATGGGCGAAGATTGAGGAGCGTTGGTTCCAGATTGGAAACGTAAAGCCCGTCACCGAAGGCGACATGACCCTTTACGTCGCCAAACTGCTCAAGCCGCTTCTCGAGGAACTCGGAGCCACCGTCACCCTCGTCCGCAGCACTGCCGAGCCTGTCACCCCGCTGCGCCCGGAAAACCTTGCCTCCCTAGCCGCCGAGAGCGCCACCGACGATGCCGCCTCCCTCCGCAAATTCGCCGAGCGCCTATTTTACCGTACAGCCGAAATCCGAGCCCGCGCCGACCTCGTCAACCAAACCATCAGACCCGACCTCGTCCTCTGCCTCCACTTCAACGCCGAGGCATGGGGCGATCCCAACAGCCCCACTCTCATCCCGCGCACCCATTTCCACATCCTGCTCAACGGCGGCTACACGCCCGACGAAGTCCGCCTCGCTGACCAACGCTTCGCCATGCTGAAAAAAATTCTCCAGCGCACCCACGAGGAAGAGGCGCTCGTCGGTAAAACCATCGCCGAGACCTTCGCGGAAATTTCCAAACTCCCCGCCTATATCTACCCGCCCGGCGGCAACAACGTCCGCTCCGTCTCCTCCAGCCCTTTCCTCTACGCCCGCAACCTCCTCGCCAACCGCCTCTACGATTGCCCCGTCATCTTCATGGAACCCTACGTCATGAACTCCACCATCGACTACGCCCGCATCCAGGCCGGCGACTACGAAGGCCTCCGCATAATCAACGGCCAGCAGATCCCCTCGATCTTCCGCGAATACGCGGATGCCCTCGCGAAAGGCTTGGCGAAACATTATGCGCGGTAGGCTGAGGGTCTCCTTCGCCGACGGGCGAAGGGGGGGGAGCGCATGCGCCCTCGCATGCTGTTTCCGGCGCCCTCGCCGGAAACCTAGCCATAGACGCGGCGGGATTTGTTTCCGCTTCACGGCGCACAGAATCTTTCCAGCAGCCATGACGCGAGGGCGCGGCATGGAACACGCGGGGGCGCGTGTGCTCCCCAAAGAAAAACCGGCGACCTCTTGCGGTATCGCCGGTCTGCAACAAGGCTAACTACATGGGAAAATTAGCGACGACGGCGGAGAAGCGCGAGAATGCCGAGACCTCCGATAAGGGCGGTGGAGGGTTCGGGGACGACTGTGATCGAACCTTGAGTGTAAAGCTTGCTAGTGTCCCATGAGAGACCGTCTCCAAGACTGGTGCCGTTGATCGTGCCAAAGGTTCCCGCAAAGGTTTCCGCATCGAACAGTTTCACCATATCATTTGCCGCGAATGCATAAGATGTGGTGAGATTCAAGGAGCCGCCAAATGTCAGGGTGCCAGTCACGTCAAGTAGGTCGAATTGGCCGGAAGATGTTCCGAGGATCTCGAAGTTTGAAACCGAATTAAGTCCAAGCTCCATGTCTCCTGTCAGATCAATGCTGCCCGCGCTGGAATCAGGTGTCAGGATGCCTTCTACCTCTAAAGTTTTACCCGTCGCATTGATCTGACCGGCACCAGAAAGCGTCTGGGTAGAAGTCAGCGTGTAGGTGCTGGTGGAAATTCCCGCGATGCTCAGCGTGCCGCCACCAAGAGCGACATTGCCCGCTCCGATTGTGCCTGTGCCGCTGAGAGCGAGAATACCTGCATTGACGGTGGTCGTGCCGGTGTAGGTGTTCGCATCTCCGAAAGTCTGAGTGCCGCTGCCATTTTTCACAAGTGAGATGGCACCACCGATCACTCCAGAATTCTGCGTTGTTCCGTCGCCGTAAGATTTTGTCGCTCCCTCAGCCACATTAATATCAAGAGTGGCTGCCGCCACCGATGTCACAGTGTTATTGTTAGCAGATGAATTAGTTCCAGTGGTCGATGCTAATCCTGCAATCTGCTGATTAAGACCATTAAGATTGAGAGTACCGAGGTTGCTGCTGGCTGCTTGACCAAGGGAGACGACGGTGCCAGTGGGAAGGCGGTCGTTGCCGGTGGTGAGTAGGAGGATACCGTTGTTGATCGCGGTATCACCGCTGTATGTGCTCACGCCGCCGAGGGAAAGAGTTCCTCCGCCTTGCTTGGCCCATGAACCGATTTCACCAACTTTGTTGGCGATGGCGTTGTTGTAGATCAGAATGCCCGCGCCCGCAGAGCTGATTGAAGTCCCAGCACCGTCTCCAACAAAAATGTCCCTTCCAGCGCCGAGAGTAACTGTAGTGGTATCACTCGCCTTACCAAAACGCCCGCCATCGAGGATGATGTCATTCGCCGCGTTGCCTATACTACCATCAGCGGTGAAGCGCACCTCTCCGCCATTGATGCCGATATTCCCGGTGAAGGTGTTGGCTGCGTTGGTAATTTCAAACCGGCCGTCGGTGTTCGCGTTGGCGGCAAAGGTGATACCCCCCGATCCGGTGTTGGAAATGACCCCGCCGAAGGTCATCGTTCCACTGTTCCCCAAGGTCAAAGTTCTCACAGCACCTCCAAGATTCATAGTGTCTGAGAACGTCAGGTTGGATGTGCTGCCAGCAAGTGAATTAACGGTTGAAAGCTCACCGAACTGCACATTCCCACCAATGGTGATGCCCCCTGTGTATTTACCAGTCAAAGTTTTGCTAGCAGTATTGGCGGCAACAGTTCCGCCGTTAAGGGCGAGCGCTCCGCCTTGACCCATGGCATTGACGCCCCCCACGATGAGTGTTCCAGCATTAAGAGTAAATCCGCCAGTGTACGTTCCTCCCGCTAAGGATAGGGTACCTTCGCCACTCTTGATAAATCCAGTCCCAACTGTCGTTGAAATAGCTTGTGAACCTAGATTAAAAACTGATCCGACTCCAATGTCCAGAGTTCTGACGGCGCCGCCTGTTCCCCAGGTGCCCGATGCTCCTGAGAAAGTAACAGTTGCCCCGTCGGCCAAAGTAATATTTCCGACACTGCCAGTGCCGCCGTTTGTGAACGTGTAGGTGCCGGCCGCGAAAGATGCTGCGTTTGATGATGTGAAGGCGGAGGTATAGGGAGAAGCGTCGCTTGTGTTGTTCCATCGGTTCGAAAACCAGGAGCCGGTGGAAGATGTCCCTGTATAAGAAGTCTGCGCTTGTGCCGAGATCGTCGAGACGACGGCGAGTATGAGGACTGATATTTTTCTTTTCATAATCTTTCTTGGTGCTGTTTCGTAGATACCCATCACTTCGGCCAACAGTTCAAATTACAGCGCGGCATTGCCCGTGCCAATGGAAGAAGGGGGCAATTCCGTCACAAACACGGATCGCGCCGTGAGGCTCATCCCACGGCTTGGGCTGAGCCGGCCCAGTCGACCCTAATCCAATACGGAGGAGCCGTGATCACGATAAGGTAGTGAAGCCGCGACGCTGGGAGCGCGGGTTTGGAACCCGCAAGCCCATGGATAGCGAAAGGGAAAAGCCCCAAAAGGCTGATTCTTTTTCCGATCATGGGATTGCGAGTCGCAGACTCGCGTTCCCGGCGCTTATGCCCTTCCAGCCGTTGAATTTTTGAAATGGGCCGACCGAGCCGGATCAGCCCTACCGGATGAACGTGGTTGGGACGGACGTCCCTATCTGCGGTAAACAAGACGTGACAAATCACGCGCTGTGGCGAGCCTAGGAGCAATGGAATTTCCCGAGAAAAATCTACTGGTGCTAGCCTCGGCGGGATCTGGGAAGACATACCGCCTTTCCGATCGGATCATCGGGCTGATGGCGCGGGGGGTGGAGCCGGAGAGGATCGTGGCACTTACCTTTACGCGGAAGGCGGCGGGAGAGTTCGCGGACGCGATTTTGCGCAAGCTGGCGGAGGCGGCGAAGGATCCCAACAAGGCGGCGGAACTGGAAGCGGGGTTCGGCATGGCCGGCATAGATTTCGCAGGGTTGCTGGAAAAGGTCACAGGGAAACTCTCGCGCCTAACCTTGGGGACAATGGACGGGTTTTTTGCAAAGGTAGTGAAAGGCTTCCAATACGAGCTCGGTGTCACCGGCGGGCGCTTCGAACTGCTGGAGGGCGAGGCGGCAGAGATGCTAAAAGAAGAGCTACTCGAGGGCTTACTGGAAGGCGACGCGCGCGACCACGATGAGGAAGAATTCGCGGAAATCTTCCGCCGTGCCACCCAGGGCAGCGAGGGCGCACAGGTGCTGGAGGCGCTGCGCGGGTTCATCGGAGGCTGGCACGGGGTTTATGTTTCCCCGAAAAAACGGCAATGGGGCCCGCCGGAGCGGGCGGGCGTGGAGGTTTCCGAATGGGAAAAACTCAAAGCCGGGCTGGCCGCCGCTGTGCGTCGCGACCTAGCGAACGTGGTTACGACAGACAAACGCCAGCCCAAGGCACTCGAGGCGATGATCGATGCGCTGGAGCGGCACACGGTGGGCAGCGGATCGCTGGACAAGGCCTCGAGCCTGCTGGAAAAAGTGATGGAGGCGGCGGCGGAAGGCTCCGGGGCGCTGGAGGTTGCCTTTTACAAACCCTTCACCATCGCTGGCATGGCCGCTGAGGCGTTGCGAGATCTTGTGGAACTTGCGGCGCGCTGCGAACTCGCAGCCGCCTTGTCGCGGACGCGCGGGGTGCACGGCCTGATCGCAGGTTACGACGCCCTAGTGGAGCGGGAGCTGCGCCGGAAGGGCAAGCTCGGCTTCGACGACGTGAAGCGGCTGATGGGCGCGTGGATGGGCGGCGAGGAGGCGCGGCTGCGGCGCGAGGCAGTGGATTTCCGGCTCGACTCGAACTACGACCACTGGCTGCTCGACGAGTTCCAGGACACCAGCCGAGATGAGTGGAACGCCCTGCTGCCGCTCGTCGAGGAAGGTCTCACCAATGACGAATATACTGTATTCATAGTAGGTGACAAAAAACAGGCAATCTACGCCTGGCGCGGCGGTGAAGTCGGGCTTTTCGATGATCTACGGGAGAACTACGGCGGCGGGCTGGAGGTGGCGACAATGGCGGAGTCCTGGCGCTCTTGCCCGGAGGTGCTGGAACCTGTGAACCGCGTGTTCGGCGACAAGGCGACAATGGCGGAGCTGTTCGGTGCGGTCGCGGCGAGGTGGAATTGGGAAACCCACGTTTCGGCGGAGCCTCTGCGGAGCCCAGGAAAAGCCGGACACTCGAGGATCGAGGTGATGGACGAGGACGACAAGCCGGAGCGCCTCGTCGCTTTGCTCAAAGCACTCGGCGTCGGGCAGAAACGGATTTCCTGCGGCGTGCTAGTGCAGACGAACGACAAGGTAAAAGCTTATGCCGACAAGCTGCGGGAGGCTAACTTCCAGGTCGTCGAGGAGGGCGCGCGGGAGCCGGGCAAGGATCATCCGGTGGGCGTTATGATCGTGCAGCTCCTCCGCTGGCTGGCGGATCCCGCCGACCGTTTCGCAGAGCGCACGGTGATGATGTCCCCGCTGAAAGTCGCGCTCGACGCCCGCTTCGGCGGGGCATGGCAGGCGGCGTGGGATGGCTTGGGCGGGCGCGTTTCCGAGGTCGGCTTCGCGGGCATGGTCGGCGAGCTGATCGGGCCGATGCGTGGCGGTTGGAAAAAGTTCGGGCGGCGCCGGGCCGAGGTGTTACTCGAGGCGCTGGGCGACCTCGACCAACACGGCATCGTCACCGCACGGGAGGCGGCGAACGCGATCGACCGGCTGAAAATTTCCCAAAGTCCCGGCATCGCGGCGGTGCAAGTGATGACGATTCATAAATCCAAGGGCCTAGGCTTCGATGTGGTGGTCGTCCCCGACCTTCCCGCCGACAAGATTCCGAATTTCAAGCACTACCACACGGTCATCGGCGAGGACTGGGTCTGCATGCCCCCGGCGCGCTGGGCGCGGGCGCTGATCCCGGAACTGCGCGAGGCGGAGAGCCGCTGGGCCGCGCAACAAACCTACGAATCCTTCTGCAAACTCTACGTCGCGATGACCCGCGCAAAACGCGGCCTCTATGTATTTCTCGATACCCCCGCTCCCTCCGCGGAGGACGGCAAGGCCAGCCTCTCAAACTGGCTGATGACGTCCCTCAAGCTGGATGGCGCAAGCAACACGGTTTTCGAAACTGGCGATCCTAGTTGGACGGATAAGGTCGGGCAGATTGAGGCATCGGAAATAGCAAAGCATCCCCGTTTGGGCGATGCGTTGACGAAACGCTCACGCCGCACCCCGAGCGGGGAAAAAGCGAAATCATTCGGCGGCGGAACGGCACAAGGTCGTCGCTTCGGTACGGCGGTGCACAAGGCGTTCGAGAAAATCGGATGGATCGATGAAGAACCTGCGCCCGAATACCCCACAGATCTCAGTAAGACTTTAGAGCAGGTGCTTTCCGCGCCGGAGATCCGCACGCTATTTAGCAAATGCGGGCAACGCATCGACCTCCACCGCGAGCAACGCATCGAGGCGGTGCTGGATGGCGGTTGGTTGAGCGGTGTGATCGACCGACTTCACGTCCACCGCGATGCGGACGGCTCGGTCAGCAAGGCGGAGATCATTGATTTCAAAACCGACCGCGTGGACTCGGCGGAACAACTCGTGCAGAGATACGCTGGCCAGATGGAGGCCTACCGACGCGCGATGCAAGCGATCCACCCGCAGGCAGAGGTGAAATGCCTGCTCGTCTCCACGGCGCTGACGAAGTTAATAAGTTTGGAGGAATAAATCAAAATTGTGCCCTAGCCTAACAGGTGACGACGTTGAAGGGCTGATGCACAGACATCACAGTTTCCGTTGGTCATAGGCGAATTACGATACACGACCCAACGTTTGTCTTATCCCAATCCCGAATTTCCTATTTCCTTTGCGAGTTCGCTCAGTCTTGTTTCACCCAGATGTTGGCGAAGTCGATGGCTTGGCCGTGGTGCTGGAGGCCGATGGGGCCTTCGGCGGGCATTTCGTTGAGGGTGACGTTTTCGATTAGGCTGTGGCCGTTCATGGTAACGCTGACCTGCTGGCCTTTCACAGTGATCGTCGTGCGGTTCCACTGGCCAACGGGAAAATCCGCATTGAGTTTGGGCGTACAGGCAGCCTTGACCTCGGGGCTTTGTTTTGGGTCGGTGCGATAACCGTAGATTTCGCCGGAGCCGCAGGTCCAATTCCATAGGTTAATCTGGCACTTAGCATTGCCGCGTACGTAGATGCCACTGTCGAGCTCCTCGATCTCAACGAGTTCCTTTTCCCCGTCGGGTCCGACTTTTTCGGTGCCGTTCGCGAGGACGACAGGCTGTGCTTTTTTCTCGCCCATGCCAGCCCAGCGCCAATCGAAGACCATGGTGAAATCCTTGTAGCTCTCCTCGGTCCACAGGTCGTTGGTTTCGCCCTTTTTCCCGGTGTGTTTGAGGATACCGTTGGTGGCGAACCAGTTTGGCTCTCCCGAAGACTTGTATTTCCAGCCGACAAGATTGCTACCGTTGAAAATCTGCTTGTAACCAGCGGTTTGCACACGCTCTTCGTGCGCAGGGGGGCAAATTTCGTGTATGTTGATGTTGCGGAAGGAAATCTTGTCCCCGTGGCCGAGGAAAGCGATATGGCCGGAGCGGCGCTTCACACCTTCGTGCTTTGGGTGCTTTTCGGAAAGTTCGTCGAGATTAGCATCGAGTATTAGCTTGCCGTTAAGGGAGATTTTGAGGGCGGAATCGATCAACGTGACACGCTGGTTGTTCCACTCCCCGGCGGGCTTGAGGCCTTCCTTTTTCGCAGGTAGCAGGGCATATATCGAGCCATGATATTGGTTGTCTTTGAGGTCTTTCCACTTGTCCGCATAATTATCAAGAATCTGGAGCTCCATGCCGGCGTAGGTGCCATCGCCAGGGTAATGTATGCCAAGGCCGTTGTTGGAGCCGGGTTCCAGCTTGAAATCGAAATCGAGGATGTAGCCGGCGAAAATCGCCTCGGTGACGAGGTTCTTACCCTGCGGTGTGCAGACGAGGTTACCGTCCTCGACCAAGTATCCATCGCCTTTCCAGCCGGTGAGATCTTTACCGTTAAAAAGCGGGCGGAATTGTTCCTTTTCCAGAGCCGGGGCGAGTGCACTGAGGGCTAAGAAGGATATGATGATGCTAATTTTCATGCAGGGGTTTATCAGAGTTCTACGGTTTGGCCGGTACGGAAACTTTCGTCCGCCGCCTCGACGATGCGCGTGGAGGTGATGGCGTCGTCCATTTGGGCGGTGAGGTCGTTGTCGTGGAGGATGGCATTCAGGAAAAATTCCTGTTCAAGGCGGCATAGGCCGTCGTGATCCGGCTCGCCGACGAGGGCGATTTCCTCATCGGCACGGGTGAATTTCCCATCCGGGCCGAGGTTTGAGTGGTGGATGAGAATGTTCTGGGTGCCGGTGTGCGCATCGACATTCGCGCTCTGTCCGCGGGCGGCGGATTCCCCGGCGATGATCGACGCGCAGCCTTTCGGGCCAACGACATCTTTCACGAAAAACGCGGTCTCGCTCATCATCGGCCCCCAACCCGCTTCATACCAGCCGACCGAGCCGTCGTCGAAGGTGACCTGGAGGTGACCGTAGTTGATTTTGCCCTCGGGCAGTTCGTCGCTGAGGCGTGCGCCGATGCCGGAGACGCGGACGGGCTTCGCGCCGGTCATGCGGCACATGACATCGACGTAATGCACGCCGCAATCGACGATAGGGGAAACAGAGGACATCAGGGCGAGATGCGTTTTCCACTCCGAGCCGGAGGATTGCTGGTTGAGGTTCATGCGCATCACCAGCGGCTTGCCCAGGCCGCGGGCGATCTCGGTGAAGCGATTCCAACTTGGATGATGGCGAAGGATATAGCCGATCACGAGCTTACGGTTCGCGGCCTTGGCGGCCTCGACGACTTCGCGAGCTTTCGCGACGGTTTCCGCGAGGGGTTTCTCGACGAACACATGGCAGCCCGCCGCGATCGCCGTGAGGGCGTAGGGCGCGTGGGTCTCGATGTAGGTGGAGATAGAAACGGCGTCCGGTTTCGTCGCGGCGAGGGCTTCGTAGAAATCAGAGAAGCCGGGATAATCGGTGCCGAATTCCTTGTTGAGCTTATCGCGCCCTTCCGGCGAGCGGGTGACAAGGCCGCAAATCTCGAAACCGCTCAACTGGTGGTAGGCGAGGGCATGGGATCGGCCCATGTTACCGGCTCCAGCACAGAGAATGCGGATGGGTGAAGTCATGTGATGGTGGAATGGTCAGTTGGTGTTAGAGGTTTCTGTGAGCGCCTTCTGGGCGGTGGGCTTCAGTTTCTCCCAGAACAGCAAAAAGAACAGAACTAAGACGGCGAAGGCAAAAGCCGCAGGGACATACCAGAACTTGGCGAAATCCACTTTCCCATCCACCGAGCACGCCGTGGCCCAGCGACCGAACAGCTGCGCGCCAAGGCCGAGGCCGAGGCCTTGGGTCAGCATAACGATGAGCGACTGTGCTTGGTTGCGGATGGCGGGCGGAGCTTTCTTGTCGGTATAGATCATGCCGGTTACGAAGAAGAAATCATAGCAGATGCCGTGGAGCAG
The DNA here is from genome assembly GCA_945862245.1 of Prosthecobacter debontii. Taxonomy (GTDB): domain Bacteria; phylum Verrucomicrobiota; class Verrucomicrobiia; order Verrucomicrobiales; family Akkermansiaceae; genus Luteolibacter. The sequence goes on from CAMAXN010000023.1 coordinate 15,563, forward strand.
GATTCCGATGAAGATGGGCAGCGTGAGCAACGGCCCCTCCTGGCCGAAGGCGAAGCCCCAGAGTCCGTAGCGCAGAACCCAGGCACCCATGCCGATGGTCAGCATCCATTTCACTCCCAGCCGGGCGAAGCAGAACGGCATGATGACCATGAAAAAAATCTCCGACATCTGGCCCGTGCTCATCGCACCGGTTTTGGAACCGAACAGGGTGACGCCCATTTCAGCGACAAAGCCGGCGCCCTTCGCATAATAGCCCGCTAGAGGGATGCAGATCAGGAAGCTGGCCAAGGCGAAGACTAGGAAGTTGCGGTTTTTCAACATGCTCCAGGCATCGACGCCGAGGACTTCCTTAATGGATATTTTGCGGCCCTTCGAGGCGGGCAGGGTTTTTGGCAAGGTAAGGCAATAAACCCCGAGAATGGCGGATGCGATGGCGGCGGCGGTGAAGATGTGCGAGGAGCTGTCGGAAAATTTCACCGGATCGAGTCCGACGGAGCGGCAGGCCCACATCGCCCAGTTGCCTGCAATCCAGCCGATGGTACCCATGACGCGAATGACAGGAAACTGTTTTTCGGCGTTGTCCAAGTGCTGGAAGGAGAGGCTGGCGGTGATGCCGAGGGTGGGCATGAAGCAGAGCATGTATCCGAGCAGGCAGAGGATCATGGGGTGGCTGAACTGCTCGCCGAGCGTGGCCGGCGCACCAGCTTCCGCGAGACTCGGAGTGAAATAGAGCAATCCCGCTCCGAGCAGGAATAGGATGGAAAGAACTTTCTCCGTGTTGAGAAAGCGATCCGCGATGAGACCTAAGGTAAGCGGAGCGAGGATCGCCGCAATAGGAGCCACGGTGTATGCCGCCGCGTCGAAAGATCCGCCTGCACCGGCGGCAGTCATGCCTTTCTCAACGAGGAAACCGTAAAGCGCCACATACCATGCCCCCCACACGAAGAACTGAAGGAACATCATCACCGAGAGCCGCAGCTCCAGCAAGTGGCTTGTAGAATTTGAAGATGTGGAGAGATTTGACATCGAGACCAATCCAGACGGATTGTATGAATCGGTCAAATTGATTACTGGCGCCAACTTGCAGCCGCCATAACCAAATTTATCCAAAAACGAGAAGTAGAGCTCGGCGACTCTGTATTCTAAACAGCCTTCACACAAAAAAATATTTCCTAGCAACCACTGAAAGCTTCATATTTCCGCAACCGTATAATTATCCCTCATGTTGATGCCGAATTAATCATATGGCCCGCTGCTTTTTGCATGTAGCCGCTTGCCCGCCGTCAAACTCCTGCTAATTGTTATAGCTGGAACGTAAACACCTCCCCCTTTGTGGCACACCGAAGCCTTTTGCACCTTGAATGAAATTCCGCGCTAATCCAGACCGTCTTGGAAATCCCCGGCCGACCGCCCTGAGGAAAGACACTCATCTTCTCCTCCCACGATTGCTTGCCGTGGGCCTCGCCTCGCTGGTCGGCTTGCTGCCCACCCAGGCCGCACCCTATCCGCTGCGCAGCAAGAGCGTGGACGCCGCTCCCGACGGCGATCTCACTAACAGCAGCGGCATCCGCGCCTGGGATGCAGCGCTTGCAAAAGAGACCAGCGGCCTGCAATCGCCTAAGCTCCTCTTCAGTCGAGTCCACGGATTGCTGCAATCCGGGCCCGCCCGGTTTCCCGTCACCTTCCCCAACCCCGGCACCGACCTCGATCTCGGCTACAACGACTTCCTCGACCTCGACCTCCTGCTCCCCGCCGGCTTCGCAGGCACCGTCGCCGTCGAATACACCACGAAAGGCGTCGACGAGGACGAACCGATGGAACGCATCGTCCTGCCGCTCGCCCCGCTTGCCGCCGACGGCCATCACCGCCGCGTCCGGCTCGACCTCGGCCTCGTCCCGCTTTGGCGCGGATTCCTGTTCCGTGCCGCACTGGTGATCGAGCCTGACGCCTCCTCGCGCGGCAAGCCGGTCGCCGTCGGCACACTACTCGTCGGAGATGCCCCCGGCGACGCACCGGCACGCTACGAGGAGCTCAACCTCAAGCCCGAAATGAAGGTCGCTAACCTTTCCTTCATGGAGTCCAAGCACGGCTGCATCTGGTGGACCCTTGAGCACGAACAGGAGGGCTTCGACACGAAAGTGATGCCGCGCCGCGCGCTACGCATGATCGAGGAGACCTGGCAGGTCTCGGTCAACCTGCTCAGCTACCGTGACCCCTGTCTTGGCGTTGACCCAGCCACCAAAAAACACTTCAAGATCAACCACACCACATGGTACGACGGCTTCTGGATGGGATCCGACAAGAACTTCCCCTACTACAATGTCTCTGAAGGCGGGCTGCGCGATGAAGGCTATGGCAATCCCGTTCCCCACGAGTTTGTCCACTGCGTCCAAGCCGGACAAATCAACTTCCTCCGCGGCTGCCATTGGGAGTCCCACGCCAACTACGTCCGCTTCCACCGCAACCTCCATTTCAAGGAGATCATTGGTATCGACCCCATGCCCTTCAGCACACTGCTCCATGCCAGCTATTTCCAGGATCACCCGCGGCTGATCTACTCCGACTACCGGCCCTACTTCTATCTCGACTGCGATCCCGACAATCTCGGCCTCGAGCCCGGCCTAACCGCAAAGTTATGGCAAACCGGCAAGGCTAATGAACTGTTCTGGGACCGCCTGCCCACCGTGCTGCCCACCGGCGTGACACGTGAAACGGTCGCCGCCGGGATCGCCCGCTCGTGGCTCACCTTCGACTTTGTCGGCGGTGCGGAACAACGCGAGGCGTATTTCCCGGAAGGCCCCGAAGGCGAACTACGGCGCTTCCGCTTTATCACGCCGCTGGTTGCCGTGCCCGACCGCCCAGGCACCTGGAGCGTCGCCCCCGGCCGCGCGCCGATGAAGTTCGGCTGGTGCGTCCACGACCTCGTGCCCTCCGGCGGAAAGATCCAGGCGAAGCTCGAAGGGATCGATCTCCTCGGCCAAGGCGAAAGCTGGCGCTGGGGCTTCGTCGCCTTCCGCAAGGACGGCAGCTACCTCGCCAGCCCGATCTTCGAACCCGGAGTCGGCGTCTTCAATCCCCCGACCGACCTCGTACGGCTCGCGCTGTTCGTCGTCGCCACCCCGGCCGACGCCAGCCTCAGCTACCCCCGCCTCACGCCCGACTTCGCCGCCGACCGCCACCCTGAGCACCGTCGCTACCCCTACGAGATCCTGCTCAATGGAGCCGTCCCCGTCGTCCGCGAGCTCAAGCTGGAGAAGGTCCCCGGCGCGAAGCACCCAAACGGCGGCGGTTTCGTCGCCAGCAGCGCCGAGGTTGAGTCCAGCGCCTACGTCGGCCCGCGCGCCCGCGTCCTTGGCTCAGCGAAAGTACGAGGGAACTCGAAAATCCTCGACGATGCCATCGTGACCGGCTCCGCGACCATCGAGGACGACGCCATCGTTTCCGGCGGTGCCTGTGTCGGCGAAGGCGCGCAGGTCGGCGGCAAAGCCCGCATCCGCGGCTTCGCCTTCGTCGGCGGGCAGGCCAAGGTCCGCGAACGGGCGCGTGTCGGAGACTTCACCGATCTTCAGATGGGCTCTGACATCCACGGCGACGCCACCGTCCGCGGCATGGCTCAGCCCTTGGACCGCGGCAAGGTCGGCGGCTACACCATACTCGACGCCGACTACTCGATGAGCTTCAACCTCACGGACGGCGTCCACTACCACCACGTCCCTTGGGGTGGTTGGTATTTCGATGAATTCGCAGCCAAGCTGACCAAGCCGCGCGGACTCGTCGCTTCCTACACCTTCGACGAAAGCGATGGCGGCCAAGCACTTGACGAGTTCGGCTCGCTGCATGCCCTGCTCCGTGGTACCCCAGCGCGCGAGGACGGCAAGCTCACACTTAACGGCAAGGACCAGTCGGTCCTCCTCGACGCATCGATCATCGACGCCCCCGCCGCCACCTGGATTCTCGACGCCAGCGTCACCGGCCGTGGCACCCAGCCACTCTTCGCGGTCAATGACTGGAACGAAGACGGCCTGATGGTCGGCGTCGGTGAAAGCGGCCGCCTCGCCGTAATTCTCAAGCATCCCGGCCAGGCCCCGCTTACCCTGACCTCGCGCACCACCGTCGCCCGCGGCGGCGAGATCCGCATCGCCTTGCGCCTTAATGGTGAGAAAGCCGCTCTCTTTCACAACGGCAGCAAGGTAGCCGAACAGTCTTGGCGTTTCCCGCCCTCCACCCTCTTTCGCGATTTGGTGGCGGAGAGTCCCGCCGCGGTCTATCTTGGCCGCGATGGCAAAAAAGCCTACATGTCCGGCCACCTCGATCGCTTTCGCGCTTACAATGTCGCCCTCAATGATGAAGAAATTTTAAAACAACCCTGATCCTATGTATTTATCCAACTCGCTCCCCAGCCTGCTAGCCGCCGCCCGCCACCTGCCACTTACGATCTTATGGATTAGCACTGTTGGAGCGCAAACCGCCGCCCCGCTCGCTAATCCTTCCTTCGAACTCCCCGCCCGCACCACCGACCAACCCGGTGCTCGGCCGTCCATCGAGTCCTGGCAGTTCGCCCAAGCAGGCGTGATCGCCGCTGACGGCTTGTCGCCAGCGCCCAAAGGCGGCGAAGGCACCCAATTCGGCTACCTCGCCGCGGTTGCCGGCGGTCAAGTTTTCCAGGACCTCCCCGGCGGACTCACCCCGCGCTCGGAGTATGTCTTTCGCTTGAATCTCGGTGTCCGCGGCGATGCCCAGCCGGATTCCGGATCCTCGGTAAACCTACGGATCCAGACACTCGACGCGAACAATAGTCCGACCGCCAACCTCGCGATCCGCACCATCTTCGTCGAACGCGACAAGCTCTCCGCCGACACCCTCACCCCTTTCGAGGTCGCCTTCACCACCGACGAGATCGCGCCACCGGGTAAGGTCCGCTTGCTCGTCGATGTCAACACGCCGTCCGCCAAGCCGGATGGAGTGTGGCTGATGGACGCTGCTATTTGGGAAGTCACCCCCCTCGCGCCGCCGGTCAAAGCCGCTATTGCCACACCGGTGTCCACCGCCCCGTCGAAATACAGCTACTCGCGTGACATCAGCCCGATCCTTTCTGAGAATTGCTTCCCCTGCCACGGCCCCGACCGCGAGGCCCGCGAGGCGAAGCTGCGACTCGATATCCGTGACTCGGCGGTCGCGCCTAACAAGTACGGCGATGCTGCCATCGTGCCTGGCGACCCGGAGGCCAGCATCGTGCTCGAGCGCATGCTTTCCGACGACGAAGACGAAATCATGCCGCCGCCGGAGTCCCACAAACTACTGACGAAGGAACAGATCGGGATGATTCGCCAATGGATTCAGGACGGCGCCGTGTACGAAAGTCACTGGTCGTTCCAACCGGTGGTCCGCCACCCGCTCCCAGAGGTCAGCAAGAAGAACTGGGTCCGCCAGCCGCTTGATGCCTTCGTGCTCGCCAAGCTCGAAGCCAATGGCCTTGACCCAGCACCCGAGGCCGACCGCCGCACGCTTGCCCGCCGCGTATCCCTTGACCTCACCGGCCTTGCCCCGACTCCGGAAATGCTCGACGCCTTTCTCGCCGACACCGCGCCAGACGCCTACGAAAAATATGTCGACCGCCTGCTCGCAATGCCGCAGTGGGGGGAACAGCGCGGCCGTTACTGGCTGGACGCCGCTCGATACGCCGACACCCACGGCATCCACTTTGACAACTACCGTGAGATCTGGGGCTACCGTGATTGGGTGATCAACGCCTATAATCGCAACCTGCCCTTTGACCGCTTCACCACCGAGCAGCTAGCCGGCGACCTGATGCCGGACTCCAACGAGGAATCTCTGATCGCCACCGGATATAACCGTTGCAACATCAGCACCAACGAAGGCGGTATCATCCAAGAGGAATACAAGGTTCTCTACAGCATCGATCGCACCGCCACCATGTCGACCATCTGGCTCGGCCTGACCACCGCCTGCGCTGCGTGCCACGACCACAAGTTCGACCCGATCCCCACTGGGGACTTCTACTCGCTGGCCGCTTTTTTCAACAATTCTACCACCCCGGTGATGGATGGTAACGCGAAAGACCCTGAACCAACCACACTGCTGTTGGTCGGCGACGACCGCACCCGCTGGCAGTCGATCGAAAGCGAGATCGCGGCGGCCGAGACCGCGCTGAAGGACTTCCTCGCTGCCGCCCAAGGCCACCTCGCCGCGCGCCAGGGCGAGATCGAAGCGACCCTGCAGAAAGGTACGCTTAATAGCACCGGCCTTGTCTATCAGGCCGGGCTTGCCGGACCCGCAGACGCCGCGATCGGAGGAAAGGTCGATCAACTGGAAGTAATCGCAGGCAGCCAGCAGCTACCAGCCGCTGCCGTGCCGGCACCCACCATCGTCGAAGGTCCCGCTGGCACTCGCGGCCTACGCCTTGCCGAGCCCGGCCTCGCCCTACCGGAATTCCCAGCCTTGGATACCCACAGCCCCTTCTCCGTCGGCCTATGGGTGAATCTCGACAGCGTCCAGCAGACCGGCTCGCTGCTCGCCCGGCTCGACGACACCAATGGCTTCGTCGGCTTCGACCTCTGGATGCAGGGCGGTATGATCGGCACCCACCTCGTCCGCTCGTGGGCCGACGACGCCATCAAGGTGGTCAGCGAAGGCCGCATCGCGGACAAGGCGTGGCACCACGTGATGCTCTCCTACGATGGCTCCTCAAAAGCCGCGGGCGTGAAACTCTACATAGACGGCGTCGAGCAGCGCGTCCGTGTCGAAGCCGACAACCTGCGTAGCCCGATCCGCACCGAGGTCCCGTTTCGGCTCGGCCGCCGCGAGAGCCGCGATGCCATCGGCGGACTCTCGGTCGCCGGACTCCGATACTTCGACCGCGCGATCGGCGGCGACGAGGTGAACGTGCTCGCCACCGATGCCCTGCTGCCGCGCATTCTCACCCGGCCGGCGGCGGAGCGGTCCGATGCCGAGCGCCAGTTTCTGTTCGACGCCTACCTCGCCCGCTTCGAGCACGAGGCTCACCAAGCGGCGCTCAATCGCATCGCAGCCCTCAAGGCCGAGAAGGAAGCGATCCGTGTCCGCACTCCCAAGACCCTCGTGTTCAAGGAAGCGGACACCCTCCCGGTCTCCTACGTCCTCAACCGCGGCGAATACGACCAGCGGCTCGACCTGGTCCCGGCGAAGACCCCGGAGGCCCTGCCACCGATGGCCGGCGACCTGCCGCGCAACCGGCTTGGCCTCGCCAAGTGGCTGCTGGCTGACGATAATCCGCTGACCACCCGCGTCACCGTAAACCGTTTCTGGCTCGAGCTTTTCGGCCGTGGGTTAGTCAACACTCCGAGCGACTTCGGCCTGACTGGCCAGACACCTTCGCACCCGGAACTGCTCGATTGGATAGCGGTCGAGTTCCGTGAAAAGAGTTGGGACATCAAGGCCTTCTACCGGATGCTCGTAACCTCTGCCACCTACCGTCAGGATGCGGGCGTCGACGCGCTGCGGATTGAAAAAGACCCGGCGAACATCCTGCTCAGTCGCGGCCCGCGCTTCCGCATGGATGGCGAGATGATCCGCGACCACGCTCTCGCGGTCAGCGGCTTGCTCTCGCCGAAGCTCTGCGGTCCCAGCGTGAAGCCCTATCAACCGGATGGCGTGTGGGAAGGCGTGGCAATGAATGAAAGCAACACCCGCAACTACCAGCGGGACAAGGGCGAATCGCTCTACCGCCGCAGCCTTTACACCTTCTGGAAGCGCTCCGCCCCGCCGGCCTCGATGGAGGTCTTCAACGCCCCGAACCGCCAGACCTGCACCATTCAGCGCGAACGCGGCAACACCCCGATCCAGGCGCTTGCCACCCTCAACGATCCACAGTTGGTTGAGGCCGCGCGCAATCTCGCCCAGCGCGTGCTACTCGGTGTCCCCGCCGGCGACGAAGCCACGCGCCTGAACGCGATGGCCGTAAAGATCATATCCCGCCCCTTGCGGGATATAGAGCTCACTGTGCTCAAAGAGAGCCTCACAGAAATGCGCGCTAACTATACCGCCGCACCTACCGAAGCCACCGCCCTGCTCACCCTCGGCGACTCAGTTCCGGATTCCACCCTCCCCCCTAGCGAAGTCGCTGCGTGGACAATGATCGCCAACCAACTCCTCAACCTCGACGAAACGCTGACCAAGTAAGTGATCCTCCCGGTCTAACAAATGATTCCCCACTGAAATCCCATTATGAACCCTCTCAACGATTACCTGCTCAACGAAAGCCGCCGCCAGTTCCTCTCCCGCTGCAAGAACGCCCTCGGCATGGCCTCGCTTGCTACCCTACTCCAAGAGTCGGCCGGTGCTGCCAGAACGGGCGGACTCGACGCCACGGCTCAACGCGACTTAACCCACTTCGCGCCAAAAGCGAAGCGCGTGATTTACCTCCACATGGTCGGCGGCCCGTCGCAGATGGACCTCTTCGACTACAAGCCAAAGATGGCCGAATTTTACGACAAGGATCTGCCCGACTCGATCCGCAAGGGCCAGCGCCTGACCACCATGACCAGCGGCCAGGCACGGTTCCCGATCGCGCCGTCGAAATACCAGTTCAAGCAACACGGTAAGTCCGGCATGTGGGTTAGCGAGATGCTGCCGGAAACTTCAAAAGTGGTAGATGATATGTGCTTCATCCGCTCGATGCACACCGAGGCGATCAACCACGAGCCAGCGATCACCGCAATGCAGACCGGCAACATGGTCACCGGTCGTCCCTGCCTCGGTTCCTGGCTTTCTTACGGCCTCGGTTCGATGAATTCCGACCTGCCCACCTTCGTGGTGATGGTCGCCCGCGCCACCAACAACGACCAGAACCAAGCGATCTCTGGCCGCCTCTGGTCGTCCGGCTTCCTTGATGGCAAGCACGCCGGCGTCACCTTCCGCGCCTCGGAAGATCCCATCCTGTTCCTCCGGAATCCGTCTGGCGTCTCTAGCAAGGTCCGCCGCGCGAGCCTCGATTCGCTCAACAAGCTCAACGCAATGAATCTAGAAATGATTGGCGACCCGGAAATCCGTACACGCATCGAGCAGTATGAACTCGCCTTCCGCATGCAAACCAGCGTACCCGAACTCACCGAGACCAAAAACGAGCCAAAGAGCGTAACGGATCTTTATGGCCCAGAGGTTCACAAGGCTGGCAGCCTCGCCCACAGCATGCTGCTCGCCCGCCGCATGACCGAGCGCGGCGTGCGCTTCGTCCAGATCTATCATAACAACTGGGACCACCACGGGAACCTGACCGGCCGCATGAAGTTCCAGTGCGGCGACCTTGACCGTCCGACCTTCGGCCTGCTCACCGACCTAAAGCAACGCGGTATGCTCGATGACACACTGGTCATCTGGGGCGGCGAATTCGGCCGCACGATCTACAGCCAGGGTCAACTTTCGCGTGAGAACTACGGCCGCGACCATCACCCACGCTGCTTCACCATGTGGATGGCTGGCGGCGGATCGAAGGGTGGGCACATCCACGGCGAAACCGACGATTTTTCTTATAACATCGTCCGCGACCCGGTTCACGTCCGCGACCTCCACGCGTCGGTGCTCCACCTCCTCGGCTTCGACCATGAACGCTTCACCTTCCGCTCGCAAGGCCTCGACCAGCGGCTCACCGGAGTCGAACCGGCGAAGGTCATCAAGGAACTGCTCGCCTGATCGCCGCCGTGAACCCGCGAGGACCGACCCTGCAACTAGCTTTTTATAGATCAATCTTCATTATCGTTAATTCGCGATTGAAAATTTCCGATAGGGCGAACCTAGATCAAATGCCGATCTAGCAGCTTCGCGCGAATCGGATCGGAGGCTTGCAGGTGGGCGAGTCCGATGGCGAGTGCGTCCGCCGCATCGGGGGGAGGCGTTTCAGCGAGGCCGAGCAAGGCGCGCACCATGAAGGCCACCTGCGTCTTGTCCGCCGTGCCTCTACCGACAACGGCCATTTTAATTTTTCGGGGTGCGTATTCGTAAACCGGCAAGCCATGATCCGCCGCCGCAATGAGGGCCGCCGCCCGCGCTGCACCCATCGTAATCGCGGTGCGGTGGGACTGCACATAGATGATCCCCTCCACCGCTACTTCGTCCGGCTGGTACTTGGCGATGACATGCGCAAGGTGGGAGCGGATCGCAGCCAGCGCGGCGGATTGCGGGACGGTCTGCGGAATAGTAATCACATCGTAAGCCTGCACGGTTGGCTTGCGCAGATCACCCTCCAGCACAGCGTAGCCCGTGTTCCGGACGGCGGGATCAACGGCAAGGACACGCATGGAGGTAGTAAGGCCGCTCAAGGCATCTCAGGGAAGCTGGAAGTTCCTGTTCTACGGTTCACGGGATTGGAACGAGAGTATTCAGCTCGCCCCGGAGGGTTAAGAATTCATATTGCGATAAAGAGATAATGATTTTTGCTCATAGCGGATTCATCTAATTAATCGCCGAGTAACGACTAAGTCGATTCACCTCAGTGGTTGTTTGTTAATGTTTAACCAACCCATATCTGCTTTCGATGTATCATAGAATTTAGATTCCTTGATGGTGACCGCAATGCGACATGCTCGCAATCCCCTGCGGGTTTCACAGTTTTCTCAATAAGCTGGCGTGGAAGCCGTCGTGGCCGGTTTGTGAGGGGAGGAGGTTCGTTTGGGAAATGAGTTCGTATTCGCCGGGGCGTTTTTCGAGGAAGCGAGCGATCTGATCCTGGTTTTCCGAGGGGAGAATGGAGCAGGTGGCATAGAGGAGTTTGCCGCCGGGCTTGAGCATTTTGGGATACTCGGCGAGGAGCTGGGCCTGGATCGAGCGGACGCGGTCGAGGGCGGCGGGCTTGAGGCGCCATTTGAGGTCGGGCTGGCGTTTCAGGGTGCCGAGGCCGGAGCAGGGGGAATCGATGAGCAGAGAATCGGCGATGTCAGCGAAATCAGCGGGGGTGGATTCGGTGATGGGTTTCGGGGAAATGGCGGTGGCGCGGGCTCGTTTCGCACGATACTTAAGTTGGTCGAGCTTTTTCATATCCACGTCCATCGCGAAGACGCGGGCCTCGTTGTCAGAGAGCGCGGCGAGGTGGAGGGCTTTGCCGCCGGCGCCGGAGCAGGCGTCAATAATGCGCTGGCCGGGCTGCGGATCGAGTAGCGGAGCGATGGATTGAGAGGAGGGATCCTGGATCTCGATGCGGCCGTCAAGGCGCAGGGCTTTCGGCAGTATTTTTCCGGGAGCCAGCGCGAGCGCGTGCAGGTGGCCGGAGAGAGGGGTAACCTGAACGCCGTGCTCGGCGAGCCAGACGATGGTGTCGGACACGGTAGCGAGGAGAGTATTGACGCGGAGGAAAACGTTTGGCTTTTCATTGAGGGCTGCGAGCTGGGGCTCCCAGAGCTCGCCAAGTTCGGATTCGCCGAGCTGGTCGAGCCAATCGGGAATCGACTGGCGAATGGCACGGGGTTGCTCGGAGATCTTTTCGCGGCGGGCGAGGATCTCGGCGGCTGGCAGGCCTTTGTATGTGTGCCAATCGGGAAGCTCGTAACCCATCAGCAACCACTGCGCGGTGAGCAGGGAGTTTGTTTCCTCGGAATCGACAAGGAACGCGAGCGCGCGGCGCCAGCGGGTGGTTTCGAAAATGCTCTCGGCGACGAAATTACGGTCCCGCTTGCCCCATTTCGGGTTTGCCTCAAAGGCGGCGGCGAGCTCGTGGTCGAGGACGCGGTGGTTGACCAGGATTGACTTGGCGATCTCGAGTGTGGAGGTGCAGAGGTGGCGATGGAGTTTCACAAAGTTTCAAATTTAAAAAAACAACTTCCAAGGAAGAACGCGTGAGTGGACGATGCGGCGTGCCTAGCGTCCAACTTAAATATCAGACATTTCACCCCTCGATCTGGCCGAAGATGGTCGGGGAGGTTTCACGGGATGCTAAGGCAGGCGATTTGGTGGAAGTGATAGGCAAGCAGGGCACGCGTTTCGGATGGGGCCTTTGGAACCCGAAGGCGCGTATGCCGCTGCGCATCGTGAGCCACAGCTTGGAGGAGATCGACGAGACGTTTTTCGAAAAGGCAATCGGGCGGGCGGGCGAGTTGCGGCGGGCGATCCTGAGGTTGGATGGCGTTACGGATTGCTACCGCTGTATCCATGGTGATGCGGATTTTCTGCCCGGCATTGTGGCGGACAAGTTCAGCGATGTGCTTTCGGTAGAGATCACTTCGCTGGGGGCGTGGATGCGGCTGAAGGGTTGGCTGCCACTTATGCATGAGACCTTTGGAACGAAAAAAGTGGTGGTGCAGGTGGATGCGGATCTGGCGCGGATCGAGGGCATCCCGCGTAGCGGCGGGGTGGAGAGCGACAAAGTGCGACTGTTGAAAGTATTGGAAAATGGCGTGCGCTACGAGATCGATTTCACCACCGGTCACAAAACCGGGTTTTTCTGCGACCAGCGCGACAACCGGAAAAAATTTCGTGATATCGTTGAGGGTAAAAGCGTGCTCGACCTCTGCTGTTACTCGGGGGGGTTCGCTGTTTCCGCCGCGCTGGGCAGAGCATCGGAAGTGACTGCTGTGGATCTCGACGAGTCCGCCGTGGCTCTGGCAAAGCGCAACGCGAACCTCAACGACGTGAAGATCAAACTCACCCACGCAGACGCGTTCACATGGATCCGGACGATGCTCGATAACGGCAGAAAGTGGGACGTAGTGATGGTGGATCCGCCGAAGTTTCTTTTTGGGAAAGAAGACGAGATCGGGCACGCGAAATACCACGACCTCAACAAGCTTGCCGCGCAGCTTGTTGAAAAGGATGGCGTACTTGTGACATGTTCCTGCTCCGGGCAACTCGGCGTGGAGGCCTTCGAAAACATCGTGACCAACGTGATCCACCGCCAGGACAAACGGCTTCAAGTCTTTGACCGCACGGGTGCGGGCGGTGATCATCCCACGCTCTCAAACTATCCGGAGTCGCGTTACCTCAAGGCGCTCTGGGGACGCATAATCGGTTAGCTTCGGTATAGCAGCAGTTGGTAATTACCAGAAAACGGCGGCAAGCGCTGTGAGGTGCTTGATGAACCTAATCATTCCTCATGTCATTGCTGATCCGGAAAAACTCAGCCGTAGGATGCATCCCGGAGGAATTGCTTGTGCGCGGGTGCGCGGGGACTTTACTCTGCACTTCGTTCATTTTGTATGGATTTTCCGATTACAAAAATCAAAGGCGGCGTCGGCGCGGCGAAAGGCTTTCTCCTTTCCGCGATAAGCTGCGGCATCAAGAACCCCGCGAGCGACCGCTTGGATCTCGCCTTGGTGTTTTCTGAATCGAAATGTGTCTCCGCCGGAGCCTTCACGACGAATAAGGTGAAGGCCGCACCGGTCAGGGTTTCGCAAAGCCACCTGCGCAAAGGCAGTCTGCGGGCGGTGATCGTGAACTCCGGCAATGCGAACGCCTGTACCGGTTTGCGCGGCATCGAGGACGCCACGTCAATGTGCGAGGAGGCTGCAAAAAGCCTTGGCCTGAAACGGACAGAGATCGGCGTTTGCTCTACGGGTGTGATCGGGCTGCCGATGCCGATGGCGCGCGTCACGCCGAACATACCGAAACTTGTGGAAGGTCTAGCCGCAAAGAAGGGCAACGATTTTGCGAAGGCGATTATCACCAGCGACACCCATGAGAAGGAGGTCGCAATCTCCTTTGACATCGGCGAGCACCGCGTACGCATAGGCGGTTGCGTGAAGGGCGCAGGCATGATCTCCCCGAGCATGGCCACAATGTTGTGCTTCATCACCACCGACGCGAATCTCTCCCAAGACTGCCTCCAGCGCGCGGTCCAGGAAGCCGTTGAGGAAAGTTTCAACCGCATCACCATCGACGGCGACATGAGTACCAACGACACGGTGATCGTGCTCGCGAACGGTGCCAGCGGTATGACCGCCGCCCGCCGCAATGGCACCGCCTGCAAACAGTTCCGCGATGCTCTGAAATGGGTGATGCTGGAGCTCGCGAAAGCGGTGGTCCGCGACGGCGAGCGGGTCACGAAATTCGTGACCGTGAACGTCAAGGGCGCGCGCACCCACCTCGATGCGAAAAAGGTCGCCGAGGCCGTTTGCAAAAGCGCGCTGGTGAAATCCTCATGGAACGGCGGTGATCCGAACTGGGGCCGCATCATCCACGCCGTCGGCTACTCCCGTGCGCGAATACGCGAGGAACTGATCGATATCTTCATCGGCGGGAAAGCTTCCTGCCTTGGCGGTCTCCAAGCTGAAACACCGATGGATGACCTCCGCGAGATTGTAGCTGCGCCAGAATTTTCCATCGACATTGACCTCAACCAAGGCCAGGCGGCCTATACGATGTATTCAAGCGACCTCTCGCCCGAATACGTCGATTTCAACCGCTCCGAATACGCCTACTGGAAGCAGGCGCGGAAGGATGGGCTGGTGTGAAACTTTAAACTTCAAGTTTTAAACTCCAAGGAAGAGCATGGACGATGTATCACTCTCTTCATTGAGGTTTAAAGTTTCGTTCTACCGCCGTACGCGTTCCGCATCGCATCGAAAATAGAGTCCATGCCGGTTTCCTTGATCTCGCAGACGTGGGCCATGAGTTCACCGAGGCGACCCTTGGGAAAGGATCGTTGCTTGAACCAGAGTAGGTATTCCTCGGGCAAGTCGCAGAGCGGAACACCGCTTGGCGGGTATTTCTGCTTGCCAAACATTCCGAAGGGCATGCGGGTGCGGTGGATCTCCATGAGCAGGTTGCGGAAATCCTCGCGGTCGATTTCGGTAAATTCCATTGCGAGACTTGCGGGGCGTCAGGTTGTAGTCCAGATTATTTAAGTGATTAAGTTTTTACACACCCGCATCCGAGTCAACGACATGGAGCGCTCGATTGCGTTCTACGAAAAGCTCGGTTACACGTTGGGCAGGGAAAAGGATTCGCCGCAAGGCAACAAGCTCGCCTTCATGGAACTGCCGGGCAACGATGTCTTTCTAGAGCTAACATGGTCGCCGGATTACACCGCCACCTGCCCGGAAGATCTCATGCACACCTGCCTTGGCGTTAATGACATCGTGGAATATTGCGACAAACTGGAAAAAGCCGATATTGAGATCTGGCCTTCCGGATGGCGTGAAAAATTCATCGGTGAGGAATCGAAGATGGCCTTCGTCACCGATCCTGACGGATACGAAGTGGAGATACTGGAAAGGTGATATGAAACAACCGGCATACCATATGCTTTTCTCAATATGCATCTGCCTGATGCAGTACGCTGCCGCCTTTCCCGTGAACGCCAAGAAGGCTCCTGAGTCTCCCGCTGACATCAAAGCGATCCAGGACGCGCTGATCGCTGCGATACCCAAGTCGCAGGCCGCTACGGTAAATATCGACCTCAGCGAAGGCTCAGGCAGTGGCGTGATTGTTAGCGCCGATGGGCTGGTGATGACGGCGGCGCACGTTTCCTCGGGAGTCGGTAAAGACGTGAATGTGGTGATGCCGGACGGCACCAAGCTCAAGGCTAAGACCCTTGGGCTCGACTCGGATACAGACGCCGCGCTGCTCCAGATCACCGAGAAACTTCCTGACGGGAAGCCTTTCCCTTTCGTGGAGATCAACAAGACGGACGATACCAACCTTGGCGACTGGGTGTTCTCACTCGGCCACTCCGGCGGTTTTGACAAGGACCGCGGAGCCGTCTCGCGCATCGGGCGTCTCGTTGGCGTGGCCAACACCACAATCCAGACTGATGGCCCGCTCATTGGCGGCGATTCCGGCGGGCCGCTATTCGACATGGCGGGCCGCCTCATTGGTATCCACTCGCGCGTCGGCGAAAACATCAATGGGAACTGTCATGTGCCGATAAAGGTTTTCATCGACCAATGGGATAGGATGATGAAATCCGAATTCATCGGCGAGGGACCTTTCGCGAAAAAGCCGGAGAAAGGGAAAGGCTTCCTAGGAATCGCCACAAGACTCGCGGAGGGCGGCATCGAGGTCACTAAGGTGGGCAAAAATAGCCCCGCTGAAAAGGCAGGCATCAAGGAAGGCGATCTGCTCCGTACGCTCAACGGCGAGAAACTCGACTCCCGCGAAAAACTCCAATCCATCCTCGCGGAACTCGCCGCAGAAGACAAACTCACTTTCGAAATCACCCGTGATGAAAAAGAAGAAACGCTCAACCTCAAGCTCGGCGAGCGCTAGCCTAGCTCTCGCAATAGCACTCACCGTTACCGCTTCAGCGAAGCAGAGCCTAGAAACGAATTTCCGCACTACAGGCGCTGCGGTTACAGCCGCCTTTGAGCCGCAGCGGCAGGTCATCCAGGCATCCAGCGCCGTGATCTACGATGGTCTCAAGGAAATCGCCTACGGCACCATCATCACCGCAGATGGCTACATTTTCACCAAGGCTAGCGAAGTCGAGGACATCAAAAAAATCGATATCCGCGTTGACAAAGAATCCTACAAGGACGCGAAGGTGGTGATGACCGATCCTCGCTGGGATGTGGCTTTACTCAAGATCGATGCTATCGGCCTCACCCCTATCGTCTTCGCGCCGGACAGCGAACTCGCGCGCGGCACATGGGTTATTGTTAACGGCGTCACTAGTCGCACCAACCGCCGTGTGATGGCGGGCATCATCAGCGCCGACGCTCGGGAAATCCCGCCCGAAGGCGGCACGGTGCTCGGCGTCACGCTTAAGGAAACCAAGAAAGGTCTGAGCATTGAGGAAGTCAGCAAGGACAGCGGCGCAGAAAAAGCCGGTATGAAAAAAGGCGAAATCCTCATCACCATCGCAGGTAAGCCGGTCAAGGAAATCGCCGCCCTAGGCAGTATAATCGGTGAAATGAAAGTCGGCACTAGCGTGAAAGTCACCATCCTCCGCGACGGGAAAGAATTGGAACTCGATGTGGAACTTTTCGCCCGCGGCGATCTGTTCCGTGAACCCTCCCGCAACGACCAAATGAGCGGTGATTTCTCTAACCGGCGCAGCGGCTTCCCCCGCATTATACAGCACGACATCTATGCAGCCGGCTCCAGAACTATGGGCGGCCCCGTGCTCGATCTTGAAGGCCGCGCCGTCGGTATGAATATCGCCCGTGCCAACCGCGCCGAGACCTTCGCCATCCCCGTCGAGGAGCTACGCGAACTCGCCGAAGGCATGGTCAAGCAGGCGAGGAAATAGGCTTGGTATGAATGCCACCCATTCCATGCGACAATCGCGGTTGTGTGGCCAACTATTCCGCCAAGACACCCTGCAACCTGCCAGCTCAGGCAACGGTAGCCAGTTACACCTAAAAACTATATTCACGCCAGCGCGCACGCCAGGCAGATCGCTGCGATCATTGAGGCGGGGCTCGCCTCACCTTTGCCCGCAATGGAAAAAGCGGTGCCATGATCCGGGCTGGTGCGCGGTTTCGGCAGCCCGAGCGTAACATTCACCGCCTCGTCGAAATCCAATAGTTTCAGCGGAATCAGCCCTTGGTCGTGATACATCGCGAGCACGGCATCGTATTTGCCCTGCGCCACATCACGGAAAATAGCATCCGGCACATGCGGCCCGGTGAAGCCGGCGAGGCTCGTTCCGTTCAGCGCAGAAATGGCGGGCGCTATGATCGTTCTTTCCTCGTCACCGAACGCGCCGTTCTCGCCCGCATGCGGATTCAGACCGCAAACAGCGATGCGCGGAGCGGCGATGCCTTTTTTCCGCAGAAACTCCGCCGTGAGTTTCCCAATCCGAAAAATGCCCTCCGCCGTGAGCAGGCGCGACACCTCAGCGAGGGAATTGTGTATCGTCGCAAGGCCGACAGTTAGATGAGGGCCGGTTAGAAGCATCCCGTAATCGGCGCAACCGAAGGCATCCGCATAAAACTCCGTCTGCCCAGGAAATGAAAAGCCGAGCGCCTGCAAACCCTCCTTCGATACCGGCCCCGTGACCACAGCGGCGGCCTCTGTTTCGCGCAGCAGACGCGCGCTTTCCTCCAATGCATCAAGCGCAGCCCGCGCTGATTCGCGGGTGGGCTTACCTGCCACTCCCGCAGCGCGATCCCCGATCACGCGGAAAACGAAGCCCGCCGGTAGTTTCCCGGAACCCATCGCGGCATCGATGACTTCCGGCCCAATACCGGCAGGATCGCCAAGTGTGATTAAGATTTCCGTCACGACACAACAAATGGACGTTGAACGCCGCGTCGGCAAGTTGGAAGCTTCGCCACGATGCTCAGCGAGGAAACAAAGAACCGCTTCGGAGGAATCGCGCGGCTTTACGGAGTGCGCGCACTGGAGAATTTCGTGGCGGCACGGGTGGTCGTGGTCGGAGTCGGCGGGGTGGGATCTTGGACGGTGGAAGGGCTCGCGCGTTCCGGGATCGGCTGTATCCGTATGGTTGATCTCGATGAAATCTGCATCACCAACGTGAACCGCCAGCTCCACGCGATGGACGGCCAGATCGGGCGACAAAAAACGGCGGCGATGGCCGAGCGCGTCCGTGCGATCAATCCGCACTGCAAGCTGGAGGTGATCGAAGGATTTTTCACTGAGCGCTCGGTCGAGGAAGTTCTCGGTGGCGAAGTGGATGGGGTGATTGATGCGATCGACTCGATGAACCACAAGGCCTTGCTTATCGCGGAGTGCAAGCGGCGCGGGCTTGCCGTGGTTACTTGCGGCGGCGCGGGCGGGAAACGCGATGCCACCCGGATCAGCCTGCGCGACTTAGCTTTCTGCGGAAAGGACGCCCTGCTGCATCATCTCCGCAAGAATCTCCGCAAAGATTACGGATTTCCCGCTGTTCCGATGGGTTCCAAGCCGCAAGCCATGGGCATCCCGGCTGTTTTTTCTGAGGAATCCCCGGTGTATCCCGGCAGCGACGGCGAGGTCACCTGTGACCGCCCGGACGACGCCGACATGCGCCTCAACTGCGCCACCGGCTACGGCACGGCCACCCACGTCACCGCCACCTTCGGGCTGGTGGCGGTTGGGGCGATGCTGGAGATATTGGCCGGAAACTGAATCAAGGGCGAAGCCTTGGACTGCTAAAGCCTGCTGGAGCTTTCGGCCATGCAGCACGCTGCGAGCCGGACGGCATTGGCATCTTTCAGCGCGATCACCTCCCAGTCCTCCGCCGTTGACAGCAGGCGGTCTCACGCCTTCGGCAGGACAATCCTGACCAGCTGCCCGGATTTTGGGATTGCCTCATTTTTTAAAAGAATTTCACCATCTATTCGCTTCCCTGAGAAAAAGTGATAAGATCCCACATGTCTTTCAAAACGATGCTTCAGACAATTCCTCTCATCCTCCTGATCCTGCTGGTGGTCATCATCTTGATCCCAGCCTGCGCCCCGCACCCAAATACCTCGGCGCGCGTTGATGAATACAACAATGCTTTGGATAAATCAGCCGGAGACTCCATTTCCGCAGACAACCCAAAAGCAGCATCCGGCATCAAGGCATTTCAGACGTTTCTGACAAAAATCTCCGACAAGGATTATGTCCGAGAAAACACCGCCAAGGTTTACGCCCCGGATGCCTATCTTAACGATACACTCGTCACCCATCACGGCCCAGAGGAAATCATGACTTATTTCCACGCAACCGCCGACACCATGACCAGCTACGAAGTCACGATCAATGACACCGCTAGCTCCGGCAATGAGCACTACGTCCGCTGGACGATGGTATTCTCCGCCCCGAAACTCAACGGCGGCAAGCCTGTCCACTCCGTCGGCATGAGTCACATTCGCCTCAACTCCGCCGGCCAAGTTACCATGCACCAAGATTTCTGGGATTCCGGACTGAATATCTACGGCCAGATCCCCGTGGTCGGCGGAATCGTCGAAACAATACGTCGCCGCCTTGAAAAGTAACAGTAGCTCCAAGATTCCATGACTTCTCGAATCAAAGCATTCACAACGCTCATCGGCCATTGGTGGGACTCCGATTACCGTGCGCCCGGCTCGCCAGATCCGGCGACGCTCCCTGATAAATTGGATTGGCAACGCACCGTCCCTTTCATCTTTCTCCACCTCGGCTGCCTCGCAGTGTTCTGGGTCGGAATCAGCCCCGTCCCGGTCATCACCGCGGTCGCGCTGTATTTCATCCGCATGTTCGCGATCACCGGCTTCTACCACCGCTATTTTTCGCACCGCAGCTACAAGACCTCACGCACCTTTCAGCTCATCCTCGCTGTGATAGGAAATACATCGATGCAACGCGGCTCGCTCTGGTGGGCCGCCACCCATCGCCACCACCACAAGCACTCTGACGAGGAGGAGGACATCCACTCGCCGCGCGTCAGCGGCTTTCTCTGGTCGCACATCGGCTGGCTTACCTCGAAGCGAAATTTCCCCACGAATTACAAGGCCATTCCGGATCTTGTGAAATTCCCCGAACTCGTCTGGCTCAACCGCTACGATCAGGTCGTCCCGATCGCCTTCGGAATCGTCATGCTCGCCATCGGCTCGGCGCTGGAAACCTTTGCGCCATCGCTCGGCACCACGATGTGGCAGTTCTTCATCTGGACGTTCTTCATCTCCACCACCGTCCTGCTCCACGGCACACTGTTTATCAATTCCCTCGCCCACGTCTGGGGAAAACGCCGCTTCGACACCGGCGACGACTCTCGCAACAACTTCTTTCTCGCCCTGATCACCCTCGGCGAAGGCTGGCACAACAATCACCACCGCTTTCCGCACTCCACACGCCAAGGCTTCTTCCCACACGAGATCGACCCTACCTACTACATCCTTCGTATTTTGGAAAAATTCCGCCTCGTCTGGGATCTCCGCCCCGTCCCGCAAGCAGTGATGGAGGAGGCGAAATCCCTCAGGGAGAGTTGGCGTCTCGCCCACCAGAAATAAATGCAAGCCAAGGTATCACTACCCAAGTCTTCGTTGATCCTTGAATTTTGAAAGTTAAGCCAACAACAGCCATCATCGGAACCGGCATCTCCGGCCTCGCCTGCGCCCATTTCTTGAAAGGGGATTTCGATCTCACTCTCTTCGAAAAAGACGACCGCATCGGCGGACACTCGAACACCGTCGAGGTCCCGGAAAACGGCCAGATGCTGCCGCTCGATACCGGTTTCATGGTTTATAACGAGGTCACCTACCCGCACCTCACCCGCCTTTTCAAGGAACTCGATGTCGCTACGAAGCCGACCGAAATGTCCTTCTCCGTTCAGCACGCCCGCGCGGGGATCGAATTCAACGGCGGCTCCGTGAACCTGCTTTTCTCCCAGCGGAAAAATCTCCTCCGCCCGCGCTTCTGGAAAATGCTCCTCCAGATCAACCGTTTCAACAAGGAGACCGTAGAGGAACTCGCGAACCCGAAATTTGGAGACCTGTCGCTCTCCGAATACGTCAAGGCACGCGCTTACGGTCGCGATTTCCTCGAATGGTATCTCTCCCCCATGGCCGCCGCCGTCTGGTCGTCCCCGCCCGAGAGCATCGATTCCTTTCCTGCCCGCACCCTCATGCGCTTCTGGCACAATCACGGCTTCCTCGGCCTCGATACCCAGCACCCTTGGCGCACCGTCAGCGGCGGCTCCCGCGAGTATGTGAAAAAAATCACCGCGCCCTTCGCGCAAAATATCATCCGCAACAACACCGTCATCGCCGTCAATGGAACCACCCTCAGCCTAGCCGACGGCTCATCGCACGCTTTCGATAAAGTCATCTTCGCCTCGCACGGCGACCAATCGCTCGCGCTTCTCGCCGCACCCACCCCGCTCGAAACCGAAGTCCTCTCCCACTTCGCCTACCAGCCGAACACCGCCGTAGTCCACACCGACCCCCGTTTCATGCCCCGCACCCGCCGCGCATGGGCTTCATGGAACTACCACATCTCTAGTAGCGGAAAGCACTCCACCCATTACTGGATGAACAAGCTCCAGGACGTATCCGAAAACGAAAACTACTTCGTCTCGATCAATCCCCCCACAGACATCCCCGAGGAAAAAATCATCCACCGCCTGAACTACGAGCACCCGCTCTTCACCACCGCCGCCATCACCACCCAATCCCGCATCCCGGAGCTCCACGCAGCCGCCCAAACCACCCACCGCCACTACTGCGGCGCATGGCAACGCTACGGCTTTCACGAAGACGGCATCTGGTCTGCCTACCGCCTCTGCAAGGAAATCCTCAACCGCGATCCGTGGCAATATGCAAAAGGGGTTTGAAACCCCTTTCACAACCCCGTCACCCAACCGCCAAAAATCCATGACCAAAAATCCACAATCCCAAGTCCAAAAACTTGGCGAACTTGGCGTCTTGGCGGTTAACAACTCTCTCTACGAATGCGTCATCAACCACACCCGAATCTCCCCAAAGAAACACGCCTTTACCTACCGCGTCTTCATGCTCGCCATCGACCTCGATGATTTCCCGAAACTCCCCCTCCTTTCCAGAAACCGCTTCAACCTCTTCTCCATAGACGACCGCGACCACATCCACACCGACCCGAAGAAATCCACACGCGAAAACCTCACCGT
>CAMAXN010000024.1 GCA_945862245.1 Prosthecobacter debontii
TTCGGCCCGGTGAGCGTGGGGGCAAGCGTCGAGTGGTCTTTCGAGCCGGAGCGCCTCGCGGAGCTGCGCGCCGTTTCCCACCAGACGAATGGCCGTGAGTTGCTTAACCTCAAGGAAGCCTGGCTGCGCCCGCCCTACGTGGCCGGGACCTCACTGAATCTGCCCGTTGGCATTTCCATGCTCCTGCTGATCCTTCTCGATGCACTGATCACCCGCACAGGCTGGAAGCTGCCGGAGTTCGGTAACCGCGTGAAAGCAGCTAAGACAGCAAAACCAATCAAGGTGCGCACACCTAAGTCGGTTGTGCAGGTGGTGACCGTGGAAGAAAAACCTGCTTTAAATCCCGAAACCGAGCCTACCCCTTCGGAACGCCGCTTGCGATTCCAGAAGGCCAAGGATAAAAAATGAGTAGTAAACCTCCCCCTACTCAAAAAAATCGCTACCCAAGCAGCCACCCGACCATCTACCAAGCGGCATGAGCAAAACCCCATCCATCGGCACGCCTTTTACGGAAACCGCAATCCGCGTGATGCTCTGCGGTTCCGGGGAGTTGGGGAAAGAAGTGGTCATCGAGCTTCAGAGATTCGGGGTCGAGGTGATCGCCTGCGATTCCTATCCGAATGCCCCAGCGATGCAGGTGGCGGATCATGCAGAAGTCTTTTCGATGCTCGACGGTGTAAAATTAAGGGATGTGATTGAGAAATATCGGCCTCATATCATCGTGCCGGAAGTCGAGGCGATCGCGACGGACACCTTGGCGGAAATTGAGGCAGAAGGACTTGCAAAAGTGATCCCAACGGCACGCGCGACACAACTGACGATGAACCGCGAAGGCATACGCCGCCTGGCTGCAGAAACGCTCGGACTCGCGACTTCACCCTACCGTTTTGCCGCAAACGAGAATGAATATCGTGCGGCCATCGGGGAGATCGGGATGCCATGTGTGGTAAAACCGATCATGAGTAGCTCCGGAAAAGGCCAGAGCACTTTACGCAAGGAAACCGACATCGCCCCCGCTTGGCGATATGCTCAGGAAGGCGGTCGCGCGGGAGGCGGAAAGGTCATCATCGAAGGCTTTGTCGATTTCGACTACGAGATCACCCTACTCACCCTGCGCCATGCCGGCGGCACCCTATTTCTGGAACCCATCGGTCACCTCCAGATCGATGGTGACTACCGCGAGAGCTGGCAACCACAGCCGATGAGCAAAGTCGCTTTGGAAGAAGCACAGCGAATCGCAAAAGCCATCACAGACAATCTCGGGGGATATGGTATTTTCGGGGTCGAGCTTTTCGTGAAGGGCGACATAGTTTCCTTTAGCGAGGTCTCGCCTAGGCCCCATGACACCGGTATGGTTACGATGATTTCGCAGGATCTCAGCCAGTTTGCACTGCACGCGAGGGCGATCCTCGGTCTGCCGATTCCGAACATCGTCCAGCACGGCCCGTCCGCCTCCACCGCCCTGCTGGTGGAAGGCGTATCTAACAGCATTGCCTATGAAAACCTTGGGAAAGCGCTCGCCGCCACGGACACGCAGATCCGCCTTTTCGGGAAACCGGAAGTAAAAGGTAAACGCCGGATGGGCGTGGCCTTGGCGCGTGGCGGCAGCATCGAGGAAGCACGGAAAAAAGCAGGTAACGCTATGGCGGCCATCAGGGTGATTTTGTAAAGTTTCTGCTGATAGCGCGAAAAACCCACTGGCGCTGTGGCCAGTGAGTTTTTCAGTCTATCCTCAGGTTACAGAGCCGAACGCTTATGGCTGGGCGGGTATATACAACTCAGAGCCTTGGGCGAGAACAGTGGAAGGGTCGATTTCAAAACCGTTGAGTTCATCGAGTCGATGGCTGGTGGCGCCGTGATTTGCTGCGAACTGACCGTATGTAATCTCTTTTTTGATACGTATTGGGTGCCGCAAAGCGCGTAGTTTCTGAATTGGCACGGGGGTATTTAGGACTGGAATCGAGGCGGCAGGCCCCAGCGAGGTAACCGGCGCTTTCGTTATTGCCGGATCTGCGCGCTCTAGATTGATTTTTTGTCCAATTTGAAGTATAGTGGGGCTTACATCCGCATTAAAGGTAATGAGTTCATCCACTGACACGCCGTATTTTATGGAAATCTTGTAAAACGTATCACCGGCCGCGACGGTATGTGTGCGGAATGCTTTAGCATGCTCGGATTGAACTAAAGGAACAGAATCGAGGATAGCCTTGCTAGGAACTTTCAGCTTCTGGCCGGGATGAATGATCGCTCCGTTCTTCATGCCGTTAATCTTGGCCAGTGCAATGGCGGTGGTGCCGTGATAACGGGCGATACGCTCCATGCTGTCGCCTGATATCACCGTGTAGTTTGCTTCCTGAACACCGACTTCAACTTCGCGAACTTCCACGGTAGCCGACGACTCAGGGCGCGAGAACGGCGGTGTGTCGGTGAGCTGGGTGATCTTTTCCTCTAGCTGCTGGATTTGCATATCCTGCTCCGCGCAGAGCGCCCTAAGGCGTTCCGTCTCGGAGGCGGATATCAGCGGAACTGAACTGGCAAGAACAACTACGAGCGAGGCGAGGTGCGTTTTTATGTTCACGGATGTGATTCTTTATAAATTTTCACAGTTAGCAATAAAATATATTAATTTTTCTTTATTATTTTAAAAACTTAATGAATCTTTTTGGTATTTAAGAGGATCTTGCCACAAGAATTTCTTATTCAGCGGTCATCGCTAGCCTCGATTAGGCATTTTTCCAAGCTAATACGTGCGGCTTCGAAGGCTTCATCGCTCAGATTTTGTGGAATGCGGTGAGGAAGATCGAAGATGACCGAAACTCGGCTGAAGGGCTTGGGAATGACGAAACGATCCCAGGTTTTGAGTCGCCACGCGGAACTGTAGCGGATGTGAATGGGTATGATCTCAACATCTGTCGCCTGCGCAATCTTGATCACGCCGGGCTGGACTTCGTAGCGCGGGCCCCTCGGGCCATCGGGAGTGACGCAGACATCTAACCCTTCGCTCAAGGCTTTTTTCATTCCGATCAGGGCGGATACCGCGCGCCGGGAAGAGGAACCACGAATTGCGCCGAGGCCAAACATCGACATGGTGTAGGCGAGGATGGTGCCGTCCTTGCTGGCGCTGGTGAGGACCACAGATCTGCGACCTTTCCCACCCGTCCTACGCCAGATCGACGGCATGGTAAAAATACGGTTATGCCAGAGCGCGAAAATAACCGGCGCTGGAGCGATATCCGGTGCCGTTACTCCGAGCCGCCCGTTAACTTCGTAGCTGAGCGTGAGCCCCCATAATTTCATAACACATCCTGCGACATAACCCGCGAGGCGCGAGCTGCGGCTTACGCGAATCTCCGTAGTTTTCGGTCGTGCCATCGTTTAGGAAAATACAGATGCAAAAAATTTGGTCAAAATCATCTGCATATTGTTTGAGCCGAACAGGATGTTTTACAAGAGCGCTGAGACTGAAAATTAGATGACCCGCCTATTTTTAGCGGAGCAAGCCTGCGCGACTAGCGGGTGACAAACGACGACTGACAGATCATTGAAAAGATATTGGTATTACCGAATTGATTAAAACATTCTAACCGAAGAAAGCCCGCCGTCGGGGCGGAGGATTTGGCCGGTGAGGAAGGAGGAGGCATCTGAAAGGAGAAACGAGGCGAGCTGAGCGACGTGAGCGGGCTCGCCAACGGCTTGTAGAGGGTGGCGTTTTGCGGCGGCTTCTTTCTTTGCTTCGTTGCCTAGGAGCATGGCAGCGAGGGGTGTATCGGTGAGTGAGGGCGCGATCGCGTTGACGCGGATCTTTGGTGCAAGCTCGGCGGCGAGGGATTTTGTAAGCCCCTCCACGGCGGCCTTGGCGGCTGCGATGGAGGCATGGAAGGCCATGCCCTGCGCGACAGCAATGGTGGAGAACAGCACAATCGAGGCTGAGGCAACTTTTTTCAGGGCGGGGAGAGCCTGCTGAATCGCATGCACGGCGCCGAGGCAATTGATTTGGAAATCTGTGAGGAAATCCTCCGGCGTTAGGCGGTGGAAGGGCTTAAGGGTAATCGTGCCGGGGAAGTAGATTAGACCGTCGAGCGTTTCCGGGAGGACGAGGGAGCTGGGATTTGTAGCATCAAAGGGCTGGACGGAAATACCGAGGGCAGCTAGTTGATCCGAGGAGCGCGATGCAGCGAGTATTTCGTGGCCTTGTGATTTCAGGAGTTCGGCCGTGGCAAGACCGATGCCGGAGTTGCCACCGATAAAAAGATAAGTCATGAAGAATTACTAAACCTCAAATTTCAAATTTCAAGGAATAGAGGATTTCAAATTATCTAAGGTAAGCATCATCCGCCACGAGTATCATTTCCCAGGTATAATCCAGATGTTGCGGAACTCGACAGGGTTGCCATGGTCCTGGAGAAATACAGGGCCTTCGGGTGAGGTGAGAGGCTGGCTTAGGGGAGCGGAAGCGGTGAAGTCCTTTGTGAGTTCGAGATCATCGTGGATGGTGACGCCGTTGAGGCGCACGGTGATGCGCGGCCAAGCGGTGCGCTTGCCTTCGGCGTTGAATTTGGCGGCAGTCAAATCGACATCGTAGGTCTGCCATGCAAGGGGAGGCAGGCACATATTAAGACGAGGCTTAGAGAGCGAGTAAATGCCGCCGGTCTCGTTATCCAAACCCTCTAAGCCGAAGGAATCTAAAATCTGGGTTTCCCAGCGACCGCCATGGTAAATACCGCTGTTGCCACGACCCTGGCCGCGGGCGGCTGGCATGTAGGGGGTACGGAATTCTAGGTGCAGCTTGTAGTCGCCGAAGGTGCGCTTGCTGGTCGCGTTAGTAGCTTGCAGATGGCCATCCACCACTTTGCCGTTCACCCATTCGTCTGCGTTTGTACCGTCGAAGAGGACGACCGCACCCGCCGCGGGCTTCACTCCGAGAGTGGGGCTTTTGCGATCGACGCGCAAAAGTTTCTGCGTTTTACCGTCCTCATTGGTGAGAAAAAGCGAACCCTCTGAGAGGGTTGCCATGGTTTTTCCCGCCTCGTCTCGTACTTCGATTTTTCCCTCTTTCATCCCGCCACTGAGTTTTTTCCGAGACTTACCAGGTTCCCATCCTGCGCCGGGCAGTCCGCCTTCCAGCAGGTAAACATCGAAGCTCGCAGCACCGAGTGCCACGACCTGTGCACCCATTTTTTCGCAGCAGTATTCGCCCTGAATGAGGAAATCGGGATCCTTCAACGCGGCTATATTCGGGTCTACCAAGGTCTTGGGTTTTGCCCTGTCATCGGCATGGGTGGGAAGATGAGCGAGGCACAGACAAAGAAGGATATAACGTATCATACTATATGATACTCATCCTTACGCATTGTTCTCTCAAACTTAAATTCACCGAATTGCAGATCTCCGACTTTTCCCTTATATTATTGGGAGTAATTATTCCAGTGGTTGAGGGTGCGGTGATCCTAAGAGGGGTTAATTACCTGCTCGTCAATCCTTACGCAAAAGCAGAGTTCTTATTTTGCGGTAGATTTCATGCTCTTTTTGCGCCTATGGCGTGAGTAGATCGTCGAAGATGTCGATTTTCTCCTTTTCAAAGCGGCGGAGGGCAGTGCGGAAATCATTTACTGCTTGGTGGCGTTTCTCTGAGGCGAGGGCAGCGAAAATCTCGGCTTCGGTATCCTTTCGCGAGCGGGGTTCGGCAGGCTTGCGGTCGGTTACCTGTAGGATGTGCCAGCCGAGTTTGGTGCGAACCAGTGCGGGCTTGTCTTTTTCCATTGAGAAGGCGGCTTCGCCGAAATCAGTAGGGAGACGGGCTTTAGACATCCAGCCTAGCTCCCCGCCGTTTTCCTTGTTGGCGTAGTCCTCGGAAAACTCCTTTGCGAGCGCGGCAAAGTCTTTTTTTCCGGAGTTCAGATCGGCGAGAGCCTTTTCGAGAATTCCTTTTGCTTCGTCAGACGGCTTGTTGAGCGTAGCGATGAATACGTGCTTGGCGCGGATACGTTTGGGAAGTTTTAGCGCTTCCTTGTTCGCTTCGTAAAAATCCGCGATCTCCGCCTCGCTGACTTTCACCAGCGGATCCACGCGCATGGCTACGTATTTTTCCTGCTGGATGCGGGCAGCAATGCGGTGGCGGAGGGTGGTCTCATCGGTAATACCCATCGATTTCATGAAGACCTGGAGGTCGGCCTTGTTCTTGAACCTGCTGATGAAACGCTCGAAGCGGTCTTCGATCTCTTCAATGGGTATATTGAGTTCCAAGGTGTTCACCTTGGTCTTCACGCGTAGGAGCTGGTGGTCGATGAGATCGCCAAGCGCGGCGTAGGTGACGAGTTTCTTTTCGGCGGGAGAAAGGTCATTCATGTTTTTCCCTTCGAGCCAGAGCCGTTCGTGGATCGCGAAATCGAGCTGGCTGCGAGTGATGTGGTGGTTGAATACACGGGCGACCACGCCGTTGGCTTTCGCCTTGGCGATGGATTCCGGGCTATCGGGATTGGAGGACTGAATGCGGCGATTCAGCGGGCCGTTAAACACATAAAGGTCACCAGCGAGGTAGCAAAGCACCAACAGGTAAGCGGCGAAACGGAGGGAGAATTTAGTGAAGGAATTCATGCTTAAAATTCAAATTTCAACTCTCAAGGAAGAGGTTGAAAAAGCAACAAAAGGGTCGATCCGCGATTCTTGTTTGAAGGTTGAAACTTGAATTTTGAATTTTCATCTAATCTCGACGCTAGCACCTGGGCGGAGGAGACCGGGGATACGGACGATGTCCCAATTAGCGAGACGGATGCAGCCGGCGGATTGTGAGCGACCGATGGTTTCGGGGTCAGAGGTGCCGTGCATGCCAATGCCGGGTTTGGAAAGTCCGCACCACAGCACGCCAACGGGGTTGTTTGGTCCGCCGGCGATATCGAACGCGTTGTTGGAACGTTTACCAGTGTCGAGGAGTTGCTGGTCGAAGCGCCAGACGGGGAGTTCTACGGCGTTCTGCATCTTCCATTTCCCGTAGCGTATGAACTCGGGCTTGCCGGGCGTGATGGGGAAGGTAGCGATGAGGCTTTGGTTGGCGACACTAGCGGGAGCCTCAGGATCGGCGACGACAAGAGCGCGCAGGTTCGCCTCATAGATGCGCACTTGGTTGAGCTTCGTGTCGATAACCGCGTGGCGCTGGCTGAGCGCCTTATCCTCCTTGAAGGCGGCGCCCGTGAGGTTCTCGATCTGGAAGGCATTCACGTTAGGCACGATGAGGGTATCGCGTGGCTTGAGGTTGTAGATCTTCATATTCGGGTTCAGCTCCGTGAGATAGGGGATGTCCGTGTGGTAACGTTCCGACATGAATTCCACAGTCGAGCGGTAGGACATGCGTTTTACATTCCCCTGCTGGGAGCGCTTGTAGGTGAGCTTGATGTCCACCCATTTCTCCGAAATCTCTGGCACGATAGCGACCGCGAAAGGGTTTGGTACAGCCTTGCGGGCAGCGGTGTTGACGGCAGTCCAGCTATCGAGCGGGTGGCCGTGGAGTTCATTCCAGGATTTCACGGCTAGCTCGGAAAACTGGCCGATTTTACCATCGACCACGCCGGGGCCGAAGTTCGCTTGATCAAGGAAAATCTGAAGACGCACGGCATCATTGCCCGTGGGTTTCTGGTCGATGGGGGAAACCTCAACCGGTGTGGTATTTAGGTATGGAGCGGGTGAATTTTCCGGCACCGAGGGACTGGCTGGGACTGCGTCGGCGGGTTTCGTTTGAGGAGGCGCTGCGGGTTCTGCGGGAACGAGTTCAGCAACAAGCGGCGCAGCGGGGACGACGGGAGTAGGTGAGGGTTGCGTGGGAGCATCGACAGGGGCTTCCTCAAAGTCGAGGGGTAACGCCTTGAGGACACGACGTTCCTCGGCGGGCCTCTGGGCCTGAGCTTGGAAAAGGCAGAACAAAACTAAGAGTGGGAATTTACACATATAGGTAAGTTCAGGCAGGGATGAGAAATGATTCAAGGCGTCCCGCAATCGCGGCGGGGACGACGGCGCTAACAAGGATATCGTTTTGCTCGTAATCTGTAGAGAGAACTTTTGCGTCGGTGTGAAGCAAGTGGAGTAAATCACCGCGCATCTGCGGGATACGGTATTGACGGCGTGCGACGCGGTCAGCAAGGACATGGGAGCATTCTTTAAGAAGCTCTGGCATCCCCTCCCCTGTAAGCGAGGAGGTGCGGATCGCTTCGGGAAATTCACGCTCAAGGCGTTCGAGTGTTTCCGCATCTTCCACCATATCAATCTTGTTCAGGATCGTGATGACGGGTTTGTCGAGTGCTTGTAGTTCCTCCAGCACTTTCAGTGTAGTGTCGTGGAAACGCATAATCTCAGGAGCAGTTGCGTCAAGCACATGGATCAGAAAATCAGAGAGCACAGATTCCTCTAGCGTGGCCTTGAAAGCCTCCACGAGGCGGTGCGGGAGATTGCGAACGAAGCCTACCGTATCGGTGATGAGCAGCGGTTGACCGTCGGGCAACTCGATGCGGCGGGTGGTAGTATCGAGAGTCGCGAAGAGCATATCTTTCGCGAGGACATCGGAGCCGGATAGGAGATTGAGAAGGGTGGATTTCCCAGCGTTCGTGTAGCCGACGATCGAGGCGTGCGGGGTCTCGAATTTTTCGCGCTCCTTGCGCTGAGTTTTGCGCTGTTTGCGGACGATCTCCAGCTCGCGCTTGCAGCGGTCAATGCTCATGTGGGCGAGCCGCCGGTCGATCTCGATCTGTTTCTCACCCATGCCGCGCTCGGCTCCACCGCCGCCGCCAGAGCCGCCGCCACCGCCTTCGCGGTCGAGGTGTCCCCACATCCGCGCGAGCCGAGGCAAGGCATATTGCATTCGCGCCAGCTCCACCTGAAGGCGGGCTTCGCGGGTGTGGGCGCGTTTCGCAAAAATATCTAGGATGACCTCCTCCCGATCGATCACACAGAGGTCGGAGAGTTTCTCCCACTCGCGTTGCTGTGAGGGGTAGAGGTTATTGTCGATGACGATTACATCGCACTCATGAGCCTTCGCCAGCTCGACTATCTCCGCCGCCTTGCCGGTGCCGCAGAGAAACTTTTTGTGCATCTCACGCGAGCGGGCTAAAACAGAATCCGCGATACCGATGCCAAGGGTCGATACGAGTTCCCCAAGCTCCGCCAGTAGCGAAGCGGACTCCACTTCCTCACTTTTGTCGAAATACAGCCGCACGACCAACGCACGTTCGACCATATCCGGTTTCTGCCTTACTTCAAACATCCTACTGATCATTAGCACGCCCCTGCGTATGGGCAATGGCGAAACAGCTCACTCCTCTTCCTGCCCGAACCAATCCAAAGCTTTATCCAAGCCCACCACGTCCATGCCGCCACGACCAGGGTGGACTTCGTGGCGCACCTCTTTCACGCCTATCTCGCGTATCTCATCGGTCTCTGTGATGCTCTGCGCCTTCGTCGCGTAGAAGTCTTTCTCACCGTGCGAGACGAAGACCTTCATCTTATTGACTACGGTTTTCGACGGGGAGAAGGTTTTGATAGATTTGGTAAGATCCTGCCATTTTAAGGAGCTAAGGAAAATACCCTTCACATTAAGCCCTCCCTTGATTAGCGCACCGGATGCGAGGCTGGCGCGGCCCGCACCCATTGAGCTTCCAGCGACGTAGAGTGGCCACTCTTGTGCGCCGGGATATTTGCCCGCGAGATGGCGTATCGTGGCAGTGATGACAGCGGCGTAAAGGCCGTCTGTGGGAAATTCATCGGGCGTTGGGCAATGAGCGGTGAGGACGACCCAACCCTTCGGCACCGCCACCTCGGCATACTGCCTGACAAGCTTTTCCAATTCCTCCTCGCTCTTGAAATCCGGCACCACGGCAAGCACCCGCTGACCTACCTGCGGTTTAAAATCCTTGGGTACGGCGATAAATACCTCGGCATTCACCGGAATGAATCCCGACTGCGACTTGCCGGCCATGCGCACTTCCTCTCGCTCGAGTTTCAGATCTAGTGGCTCGATATCGAACGCGGCGGGCAGAGTTACTGCGAGCTTAGGCACATCCGATTTTTCTGCTTCAAGCGCTACAGAATCTGGTGTGGGTGCGGCTCCAGCAATGCGTATAGACTCTGCTCCTTTCAGGACAATCTGCGCGCTGTCTTTATATAATTCGACTGTGCCGGTTACCTCTACTTCTTTGCCTTCATAGACGGTCAGAGCCTCCCCATCGAGCACACCCGGTTTCCCTACGGCAGTGAAGGCATCCATCGCTCCGCGTGTGCCGAAGTTCACGAAGGTCATGCCAGAGGCGATAGTCCGTACGCCGGAGACCTTGCCGGTGACGATCACTTCCTGACCAATGTGCTTACTTGCCTCGTCAAAAGGAATGGTGATGGCGTGGAGTGGGAGTCCAAGGAAAAGGGCAAAAATAAATATTCGGAACATTTCCACATGAAACACATGCCCCGCTCGTAGCGCAAGTGACGGTTTACCTCACGTAAGCCGTTTCATCACCGCAGCGGAGAGTAGCTTGCCGTCAGCACAGCCTTCGGAAAGTTCCTGGGCGCGCTTCATCGCCTTGCCCATGTCCGCTTTAGAAGACGCGCCCGTTTCAGTAATAGCCTGTTCAACGATTGCTGCGATCTGTGCTTCGGTGAGCGCGGCGGGGAGATACTGGGAAAGGATGTCGATCTCCGCCTTCTCCGTCGCGACCAATTCCGCCCGGCCAGCCTTCTCGAACTGTTCGATCGAATCTTGGCGTTGCTTGATTTGCTTGCGGATCACCGCGATCGACTCCGGCTCATCCAGTTCCGTGCCCAGACCGCCCTTCTCGATGGCGGCGTTGGTCATCGCGCTTTTCAAGGCGCGCAGCGCGTTGAGCGCGGCACCGTGCTTCGCCCGCATAGCTGTTTTTATGTCGTCGGAAATACGCAGTGTAATGTAGCTCATGCGATAATGATAGGCAGCGTGCGGCGGAGATCAATTCCGCAGTTTAACGAGCTACTCCGCGCCGATCTGCTTCAGCTTCAGTGCCAATGCTTCGGCCCAGATTTTCTAAACGGCGGGAGAGAGGTGGAGGAGGTCAGAGCGATTTTCTGGAAACGCCCGCCGTAGGCTGAGAGGGCCTGGAGAGCCTGAAGAGCGTGGTCGTCGGAAAAGTTGAAGAGAATGTTGGAACGCTCTATTGAGAGAGAGGGCAGCACAAGGCCGAGAAAGGCAGTTGCGAGGTGTAATATGTAGCCACGAAACTCAGCCGATGCGCCCTCTCGACAAGGAAAAAGCTACGGCTATTGTTGGTTGTATCTGCAGACGATGTTCCACTCCGCTTTCCATGATCTTCTCAAGCCGCAATGGCTCACCACACTAACCGAGCTTAAGGTTTCCGGCGGGCTAGCGGTCAGCGAGTTGGCGCGGCGGCTTGACTCCAGCTACATGACGGTGAAGCAGCATTGTGACGATCTCACAAAGCTCGGATATCTTATGCGAATCCGCGTCCCTCGTTCAGCTATCGGTAGGCCGGAAATTTTCTATCGGCTCTCCGAAAAAGCTGATCGTATTTTTCCCGCTATACCGGAGAGCTTCATGCTCGATTTACTCGTTCAGGTACAACGTACCTTTGGTGAAACTGCGCCCGACCGCCTACTCCACCAGTATTTCCTAGAGCGTGAACAGGAGTGGAAAACGAAGCTCAGTAAAGCCACCACTCTACTCTATAAAGCACAACTTTATGCCAAGATCCGCTCGCAGGAAGGGCTTTTCATCCGTTGCCTGCATGATCCAAAGACGGGCATTATCACCCTCCGCGAGTTTCACCATCCGCTCGCCCGCGTGTTCGCGCTACATCCCCGCGCCATCGAGATGGAACGCCGCGCGGTCGAGGGAGCGCTTTGCGTGAGAGTCTCACGCACAGCCAGCGAAGGGCTCGGTGACGCGCCTCTGCATATTGATTTTAACCTCGCATCCGCATAGGTGAATTTTTTCAGTCAGGATTTTTGAATGGAATCTCCCGATCCCTGTCTAAGCTCCCAGAAGTGATCCCGATCTTATGAAAATCCTTATCATCTCCTTATTCACAGTCGGCACCGCGCTTACCCTCATCTCCTGTGAAAAGCCCGGTAACGAGCAGGAATCGAAGCTCAACCAATTGGAGATAAAAGCAGCCAAAGCCGAGGAGCGGCAGAGACAGCTTGAGGCCGAGCTCGCCCAGCAAAAACTTCTCACCGAGATGGATGCGATCGAACGCGAGCGCACACTGATTGAGCAAGACCGCTTAGCAATGGAGGATCAGAGTAACGCGGAGAAGGCTGCTCTGGAGGTGGAGTTGGAAAAAAGGAAGTTGGAGCTAGCGGAGCGGGAACGCAGAATTTCCGAGACACAGAAAAAGCTGGAAGAAAAGGAAAGAGACCTCACCGGCTTGGAAAGCAAATTGAGCAAGCGCGAAATGGAACTAGCCGGTCGTGAACCGCTCAAAGCATTGCCCACCATCAAGACAGAATATGTCAGCCGGCCAACGGGAGATTTTAGTAACTTCTATGAACCTCTTGGAGCCTACGGATCATGGTTTAACACCGCGGATTACGGCTACGTGTATCAGCCCACTGTCGTGCGCGATATTTCTTGGAGACCTTACACGCGCGGCCGTTGGGCTTTCACGGATCATGGCTGGACTTGGGCCTCCCACGAGCCTTTTGGTTGGGCCTGTTACCACTACGGTCGCTGGTCGCTATTGCGCGGCGTCGGCTGGGTGTGGGTGCCGGGTAGCGAGTGGGCACCGGCTTGGGTGACTTGGCGCGAAAGCCCCGGGCACATCGGCTGGGCTCCCCTACCTCCCGAAACCTTGGCATGGCGCGGGCGCTCATGGGATTCCTCGGTGGAGGTTTCGTTCGGTATCGGTCAGTCGTGGTTTTCTTTTGTGAGCTTCTCGAACTTCGGAAACAACATCCAACTCTACTGCCTGCCGGTCGCCCAATACCCAACCTTTTTCCAAAGCACGCGAAACATCACACATTATAGGGTGAATTCCGGTCGTGTTTTTTGCGGCGGCCCGTTTTATAAGAATGTATGTGACCGCATCGGCAGACCGTTTCCTGTCCACCGCCTGTGTATCGATCAAAGCCCGAATTTTGGGCGAGGAGGACGGCATCTAAGCTCGTGTTTCCGTGGAGACGAGTTGCAGGTAGTTGCGCCTCGTATGGATGCAGAATGGAACGGTGCACTGCACCCGCCGCACGTAAATCAAGATCTCGGCACAGTTGTAGTCGAAAGGACGGGTGCACTGCCAGAGGATATCCGCAAGGAGTTTCGCGAAATACGCACCGAAGAAATTAATCGAGCCGAGCGTGTCGTATCCGACGCGGGGGACCGCGATACCTTCGAACGGCTTCGCAATGAGAAGCTCGAAAGTGGCCGTGAACAGGATGAGAACAATCTCAGCAACAAAGAACGCGAAGAGGAACCGAGCACAGCTCTAGGCGCAGATCACGAACAGCCACAAGAGCCAGCCCTAGTCGAAATACTCGACAGACCTAGCTTTCACTTGGATCGTCTCGATAGACCGGATGGCAGAGAACCAATCCCAACTCTACCCGAAGCACCTGCCATTAACCCCGAAAAAACTGATCCTACGGCAGAAGTCCTTAGGCTGCCAGATCCTAGCACCAAAACCGATCGTCCCGTTGATCCTACAATCCCACTTGATCTTATATCCGAACTCGTAGTCCCCGCGCCAACCGCAGTGGAGCCAACCCTCGAGCCTGTGTCTGACCTGCAAGATGCAGAGCGCCCCAATCGTCCAGTGATGCCCGAGCGGCAAGTGGTTCCCGAAACTCTCCAAACCGAGACTAAAACTGAACCTCCTCTCAGAACGGAGGAACCTTCTAGCAATCCACCCCCCTCCCATCCAGATCGTCCAAACCGCCCTGAAATGCCGGAGCGCCCTGAAATCGATAATCCCGATGAGACACAAGAGCGTGCCCAACGCCAGTTAATCGAAGAAGCACGCCGCACGGCTGCACAAGCCGAGCTGGAAAAGGCGCGCGATATAAGAGAGCAACGCGAAGCCGCAGAGAAAGCCACAAACGAGATGCTCGAACGTGCTGAGGAAGGTAAATCTGATGAGGCCCAGCGCATGCAGGAAGGGCAGGAGCAACTGGAACGTACCCGCCAACAGCAGGAACAGTTGCGCGAACAACAAGAACGCGCACGCCAGCAGCAGGAAGAACAAATGCGCCGCCAGCAAGAACAGCAGGAGCAACAGGAACGTGCCCGCCAACAGCAGGAACAGGAATAAGCCTACCAATTTTAGTGATTACAGGGTCGAGCTTAAAGTCGAAGACAATTCAGCCTGCTGACGATGCCGTGAGAGATGCAGGTATGGCCTTCGGTACTGTGGAGTGTGTACAAAGCAATATAATTTCTAGGTATCGTAAATTCTTAGGGGATTTACAGACACCTCACAGGCACATCTAAATATGGAATGTTAAATCATGAGGGAGGGTATTTAACCATGGCGCGCGAAGATGGTAACAAATTGATCAGCATCTTTGATTTTTGAAAAGTGTCGTCCAAACCTGACCACCTAACCGGTAAGAAAAAAAATAGCCCGCTTGCGCTGTACGCGACAACCTTTTAGAAACGTGAAGTAAATTATGGCAGCGGGATACACGGAAGACGACATCAGGTCACTGGATTGGCGGCAACACATCCGGCTCAGGCCGGGAATGTATATCGGCAAACTAGGCGACGGGTCATCTTCTGACGATGGCATCTACATCCTACTAAAGGAGGCCGTAGACAACTCAATCGATGAGCACATCATGGGTCATGGCAAAGAAGTTCGCATTGAGATCGATGAAGAAAGCCACGTAGAAGTCCGTGATTTCGGGCGCGGTATTCCGCTGGGAAAACTTTTTGATTGCGCGGCGCAGATCAATACCGGTGCAAAATACGACAGCGAAGCTTTCAAGAAATCCGTGGGTCTCAACGGCGTTGGTATAAAGGCAGTGAATGCACTCTCCAATTTTTTTGAGATCCAATCTTGGCGGGAAGGTGTCACCAAGGCGCTGGAATTCTCCAAGGGCGAACTTACAGTGGATATGAAAAATCCGCGCAAAGACGACGGACTGAACGGCACACGACTAGCCTTCGACATCGACCGCACGATCTTCCCCGCGAAGACAAAATTCCGCGATCCTTTCGTGGAAAAGATGTGCCGCTACTACTCTTACCTGAACCCAGCGCTGACAATTGTTTTCAACGGCAAGAAATTCCGCTCGAAAGACGGGCTGTTAGATTTACTGCGTGAAGAAATGGAAACCGAGGCGCTGTATCCGCCCATCCACCTCATCGGGCATGACATCGAGATTGCTTTCACACACTGCGCCGAGAGCAGCGAGGAATACCACACCTTCGTAAACGGCCAGAATACCTCACAGGGCGGCACGCATCTCGCTGCGTTCCGCGAGGCGCTGGTGCAGGTGATCCGCGGCTTTTACAAAAAACAATATGACCCCGCCGACATACGCGCGGGTATCGAAGCGGCGATCTGTGTGCGCATCATCGAGCCGGTGTTTGAATCGCAGACAAAGACGAAGCTCGGTTCCTCGGTGATTGCACCAGGGGGTGAGTCGCTGCGTGGATTCATCGGGAATTTCCTTAAAGCCTCCCTCGACAATTACCTCCACAAGCACACCCAAGTGGCGGAGGCGATCCAGAAGCGGATCAACGCCGCCGAACGTGAGCGCAAGGATCTCAAGGGCATCCAGAAGATTGCCCGCGAGCGAGCGCGCCAGGCCAAAGTTCACAACAAGAAGCTACGCGACTGCAGGGTAAGATTCGACTCCAAGCACAAACGCCGCGAGGAAAGCACCCTGTTCATCACCGAGGGCGACTCCGCCTCCGGATCGATCACGAAAAGCCGTGATGTGGAAACGCAGGCGGTGTTCTCACTGCGCGGAAAACCGCTCAACACCTACGCACTACCCCGCAAGATCGTCTATGAAAACGAGGAATTCGCTCTGCTGCAAGCGGCGCTGAACATCGAAGACGGGATCGAATCCCTGCGTTACAACAAAGTCGTGATCGCCACCGATGCTGATGTGGACGGCATGCACATCCGGCTGCTGTTGCTGACCTTTTTCCTGCAATTTTTCCCAGAAATGATACGCGACGGGCATCTTTTTATCCTCCAGACTCCTCTGTTTCGCGTGCGCAACAAAAAAGAAACGATCTACTGCTACACCGATGAGGAGCGGGCGAAGGCGATTGAGAAATGCGGCAAAGCCGCTGAGATCACCCGCTTCAAAGGACTCGGTGAAATTTCTCCTGACGAGTTCAAGTTCATGATCGGTACCGACATGCGGCTCGATCCTGTCGAGTACGAGGAAGGCAAGGGGGTAAAAGACCTTCTCGCGTTCTACATGGGAAAAAACACCCCGAGCCGCCAAGAATACATCATCGAGAACCTCCGCGAAGACGTGGACCGGCAGGTCGCCTAACGAGCCGTGCTATTGCCGATATTTTTCGTAAGCGTTGACGATGTGCTCAACGATTGGATGGCGGACGATATCGGCGGGCGTAAAACGCGTGAACGCAATACCCTCGATGCCCCCGAGCGCGTGTTCCGCCTCGTGCAGACCAGAGCGGACGCCGGGCTTCAGATCGATCTGTGAGGAATCCCCCGTCACGACCAGCTTCGAATCCTCACCAAGCCTTGTGAGTGCCATGAACATCTGCTCGCGGGTGGTGTTCTGCGCTTCGTCGAGGATCACAAACGACCGAGACAAGGTCCGCCCACGCATGAAAGCGAGCGGCGCGATCTCAATAATCTCCTCGTCGAGGTAGCGCTGCGCCTCCTCGGGATCGAGCATATCATGAATGGCATCATAAAGCGGGCGGAGATAAGGTGCTATCTTTTCCTTCAGATCCCCGGGAAGAAAACCAAGAGCCTCGCCCGCCTCGACGGCCGGACGGGTGAGTATGATGCGATGGATCGCCCGTTTTTTTAGCAAGTGCAGGCCGACGGCCATGGCAAGGTAGGTTTTGCCAGTGCCGGCAGGACCGAGACCGAAGGTAACGTCGTTTTCCTGAATCGCCTTTACGTATCCAAATTGGTTTGGCGTGCGAGGGGAAACGGTCTTGCGGTTGCGGGAACCGACGAGCCGAACGGTGGAAAGGGAGTTCAATGGGATCTCGCCGGACTGCCGAGCGACATCCACCGCCAGCCGAAAATCCCGCGCCGAGATGTGTAATCCGTTGCGCTGGGTAGATTCGAGGTCGTGAAAGACCTTCGCCGCCAAAAGTGTAGAAGTTTCTGCACCGGTGAAACTGATCCATCCGTCGCGGGTGACGGTTTTCAGCTCCAGCTCCTGCTCCATGTAGGAAAGGTTACGCCGATCGTTCGCGAACAGCCCTTGCAGGAATTGTGGAGTGTCGAACTCGAGTTTAAGGGAGGTGGTTTTCATTGGACGGCAGACAGACGAAAGATTTCCAGTCTGCAAAGGAATGCAATCCCTTAAGCAAATACAAGGGTTTGTGATCTCATGCAGGATGGAAGCTTGCGGATTTTTCTTGGATGGGGAAAACTGCCCCCATGCAAGTGATGACAGACAGATTGAGAAATTTTCTACAGTTTGTGGCAGTGAAAATTATCGATGACCCGACCAAGGCCCAGCTCAAGGTCGCGGTGCTGGCACCCAAGAAACTTCGCTTCAAACTTATTCTCGCGAAGGAGGATGTCGCAATGCTGATCGGGCGCAACGGCTTCACCGTATCCGCCATACGCAGTGTCATGAAAGCGGCGGCAGACAAAGAAGGCGTTCAGGTCACCCTCCAGATTCACTCCCATGAGGAAGAAGCGGAGTTTCTCTCCAGGCAAGCCTGATCATCAGCAAGGCTTGGATTTTGAAAATGAGTTTTACCAAACGTGCGAACTGCAAATAGGGTATTCATCCGGCATCTATAATGTCTTTATGATATCTGATCCATATCCATCCTCCTCACCCTCAATCTGGGTCTGATGTGGGACAAGTGTGAAAGTAACTTGCCTGCGGCAAGTTGCCGAAACCCCGTTCCATCGGCTTTTAATGGACTTGAAGTAATATTCAATAATACCCCCTAAAAATCAAATTTTACGGTTGCCAAGCCCTACCATCATTCCATAAATTATCGGCACATGAAAAAAATCGTATTCTTATTAAGCACTATTTGCGTTCTTAGCGGTTTCGCTGTGGCCGATATCCAAGCACCGCCCGGATCTCAATACACAGCCGGTCGCAAACTGGGGCGTGCCATCAGCAATATCGTTTATGGATTTATCGAAATCCCTGAGCAGATGGTTCGCAAGACCGATAACTACGGTGCCAAAGCCGGCTGGACGTATGGTATCGTTGATGGCACCAGTCGCGGCCTGAGCCGTCTTGGCTACGGTTTCTACGAGCTTATCACTTTCAGCATCCCCACCTATCGCGGCACATTTAAGTCCCCTTATGTGAATTGCGGCCAAGACAATCGAATTGAAATGAACGTCAATGAGGGTCTCTCCGAGTTCCCTCCAGAACTAGGTGTGGAGTCTTATTACTCACACAGTCGCGCTCAGAAGTTCTGAGGTTTAGGTTGAGTGATTCTCATAACCCGGTCGGATTCTTTCCGCCGGGTTTTTTCATGTCCGCATAGCAGATTTACTTTTACCCTTACATTTTTTCGCAAGTTTAGGGTTTGAAATCCCCGCTATCCCCCTTTTAATGCTCATCCCAAGTTACGTATCATGATCGAAAACCTACGCAAATACACTGGACTCATCATCGTCCTCTTCGTCTTCGTCATTATCGGATTCTTTTTCATGGACTACGGTAACATGAATAGTGGCGCGACCAGCGGCGCGCCCTATATCAAGGTCGCGGGTCGCACCTACAACGACAAGGAGTACAACAAGATTGGCGCGTCCACATACCAGATCACTCAGTCGCTCGGGCAGTCCGGTGACTACCAGCTGTTTACCTTCCTGTTCGGCCTGTCCGGCGAGGCGGAGTTCGGCAGCAGCAAATCAATGGAAAACTTCTTCGCCAGTCGCATGTTACTGCGCTCCGCGAAAGAGGAATTCGGCATCTATCCGGGTGAGGAGGAAATCGATTCCTTTATACGCAAGCTCAGAGCCTTCACGGGTCCCAACGGAGAGTTCTCGCAGGAACAATACCGAAATTTTATCGAAAAGGGTATCGGTCGCTTCGGCCTCACGGAAGGTGATGTCCGCGATCTCGCCTCCGATGTGATCGCCCAGACAAAAATCGCTGAGGTTCTTAGCGCTGGTCTCACCACGAACAGCGACACGGTTGCCAAGAGCTCCGCCCTCGAAGGTCAGCGCATTGCCTTGGAAGTCGCGCGTATCGATCTCGACCCCATTGAGGCAAAAATTGATCCATCCGAAGAGGAAATCAAAACCTACTGGGAAACCACCAAAGACGCTTTCAAAACCCCCGAAAAGCGTCGCTTTACCTACCTTATTGCG
Source organism: Prosthecobacter debontii (assembly GCA_945862245.1). GTDB lineage: Bacteria > Verrucomicrobiota > Verrucomicrobiia > Verrucomicrobiales > Akkermansiaceae > Luteolibacter. The sequence continues at coordinate 19,482 of CAMAXN010000024.1, forward strand.
AAGCCAAAAGTCCCCGCCAATCCGGCCGAAATCACTGAACCTGATGCAACCGCCGCCGAAGAAGCCAAAGCGGAATACGAAAAAGCCAAAGCCAAACGCGAGGCGGAAATCGCAGAAGCCCGGCGCAAGGTTCAGAATGAAACCGGCACCTTGGTAGATGATTTCCTGTTCGATCTAGAAGAACAGCAGGAACTCTCGTTCGAAAAGCTCGCTGAAGTAAATAAATGGGAAGTCAAGACCACCGAAATCTTCGCACTGGCCGATGCACCCGAAGACCTCAAGAGCGCCCTTCGAGCCTCCAGCACGCCAGGAACCGCCGCCTCTGAGCTTTTCCGCATGGTCATCTCATCCGATCCCCTCTCGAAAATTTCACCCGCCATCGCTATCGGCGAGGATGAGTGGCTAATTGCGCGACTCGACGGCATGGAGGAAGTTCGTGTGCAAACCTACGAGGAAGCGCGCGCCGATGCACGCGCCCGCTTTATCGCGGAGCAAGCGGGCGCCACGCTGAAAAAGACCACCGAAGAAGCCATAGAAAAAATCAAAACAGCCATCGCTGGAGGTAAGTCCTTCGTGGATGCCACCAAGGAAGCCGGGATCACGATCGAAACGATCAGCCTCACGGAAGTCACCGCCGGATACCAAGGTGACACCACTAAAGTCCCCTCCACTCTTTTCAATAACGCCAAATACACCGAACCCGGCGCGCTCACTGAGCCTGTCTTTGAATCCGACCGCGCGTTCATCATACATGTCGCTAAACGTGAGATCGTGAAAAAGGAAGATGCTGCCACCGCTCTCAAAGATGAGTTAGAGCGGGCTCAAGAGGCAATCCGCATCTCAGCATTCAACTCCTGGCTTGCCGCGAAGACAGAATCGGCAGGCATCGAGACGCTTTATGACAAATAGCCGCTGCAGCCCCTTCCGCACATCGGGTTCCTAAATTTTGAGCGAAGCCATCCAGGAAATCTACGACGTAGCCAGCGGCCATCTCGCCCTTGGCGAACTCGATGAAGCCGCAGCCCTTTACCACAAGTGCGTGGAACTCGATCCCACGCACTTTGATTCTTGGCACGCCCTCTCGATGGCCTTAATGAAAACTGGTTACCTGAAGGAAGCCCTTGGCGCCTCCTTACAGGCCACTTCACTCCAGCCCAACGACCTCCTTGCTTGGACCGCCCTCTCCCAGATCTATGTCCGTCTCGGCGACATTCCCAACGCCGAATCCGCCAAATCCAACTCCCGCATCCTCTCGCTCGGTGGCAGAGTCGTTCACGATTAGCCCCTTTTCCTTAGAGTTTAAAATTTAAAGTTTAGAGTTTCATGTTCTTCCTCACCACCGCCATCGATTACACAAACGGCTCTCCCCACATCGGCCATGCCTATGAAAAAATTCTCGCCGATGTGATCACTCGCTACCGCCGCCTCGCGGGAGAGGAGGTTTATTTCCTGACCGGCGTCGATCAGCACGGCCAAAAAGTCCAGCAGACCGCAGAAAAGGAAGGTATTTCCCCAGCTCAGTATGTAAAAACCGTGACCGCCCGCTTTTCCGCACTCTGGAAAAAAATTGGCGTCGAATACGACGGCTGGGCTGAAACAACCGACCTCCGTCACATCACCTGCGTGCAATCAATCCTTTCCGATCTCCACTCGCGGGATCAGATTTACAAAAAAACCTACAGAGGTTTCTACTCCGTACGGCAGGAACAATTCCTTACCGATCGTGACCGCGATGAGGCGGGAAACTTCGGTACAGAATGGGGCGAGGTCACTGAAATCGAGGAAGAAAACTATTACTTCAAGCTTTCTGACCACACTCCGTGGCTGAGGGAGTTCCTACAGAAATCCGACGACACCATCCTCCCCGCATTCCGGAAATCGGAACTCATCAACGCGCTTGAGAAAAACTTAGGCGTGGATCTCTGCATCTCACGCCCCAAGGAGCGCCTCACTTGGGGCATCGAACTGCCGTTCGATACGGATTTCGTAACCTACGTTTGGTTCGACGCGCTCATTAACTACATCTCATTCGTCGGCTACACGCCCGACCCGACTCTGCCGGATTTCGAATCGATCTGGACGGACAGACCCGTCCACATCATCGGCAAGGACATCCTCGTTCCCGCCCACGGCATCTACTGGTTCGCCATGCTCCATGCGCTCGGTTTTTCTGATGAAAAAATGCCGCAACTACTCGTCCACGGTTGGTGGAACCGCTCCGGCGAAAAGATGTCGAAATCCCTAGGTAACATAATCGATCCTGCAGAGCTCGCCGACACCTTCGGCAGCGATGCTCTGCGCTACTACCTCGTCCGCGATATCCATACGGGAAAGGACTCGAACTTCGACGCCGAGCGCCTCGTCATGCTCTTCAATACGGAACTCGCCAACGAACTCGGCAACCTCTGCAACCGCGCGCTCAACATGAGCGTCCGTTTCACGGAAGGCGTCATCACCCCCGGCGGCCTTCTTACTGCGGACGACACCGCGCTCCAGCAATCCCTCATCGACAACACCGCCGCCTACCGCAAAGCGATGGACAATCATGAGATTTCCATGGGACTTGAGGCGCTGAACCGCCACGTCGTCCACTGCAACCAATACGCCGAGCGCATGAAACCATGGGAACTAAACAAGAACGTGGAAAATAAGAACCGCCTAGCCACCGTCCTCCAGCACCTCGCGGAATCCGTTGCCCACTGCGCCGTTCTACTCTCCCCCATCCTTCCGGATGCCGCGGTGAAACTCGCCGCCCAACTCAACCTAGCAAAATTAACCGACCTCAAGCTCGACGACCTAAAATGGGGACTTATCCCGAACGGCCACGAAATCGAGAAGCCCTTCCCCGTCTTCCCAAGGATCGAGGTCAAGGTAGCCGAGTGAGCCTGGCAACGGATTAGTTTGGATATTGACAACAACTCGCTGGCAAAACTTCGCTACTTCTTCGCTCGAAAGCTTCCAGGTTTCTAAGGGACGCCCGCTTCATCCGTTGCAGACGATTTCGTAACGGATGTTTACCTCTTTTTCTGGCAAGCTGCGCACCAATATGTCGACCGCTGCCCGAGCACACATTGTAAAATTGGCGTATCACAGACCCTGCATGGCTCCCCTTTCCTGTCATATACATATAAACGCTGCTTGAAATACCCCGGTTCACCATCGGATTTAATGAAATCGCGCAGCGTAGTGCCACCCTGTTCGATAGATTCCGCAAGCACCTCCTTGATCGCAGCGACGAGCCGCACGGCCTTCGGTTTCGTGAGCTTGTTCGCTGGTAACATCGGATCAATACCCGCACGAAACAGACTCTCCGAAGCATAGATGTTTCCCACGCCAACGACCACCTTCGCGTCCATGATCGCCACCTTGATCCGGATCATCTTATTCTGGAGCGCGTCGCGCAAAACCTGCGCCGTGAACATCTCGCCCAGCGGCTCCGGACCGAGATCTTTCAGCAGCGGATGCGATTCCAGCCCCGCGATCGGACATACCAGCACCAACCCAAAGCGGCGCGGATCATGGTAACGCAACTGCATCCCGCCCTGCATCGTGATGCCGATGTGGTCGTGCTTTTTCCAATCCGCCCCCGCCGGGATCACCCGCAGACTGCCCGACATACCGAGATGGATTATCACCGCCTCACCTCGATCTGTTTCAAAAAGCAAATACTTCGACCGCCGCTTCACCGCCACGAATTCTGCACCCTCCAGGCCCGCCAGCTCAGGCGAAACCGGCTGCCGCAGATCATTGCGACGGATGATCACCTCATAAATCCGCCTCCCCATCACGTGCGGGGAAATTCCCCGACGCGTCGTCTCTACTTCGGGAAGCTCGGGCATGGCATAGTCAATTTCGCGTGAGGAAACACTCTTCGTCGAGTTTCGCTCCATCAGGCAGCGCGTGGCCGCCGGGGAAAAGTCTCCCGCTTTCGATATACCAGCCGGGGAGCAGCTTGCCCCACGAGTCCGGTTTGTGGCCGGACTGGAATTGGCTGCGTGTATCGGGCACATGCGGAAGCGGCAGGGACATGGCCACGACCAACCCATTAACTGCCAAGCAGGGCAGATGGGTCACGCCCTCGTTGTCAAAAGAAATCAACGCATTCACCCCGAAATCGAAAAACCGGATCGGCTCGCAAGGAATTTCTAGAGCTATCATCTGGGCACGCAGGTTTTCTCCGCCGATCCAAAGGCTGCCCGCATCACGGTCAAAATCTCGCAACACAAACAAACGCCCCTTCGTCTGCCGCGTGAACTCAGTGAGCACTTCGATCACGCCATCCGGCACATCGCCTTCCATCACATGCAGAGTCCCACCGCATGGAAGCGCGTTGAGCTGGGTAAGTTGGTGGGCATTGAGTTTTGCGGGGGGGGTGTTTTGCGAAAATCTCGCGGCCACCGCCACAGACGAGGTTTTGTTCAAGGCATCGCGCACAATTACACGATCCGGCTTCACGGTGATTTCCTCGCCGATCGCAATCGACAAGCCGTATGGTACCCTATGCGGCATTTTCCGGAAGAACCGGCCGCGCTCGAAGGAGAACACGGAACCCCATGAGCCATAAACCCATACCGGCAGGATCGGGCAATTCGCCTTTCGCGCGATCAACTCGAAGCCTCGCTCCAACTCACACAAGCCGCCAGTGCGCGTCAATTGACCTTCAGGAAAAAGCACAACAACATGACCATTCTCAAGCGCTTCAATCGTCTTGCGGATAGCCTCGAGCGGCTGGTCGCGGCGTATCGGCACCGCGTCGAATAGCCTCACAGAGAAGCGGATCACCTTGTTGGCCATAAACTTTTCGTCCATAACGAAACGCAGCGGTCGGTCGCTTGCAGCTGAGAGGAAGAAGGCATCAGCGAAAGTAACATGGTTCGGCAACAGCAGCACGCCACCGGTTTTCGGGATGCGGTCGCTGCCTGAGACTTTGATTCGGTAAAGTATTTTCACCGCCACAAGGCATAGGAGCCGCATGAAATTCGCAGGCAGGATGCGGAGGATGTACCAGGTCACCACCCCACAAGAAATCCCGATCACAAGCATCTGCATCTTGAAGCCCTCCAACGCCGTAAAGCCGAGCCAGACCGATAGCCAATGCAGTCCCTCGATCATGGCCACCGCAATGATCCCCGCGAAACAATCCTGAAGGTTCACCGCAGATTGCAGTTCACCGCGCTTGTCCGCGGGGTAGCGATCCTGCATCCATGCATTCAGAGGAGAAAGGAAAAGAGCTGCAAAAAATGCCACGAAGCCGAGGCCAATCAGAAACGGCCAACCCGGAGGCGGCAGGAACGCTAGCGTTAATGCACAAGCCGTCATTGCTATCCCCGAGAGCGGTACCCAGCCCAGCTCTATGCGTTTCCTTAGCAAAAATGATGCGACCCCAAACCCTATCGCCATCCCAAGCGAGGCAGCCGCCATGAAGATTGAGGACATTGTCCCAAAACCTTGGCCGCCAGCGGTCAGCGAACTCGCCACCTTCACCGACCAAAGGTTGATGAACGACGCAAAACCCCAAAAATATGCCACTCCGAATGAAGCATGCCGCAACCCAACATCGCGCCATAGCTCAGCCACATCCTTGAAATGACTGAATAGTAACTTTCCGGTCAGCTTACTCCGTCCGTATGCCGGCACCTTCGGAATCGAAAGCGCCAGTCCCACCGCCGGAACCGAACAAAGCGCCAGCAGCACCAGAGGAAAGAATGCCGCTTCCCAGCCCTTTTCCGGAACCGACCCAAGCGATATGTAGCGCTTGTCATACCACCAACCCGCCACGATCTGCCCAGCTAAAATCGCCAGCATCGCCAGCATCTGCTGCACCCCCGCCGCGAAACCGAGATGCTGCGATCCAACAAGTTCCTTGTTAATCCCGATCTTCGCAGGGCTAAAAAACGCCGACTGCACCGCCAATAAAAAGAAACCCAGCAATACGAGCGGCATATTTTTCAAAAATACCGCCGCACAAATCAAAGCGAGGATAGCTACCTGGGCTATCGCCGCGCCCAAAATCACGTTGCGTTTGGAAAAGCGGTCACTCATCCAGCCCGCCAGAGGAGCAAAAAGCACGAAAGGTAACGCGATCATAATCCCCGCCACGGACTCCACCGCATAACCCACCGCCCCGCCCAGCGGGATAATAATAAACTGTGCCGCCTTGTCATTAAAAGCATTCTGCGTCTGCTGAACGATCATACTCCAGTAGCCGAGCCACTGCCGCTTCGTCGGTTCGCCTACAAGTTCGGGGGCGTTCATTTTGAAAAAAAGAGTCCAACCGCAGATGAGCGCAGATAGATGTTAATTGAAAAGGATTCCTTGGAGCTTTTGTTCAATTCCTCAGGGTGATTGGAGAGATTGGATCGTCCCATCGAATATTTGCGTCCATCGACATGCATCTGTGTTTCCATTTCTCATCCAGTCAAATATTCGCCCCGCGGCAATCAAGCCGTTGGTTCATTTCCAAAGCCGGGTTGAGTTCCTTCGCCTCTCCGACGATGACCGCTGGCACGCCCGCCACCGTGGCGTGTGACGGCACATCGTTGAGCACCACACTGCCCGCGCCGACCTTAGCGTGCGTCCCAATCTCTACTCGCCCGAGGATTTTAGCGCCTGCGCCAATCAGCACGCCAGAGCGGATGATTGGATGGCGGTCTCCCGTGTCTTTCCCGGTACCACCCAGCGTCACCTCGTGCAAAATCGAAACATTGTCTTCGATGATCGCTGTCTCACCAACCACGAACGAGGTCGCGTGGTCGAGCAGGATACCGCAGCCAATGCGTGCAGCCGGATGGATATCAGTGGAGAAAACCTCCGAGGAAATACTTTGGAGATACAGCGCCAGCCAGCGCCGCCCATCCTGCCATAGCCTGTGGCTCACACGATAGGTTCCCAGCGCCATAAAACCCTTAAAAAACAACAATGGCTCTAGCGGTGAAAAGCATGCCGGATCGCGCTCGAACATTGCCAGCAGATCTTTACTGCAGGCTTGGACGATGAGCTCGTCGCCAGAGAGAATTTCCAAAAAAAGCGGCTCAAGTATCGCACGCGGCATGTCCTCACGGGCCAAACGTCGCCCAAGTCTGGCAGCCAACGCCTCAGCAAAGCTCCCACGTGAGAGCACAACGTCATCAACAAGGTGACGCAATTCCGGCTCCTCCGCGCAAAGCCTTTCCGCCTCCGAGCGCAGCTTCGCCCAGAGGTTAACGAAATTCGCGGCTTCCCCACCGCACAACTTACCGTCACCCTTGCTCACCGTTGTTGCTTCTCTCTCACTCATGAAAATTTCCCAGAAATTAGAATACGCCTGCCGCGCTCTTGCACAACTTACCAAGGCCTATGACAGCAAGACTCTTACCCGCCTTGACCAACTTGCGCAACGGGAAGCTATCTCCGCCAACTTTTTGGTGCAAATCCTTAATGACCTTCGCCGGGCCGGGATCATCGACTCCCGCCGTGGCGCCCACGGCGGTTACCTACTCTCTCGCCCAGCCGATGGCATTACTCTACGCCAGATCGTTAATGCCGTGGAGCCATCCCAACTTCAAAACACCGCCCTCACCGAAGGCGAATCAGGCCCTGCTGTCCGCTACGCTTGGGAAACAGTCTCCGCTAAACTAGCTGCCGACCTTGACAAGATAACCCTATCCAACCTCGCTAGTTCACCCTCCGATCCGATGTTTTACATCTGATTTGCTATGCTTATTTCGGAAATGAATTCCGGTAGTTGTGATCCGCAGTTCCGCACCTAGAATACCCATTCAGCCATGATCCGCTGGTTCGCACGCAACGACATCGCCGCCAATTTCCTTATATTCGGGATTTTGGCTTGGGGGCTCTGGTCTGCGAAGGAAAAAGTGGTGCTTGAGGTGCAGCCAGCTATCGAAATGAAGCAGGTGCACATTGATGTTGATTACCGAGGCGGCAGCCCAACGGATGTGGAGAAAGCCGTGGTGCTGCCGATCGAAGCAGCTCTAGAAGGACTAGCGGGGGTGAAATCCATCGAATCCACCGCCGGCGGCGGCTCTGGACGGATAGTGGTCTATGCCACTTCCAAGTGGAGCCTTAAGGATCTGGAGGAGCAGATCAAGACGCGGGTGAACCGGATCAACTCTTTTCCCGACGAGATCGAGCCGCCTAAGGTTTACATCCCCGACAGCGCCCAGTGGTTCGATGTGATCAAGGTCGTTGTTTGCGGGGAGATGAGTGAAACAGATCTGCTTCGCGCCGCACAGACGATGCGCGACGACCTGATCGCGATAAATGGCATTTCCCAAGCAATCGTGCTGGGCAACTCGCCTCTGGAAATCGCCATCGAGGCGGATCCTCGCCGACTGCGGGACTTTGGCCTGACCTTTGCGGATGTCAGTACGGCAATCCGACGCTCGTCGATGGACTTGCCGGCTGGGCGCATCCAAACGGATGAGGGTTCGCTGACAATCCGCTCGAAAGGACAGGCCTACGACCGCGCTTCTTTCGAGAAAATCGTAATCGCGAACCGCAACGGTTCCGAGGTGACTGTGGGCAACGTGGCGAAAGTTTCCGACGGCTTCGAGGAGAACCGCAAAATCATGCGATTCAACGGCAAACCCTGCCTGATCGTAGAGGTGCTGCGCCTCGGAGACGAGAACGCGCTGGAGATCGCCGGTAAGGTGAAGGCCTACGCGGCCACAGCGAGCCAACGTTTCCCGGAGGGTGTCTCACTGCATGTCTGGGACGATTCCTCCGAGGAGCTGGAGGGCAGGCTCGGCACATTGCTGAACTCCATGCTTCAGGGCGGGCTGCTAGTAACCATCGTGCTGGGACTTTTTCTCCGACCAATGCTGGCTTTCTGGGTGGTGCTTGGCATCCCAGTGGCATTCGCTGGGGGCTTAATCGTCATCCCATACTTTGGCATAACTGCGAATGTGATGTCGATTTTCGGCTTTATCATCGTCATTGGATTAGTCGTCGATGACGCGATCGTTACGGCGGAAAACGTCTATACCAAACTCAAAGAAGGCATGGAACCGCTTGATGCGGTTACAGAGGGCACCTTAGAGGTAGCCACGCCGGTGACCTTCGGTGTGCTCACCACCATCGTCGCCTTCGTGCCGCTGATGTTTTTCGACGGCTTCTACGGCTCCTTCACCAAGCAGATCCCGCCAGTGGTCGCCACCGTACTGATTTTCTCGCTCATCGAGAGCAAGCTAGCCCTACCGTGCCATCTGAAATACGTGAAGGTGCGCCGTAAAAAACTCAACGGACTGGAGCGCTTCCAGAAACGGATAGCCGACAGCCTGGAGTGGTTCGTGGAGAAATTTTACGACCCGACGCTCCGCATCGCGGTACGGCACCGCTACATTACATTAACGGTTTTCCTCGCGCTGGGAATGGCATCCGTAGGCTATTTCACATCGGGGCGCATGGGATTCGTTAGCATGCCCTCCATCGATCAAAACCGGATCTTCGCGATGATTAACATGCCGCGCGACAGCCGGGTGGAAGAGACGAAAGAGCGCACGGATTACATCGCCTCGTTCCTGCCGCAGTTAAAAAAAGAGTTCACCGATCCAGTCACAGGCAAGTCCTACATCACTGATGTGCTCGCCTCAGCCGGCGGCTATCCGCACCGCAATGGGATCGACGCCCGCACTGGCTTCGTGATCATCGGTATCACCGATCCGAAAGACCGTGCCGAGCCGGGGCCGAAGAATTCGGAGATCGCCGCGCGGTGGACGGAACTAGTCGGCGAGATGCCAGATGTGCAGAGCTTTTACATCTCCGGTGACAGGGGGGGGCGTATGGGAGCTACCAACGATGATCAGTCCCTCAGCGTCGAGATCCGTGGCAAGGACGGGGAAACAAAGGACGAGATAGTGCGCAAGGTGGAGGAATTGCTGGAGTCCTACGAAGGCATCGCCAGCGCCTACAGCAATTCAGGCTCCACTTCCGATGAACTTCTCATCACGATACGCCCCGAGGGCGAAGCGCTAGGGCTCACACAGCTTGAGCTTTCACGCCAATTGCGCGGAGCATTTTTCGGAGAACAGGCGCAGCGCGTCCAACGCGACAGGGACGACATCCGGGTGATGATCCGTATGCCTCTGGAGCAGCGTGAATCACTCGCCACCCTCGATCAGCTTCGCATCCGCACGCCCTCTGGTGGCGAGGCTCCCTTCCCCAGCGTCGCGAACGCGAACTTTGTCAAAGGCCGCTCCAGCATCAACCGTATCGATGGTGTTCAAGTTGTCAGCATTACCGCCGAGCCGGTCGATGAGACTACAGATATCGTCTCTATTTCCCGCTCCCTTGCGAAAGAACTCGATGAAATCCTCAACACGCATCCCGAGCTCTCATGGCGTTATGCTGGATACGTCGCAGACCATGAGGAAACGAAAAAGCGCTCGATCTACGGCGGCCTCGCGCTGTTCTTCGCGCTTTACGCACTATTGGCCATTCCGTTCCGCTCGCTCTACCAGCCGTTTTTCGTGATGCTCGCGGTGCCCTTCGGTGTGATCGGCGCGCTCTTTGGGCACATCATCCTCGATATCACACCCTCGTATCTTTCAGTTTTCGGCATCCTCGCACTTGCCGGGGTGGTGGTGAACGACTCGCTTGTGATGGTGGATTTTATCAACCAGAAAGTCCGTGCAGGCGAGGATTTGTGGGAGTCCGTGATCCAATCCGGCACGCGCCGCTTCCGTCCGATTTTCCTTACCTCCGCCACTACTTTCGTTGGGCTTCTACCGCTCATTTTCGACCGCGCGCTGCATGCCCAATTCCTTATCCCCATGGCTGTCTCACTGGCCTTCGGAATCCTCTTCGCGACATTAATCACACTCTACCTCATCCCCTGCGCCTACATTGCGGCGGAGGAGATCTGTGCCCTCCTTGGCAGAGCCTGGATCTGGTGGCGGCATCCCACCGTAAAACCTGATGCCGAGACGGAGCATGCGATGTGATGCCACGTCATGCAGGATTTGGCTGTTGCCGAGATCACAGGGCAGTGTAATTTTTGCGAAATGAAAATACGCACATTGTTGGCGCTCATAACTTTGATTTCAGGCCTCTGTTTCGGCCAAGAAGAGGAGAAACCACTAATCCCCGAGGATCTTCTTGAAGACGAGCATGTCCGCGAGGAACTGGGCGTGAACGAATTCACCGCACCATCGATCTCCAAGCTATTCGACACCCTCCAGTTTCTTATGCCGCTGCCGCTGATGGAAACCGAGCGCGCGCCAGAAGAGCGCATGCCACTGGATCGCGCGGATCTGGCGATTGAGCTGGGCTTCCTCATCGCCGACGGCTTCCTCATCGTGCAGGCTGGACAAATGGACAAGGTCGAGAAAATGGCAGCCGACCTGACCCGCTACGGTAAAGCGCTGGGAGCCGGCGAACGCATTAACCGCCACGCAGCCAGTCTATTAGAAAGTGCGAAGAAGCAGGATGTGGAGCAGCTGAAAAAAGAGCTTACCTCCACCCAGAAGGATGTGGAGATCGAACTGGTTTCTCTGCGCGACGCGGATCTCGCTCATCTGATTTCCCTCGGCGGCTGGATCCGTGCGCTGGAGGTTTCCACCGTGGCGGTGGACAAGCAGTTTTCCCCAGAGCGTGCCACGAAAGTGATGCGTGAGGATATAGCTGACTACTATACAGAAATCGTTGCAGGGCTAGAGCCTAGAATTTCCGAGCGACCTAACTACCTAGAAATCCGTGACCTACTCTCCGGACTCCGCAATGAGATGGTCATCGATGAGGGTCTTGAGCCTACGCCGGAAAAGGTGAAAGAGATCCGTGAGCAGGCGGCAAACCTCGTCAAGCTAGCCCTGCAGAGGCAGGAGTGAGATTATGAAAAAAGTAGCGGTATTGGGGCTGGGAATCGTGGGTTCCCGTGTTCGGGAGAGATTGATTAAGGCTGGCTATCTGGTGACTTGCTGGAGTCGGACACAGCGCGGGCTCGCAGGTGAAAAGAACACCCCGAAGGAAGCGCTGGAGGGCGCAGAACTGGTCTCAATCTATTTGAAAGATGCGCCCATGGTGCGAGAAGTTTTCGAAAAAGCGAAGTCGTCACTGACGAGGGGCGTAATCGTGCTCAATCATGCCACAATCGATCTCGCCACAACACTATGGCTCGCCGAGCAATGCGTAGCAAAGGGCTGCGATTTCATCGATGCTCCATTCACCGGTAGCAAGAACGCATCAGCTACTGGGCAATTGCTGTACTACACCGCCGGAGACGCGGAGCTTGTTGAAAGTCTCTCAAATTTCCTCGCAGTGACATCTAAGGGTCGCATCCACTGCGGCAAAATCGGCGCGGCTACGGTTATAAAACTGGCCACAAACCTGATTTCCGCCTGCACCATGCAGGCGATGTCCGAAGCACTCGCCATCGCGGCGCGGCACGGAGTTTCTCCGGAAATTTTCACCGAGGCGGCAATCCGTAATGCCAGTGGCTCTCCGCTGATGGCGATGAAATATCCAGGCATCCTCAAGGGCGATTTCGAGCCGCATTTCACCATGGCAAATATGTGGAAGGACAGCCGCTATGCCCTCACTCTTGCAGAGACGGCGGGTGTGCATCTGCCTGCGATCACGGCGGTTTCCGCACGGATGGGCGAGATGTGTGCAGAGGGTTCTGGCGAACTGGATTACTCAGCGCTCGCGAAGGCTTATGAAGGCTTATGAAAGCTGACCTTGGAGAGAAACCCGGCGCACTGGAATTCAGCGGCCCGGATGCGGTGCGTTTCCTCAACGGCCAAGTCACTCAGGATGTACGGAAAGTCATTGGCACCGGTCTTTTCCTGCCGAGCTGCGTGACGGATGCCAAGGGACGGCTCCAGTTTCGCGTGTGGATTGCAGAAGGTTGCGGAGGTGTATTGGTGATCTGCCGCGAGGAAATGACTGAGGATCTAAAAGCGCGGCTTACACGTTACCTCATCGCCGATGACGTGGAGGTGCGCGATGTGAGCGACATGTTACGCATTGAGGATTTTGCCATCCCGGACATGAACGAGGCGGAGCGCATCGAAAAAGGAATCCCGAAATGGGGCGCGGAACTCAAAGAAGGCATGCTGCCGCCCGAAGCTGGGCTCGACGCCACGGATATCTCTTACCACAAGGGCTGCTACATCGGCCAAGAAGTGATTTCTCGTATAAAGAGCGCAGGCAAGGTGAACCGGCTACTAACGAAATTCATTTTTGAAACTGAAGGTATGACAGGCGTGATCACCGACCTAGATGGCAAGGTCTGTGGCGATATGACAAGCGTTTGCGGCCTGCTTGGATTGGGGTTTTTAAAACGGGGCGTGGAGGAAGATGCCGCTCTAACAGTCGGCGGGGTATCAGTGCGAGCTCCTTTACGCTGAGGAAAATTTTCCCTTCCCAGACCGGCTCCCCAGTGTATTCTGCGCCCTAGGTGAAAAAGCAAATTCCTAGCATTGGCCGATTCGTCAAAATGCACTTGCCACGAGAGCGGCAATTGGGTTTTTTGACAATATGTTTTTTCGCGTCGCCAATCCTTCCCTGTCGCTGCGCGGATGCCGTCATTGGCTGGCCCTGCTCGGTTTCCTGCTTGTCGCCGGCATGGCCGGCGCCTTCCCGCCGGCCCCTTACTACACGCTCTACGGCATGGTTCGCGATCAGGTCGGCCAGACGGTCACTGCCGAGGGCGCGCAGGTGATCCTGCTCAAGGGCGGCGTCGAGGTCGGCCGCACGCCGATTACTTCCAGCCGGATCGACCAGAGCTACGAACTCAACGTGCGCATCGACCAAAACCGCAGTGGCACCACGTTTTATACCGACAAGGCGATCGCCGCGCAGGGCTTGTTCAGCCTGGTGGTGTCGATGAACGGCGCCTTGTTCTACCCGATCGAGGTTTCGGGAAACCTCACGGCGGGGAAGGGCGGTGAGCGGGTGAAGCTCGACCTCACGCTCGGCGAGGACAAGGACAAGGACGGCCTGCCGGACACCTGGGAGGCCTGGCAGCTCTACCAAGCCGGGCTCTACCCGGATGAGAATGGCCACTGGGACCTCAGCCTGCTCGACAAGAACGGCGACTTCGACAAGGACGGCCAGAGCAACGGGCTGGAATACATCACCGGCACCTTCGCCGGCGACGCCACCGAGACCTTCGTCCTGACGATCAAGGAAAAGCTGCCGCAGAGCGTGCGCTTCGAGTTCTACGGCATCACCGGCAAGGTTTACACCATCGAGAGCTCGCTGGACATGAAGACCTGGACGCGGGTGCCCTTCGCGGTGGGTGCTCCCGGCACCGGCTCTACCGGCTATCAGGCCACTGACGTCAGCGTTGTTTCCGCGTTCACCGCGCCGCGTTCCGGCACTTCAGAATTCTACCGCCTTTCAGTCAGGTAGCAGAGACCAGAGACCATCCATTTTCGAACCTAGCCCATTTTCCATGACCCCATTTCATTCATCCGCAGCCCCGGCCCGCAGTCTGCGTGCGCTGTGTCTCATTGCACTTGGCTCGCTTCTCTTTGCCGCCACGGCCCACGCGCAGTGGCAAAGCACGACCTACACGCTCAAGGGCGGGTGGAACTCGATTTACCTGCACGGCGATGCGAGTCACGCATCGCTGGAAACGCTCTTTGCCTCGCAGACTGCGCTACTGGAAGTCTGGCGTTGGAATACAAACCCCACCCAAGTCCAGTTCACCACCTCGCCGCTCATCCCATCCGCCGGCACGGCGGAGTGGAGCACTTGGGTGCGCGGTGGTTCGGCGAACTCGCTCAGCAAGTTGATCGGGCAGACCGCCTATCTGGTGAAATGCAGCGGCACCACCGCAGACACCTACAGCGTGACCATTCCGCAGCGCGTCCTGCCACCCAGCGCCGCGTGGGTGCGCAATGGCGCGAACCTGATGGGCTTCCCCAGCAAGCTGACCAGCAGCCTCTACCCGACGATGAGCAGCTACTTCGCCACTTTCCCGGCGGCCATCGCCTCGAATGTGAAAATTTACAAATACGTCGGCGGTGATCTGGGTCCCGGCAATCCGCTGCAGGTCTTCTCCACATCGGCCGAGAGGCTCGACCGCAACCAAGCCTATTGGTTCGATTCCGAGGTGGTGGGAAATTTCTACGCACCTGTGGAGATCAGCCTGAGCAATGGCTCGGGGATCGACTTTGGCCGCACCGGCTCGACGGTGACGGTGCGCCTGCTCAACCGCAGCTCCAC
>CAMAXN010000025.1 GCA_945862245.1 Prosthecobacter debontii
GGGTGAATCCGTCCACGGTGCGCCGCTATCTGGATCTGCTGACGGATGCGCTGATGGTGCGGCAGTTGCAGCCCTGGCACGCGAACCTCGCCAAGCGCCAGGTGAAGGCTCCGAAAATCTATCTGCGCGACAGCGGCCTGCTGCACCGGCTTCTGGGGATCGATGACGAGCGATCGTTACTGACTCATCCGCGGCTGGGGGCGTCGTGGGAGGGATTTGTGATCGAGCAGGTGCTGGCGACCGAGCCGCATGACGATGCATGGTTCTGGGCGACCCACCAAGGGGCGGAGATCGACCTGATCCTGCGTCGCGGCGACATGCTTTACGGGATCGAATGCAAGCGCGGGGACGCGCCACGGCTGACGCCATCGATGCGAAGCGCCATGCATGATCTGGGGCTCAAGCGGATCGCGGTGATTTATCCGGGCGGCAAGCGTTATCCGCTTTCCGAGCAGGTGGAAGCCGTGCCGCTGCGCGAGTTGGCGAATCCCGGCAGGTTGTTCGGGGAGGGGTGAGGGGTGTTTCGTGGGCATGGTTCGTGTGTATTCTAGTTTTTATTCTTCCCGACGGGTGTGATCCGTTGGGACGGGGCGATGGGGAATGCCCCCATCGTAAGTTAGTTTTTATGCTTTCACCGGAGACCTCAGTGGTGATACGAACTAGGCAACCTATTGAAATACAGTGGTTTATGCTGAATAATCTACCTCCATATTTTCTGATTGACCAAAATAACACCGAATTATACAAATGGCCATGAACGGAAAGAATCAGCCGCTGATTCCGCGCTTGGCTGCTGCGGCAGCGCGTGAACGGCTGGAGGGATTTCCGATTCTGACGATCACCGGGCCTCGTCAGTCTGGGAAGACCACGCTGTCGCGCCAGTTGGCACCGGAGTTGCCGTATTTTTCGTTGGAGAACCCGGATACCCGGGCTTTTGCGACGCAAGACCCCCGCGGTTTCCTCCGTCAAGCGGCGGACGGGGCGATACTGGACGAGGTGCAACGTGCTCCGGAGCTCTTCTCCTACCTGCAAGAAGTGGTCGATGCCGACCGGCGGATGGGGCGGTTTATTCTGACGGGTTCCAGTCAGTTCGAGTTGATCGAATCGATCACTCAGAGCCTGGCCGGGCGTGCGGCGATGCTGACGCTGCTTCCCTTTTCCCTCGCGGAATTGCAAGCGGTGGGGCGTGCCCCGACCTCGGTGGACGAGTTGTTATTTTCGGGCTTGTTTCCCCAGGTGTATGACCGCCCGGTGGATCCCACGATCTGGTTGCAGGATTACATCAGCACCTACTTGGAAAGGGATGTGCGGCGAATCCTCAATATCCAGGATCTCGCTACCTTCCAGCGCTTCGTCCAACTCTGCGCCGGGCGGATCGGACAGTTGCTGAATGTGTCTTCATTGGCGGCGGACACAGGGATCACGCGGATCACCGCCGAGTCTTGGCTATCGGTTTTGCAGGCGAGTCATCTGGTATTTCTGGTGCGCCCTTGGTTCACGAACGTTAGCAAGCGCCTCATCAAGACTCCGAAGCTCTATTTCTGCGATCCCGGATTGGCGGCATGGTTGCTCGGCGTGCGCGACATCAGCCACATCCGCGCCCATCCGCAGCGGGGGTTCCTATTTGAAAACTGGGCGATGACAGAATTGTTGAAAGCCCAGACCCACCGTGGCCGCAAGCCGTCCCTCCATTTCCTCCGCGACAAGGAGGGACACGAAGTCGATGCTCTGATCGAAACCGCGCCCAACACTTTCCATGCCGTGGAAATCAAATCCGGTGAGACCATCGCATCGGATTTCTTCCATGGCCTCGACTTCTGGCGGGCGAAACTCACCGGCCAATCGCTGATCCCTTGGCTGATCCATGGCGGAACTGCAAGACAGGAGCGGGAAAAAGCCGCGGTGCTGCCTTGGAATGGGCTGGGTGAGTTAGTGGCTCGCTTGTGAGAGCGAGGGTGGAGGGAGGAGATGTAAGTCAGCGGGGAATACAGCGAAAATCAGCCCGAGGGGATGGAATCAGCTTTTGGGCTTCACCGTGAAGGTGATGGTCGGGGTTGCTGTGGTCGGGGCCGCGACTTGGGGTGGTGGGGTCGGCTGTTGCTGCGGCACTCAAAGCTGGCATCACCACGAGCGAGCGGGAACGGCGTTACAAGCGGTTGCGCGAGCAGTGCCGCCGGGTGATCGGGGATGTCATCGCTCCGCACCTAGTTGAATCTTTGGAGGCGATTTCGAAGCGAGGTAGAGAAAGGGTCATCACGGAGAGCATTGCATCCGACCGCGATCCCTTCGTGGTTCGGGTGGAGTATCCTGGCTCGGGGCTCACGCCACCCGACGACTATTTCCAGCCATCCGTGAAAATTGAGCTAAGTGGCAGGGCGGAGGACGCACCGGCGGAATCCCGGGAAATCGTTCCCTACGTCCGCGAGGTTTTTACTGAACTTTTCGAAGACGAGACCACTCCCATTTCATGCATCCTGCGCCAGCGCACCTTCTGGGAAAAGGCGGGTCTGCCTCTCGAATTGGCGGCAAACCTGCTCAATGACCCGGAATACGCATTGGTTTTCGGGAAGACGTGAATTGGCATTTCACGAAGTTTCCCGCTTTGTCGGGACGCTAAGTCTGAACTAGACTGATTCGAAGATGCTCCACACCGTCGATATCGTCCTGCCGCTGGAGGTTTCCGAAGACTTGGAAGCCCGGCGGAATGCGGCGGCGCGGACGCTCGGGGTGTCGCCGGATCGGGTGCGGGGTTTGCGTTTGCGGAAACATTCCATTGATGCCCGGCAGCGGCAGGTGAAGGTGCAGCTCCGGGTGGAGGTGGCGGTGGATGAGGAATTTCTGGAGGAGCCCGCGCCCGTCTGGTCGGCTCCGGCGCTGGCTAAGGATGCTCGGAAAGCCCTCATCATCGGCGCGGGGCCGGCGGGCTTATTCGCTGCGTTGCGGTGTTTGGAGCAGGGCGTAAAACCGATTGTGCTGGAGCGCGGGAAAGATGCCTCCGCGCGGCGTTTCGATCTCGCGCCGATCCTCCGTGAGGGGCGTGTAATCGAGGAGTCGAACTACTGCTTCGGCGAGGGCGGTGCGGGCACGTTTTCCGATGGAAAGCTTTACACCCGCGCCACGAAACGCGGGCCAGTGGCAGAGGTTTATCGAGTGCTCGTTGCTCACGGCGCGCCGGAGAAAATCCTGACCGACGCCCATCCGCACATCGGATCGAACCTGTTGCCGAACGTGGTCAAAGCGATCCGCGCCTCCATCATCAGCAACGGCGGCGAGGTGTATTTCCACGCGAAAGTGAATGACCTGCTTATCACGGACGGCCGTATCCATGGCGTCACCACCACGGACGGCCGCGAGTTTCTCGCCGATGCCACCATCCTCGCCACCGGCCACTCCGCGCGGGATATTTACGAGCTGCTTGCGGAAAAAGGTATCCTGATGGAGCACAAGCCCTTCGCGATTGGCTTTCGTATCGAGCACACTCAGCCTTTCATCGACCGCCAGCAGTACCACATAGCCCCAGGCCAGCCGCGCCCCGATCTGCTGCCCGCCGCGCGGTATCGTCTTGCGACAAAAATCGACGACCGCGGTGTGCATTCCTTCTGCATGTGTCCCGGTGGTTGGGTCGTGCCGGCGGCGACGGCGAATGAACAGGTCGTCGTTAACGGCATGTCGCTCTCGCGACGTGACTCGCCGTTCGCGAACTCCGGCCTCGTCACCACTATCGAACCGGAGGACATCGCGCATCTGATCCCACAGCACGGCATCATGGCGGGCATTGTGTTTCAGGAAACCATCGAGCGCAGCGCAAAAGCCGCCGGGGGCAACAAAACCCTTGGCCAGATCGCCCCCGCGCAGCGTGCGGCGGATTATCTTTCCGGGAAAATCTCCGCCGATCTACCAGAAACATCGTACTTCCCCGGGCTGAATGCTGCACCGTTGCACGAGCTCCTGCCAAAGCCCGTGACTTCACGCATCCGCGAAGGCCTGCGGCTCTTTGATCGCCAGATACGCGGCTATGCCTCGCGTGAGGCATTGTTGTTGGGTTTTGAGACAAGGACATCCTCGCCCCTCCGTATTCCCCGCGATGAATTGAATTTGCAGCACCCGGAGATCGCCGGCCTATTCCCCTGCGGCGAGGGCGCGGGCTACGCGGGCGGCATCGTTTCTGCCGCGTTGGATGGTTTAAAATGTGCAGCAGCCGCAGCACGGTGAATTGACGGGGTGTTGGCGGAGGGGGTGGCTATTTATTGAAAAGTTTCCCGGAAAAATCGAACTGCTCGATCAACTGTTTCCTGCGAGAGGTAGAACGTGTGGCCATCAGACGCGGCAAAATAGATGTGCCAGCGATTTTGAATCCAGTGCAGTTCCGGGGCCCAGACTTCGCGAGAATAGGGCCCGGTCTCCGGCGCTTGCCAAACGATGTGCTTCTCACCAAGCGACGTGAGTGAATCGCTTGTGTGAATAGAAATGGCTCGTTTACCTTCAGAAAGACACCAGAGGTAGCGGTCGGCGTTTGGATCCCGAATCACCCACGGATCAGCACCCTCAGCGATTGGGTTGACAAACTGATTTTCGGTTTGCGGAGCTGCTTTGACATCACTCGCAATAGTTGCGATGGACGCAAGAACGTATGCGCCGAAAAAGGTTGATTTTCGTATTCATGGGCGGTGGTGTCACATTGAATTTATAATTGCTAGAAATTTACTTTTATATTCGTATGAAAATATTCCGCATCGCCGGTCTGGGAAGGGGAAAGGAGATTGGCAATTTATAATCAAGAGCGTATTTTAGGAACTGCAAAGAATCAACACCACCACATGAAAACCAAAACCATCTCAATCACGACCCTCTCAATGTTAGCCGCATGTGGTGGAGCCTTCGCTGACGTAGCTGCCGCAGAAGGTACGCTCAAACCATTCCTAGGTGAGCCTAAAATGGAGCAGCAGAAGGTCTATCCCGGCGACCGTTTCCCCAGCGTGGCTGTCGCCAAGGATGGCACGGTGCTGGCAGTCTGGAACGGCTTGAAGGTGCGGCGCAGCGAGGATGGCGGTGCGACGTGGGGGCCCGAAATCATGATTGGACCAGGGTTCATGGGCGGTGGCGTGACGGTGAATGACACCAACGGGGACATCTTTGCATTTGGGAGTGCGGGCCACCCGCCGAGCACCGACACTGTTTACCGTAGCCAGGATCACGGCAAGACCTGGATGGTCATGGAAGCGGTTATCAAACCGGACAGCAAAGGCAACAAGCCCGAGATGCACATGAACGACCACGGCATTACCCTCAAGCGCGGCCCTCACAAAGGCCGGATCATCCGCCCCTCCCGCTTTTACGCCAAGGCAAATCACCATAGCGAGTGGCCCAACCATTACACCAATGCCATCTACAGCGACGACGGAGGAAAGACTTGGCTCACCAGCGAACCCTTTCCCGCTAATGGCACCGGCGAAGCCACGATTGCTGAGCTGTCCGACGGAAGGATCTATTACAATTCGCGCCGGCACTGGGTGCCCGAGGGAACGGACAACTCCACGCGTTGGACCGCCATCAGTGATGACGGCGGAGCCACATGGAAAGATTTGGTCATGTGCAAGGATCTGCCGGATGGCCCGCGCGATACCGGTTATGGATTGATGGGTGGCCTCGGGCGGTTACCAGTTGCAGGCAAGGACATCCTCATCTTCAGCAACGTCGAGAGCCCCGCTGGCCGCCGCAACGGTACGGTCTGGGCCAGTTTCGACGGCGGCAAGACTTGGCCGCTAAAGCGCCTCGTCACCGAAGGTGCCTTTGCCTACTCATCCCTCGACGTGGGACGCCCGGGCACCAAGAGTGAAGGCTGGATTTACTTGTTCTCCGAGGGTGCTGGCGGGGAAATGTGGAGATTTAACCTGAGCTGGCTTCTCGCGGGGGTAAAGACTGGTAATGGGGAAGTGCCGAAGTGGGTTATGGAGTAACGCGATGAATGCTACAAATTTGTATTTCACCGATGCCGTATAGTACACTGGACAGCCGCTCTGGGTAGGGGCAATGGGGGTTGATGAAGCGGCGCGCATTTCGCAGATCCCGGAGGGGGAGATCCAGAAACGCGAGGAACTGCCCGGGGCAATGATGCCTGCGAATCTGGACCGAGTGAGGTCCGCAGCGTATTTTGCCGCTTTAGTGGCTTATCTCGCGAGCTCAAAGCCCTGAGGTGAGCTCTCACTTGCCGAGCGAAATGCCGCGTGTCCAAGTCTCGCCCCAGCCGCGGTCGTGGTGGTGCGCGACTTGTAGATCCTTGCCTTTCAACCGCACCACCAGGAAGCCCTTGGGCGTGCTCGCGATTTCGGGTTTCTTGGGGTCGCGGTCCTTCTGCGGCGAGGGGCACATAAAGACTGGATAGCCTTCCCATTCATAACGAGCATAAGCGTGTTCGTGGCCGTGGAGGATAAGCACTACGTTATACGGTGCGATGGCTTCCTTGAGGTTCGCGAGGTCTTCCGGAGTCCACCACTTCTCCAGCCCCCAGCCTCGCAGGCCGTAGTGCCAGACCAGCACCACCGGGCGGCCGCTGTCGCCGACGCGGGTCTTCAAGTCATCGCGCAGGAAATCCAAGCTGCCGCGCGGGTCGTTCCACGGGGACTCGCGATCGTATACTGGGCGGTGGTGGTTACCAGGAAAGAGGTTGAGGTTGACCAGGTGAAGCGGGCCCCAGTTCCAGGAGTAGTGATAGCCAATGTCATCGAAATGGAATTCATGACCGCTGCGGCGCCGGTTGCGCTCAATAAACTCGCGCTGGACCGTGCTCAGAGCGCCGGCGGGAAGGGCGGATGAGAGGTCGTGGTTGCCGATCAGTTCGAAGGTTTGGTAGCGCAGCAGTGCGCCGCCGTTTGGGTCAAAGAAGCGCTTGTAGCACTCCCAGTGGCGAGGGTCGTCGACCTCGTCGACCAGATCCCCTGCGACGATCACAGCGAGCGGCTCCGCGACCTTGCCACCAAGCGGAAAGTCTTTTCCTGGCAGCGCGTTGATCAACTCGATCATTTTTTCGGTGCCCGCGGTGCCCCATTTATCGAGGTGAATTTGCGGGTCTGCGATGACGAAAAAGGTAAGTTCCTCCTGCTGCTCAGCCGGCGTAGCGAGCAGGGTCCTGCTGCAAGCTGCGAGCCCGCCGGCTGCTAGCCGGGCGAGGGCATCGCGGCGGGAGCAGGAAACGGCACTTTCGGAAGGATGGGTCATCGGGGTGTGGGCTTCGTCCCCGTCACACGTAGCGCGGAGGCGCTGCCTGCGGGTTATCGACCGCGCCGTGCGAATTTACTGATCGGGTTGCCTTGTAAGTTGGCGGTTTCATCTCGGAAGTGCAATAATAGCAGCCTAATCCGAGAATACCTCACGAGGTGTCCTCTAGCTAAGGCATTTATTGCTGCTAGGAATTTGCTTTTCTGCGGGAGGTTTTGAAAGAGCCATTGGACGGACCGGAGGGCGGGGAAATGGGGGTTGGCGCACAAGGCACACGCAATGGTTATGATGGTTTTCATGTCGTTTCCCTTTCATTGATAAGAGCCACGACCGAACAGCCGTACAGCCCAATACATCAAGGTGCGCTGAATCCGTGGCACACCCAATGTCTCCATCGCCTCCAAGAAAACCTTGTCGGCGTACTCTTTTGTTTCGATGCCGTGCTCATACAAATAGTCGTGGATGATCGCGGCTTTTGCATAGCGTCCGTGCGGTGGAAAAACGACCCACAGCACACGCGGCACGCTGGCCAAGTCAGTCACCGTCCCGGCAGGGATCACAATCACATTCGGGCTTGGGTACTCACCAACGTGGTACTCAAACCGCGAGAGAAGCTCGAAACAATAGTTCTCGAGCATCCGCAAGTCTGCCGGGGTGGTGAAGCTGCTCATACCAGCAAGAACGCTTTTACTGCGGCCTCGGTCTGCTGAATCGAGGCCTCAAGCGCGGCGCTAATTTCTTCGGTCGTGGTGGCTGCTTTGATCGGCTGGCTGCTAGGAATTTGCTTTTGGGGTGATGGCCGTTGAAAGAGCCATTGGACGGATCGGAGGGCGGGGAAATGGGGGTTGCGGGGGAAAAGGGGGACGAAAGAGGTGTTTCGGTCTGTCGGTGGGCGGTGTTTCGGTGAGGAAACCTCCGGAGTTGGCCGGTAAACGGCGGACTCCGGAGATTTCACGACGGTTTTCATTTAGCATGAGCGTAGATCTCCGAACCGCTTTGCCAAGATTTCTTTTTGCGGGCTGGCTGCTAGGAATTTGCTTTCTGCGGGAGGTTTTTGAAACAGCCATTGGTCCGCCAGCGGCGTGAGGTGTGGAAGAAGAGTCTGAAAGTCTTAAGGTCTAAAAGTCAAAGGTCGGAAGAGGAAGATGAAGTGCTTCGGACGGGTAGCGCGGTCTGGTTCAGACCGCAGAGAATGGCAAGCGAATGGGTGATCCCAAGAGGGGACAGAGGGGCTTTTCTTGGGCGATTCATTCGCTTCACATTCGCGTGCGGTTTGTGTCAAAACCGCGCTACCAAGAAGCGGCTTCTTCATCTCCGATCCCCGATCTACGATCTACGCTCAGATCCACGCGTCTGCGGGCGTATTGGATGGCGGAGCGGATGTCTTCTTCTTCGAGATCGGTTAGCTCTTGGAGGATTTCGGGCGTGGAGAGACCGTTGGCGAGAAGGTCCAGAATATCGATAACGCGAATCCTCATTCCTCGGATGCAGGGTCTGCCACCGCACTGGCGGGGGTTCACGAGTGATACGAGATTCATCCATAAGAAAACTCAGCTGCTAGGAATTTGCTTTCTGCGGGAGGTTTTTGAAACAGCCATTGGACGGACCGGAGGGCGGGGAAATGGGGGTTGGCGACAGCCTAGTGCGGTTTGGGCATCGCGCCGCCCTTGCTGCGGATCCTGAGGTTGAGCATCTCGACAGCGAGGGAGAAAGCCATGGCAAAGTAGATGTAACCTTTTGGGATTTCGAAATGGAAGCCTTCCGCGATGAGTGCGGTGCCGATGAGGATTAGGAAGGAGAGGGCGAGCATCTTTATGGAAGGGTGCTTCGATACGAATTCTCCTATCGCGCCGGCCGATACCATCATCACGCCGATGGAGATTACCACGGCTAACATCATCACGGAAAGATGATCCGCCATGCCTGCGGCAGTGATGACCGAGTCCAATGAAAACACGATATCGATGATGGCAATCTGAGCCATGATGGCACCGAAGGTTACGGCTTTGACGCTGTGGCTCGATTCTTCCTGGCCCTCTAGCTTGTGGTGGATTTCCTTAGTGGCTTTCCAGATGAGGAAAAATCCGCCAGCCAGAAGGATTAGCCCCTTACCGGTGATTCCGAGCTGCCCGGCATGTTCTGCTGCGTAGGGGATCATTTTCCAAAGCAGGGGATGGATAGGTATGGAGAAGATATCAGAGGTGAGCCCCATCATCCATGAGATGGTGGCCAGCAGGCAGAGGCGCATGACCATGGCTAGGGCAAGGCCGATAAACCGACCCCGTTTTCTCTGCTCGGGAGGGAGTCGATCCACCAGGATCGAGATGAAAACGATGTTGTCGATGCCGAGGACAATCTCAAGAAGCGTGAGTGTAAAGAGTGCGGCCCAGGCATCGGGCTGGGAGAACCAGGAGAAGTCAAACATGATGATTAGGGATTAGTTGTTTTGTTTGTAAGTGCTTCGAGGGCTTTCAATCAAGCGAGGAGTTTTGGCAGGCGGCGAACGTGAGCCTTGAGTTTGTTGTCCTCGGTCATGGGGAGTGCTGGCATGCCAGCGTAGGTGATACTGCCTTCGAGACTGGTAGTTCGCCGGTGCGCCCGGCAAGGATGGCCTTGGAGCCGATCGTCACATGCCCCGCAACTCCCGCCTGGGCGGCGACGGTGACATAATCCTCAAGCCTAGCACTGCCAGCGATGCCGGTCTGGGCGATGATGAGGCAATGTTTACCGATGATCACGTTGTGGCCGATCTGGGCTGCTAGGAATTTGCTTTTGGGGCGATGGCCGTTGAAACAGCCATTGGACGGACCGGAGGGCGGGGAAATGGGGGTTGGTGGGCGTGGATGGTGGCGTGGATGGTGGCGTGGATGGTGGCGTGGATTTCCGCGGCGGTGAGTTCTTGGTCGAGCGCGAGGCCCATCTCGGCGATGAGCTCGGGTGATCTCGGGCTGTCCCTTTATCTTCGCTACGGCATTTTTTGTTTGCAGTACGGGGGGGGGCTAAAACGGCGCCAACGAAACAATCAAGTCCGTGAAAAAAGCACTTCTTTCCCTCGTCATCGCCTCGGGCGCCCTCAGCTTGTCAAATACAGCCAAGGCGGCGTCTTACATTTTGCAATATTCGGACACTTATGGCGATGTTGCCATGGTCTACCTGACCACGGGCATTTCTGGATACACAGATGGCAGTGAGCTCGTGATATCTGGCACTTTGACGCTGAATAGCTCGATGAATTCCGATGCCTATCTCGGGACTTATACTCTCGTCGCGGGTGGGCCTGCTAGTACCGATTACTTTATGGCGCCAGGAAAAGAGTATGTTTATTTCGACAATCTTTTCTACCCGAATCAAAATGCCGGGGCAGGTGTCCATGGTTACGGCGCCCCCGACCCATCTTACCTCAGCTATGGCGGATTACTTTTCAATAAGAGTGAAAGCCCTTATTCTATTTCCTTGTTTGGTTCGGGCGTCAAGGCCAAGGACTACGGTTTGTGGGTCAACGATTACAACACGGGAGCTGGGATATATAAGGCCGACAGCACAGGAACACTGGTTCCAGAGGCTTCTTCCTTTGCGATTCTTGGAGTAGCTATGATCGGTGGCGTCTTTTTCCGACGCCGGGCGATTGCGGCTGCGTAAGAAACTCGCGGCACAAAAAATTTGTTTGCTAGGAATTTGCTTTGTGCGGGAGGCCCCTGAAAGAGCCATTGGAGCGGACCGGAGGGCGGGGAAATGGGGGTTGGTACAGTATTCGGGGTCAGGTGTCGCATCTTAACATTACCGGTAGAGTCATACTAAAATGTTGAAATGCGACACCTGACCCCATTTACCATTTAGATGATCCTCGAACGCCGACTCATCAAACCGGTGTGGACCTATGTGATTGGCGATGCGATCTCACGCGGACTCCTGCCGCCCATCGAAGGCTGGTGGAAGATTTCCTCCGTGCCGCCCATATTCGGGGTCAGGTGTCGCATCTTAACATTACCGGTAGAGTCATACTAAAATGTTGAAATGCGACACCTGACCCCATTTACCAGAGTCATACTAAAATGTTGAAATGCGACACCTGACCCCATTTAGATGATCCTCGAACGCCGACTCATCAAACCGGTCTGGACCTATGTGATTGGCGATGCGATCTCACGCGGACTCCTGCCGCCCATCGAAGGCTGGTGGAAGATTTCCTCCGTGCCGCCCAAGCGTGTGACCGTGGACGCCGGACGCGAAGCCCAGCAGAACCGTGCTGATGTGGAACGCGGGAAGCCGTGCTAACGGCGATCATCCGTCTGCCGCAGGCACAAGCTGGCTTGGCCGTAGGCAAATGGGCCTGAAAACCCTATCCGACCACTTCCAGGAACTCGGGGCTGACTTCGGTGAGGAAATCGAACGTCGCGCCAGTGATGCCAAGCTCATTCTTGAGACGGCGGCAAAACACGGCGTGCCGGTCGAGATGCTGTGGAAGCCGGGGGGGGGGCTTTGCCGGACGTTCCGCAACAATCAACGTAAGCGGCGGCGCGTGATGCGCTGTTTCATGTGGACGATGGTTACCACTTGAAACTCGTCGCTCTGAACACCGTAAATAATCCGGTAAGAGCCTTCATGCACCTCACGCAGGCCGGACTCGGTGAATTCATGAACGGGGTGCCCTCTGGAGGGCATTCTGGCCGCACGTTCCACGCGGGAAAGCAGGCGCTCGATCTGCAATCGCGCATAGTGTTCTGAGTCATGGGCGATGAAGTCTCGGATGACCTGCAGATCGCGTCGCGCTTGCGCAGACCATGTGATACTCATACCATGCCGAACTCACTGCGGATGGATGCGTGGTCACACTTGCGCCCGTCCCGCAAATCGGCCAGACCGGCTTCGATTTTCTGGAGAACAAGGATTTCATACATCAGGTCATCCCAACTGGCGGTGTCCGGCAATTGACGCACCAGACGGGCTGCCGCCTTCTTGATGGACGTGTCTTTTTCTGCGGTAGGCATGAAGTGAATCAACCTCAAACCAAGGCATGATGCAAGCCGTCATTCCGAGTCCACTGCCCGGCCGTTGACACCGCCGCTGGTGCGTGAACCAAGTTCTACTCAAACACTTCGAATGGTTGATCCAGCCCGAAGCACTGCAATCCATGGCCACTTCGCTGCGGGGGCTTTCGGGTCCGCCTTTTGCTGCAGGGTGAGAGCGACTCTTGCAGTCAGGATAAATCAGCAGCGTGCTGCCCAAGCGTGTATTCGGGGTCAGGTATTCGGGGTCAGGTGTCGCATCTTAACATTCATGTATTCGGGGTCAGGTGTCGCATCTTAACATTACCGGTAGAGTCATACTAAAATGTTGAAATGCGACACCTGACCCCATTTAGACCCCATTTATTTACATTTACTGCGGCGTTTGCGTTTCCTAGTCATCGACTCGGGTTTCCGAGTCAACTTATGTGGAATTTTGTGTGGAGAACCTGTCGCGGTTTCCGGTGATGGCCCGCAATCCTTTGATTGATAATGATTTGCGGAGATCGTGCTAGACGATGGCGGAGGGGGTGGGATTCGAACCCACGGAACCTTTCGGCTCTCCAGTTTTCAAGACTGGCGCAATCGACCACTCTACCACCCCTCCGTTGGAATCTAGCTTGTGGAAACGTATAGTGGTATGCGTTGCAAGAGAATTTTTTTCAAGCGAAATCAATGCCGCGCTAAGAATGAGGCCTCTCGACAGATACCTCTAATTCCATCCGGCAGACCGCGTCGCCCACATAGGAGCCAAGGATCGGCGCGACATCTCCGTAATCGCGCCCCACCGCAATTTTATATAACGTTGATCTGCAAGCACGGCGTTGGTTGGATCAAAACCGATCCAGCCCGAGTCCGGCAAATAAATCTCGCACCACGCATGCGAAGCCTGTGATCCGACTAGCGATTCTCCGCCGCCGGATAGAATATAGCTGGAGGCGTAACGAGCGGGCAGGCCGATGAAGCGGCACATACTAATCATCACGTGCGTGAAGTCTTGGCAAACTCCTTTGCGCAACGAGAAGGCCTGCTCCAAGTGCGTCTTCACATCGGTCATTCCCGGCTCGTAGGTGAACTCAGCATAAATCCAGCGCGTGATCGCCGTTGCTTTTTCAAACGCCGCATTCTCCTCCATCTTTAAGTTCAAAGCCTGCTTCGAGATTTCCGGCGGCAGGGAGACCCATCTACTTTCTAACAAATATTGCCCGCATCGCTCGCGAACCGCGGTTGTCGTGATTCACGTTGAAAGTGATCCCTTGGCGCATAAAATAGAGTTCGCTCGGCGCTTTTCGGGACAGAAATTCATTGATCCCAAGCTGTTGGAACATCTGATACAGTGTTTCGCAATGCTTCCTCACACTCCCATCCGGGGAGAACATCTCGTCATAGAATTTATCTGTCGTGTAGCCTTCGAACATCGAACCGCAGGGTTGAAAAACAATAGCAACTAGCACCCACTGCGCCAAAAGCCCAAGCCAGCAGATTTATTTTCCAACTCACCTGACTATCCGGTATATGAACAGTAAAGGGATCATCCGCTCATTTCGAAGCGGAGAAACGCGCATCTAGGAAATCCAACAGGTCAGCTCTTGAGTGAAAACCATGCCTTGCTCTGCGGTCTGGATCGGGCGGTGTTTCCCATCTCGCGGCGAGGCTGCGGGTATCTATGACACGCGAGGGGATGCCGAGATCCTGCGCTTCCACCATGGCTTCTCCCGTGCTGCCCACGCCCTTTTGCGTCTCGCCGTTCCATGCAAAAAGGAAGGCGTCCGCCCATTCCAGCAAAAGCCTCGAGACGACCTGATAAGCTTCCGGAGCTTCTCTCATGCCGGGCGCGATGTATCGCGCAAGTGCAACCCCTACGAGCTGTTGCGCCATCGCCCATTCCTCCGCATCCTCAAAACACCCCGCAAAACGTTCTGCGGGAAACGGCAGAATTACGATGGCGGGAATGCGCAGCTCGACGCAGGCTTTCAGAAAAATCAGATCCGCTCCGGCTGCCAGGCCAGAGATCACGATCATGCGTTTACCTAACAACTCCTTCATTGCAACAAGCTCACGGCGTATCGTTTCGCGCAAAGCCTCCGTATTCGGCAACATGCGGTGCCCGGCGAAGCCGAGGAGCTTCGGTTGTTCTGCCGCGTTACTCATCGTTGAAGTGTTCGATGATCGCTTTCATCGTGGGTAATCGTTCCCACTATCCCCTGCCCCGTAAACGCAGAGACGAATGATATTCCAGCGGGTTAAATGTATTCTAATCATCGGCAGATTGTGCATACTCTCGACCTCACCACCCGACAACCCAACATTTTTTGAGAAGACCGCATATGGCTCGCAACTGCCCCGCCCAGCCCATTTCAGAGATCGCCGCTCGTTTTATCCTGCCCGGCCCCGTGGTCGCGTTCGAGGAAATCACCACCGGCCTGATCAACACCACTTATGCCATAACCTGCAGCAGTGGTTCAACGAAAAAGCGCTACATTCTCCAGTCAATCAACTCCAAAGTTTTCCACGAGCCGGAGAAAGTGATGGAGAACATCTTCCATGTCACCGGCCATATTGGCGCGCGCGATCCGGGCACAGAGCAGCTTCATCTTATCCCTGCGCATGGCGGTCTCAGTTGGTTGACGCTACCGGATCGCACCGTCTGGCGCTGCTATCCTTTATATGAAGGCACTGATACCTTTGAAAAAATCGATTCGCCTGACCTCGCGTTCCGAGCCGCCGCCGCCTTCGGGAATTTTCAGGCAAAGCTCTCCGATCTCGATCCCGCCACCCTCCACGAGACGATCCCCAACTTCCACCACACACCCACCTACTTCGCGAAACTTCTCGCTGCCGCCGAGAAAGACCCCGTTGGGCGCCTCGCTAACGCCCGCGCTGATTTCGATTTCATCCTCTCACAGAAACACCTCACAAACCTACTGGTGGACGCGGGACTCCCGCTCCGGATCACCCACAACGACAGCAAAATCTCTAACATTCTTTTCCCCACCGATCCCAGCCTCCCGCCCATCGTGATCGATCTCGACACGGTCATGCCGGGCCTCGCGCTCTTCGACTACGGCGATCTCGTTCGCTCCGCCGCATCCACTGCCGATGAAAACGAGACTGACCCAGAGAAAATCCGCCAGGATCCGGAGCTCGCCGCCGCGCTCACCGAGGGCTACCTCTCCACCGCCTCTGCTTTCCTCACGCCCGCGGAAAAAGCCTTGCTGCCGTTCGCCCCCAAGGTGATCGCACTGGAACTCGCTATCCGTTTCCTCACCGACCACCTGCTCGGCGGCGTCTATTTCCGCTCCGACTACGAAGGCCACAACCTCATGCGCGCCCGCAACCAGCTCACCCTCCTGAAATCAATGTGAGAGCGTTCTGGAGAGCCGCGCCTGTGGCCGGCTTCCTGGCGCGTGCGAGGCCGGGGGCAGCCGGCCACAGGCACGGCTCTCCAGAAGCGATACCCTGATCTTACCGATTTCTGCGTAACGATTGATCAGAGGCCGATTCCCGCTTGCGGAACCCGTGCTACTAGGTGAAAGCTGCTCAGCGAGACATCCCAATCAACATCATGGAAATCACCCAAACGGCATACGGAACTTGGAGCGGAGGTCGCTTCATGCACTTCGGCGAGACACTTCCTGAGGATCGCTTCCTCGGCTGCATTAAGACTGCTTATGACGCGGGCATCCGCACCTTCGTCACCTCCGATGTTTACGGAAACGGCAAAGCAGATACGCTCCTAGGCCAAGCCCTCGCCGGCATCGACCGCTCCACCTACGCCCTCGTCGGCATGATCGGCCACGATTTTTACGATGGTGAGCGCAAGGGCTCCCAAGGCTACCCGCGCTTCACCGATCCCGAGCTGCGCGGCCCCGACGGATACGACGAGTTCGTGCAACGCGCCACCAAGCTCTCGCTCGAGCGCTGCGGCACCGACCACTTCGATCTGCTGATGCTCCACAACCCCGACGAGCACGGCTACACCTCAGAAGCCGTTTGGAATGCCATGGCACGCGCCAAGGAAACCGGCCTTACTCGCGAACTCGGAATGGCCCCCGGCCCCGCTAACGGCTTCACACTCGATCTCCTCGCCTTCTTCGAGAAATTCGGAGGTATCATCGACTGGACCATGCTCATCCTCAACCCGCTCGAACCATGGCCCTCGAATCTACTCCTCCCCGCCTGTGAAAAGCATGGCATCAAAGTGCTCACCCGCGTCGTCGATTACGGCGGCGTCTTTCACGACGACCTCTCGCCCGACCACGTTTTCAAACCCGGTGATCACCGCACCTACCGCCCGGATGGCTGGGTTGGCCACGGCATGGAAAAGGCGAACCGCATGCGCCCCATCGCCGAGAAATACAACCTCAGCCTGATCGAATTCGCCTGCATCTGGAATCTCAGCCAAGCGCCCGTAGAGTGCGTTGTCCCCACCTTCATCCAGGAAGCTGGCGCGAGCGCCCGCCTCATCGAGGACAAGATCCGCGAGTTCGGAAAAATGCCCGACGTCCGCCTCACCCCCGAGGAAGTCGATGCCGTGCGCCAGATCGGTGACAACACCGGCTGCATGACCCTCAAGGGAGCCAGCCAACGCCACGCCACCAGCGAACGCTGCGACGAGTGGCCGATGAAACCCGAACTCCTCGAACTCGCCCAACGCGAAGGCCTTGGAGTCGATTGGTGAATTGTTCTGTGAAAACGGCAAACACCCCTGCGTCCATCTGATCTAGGAGTGTTCTGAAACTCATGAGCCGTAAGTAGCTTTTTTAGAAGCGGTGATGTGCGGCAGGGCTAGGTAGATCGGCTGCGGGATGCGCCCGCGCCAAATCGCACGGTCTTGCGGAGTGGCGTTTTGCCATGCCTGCCACAGCCCGATTGCCGTGGGCAGCGCGAAAGGGATTTCCCGGTCGCGAAAGCGATCCATCGAGAAAACGGAAACCCCAGCCTCACGCGCTTGACCAACCGCTGAATCCAGCCCGATGGCATCCGTCAAAATCGGGCCATCTAACAGCCGCCCCTCGCCAATTTTCGCGAACCAGAATGAACCCCGGCGAGCGTCCCCCACCGCGAGGCATTGTCCTTCAGCAAGGACTTCGGGTACGGCGAGAATCGACGGCACGGCCACCGCATCACAACCAGCAACAAGCGCCGCTCCCTGCGCGACGGCGATGCCCACCCGTGTGCCGCTGTAACTCCCCGGCCCACTACCGACGAGGACCGCATCGAAGGATTTCCCGCCGTGTATTTCCATGATCTCCGCGAGCGGCTCGAAAAGCAGCGCGTTGTGGCGCCTGTCGCTGACAAAACCCCTTTCCGCGACGATCTCGCCATCCACTGCAAGGGCGATGGAGGCGGCCTCGGTGGAGGTTTCAATGATGAGCACGGCACGCATGGCGGGAGGTTACGGGGAAATTTCAAATTTCAAATTTCAATTAACAACAATGCGAAAATGATAGCAGGCTTGCAACTTGCCGCCATGACCTAGAGTCTTTGACATGCGCCTTTTCGACCGCTATATCGCAAGACAGGTCCTTTTAGGGACGCTTTACGCGATCGTGGTGCTTAGCCTGGTGCTAGTGATGGGGAACCTTTTCAAGCAGGCGCGGCCGCTGCTTGTGGAGCAGAATGCACCCCCCTCGCTGGTGTTCCGCTTCATCCTCAACGTGGTGCCATATTCCCTGATGTTCACCATTCCATGGGGCTTCCTTTCCGCCGTGGTGCTCGTTTTCGGCAGGCTCTCGGGGGATAACGAGATCACGGCCTTCCGTGTCGCGGGCATTAGCCTTACGCGTCTCGCTGTGCCCGTTTTCGTTATCGCCGCATTGCTCTCCGCGTCATGCATGTGGATAAATGTAAACGTCGTCCCGCTCGCCAAGGCCTCAATAACAGAAATGATTTACGAGCATGTGAAACGCGATCCCCGCTCGCTCCTAAATCCCGGGCTGGTGCAGTCCCACTTTAAGAACCAGAAGGTCTTTGTGGAGAAGCGCGTGGGCGATTCTCTCCAAGGCTTTCACCTGTATCAGGTTTCCGACGGGGATAACGGTGAGCCTGTTCGTGCCGAAGCATACGTCCATTCCAGTCAGGTTTCACTTGTCGTGGATGATGTAAAACAACAATTGCGGCTCAGGCTAATCGATACATTAATCGAGACAAAACAAGAAAACGGCATGTCGGAATTCGCCTTCGCTCAAGAAGCGGAACCATGGCTCTTCGATTTCAGTGCCGACATGAAACGCAAGCCGCGCCCCTCGGCCATGACAAATCCACAAATCCGCCAATACCTCACCGAGACACCAGATCTCGATCCTGAAAAACGCATCGAGTTCGGTGCGGAGATCACGAAACGTTACACTTTTTCCATGGCATGCCTCGCCTTCGCTTGCGTGGCCGTCCCCCTCGGTATGAAGTCACGGCGCAAGGACACTTCCGGCGGACTCGTCCTAAGCCTTCTGATTGGCATGATGTATTTTGTCTGCACGATATTAGCTGAAGGCTTCGAGAGTAACATCGCTGCCACCATCGGACTATGGGCACCCAATGTTTTATGTGGCCTGCTCGGCTTGCATCTTTTCAGGAGGGCACGCTTCGGTTAACCTGCTCGGAATCGCATGATCTCTTGGCAATTCATCAAGAAAGCCTCCCGCCAGATCCGGGGGTATTTCGTGTTGGAGCAAATCCATTTCCTACCCCAAATCGGATCGGTCTCAGGTTACTCCAGCACAAAATTGGGTGCTGACATCCGCGCCGCAGGAAATGTGACGTTGCTTGCGCTGCCACAGGCAATTGCCTACGCTACAATCGCCGGACTCGATGTGATCTACGGCGTGGCCAGTGCCGCCACCGCCGCGATAGTTGCGCCGTTCTTCGCCAGCTCACGCTACAACGTCATCGGTCCCACCAACGCGACGGCCTTCATGCTGTTCAGCTTTTTTTCTGTGAACCCCGCGATGCAATCCCGCCTCCCCGAGCTGCTGCCTCTGCTGGTATTACTCATCGCGATTTGCTCGGTGATCGGCGCGCTGCTTAAAGTCGCGGACTTGCTGCAATACGTCTCGCGCAGCGTGCTCGTAGGCTACATGGCGGGCGCAGCTGTGCTCATCATTGGCAACCAGCTCAAACCCCTTCTAGGACTCGAAAAGCATGTGAATATCGAAAAAACGGCGATATTTTTCGGTCTCATTTCAGAACTTGCTACCTCGCTTAGGTATACAAACTGGGTGCCCTTAGCTATCGGTGCTGTCACGATCCTAATCTACTACGCATTCCGTAAATGGAAAAAATCATGGCCCGCGTTCTCCATCGCACTCGTAATTGGCTCTAGCATCTTCGGCCCGCTGATTCATTTCAATATCGGACCCTTCGCGGGACAGGCCACCTTCAGCACCTTCGGCTTTGCGGAGCTGATACCAGCCATGCCCTCACTCGTCCGTGATGGTATTTTCAACGATATCTCTGCGCTGCTTGGCCTCGCACTGGCTATCGCCTTCCTCGCCTCTCTTGAAAATAATCTGATGGCAAAATCCATCGCTTCGCAGACCGGCGAACGCATCGATTCAAACCAGGACATGCTGTCCATCGGTTATGCGAACCTTGGCTCCGTGCTCGCGGGCGGGATGCCGGCCTCCGGATCGCTCACCCGCTCCTCGCTGAATTTCCACTCCGGCGCCGCTACAAAGGCGGCGTCCGTTTTCACGGGCATTTTCACGCTGATCCTAGTCATACTCATCGCATGGTCCGGGGAAACGGGGCTCAACCTGATCGACTACATCCCCAAGGCCGCGCTCGCCGTACTGGTCATCGCAATCTCGCTTTCGCTGTTCAACGTCCGCCAGATCCGCATCTGCTTGCGCTCTACGGGAGATGATGCACTGGTGATCGTACTCACTTTTATCGCCACACTACTCGCGCCGTTGCACGTAGCGATCTTCATCGGCGTCGCTATCTCCATCACCCTTTTCCTAAGGAAAGCAAGCAAACCCCGCCTCACCGAATACGAGTTCAACGAGACCGGCGAACTCCGCGAAAAAGAAGGCAAAATCAACCGTTCCATACCCGCGATATCCATCGTCCACGTCGAGGGCGACCTTTTCTTCGGAGCCTCCGAACTGTTCCGCACTCAGGTTGAGCGCATCGTCGCTAATTCCGCGATCAAGGTCATCATCCTGCGCCTCAAGAACGCTCGTCATCTTGACGCCACCAGCGTAATGGCTCTGGAGGATCTCGCCGCCTTCATGCGCAGCAACAATCTCCACCTTCTTATCTCCGGTGCGACCAAGGACGTCTACAAAGTCTTGAAACGTTCTGGTATCCTCGAAACCCTCCAGCAAGGAGCTGACCGCAGCCAAGGCGAAAGCAACATTTTCCTTACTATGCCATCGAATCCGAATATCTCTACCCGCGACGCCCTCCGCCGCGCCCAACAACTTCTCGGAACCAAGGAGGCCGACGTGCGCATCTTCTACGACCCCGCCAAATACCCGTGAAAAAACTTTGGGTTGCCCTCATCGCCGCCGTCATCCTCATTCCGATGGGCATGTGGTGGTCCTCGCCCGAGAACGTCATTATGCGCAAAACCAAACGTCTAATGGAAGTCCTCTCCCTCAGTGAAGGCTCTGTCGGTCCGCTGCGACAGGCGAAGGTTTTCTCGATGAACGGAATGCTCGCCCCCGATGTGGAGCTGGTCATCCCTGAGATTGAAGACGCGAACGGCACGTTCGATAAGGAGGAGGTCGAATCCGCCTTTTCTTGGATCTGCGAAAACGCGAAGGAATCCCAATTCGATGTCATCGCCTTCCGCGATGTAGTTCTCAACGGCGATACCGCCACAGTGTCTTGCCTTGTCAAAGGATACTTGGATCTCGGTTACGTCCGCGCCGCCGATGGCACCTATGATGTCACCATTGTCTGGAAAAAAGGCGGCGATGGATGGCGCTACAACGATGTCGTTTGGGAAAAGCCATAATTAATCGCCGAGGAAAACGAATTCCTCCGCCACGCGGTTGAGCGATTGCCGCGCCAGGGAAAAACTTTCCGCCAACTCACCGAAAAGCCGCCGCGGAATCTTACTGCAGGCGTATGGGCTGTCCGCCGCGCCTTTGAACGCACGGCGCGCAAAGGATTCATAGAACTCCAGATCAGGCGCTCCGCAGCGCTCGTTACGCTTGCTGATAAAGCTGGGGAATAAGCCCGTGAGCACCATGAACTGGTTTCCTGCCGCCACCTGTAGATGGAATTTCATTTTTCCCTGCGCCGTGGATATTACCGCTAAGAAATTCGAAGCGTGGGTGTAGCCTCGCGCGATGTCTTGCAAGGGATCGTCCGCATGCACCGCGATTCGTTTCGCGAGCACGCCCGCGACATATTCCGCAATATCTGGGTTACGGATATCCGCCTGCATGAACGCGTGCCGCACAAGCACGTAGAAATAGAAATCCGCCGAGACATGCAGCGCGGAAGGCGAGTCGAGCAGGCCGCGTAGTACCTCCTTGATATCCAGCATTTCGCGGAGTGCATCCGGGTCTTTCCAGAGCTTGGCCATGCAGATTCGCTTCTGCCCTCCTGCCAGCACTTCGTTGAGGAAATTGAAGTCGGCTCCGGAGAACCGATCACGTCTTGCGGCAATCCATTCTTCTAACATGAATGAGCAACTACCAAAACATCGACCGCCTTGGCTAGATAATAGTTAAGCCTTCCTAAATAAAATTCTTATCCCCAAACACCCTCCGTAGGACGAACGAGCCGATAAGTGTATGGGAGACTCTCACTATGCCAAAGTTTTTGCGTCGCCGCCATTGATCAGCCTGAGCGTTGTCACCGCTCCTGCAGTCACCGCGATGGGCAGCACGAGAAAGGTACCGATGAAAGGAATGAACAGTAGCAGGGTGAAAATGATGCCATTGCCGATGGCGGCACCCCGGTTGCTTTTTACGAACCTCACGCTTTCGCGGAATCCGAAGTGGCGCTCGAGCGTACAGTCGATGCTGCCGAAGCCTGCGTAGTAGGCTTGGATAAAAAAGATAATCGCGGCGGAGAAAAACCCAACAACTGGGATCAATCCGATCAGCAAAATAGGGATGCTCATCCCGATTTCCCAGTAAAGGTTGCGCAGGTTGATTTTCAAACCCCGCATGAGTTGGGATACATTGGTAGTGTTGCGGTATTGGTGGACGCCCGGATAGAGGTGAGCTTCGATCCTTTCTGAAACGGGGCTCATGAAAGGGGCGGAAAGCGCCAGCACGATGTGTTTATAAATCAGCAGGCCGATGGTAAATACAATTAAGCCGCCGATGAGTTGGGCGAGAGAGCGTATAGTCGATGTGCCCCATTCCCATATCCACGCTTGTGCAATCAGGTCTCCGACCTTTCCCGACAAGCCCCACGCCAGCGCGACGATTGCCGCGGCCGTTAGGAGCGCGATTAGGATAGGGATGGCGAAGTATTTCCACAGCCTCAGCTTGAACAATAAGATCAACGCATGTCTTGAGTCGCTAAAGCTTTGGATGATTTGCGATATCACGGGCGAAATCATATGAGCTGGAAAGGGAGGCAAACAGCTTCTTTTGCCCGCCTCCGCCTAAGGTGATCAGTATGTTTCGGGGAAAAAGAAAATGGGAGAAAGCTCTTGTTCTGTGTTGGGGTTCAGTGGACAGGCGGTGGCTGTTCGCCGTTCTTACTTTACAGCTCTCTCATGCTTCGGCCAGCGCGGCCACCATGAAGTCGATTTCCTCAGGCGAAACACACAGCGGCGGCATCAACACCACGGTGTCGAGTATGTTCCGGCTGAGGAGGCCTTGATTTCGAGCGGCGAGGGTAATTTCCCCGCCGAGGTTTTTTTTGAATTCGACACCTGCTATAAGACCGCATTGGCGTATATCGATAATGTCGTCTCTTTTCGAGCGAAGTTTTTCTAAGGACGCGGCTAAATAGGCGATCTTTGCCGGCATACTTTCGAGAACCTTGTCTGTTTCGAATATCTTGAATGAAGCGAGCGCGGCAGCGCAGCCAATGGGGTTAGCGGTGTAACTATGACCGTAGTAGAAAGCGTTTTCCGCACCGCCGAGGAAGGTTTCATAAATGGAGTGGGTGGTGAGCGTTGCAGCGAGGGGAATAGTGCCGCCGGTGAGTCCTTTCGCAAGGCAGAGAAAATCCGGGATCACATTTTCCCGCTGACATGCGAACATTGTACCAGTGCGGCCGAAACCAGTCATCACCTCGTCGAGGATCAGGTGGATGCCGTGATTCGATGTCCATTCGCGCAATTCCCGCAGCATGCCCTCCGGCCAAGGGCGCATTTCATTCACACCTTGGATCAGCGGCTCGATGACTACTGCGGTTACAGTAGTTGGATTGACATTTGATAGCGATGCCATCGAGGAGAGTAACTCTGTCTCGAAACCGAGGTTCCGGAAGCGTGAGAAAAAGCGTTTCACTCCGCCGAGCGAGGCAGCGCCAAGTGTGTCGCCGTGGTAGGCGTTGTTGAAGGCGAGGAAGCGGGAGCGCTTTTGCTGCCCCGTCTGCATACGCGATTGCAGTGACATTTTGAGCGCCACCTCGATGGAGGTGGAGCCATTGTCTGAGAAAAAAACGCGTTCCAGTGTATTCGGCGGGAAAAAGGAAACGAGTTTTTCGGCCAGTTCCGAGGCAAGCGGATGGCTGAGGCCGAGGTAGGAGGAGTGGTCGAGGGTGGTTGACTGCTTTGCGATGGCCTCCGCGATTTCCGGGCGGCAGTGACCGTGGATGTTTGTCCAGATCGAGGAATTGCCATCGAGGTATTTACGACCTTCCGAATCCCATAACCACACACCTTCAGCGCGGACGATCATCAGTGGCTCATGCGCAGGATCGCACCATGCCTCCTGGGGGGTGAAGGGATGCCAGCAATGGGCTTTGTCGGCACGAACGGGATCGGTCACGGGAAAGACTAGACCGCGATTGTATCTGAATGAACGCGAATTTTTCACGCCAGTATGCCCGTGATCACTTTGGCGGGTGTATGGGCTCGTCGCCGATCTGGGGGCGAATGAGCTCCGAGACGGTGCATGTGGAATGTATACGGTGCCTGCAGCGTTTCAAGTCCTCGTGCAGTTAGGCCTACTACCCCTTCATTGGATAGTAGGTATAACCTTTTGTCTCCGTGCTTTAGAAAGTGCCAGGATTCGCCTGTTTGGGCTCCGCTCAGGCCTGCAGGCGGGCAGGAAGAACTCGGTTTTTCCCGAATACCGCGACCCATCGATCCACGCTTTTCCCTGCTGTATCCGGCAACTCGCGTGAAAGTATATGGCGGACGTTCGCCAGTATGTTTGCCCCGCGCGCCCTCATGCTCGCCACAAGTAGCTCGTGCTCGAGATCGAAGTATGAAGTGCATACGAGATACCCGCCTTCCTTAAGCGCCGCTAAGGATTCCTCCATAATTCCCTCCCACATCATCGGCTCATGCCAATAATTTTGGTGGCGTATGAAAACCATATCAAATTCCGGTAATTCCTCCATCCTGCCAATCATCGCAGCGTTACCCTCCCGAAAATCGATTTCCCCGCCGGGCAGTTCCCAGCGTCTTCGCGTCTCCGCGATGGCATCTGCACGCAGATCCATGCCGAGGTAAAAGCCGATCGTTGCTGGTGCCACCGCCGCCGCTAAGGCTCCCGTCTCATCCGCCCGCCCACAGGCGAGATTCAGCACAGCGAGCCTTCCGGAAAACCGCAGCCCGCATACAGAAAACACCTCACCCAGGAGCACCCGTAGCCGCCGGATATCGCCATCTGTGCCTTCGTGGGTAAAAGGGAGCCTCTGTACCATATGCCGCAAACTCTCCCAGCCATTACCACTCCGCACCACCCAAAAATCAACGCATGGCGAGGAATGTCGGTCGTGATCAATGCTAGTGAGGGTCACTGAAAATACTCAGCCTATATCAGCAAAGCCTTGCTAAACCGATCCTCTTTGAAAGCGAAGAGCTCTCTAAATTTACCGAAGCGAACGCCGAGGTCTACCATGATATTGTCTCCGCAGCAGCCACCTTTGGTGTTGGTGGCCTGTTCGCCGTCGATATGGCCCGAAAGTTATTAGGATGCCTGGTGCGAGTAGGCCAGCTATTCCAGCGAGGGCAGGTGAGCCACCGCCACCGCCGGAAGAGCTGCCATGGCTTCCTCGATGCGCGGGTTGATTTTATGCTCAACGGTTTCCACGGCGACGCGGATCGCATTCTGCACGGCAAGACTGGACGAGGAGCCATGGGCGATGATGACTACACCATTCACGCCGAGTAGCGGGCTGCCACCATAGGTCTCGTAGCTGCTTTTTGCCTTAAGTGCTTTGAATGCGCCTTGCGCTAAAAGCGCGCCAGCCATGCGGAGGGGGGTTTCTTTGATCTCGTTCTTCAGCCATTTCGAAACGGCCTTCGCGGTGGCCTCAACGCTTTTGAGAACGATGTTCCCGACGAACCCGTCGCATAACACAATGTCAAGCGGGGTCTCAAAAAGGTCATGCCCTTCTACATTTCCTATAAAATCGATGCCGGGCGTGGCCTTGAGGAGTTTGAAGGTTTCCTTGGTGAAGGCGGTGCCTTTTTCGTCCTCCTCGCCGTTCGACATGAGTCCGACTTTGGGGTTTTTCACGCCTAGAACATATTTCGCGTAAGCGGTGCCCATGACAGCGTAGGCGACGAGGTGCTCGGGTTTGGATTCAGGGTTTGCACCGGCATCGAGGATATTACAGATGCCGTGCTCATTGGGCAGCGGCGAGGCGATGCCTGCCCGATCGACACCCTTCAGGCAGCGCAGCTTGAGCGTCGCGGCGGCCACGGCGGCACCGGTATTGCCCGCCGAGACAAAGGCATCCGCCTGCCCGTCCTTGACGAGATCCATGGCGACGCTGATTGAGGAGAGTTTCTTGCGGCGGATGGATTTGGCACCCGGCTCGGCCATACCGATCACTTCTGGGGCGTGCACGATGCTTACCCTTTTGTCATTGAGATTCAGGCCGTGTATAGCCGCCTCGCGGCGTAGGATAGCTTCGTCGCCTACTAGGAAGAGATGGCTAAGCTTCGGAAAGTTCCGAAGTGCCTCGACAGCTCCGACGATATTGATCTGTGGGGCGTTATCTCCGCCCATGGCATCAAGTGCTACCTTCATGGAGTTTGAGAAAGTCTGGTTCGATATGAGTTGAATTCCTTTACTAAGAAAAACCCCACGCCACATACCGACGGGGGTTAACTCCTAATTCTCGCAAGAATTCAAATTATAACGCCTCCACTTCGAGGACTTTGCGTCCACGATAAGTGCCGCATGACGGGCACGCGATATGAGATGGGACGGTCGCTCCGCAATCAGAGCAAGCGCTGAAGGTCGGCGCTTTCCAGCGGTTTGCACCGCGGCGCATTTTCTGGCGGCTTTTGGATTGACGGCGTTTTGGTACGGCCATGGTGGTTAGTTCTTTAGGTGTGATCGTTGAGGCCCGTGAGATCGTTGAGGGCAGACCATCGGTCGTCACCCCCGTCGCGGGGCGGAGGACTTACCCCATCTTTAGGGGACTTGTCCACCGCTAAATATCGCGGATCAATTTCACAGGCTTCGGGGTCATCGGCCTGGTCACAGCGAGGATTGGTGGGGAACTCGATGAGGACTTCCTCGCGGAGGGCTTCGGTGACATCCAAGCCCGCCCCGCTGCTGGTTTCCACGGAAACGGCAACCTGCGGCAGGTGGATCGTTTTGACAAAAGGTTTCAGGGTGACAACGCAGGTAAATTCGAAAGGCGCGCAGAGGCTACCGGTGAGGAGTAACTCGGATTCGAAGCGCTGTGCCCAGAGATCATATGCTAGCGGGCCTACCGCGCGTGCGTCGCCCTTCGGAAGTTCGAAAATCGAGCCGTCCAACTCGCCGGCGAAGGCTCTTCCCTCCTCGGGGAGCGAGGGCAGATCGATAATAAGGGTAGCGGCCATTCATAGAGACTAAATTTCAATTTTGAAAATTCAACCTTCAAGAAACGGACAATACGCTGTGGCTGATTCGGGTGCATAAAGCAAAACCCCTATATTACATGACGCTACCGCTAGGATATTTTCCTACATCGACCGCCCCGCCCGCGTCATACGGATTCATGGGGTTGATAAGCTGCGGCCTCTGTTCTGTGGGTTGGGCACGGCGTTTTTCAAAGAAGATTCGAGAGAGAAAATCTCGTCGCCATGGTGGGAAAGTCCCGAGCAACCATCATATCGGCTGGGAGTATGTGTGCTTCTTTAATATCGTGCGTTACCTCGCAATGCGTGGAGACAACGCAACTCCCAGACGCTCGCAGCCTTTTTTGCCAGCAGGATGGGAGGAGTGGTTTGTTACAACCCTTTATCGAGGGCGGATCGCCTTATCACCAGTCACTCGCTGGATGGGGAAAAACAGCCATTTTTTTAGATTTATGTAATATATGTTTTTCTTTATTTTTAATAAATCTTGTCAATGTATTAAAAATTTGAGTGGCTTTTTTCATAATAAAAGGTAGGTTGTAATAGTTATGGCAACTACTACTAAAAAGACGCGGTTTTCTAGACGACTCCCAGATCACGTGACCGATGAACTCTGCAATGTCCTTTCCGAAAAAAAGGTATTCGGTTTT
Source organism: Prosthecobacter debontii (assembly GCA_945862245.1). GTDB lineage: Bacteria > Verrucomicrobiota > Verrucomicrobiia > Verrucomicrobiales > Akkermansiaceae > Luteolibacter. The sequence goes on from CAMAXN010000025.1 coordinate 27,825, forward strand.
AACGATCTATTCGAAAGGGTGTTCGAAAACCTGAAAGTGCGGAACGCGGTAAGCGGGGGCGAGGAAATGCTCCGTCTACGTTCCTACGAAAAGTTACAGAATTTGGTGAACAGAGGCCTCGTTGAGAAACTGGGTAAAGAATATAAGGGGACCGCCCGAGTTCACGAAGCATCAAGTGCCTACGCAGCGGCCCAAGAAGCAGCAGCAGCCGAAGACTGATCGCAAAACTATATCTCCTGATAAAAGCCGCGCCGCAATAATGGTGCGGTTTTTTTCTACCCAAGGCGTGCGCTAGGCCTTACGAAGCGCTAAGACCTATTTACTTGCCATGCCCGAAAACTACTTGCCCGTCCTGTTTCAGGTTCTCATTGCTATCGGCTTCGCAGTTACCACTTTAGCCCTGAGTGTGTTCTTCGGCCGTTCTGCGCGCCGCAATACCACTAAGGACAGCGCCTACGAATGCGGCATGATCCCGATCGGAGACGGCTCGCCGCGCTTTTCCGTGAAATTCTACATGGTCGCGATGCTCTTCGTGATCTTCGACATCGAAGTCGTCTTCATGTATCCGTGGGCAGTGCAATTCCGCGACCTAGCCACGCACCACGGCACAACTGCGCTGGCAAGCATGGCTGGCTTTGCAGGTATCCTCGCTATTGCATACATCTACGCGCTTAAAAAAGGCGCGCTGAACTGGAAGAGCTGAAGCCCGCATTTTCTCGGAAACGATACACCACATCATCTATCGTCACCTACGTAGGTGCACTGAGAACTCAACTTTTAAAGTATGTCCTTTGGATCGTCGAGGAGAGTGCATGCAGGTCTTTGGTCCTGCCTATGAGAGAAAATTGTCCTTACTCGTCTAAATTAAGTAAGTTCTACTTTCCGTTTCCGCGCCATGAAGTTTTTCACATCCTCCAAGATGAGGTAAATGCCGGGGACGAGGAACAGGGTGATGACTGAGGCAAAAAGACTACCGAAGGCGAGCGAGACCGCCATCGGGATCAGGAAGCGCGCCTGCACATCGGTCTGGAGAATCATCGGCATGATGCCAATGAACGTGGTCACGGAAGTGAGCATGATGGCACGGAAGCGGCGCCCGCCCGCCGCGATGGCGGCATCGTGCAGGCTGCCGGACGGGTCGCGGTGGCGGTTCACGAAATCGACCATGACCAGCGAGTCGTTGACGACCACGCCGGAGAGAGCGACGAGGCCGCACAGCGACATGATGCTGAGGTTCATGCCCATCAGGGCGTGCCCCCAGATCGCGCCGACGAGGCCGAAGGGAATCACCGCCAAAAGTATGAGAGGCTGCGAGTAGGAGCGCAGCGGAATGGCGATGAGCACATACATCCCGATGACGGCACCCAGGAAACCGATGCCGATTTCCCGCACGCTGTCGTTCTGATCCTTCTGCTCGCCCTCGAAGCCGAAGCGCACACCGGGAAATTTCCGGGGAATTTCATCAAGCACCTTCGTGGTGTAAGCGACGACGACCTCGTTCGCGTTCACGCCCGGTTCGACATCGGCGGTGACCTTGATCGAGCGCTGGCGGTCGGTACGCTCGATGACGGCGGGGCCGCGGCCGGGCACGAGCTCGACGACCTGAAGCAGCGGCACCTCATCGCCCTGCGGGGTGCGGATTTTCATTTCCTCAAGGCTTGCCAGGGTGCGGCGGTCGTCCTTGGGAAAACGCACCATGACCTTCACTTCATCACGCCCGCGCTGGAGGCGCTGGACTTCGTTGCCGTAGAACGCATCCCGCACCTGCGCGGCGACATCACCGAGCCGGAAGCCCATCGCGCGTCCGGCCGGGGTGAGCTCGCCGAAACGCAGCTCGTCTTTGCCCGCACGGTTCGAGTCGGAGATGTCGATCACGCCCGCGAAATCCGTCAGGCCGGCCTTGGCGTATTCGGTCGCGGCGATGAGTTGGCCGAGATCCGATCCGGTCAGGGCGACGTCGATCGCGTTGCCGGAGGTGGCGGTTTCCGCCTGGACGCTGAGCTCCACAACGCCGGGCAGGGTGCCGACCATGCGCCTCCACTCGGTGACGATTTCCTCGGAGCCGGCCGTGCGCTCGGATGAGGGCACAAGTTCCACGGTCACTTCTCCGATGTGCGTTTGCTGCGGGTTCCCGTTCACCGGGACGCCCGTCTGGAATGGCTGTGTGCCCGCGCTGGTAAGCACGTGTCTCAGAATGTCACTGCCGTCTTTCGTTTTGAATTTTTCCGAAAGCCGCATCGCCGCCGCCTCGATGCGCTCCACGACCGCTTCGGTTTCCGTAAAAGGCACGCCCTGCGCGAGCTCGACCTTCGCGCCGAGGATATCGCCCTCGACATCGGGGAAGAAGCGAAACTGGATCAGTCCCGTGCCGACCACCGATAGCGTGAGAACCAGGACGGCGATGAAAGCGGCGGCTGTCACATATCGCCATTTCAGCGTGAAGCCGAGTGCGGGCTGATAGACTTTTTCCACGAATCTATCCAGACCATCGGAGACCCTGCGCTGGAAGCGGAAGAAGAGGTTCAGTTTCTCCGACGGGTCGTAAGGTCTCAACAAAGCGAGGTGCGCGGGCAGGACGAATTTCGATTGGATCAGGGCGAAGGCGAGGGTCGGAATCACGACAAGGGGGATGTTCGGCCAGATTTTTCCGCTGACCCCGCTGAGGCCGAGCATGGGGAGAAATGCGACCATCGTGGCCAGGATGCCGAAGACCACGGAAGTGCCCACTTCGCTGGTGCCTTTCCAAGCCGCCACGCTAGGGTGCTCGCCATTCTCAATGCGAACGTAAACGACCTCGGCGGTGACGATCGCGTCGTCCACGACAATGCCAAGCACCAGGATGAACGCGAAGAGCGAGATCATGTTGATCGAGATCCCCATGAGCGGCATCATCCAGATCCCGCCGGCGAAGGAGAGCGGGATGCTCAGGGCGACGAGAAGGGCGAGCGAGGGGCGCAGGAAAATCGTCAGCACGCCAAGCACGAGGAGGAGACCGACGAAGGCGTCGGACATCAGGAGATCGAGGCGCCCTTGGAGGTATTGGCTCTGGTCGTTCCAGACGGCGAGTTTGACTCCAGCGGGGAGGGATTTCTTTGATTCCTCCAGATATCTTTTCACAAGCCCGGCGAGCGCGAGGGTGTCCTCGTTGCCGACGCGGTAAACATTGATGACCACCGCCGTTTTCCCATCGAAGCGGCTGCTCAGATCCACGTCCTCGAAGCCGTCGATCAGTTCCGCGACATCCCCTAACAGGATCTCGCCGCCCTGCGCGTCCGTCCTCACCGGAACATCCGCCAGCTCGCTCGCCTCGTATTTTTTTCCGAGGGCGCGGAGGATCACTTCGCCGCGCTCGGTGCGCACGGAACCGCCGGGCAAGTCGAGCGTGCTGGTTCTCACGGCAGCGGCGATGTCGGAAAGCTTCAGCCCCAGCTTGCGGAGTTTTTCCTCGGAGACCTCGATGGAAATCTCGTAGGGCCGCGTGCCCGCGATCTCCACCTGGCTGATGCTCGGGGCGCCGGCGAATGTCCTCGCGAAAAAGGCTCCGAGACCAGCAGCGGGCGGCGGATTGTAAACCAGCAGGTCGTCGCGCACCCGCTCGGCGAGCTTGCGCAGCGTGGTTTCATCCGTGTCTGCGGTGAGGGTCACGCTCATCACCGGGTTCTTGACTAGGATTTCCTCAACGACCGGTTGCTCCGCCTCTTCGGGAAAGTTATCAATAGCATCCACGCGGGATTTCACATCGCCCATCACGTTGCGCACCTTGTAGCCGGTCTCCACCTCGATAATCACCGTCCCCACGTTCTGCAAGGCGGTGCTGCGGATTTTCTTGATACCTTGAAGATCGGCGATGGCCTCCTCCACAGGCATGACCACGCCACGCTCGGTCTCCTCGGGCGTGGCGTTCGGGAAGGGGATACTGACCGTAATGGCATCGAGCGCTAGATCGGGGAAGATCTCCTTCTTCAGCTTGAACCACGTCGCGAAGCCCGCGATCAGGACGATCAGCATCAGGAAATTTCCCGCCACATGGTTGCGGCTGAACCATTTGACGGCGTTCATTTTTTCTCCTTCTCGGCACCGATCTCGATCTCTACCTCCATGCCGGCGACAGGCGCGGAAAGGCGGGTGAGCACCACGCGATCGCCCGCT
>CAMAXN010000026.1 GCA_945862245.1 Prosthecobacter debontii
GTGCTGGGCGGCAATGGAGCAGATACCATCACCGGTGGCGACGATACCGATGTGGTGCTCGGTGACAATGGCTCGGCAACCTTTATCAACGCCTCCGGCGTGAGCCTGCTGCAACTCATCGTCAGCACCGACGACGCCATCGGCGGCGACGATATCATCAGCGTCGGAAACGGCGGCAACACGGTGATTGGCGGATTCGGTGCCGATCAAATTACTGGCGGCATCAACCAGGACACCGTGATCGGTGACAACGGTCGAGCCGTATTCAACACCACCGGAATCCTCACCTACATCACCACCACCAGCCCGGATATCGGCGGGGTGGATGTGATCCAGGTCGGCGATGGTGAGAACGCCGTGCTCGGCGGCTTCGGTGGCGATGAAATCACTGGCGGAGCCAACCAAGATGTGGTTGTGGGTGACAACGGTAATGCGACCTTCAACGATGCCGGTGTTCTGACCTACATCACCACCAGCGACCCCTCGATCGGCGGGGTGGATGTGATCCAGGTCGGCGATGGTGAGAACACCGTTCTCGGTGGCTTCGGTGGCGACGAGATCACCGGTGGCAATGACCGCGACGTGGTCATCGGCGACAACGGCAACGCAACATTCACCGATACAGGCATCCTGATCTTTATTACCACGACTGATCCTGAAATCGGTGGTGCGGACATCATCAAGGTGGGCCAAAGCGACAACACCGTGCTCGGCGGCTTCGGCGGCGACCGGATCACTGGTGGAGATGGCCGAGACGTGATCCTCGGTGACAACGGCAACGCCACCTTCAATGACAACAATGTCCTCACCTACATCACCACCACCGAGACTTCGATCGGCGACATCGATGTTATCAACGCCGGTAACGGCGACAACGTGGTGATCGGTGGCTTCGGTGGCGATCAGATCACCGGTGGCAACGGCCGCGACGTGGTGGTCGGCGACAATGGCAACGCGGAGTTCAACGATGCGGCAGACCTCATCTTCGTCACGACTACAGACCCGACCATCGGTGGTGATGACCTGATCAATGCCGGTGATGGTGACAATGTCGTGCTCGCCGGTTTCGGTGCGGATGAAGTCTTCACCGGCCTGCACGATGACATCGTGGTGGGTGATAACGGTTACGCGTCCTTCAACAACAACGACATCCTGGTGTATGTGACCACCACCCAGCCTGAAATCGGTGGCGATGATCTGATTGATGCCGGTGTCGGCCATAACATCGTTCTGGGTGGTTATGGTTCAGACCAAATCAAAAGTGGTGCCGGTGAAGATGTCGCCGTTGGCGATAACGGGTATGCGGTCTTCAGCGATGCAGGTGTCTTGACATATATCACCACTACCTCACCTGAAATCGGCGGTGATGATTTGATTGAAACCGGTGGTGCTAAAGATATCGTAATTGGCGGTCAGGGAGAGGATACGATTGACTCCGGTGCGGGTGATGACTCGGTTCTCGGTGACAACGGGTATGCAGAGTTTAATCTCTCCGGATCTCTGACATTCCTAACGACCACCAATTTTGATCTGGGTGGAGATGACTTCGTTACTGCCGGAAGTGGCGACGATCTGGTCCTCGGTGGTAGCGGTAATGACGAGATTTACGGTGGGATAGGCCACGATACTCTGATTGGTGATCAGGGATACTGGTCGCACCTGTTGGACTCCCCGCGCTTGGTCGAATTGATCGACGAGACGATTCCTAGCGACGACAGGATCTTCGGCGGTGATGGCATGGACCTAATCCTCAGCGGCGGCGGTGACGACTGGAACGAAGGTGGCAATGACAACGATACGATCTTTGCTGGTTACGGAGATGACTTTCTCTGGGGTGGCGAAGGCATCGACCGCATGACCGGAGGACCTGGCGGCGACTGGATCGACGGTGGTTTTGGACACGACTTTATCTACGTGGATGTTTTCGATACTTGGGCTCACGGCTTCCCGCAAGATACAGTGATCATGGGTCGGATGACGACCACGGGCCTTAAATTCAATAACGATCTCATTCGTAATTACGGTGATGCCGACGCGGGTGACAGCGCCGCATTCAACGTGATCAGTTCCATGCAGCGCTTGCTCGAACCCGGGCGGACACAGGTCGTGCCGATATCCATGGATGACCTATGGGCCAGTAACTCTTCGATTCTCGAAAACGTAGCTATGGAGTCATTGCTCAAACGTAGTTACAATGTTGTTCGTTGGAGCGGGGGTGACTCCTCCATTTATCCGTTGTCGATCGATCGCATGGGAGGTCCGCAGTTAATTGGTATCAGTGACTTCATTGAGCAGCATTGGAATGATTTGCTGCCAATGTATTATTAATTCCGTACCGACGACTGAAGTTCTTGTGGCCTTATCCGCAGTGGTGGGTGTGTCGATTTTCTCCAAAAGCTGCACGGTTCTAAATTAGAGTATTGAGGGTCCTCGGGAAAACGGTTTGTGCTTGTTGTTCGAGTTGCTTTCGAATGAGAGCGGGAGGGATGCCGTCGAAGCGTTCATCGTAGCTGTTTTGCATGGATGGCCGGTGGGTGTCGCACCAAGCGTGATGCTTGGTAGAGATAAACTCGGCCTCCTTGAGGATCGAGATGATCTGGGCAGCCGACATAATCGCATGCATAAATTGCGCTCGTCTAGTTCAGTGAAGAGCGATCCCATTCCGGAAGCATTCGCTATTCAATCCCTCTGCAATTTTCAGAGGGTATCTATCTTAGTATTCCCTAGGCAATAATGTCATGAATGACATTCCCATGCACATCAGTCAAACGCATGTCACGACCGCTCCAGCGGAAGGTGAGGCGTTCGTGGTCGATGCCGAGCAAGTGCAGAACGGTGGCCCAGAGATCATATACAGTGCTCACATTGGTGACAGCGCGGTAGCCGAGTTCATCGGTGTCCCCGTAGGCGACGCCGCCTTTGGTGCCTCCGCCGGCTAGCCACAGGCTGAAACCGTATGGGTTGTGGTCGCGTCCGTTGCTGCCTTGCGAGAAAGGCGTACGGCCAAATTCACCAGTGAAGACGATCAGTGTTTCCTCTAGCATCCCACGAGTCTTGAGGTCGCCTATGAGCGCGGCAATAGGTCCATCAATCTGTTCGGCCATAGCTCCATGTCCTCGTTGTAATTCTCTGTGCTGGTCCCATGGGTTTGCGCCGTTGCCGTCGCCAATACCTTCGTTGCAGCATGATAACTCGACAAAGCGCACGCCACGCTCGACAAGGCGCCGGGCCATTAAGCACTGGCGTCCGTATTCTGCCTGATTCTCGTTTTTGCTATCTATTCCATAGAGCGTTTTTGTGGCCTCGCTTTCGGAAGAAATATCGGTCAACTCGGGCACCGCCTCCTGCATGAGAAATGCGGTCTCAGCATTTGCCACTGATGCCATCACAGCGTCCTTTGCGGCGATGCGATCGGCAAAACCACGGTCGAGTTTTCCAATAATATCGAGGGAACGGCGCTGCTCGGCTTTGAGCATGGTTGGTGTGATGTGCGGCACAGCCTGATTTTCCGAGATGTTAAAGATTGATCCTTGATTGGTTGCGGGGAGAAAGGCATTTCCGAAAATACTCACGCCGCCGACCGGGATGGAGGCATTTTTTGAGCGAAGTACGATATAACTGGGAAGGTTCGGATTGGCTGTGCCGCACCCATAACTCACCCATGCTCCAGCGCTGGGATAGCCGAGAAAAGGAAAGCCTGTATGCATGAAAAAGTTACCCTGTGAGTGCTCGCTGAACTTTGCAGTCATTGAGCGGATGATCGCAAGGTCGTCGGCCCGCGCCGCGATCTTCGGAAACATATTGGTCATCTCTAAACCCGACTTTCCATACTTAGCGATCTCCCACGGCGAGGCCATAATATTGCCGTTTTGGTCAAACTGCGTGCGCTCCAAAGGAACAGGCATTGACTGACCGTTGAGTTGTTTAAGCATAGGCTTGGGATCGAAGGAGTCCACATGCGAGAAACCGCCGGACATGTAGAGAAAGATCACTGACTTGGCGCGCGGCTTGTGATGCAGCATTGTCAGGGGCGATGTGGTACTGGCGGCGTTGACCAGGTTCGAGAGGGTATACGCGCTGATGCCTCGCGAGGTTAGCTTGAGAAAGTCGCGGCGGCTGTGGTGGTTAATGGACATAAATCAGTTCCTTGGAGTTGAGAATGGCGTGAGCAATGCGGTAGTAAGGGTCACCAGCTTCCGGGATAGCGGACGCTTTATTAACGAATTCTAGGCAATCTGCAACCTCTGCCGGAGTTGGAGGCCGCGCGTAGGCTTGCCTGAATATCGCGTCGATTTTTTCTTCGGGCGTAGCAAGTTCCTGGTTATCTATAATGCGATTTGCCCACTGCCGGGCAGCATCGCCAACGATACTCCCGTTCATCAGTGTTAGGGCTTGGGCGGGGACATTGGTGGAATTTCTAACACCGGTCGTTGATGTTGGAATCGGGAGGTTGAAGGCGGTAAGAAAGCTATCAAGTTCGTTGCGTCGCATTGGAAAATGGACGGCACGATTTGGAATCTCGTTGGAGGCGATAAAGCGGATGCTGTCGAGAATGGCTTCTGCATCAAGGCGGCGCGGGGTGAAGTAGGAAAGCCATAGGTTTTCCTGATCCTTATCATCATTTGCAGCGGGTGAGTCACTAGTGGAACGAAACGCTCGGCTCATTACCAGTTGGCGGATGAGTTGTTTCATCGACCAGCCGCTGCCGCGAAAGTCCGCGGCGAGATAATCGAGTAATTGTGGATGTGTGGGTTCGGAACCGAGTAGGCCAAAGTTATCGGCAGATGCCACAATTCCGCGACCGAAGGTATGATGCCAGAGCCGGTTCACGAGCACGCGCGCAGCCAGCGGATTGGTCTCAGCTAGAATGTCATTTGCCAGTTCCATCCGCCCGCTTGCCGACTTCGGATAAGGACGACTAGGGAAAATCTCGAGGAATCCCCTAGGTACTGGTTTTTCCTCCTTTTTGTGATCTCCACGCACCAGCATTGGCTGGTCCCAAATTTCCCCTTCCATGACACCCGGAGCCCGTTTCGGAAATCGAATTTCACTTTCAAGCTTGCGGTATGCCTCCACCAGCGACTTCAGGTTTGTCGGCAGTTTAGGGGCTTCATTAGCAAGGAAACCCTGACTCGAAAAAGCATCTAGAAGCTGTGCCTGAATATCAGTCATGCTACCCTCCTGCCAGGCGGTGATCGCGTTTTTTAGCGCCTCACGATAGAAAAGCAGCAACGATTCGCGGTTGAGAATCTTTTCGGAGCCTGGCAAGACCACGATGGACGCGCCCTCATCTATCATCCCTTCATTCCCCGCGTAAACCTCTAGCAAACCAAACCACGAGCGTTCAGGACCTCCATCTGTGGTGCTGTCGGCTGCTGTATTGATCTGGTAGTAGCCTTTCTCGCCATTCCAATATTCATACTTGCCCATGCCCATCCAACCCGGCGTGGGCTTAAGCCTAGTCCATGGGTGAAGCAATCCGTTCTCTAGTGGATAGCTGCGAATAGTAAAACGCGCGATGGCTTCTTCCCCGAAAGCTCGAATTGAAGCGCCCTTACCTGCGGCTTTGTGAAAGATTGAGTTAATCACGCCACTGTGCTTGTCTGAAATAAGGTGCGAGTAGATGCCCGCTGGATAGATACCACGGAATACCCGATCTCCCTCTGTCGCCAGTGCGAAGGAACCAGCGGGGCTAACTTTCTTATCGAGTCCGTTGCCCATACGGAACCACTGATCATAGGTCGCTTGATCGCTCAAATCCGCGTAAAAAGTAGCCTTTTTCTTTGCCTGATCGTTATGCTCAATGTCTGCCTCATATTTCGCTCGCATCGAATTTAACTGCCGCTGTATCTCAGCGGGCTCGAGGTTTCGCAGTCTCTCCCACGCACTTAGTGGATGCTTGTCGTCGAGCTTTGAGAGTTCGGCTTTATCCAGTAGTCCGATTGCCACATCCACTTGGTCAAGCCACTGTGCAGCGAACCCGCTTCGGATGGCGCCCTTGAGGTTCACGATCTCGTCGCGGTGTAGATTCTGTTGCTCAGCTGAATCAATATTCACCGTCGTTGGTCGGCTGCTAACCATGACGCCGTAGAATTTATAAAAGTCCGCCTGACTGATAGGATCGAACTTGTGGTTATGACAGCGTGCGCAAGAAACCGTCAGCCCCAGCATTGCTTTAGAGACCACGTCGATCTGGTTGTCAGTAAAAGTAACTTGCTCATCGTAAGCATCAGTCACTCCGTAGCCATGTGGAACCATACGCAGTTGGGCTGGACCAATTGCGGATTCATTGACGCCTAGCTCTGTATTGATCCGCGGCTTGGGCAAAAGATCACCCGCTAAATGTTCACGGATAAGCTGATCACCGGGCACGTCGGCATTGAAAGCACGAATAAGGTAGTCTCGGTATTGCTCAGCATAAGGAATCCTGGGATCGCCTTCGCTACCGTGAGTTTCTGCGTAGCGATACCAATCCATCCAATAGCGCGCCCAACGCTCGCCGTATTGAGGCGAGGCCAGCAGGTTATCCACAAGTGCTGCGTAGGCAGACTCCGTGGGCTCCGCCACAAAAGCATTTACTACCTCTGGCCTCGGCGGCAGGCCGGTGACGATGAGATGCAGACGACGCACCAACGTGGTAGGATCCGCGACCGGCGCGGGTTCCAAGCCATTTGCCTTTAGCCCCGCGAAGAGAAATCTATCAATGGAACCTCCATCCCATTGCTGATCGTCTGAGCGCGGAGGCGTCGTTTTTAACACTGGCTGAAACGACCACCATTGTGCACGCCGATCACGTATGGCGGCCCAATCCATCTGCGCGTCTAAGTCAGCTTTCGTTGGTTTTTTTACTCGGGGGTCGGGCGCACCCATGGTGATCCATTCCTCGAGATGCTTGATGCTAAGGCTAGAAAGCTTTGGCGCCTTTAAGGGCATCGGCTCATAATCTCCCTCATGCTTCACAGCAAGGATCAGTGGGCTATTCGCTGGATCGCCCGAAACTATGACTTCACCCTCTAGTAAAGCCCCACGATAATCCAGCGCAAGGTCGGCCTTCTTCTTATCTACACTGTTATGACATGAGTAGCAGTGCTCAGCTAAAATCGGCCGAATCTTCGCCTCAAAAAATTCCCGCTGTTGCGCCGTAATTTCGTCTGCGCTGGCTACAATCAGCGAAGCAGCAAATAATAGTCCCATATGCAGTAAATATGAATGCATTTGGGTAAAAAACGAACATTCTAGGTATAATCTTTCACATGACCTCTAAATTAAGGTTGGGTAGTGCTTGAGGCGCTCAAAGGCATCAGAACCATCCAGCAGATCGCCAAGGAACCGATGTGCAGCGGGGATGTACTGCCGGAGTCTGCCAGAAGCGTGAGCGTAGCGCATCAATTCGAAATTCCACTTTATTTAAGTATCCGACTGGAAGGAGACGATGGCTCAGGGAGCAGCGAGTGTCTGAGTTTCGGTCCGGGCAAGTCCGAGTCCGGTCACACCTCCACCATAAATTAGCTCAGCCGCTGCGTAGTCGGATGTTTGGGGGCAACTCATTCGCGCTTTTTTTGGTGTATCGTCCCAAGAAACGGTAGTATTTAAAAACATGTCATTGGTTCTTTTTTTTGATGGTGATTGCCAGTTTTGTAGTTGGTCCGTCCGCCGCATCTATCAAATCGACTCGGGAGGGGTCTTCCAATTCGCTACCTTACAAGGGGTCCTTGCTGAAAAAATAGGGCTGCGACATTATTCGGATAAAAATAGCGGATCAATTGTTATTCTGCGGGAAAGTGATGGGGTTACTTTCACTAAAGGCGATGCGATCATACTGTTAGGTAAGACGCTCGGTGGGGTTTGGGCAGCGCTCGCTGTTGTATATTCTCTTTTACCTAAACGTGCCCGCGATTTAGCTTACGATTTCGTAGCAAGAAACCGCTACCGCCTAGCCGGTAAGGGCAACAGTTGCACCCTACCTGAAGAGGGTCTTAAGGAACGCCTGAGGGAGTAGCGGAAGGGAATACCTCTCAATCCTTGAACAGATCGTTCATGCTCGCGAAGAACTCGTCGAGATCTTCGCCTGACATATCAGCGTTTTGAATCTCGTCGAAGGTACTGTGCTCAATGTACTTGTCGTCGAGCTCGTCGATAAAAGAAGAGGGCTGGCAGCCCGTTTTTTGGCCCCATTTCACTCGGGTGGTGCAGTAGGTCAGGGTCAGCAATTGTTCGGCGCGGGTAATGCCGACGTAGAGCAGGCGTCGCTCTTCGTCTTTGGTGCCTTCGGAAATACTGCGGCTGTGCGGCAGGAAACCCTCCTCCAATCCGACGAGGTAAACGATGGGGAACTCAAGGCCTTTCGAAGCGTGGAGGGTGATGAGGGTGGCGCCTTTCTTTTTTTCAAGATCGTCGTCCTCGCGGTCAGAGGCGAGGGCGCTGTCGTCCAAGAAGGATTGCAGTTTCCTGCCCTTGGCGATGTGATCGCGAAGGGAGGCGACGAGGGAGTTAATGGCCTCACCGCGATGCTGTCGCTCGGAGTCGTTTTTGCAGCCGCGTTCAATCCAGGGCAGGTATTCGATTTCACGGAGCATCTCGCATAGGATATCGGCGGGGTTCTCTTTGGCGATGTCGATGCGGTTTTTGGCGGATGAAATGAGGGCTATGAAATTCTCAATTGCGGCGCGTGACTTGGGACCAACCGTAGTGGTGAAATAGGGATCGCAGAGCGCTTGCCAGACTGACTGGCCTTTTTCCCGACTCCAATCGGTGGCGAGGACGGCGGTGGATTGGCCGATGCCGCGGTTGGGTGCATTGAGGATACGGAGGAGGGGAACGTCGTTCTCCGGGGAGACGAGCAGGGAGGCGTAGGCGAGCACGTCGCGGATTTCGCGGCGGTCGTAGAAGGATTGCGCGCCGACCATGCGATAGGGGATTTTCCGGTCGCGAAGGGCGAGCTCTAGCTTGCGCGATTGGCCATTGGTACGGAACAGGATGGCGATGTCCTCCCACTCGCGTCCGTGGGCGGTTTTTTCGCCAACCATTTCATCGGCGATAAAATCAGCTTCCTCGTCATCGCCTGGCATCGCGACGATGCGGACTTTTTCGCCCTCGCCGCGTGTGGTTCGTAGAATCTTTTCGCGGCGACCGAGGTTGTGTTTGATAAGTGAGTTTGCGGTATGCAGCACGGCTTGGGTAGAGCGGTAATTTTCCTCCAGGCGGATGATTTTCGGGTTTGGGAAAAAGCGCTCGAACTCCAGGATGTTCGCCACCTCAGCGCCGCGCCAGCCGTAGATCGACTGGTCATCATCACCGACGACGCAAACATGATAAGGGGAGCCTACAAGTTGTTGTAGCAGGCGCATCTGCAGGGAGTTCGTGTCCTGGAACTCATCTACGGTGACGCGGGTGAACAGCTTCCGGAAATGATCGCGGACATCGGCGTGCTCGCGCAGCACCTGTTCGGCGAGAACCAAGAGGTCATCGAAATCGACGGCGTTCTGTGCGCGCAACTCGTTCTGGTAAGCGACGGCTAGTTGTGCGAAAAAATCGTCCGATATGTCCTGGACATCGATGCCCTTGTTTTTCGCTTTAGAGATTTCCGATAGGACGTTCTCAGCCTTTACCTTTTCATCGCTACCGCCCTTGCGTACGAGGAGTTGCTTCATAATGCCGACCTGGTCAGAATAGGCGCAGATGGAGAAATTTTTCTTGTAGCCGAGCTTGTCGATGCCGCCGCGCAGGAGGCGGACGCAGAGTGAGTGGAATGTGCAGACGGTCATCTCGTTTGCCGCTTTTTTCGAGACCATGCCGCCGATGCGCTCCCGCATCTCAGCGGCTGCCTTGTTGGTAAATGTGACGGCGAGTATTTCGGAGGCCGGAACCTTCCGCTCCAGCATGTGGGCGATGCGGCAGGTGACCGTGCGTGTTTTTCCCGTGCCGGCACCCGCAAGGATCATCACTGGGCCATCTTGGGCAGCGACCGCTTCGCGCTGGGCGTGGTTGAGGGATTTGAAAGCGAAGTCGTTGGCCATGGGCGCGGACACTCAATAGGTAGGGGCGGCGTTTAGCAATCGTGGAGCGGAGAAAGCTCACAGAACTATTTTATTAGGCACAGATGGAAAGAATGTAAGCAGGTTTGAAGCGGCAAATAGTCAAATTTCTTCGGTCCGTCTGAGTTTATTCTGTGCACCTGTGGTTGGATATATAAACCGTTTTTGGGTTCTTTGCTCCCTGCGGTTGACTCTTTCCGTCTGCCGCCGGAATAATGAGCCCAACCAAAGCTCACAATTATCACCATGGAAAATGTCATCATCATAGGAACCGGCTGCGCCGGCTACACCGCCGCCATCTACACCGCTCGCGCTAAGTTGAATCCGCTTATGCTTTCTGGCACGCAGCCAGGAGGCCAGCTAACCACTACCACTGAGGTTGAGAATTTCCCCGGCTTCCCTGAGGGCATCATGGGGCCGGAGATGATGATGAATATGCAGAAGCAGTCTGAGAAATTCGGCACTCGCATCCAATATGCCAGTGTAGAGTCGATTGCCAAGGAAGACGACGAGAGTTTTAGCGTGAAACTCGGTGGCGAGACGCTGCGATCGAAGACGCTGATTATCGCCACTGGAGCAGCTCCAAGACATCTCGGACTGCCGAACGAGAAGGATCTTATCGGCAAAGGTCTGACCTCTTGCGCGACTTGTGACGGCGCGTTTTATCGCGATGTGCCGGTGGCCGTGATCGGCGGTGGCGACAGCGCTTGCGAAGAGGCGGGCTTCCTGACCCGTTTCGCCAGCAAGGTCTATCTCATCCACCGTCGCGACGAATTGCGAGCCTCCAAAATCATGGCGGAGCGCGCCCTCGCGAACCCCAAGATAGAGCCGGTGTGGAACAGCGGGGTTGAGGAATACCTAACCAATGAGAAGGGCGAGATGCGCGCAGTGAAACTGAAGAATCTCGTCGATGGCTCAGAAAGCGAACTCGCGGTGGATTGTGTGTTCGTAGCGATCGGTCACGTGCCGAACAGCCAGTTCATAAGCGGTCTCGTGGACCTCGATGAGAACGGGTATATCTTACAGGTTCCCGGACGCACCGCTACCAAAACCCCCGGCCTTTTCGCGGCGGGTGATGTGGCCGACCATTACTACCGGCAGGCGATCACGGCGGCGGGCCAAGGTTGTGCAGCGGCACTGGAGGCGGAGCGCTATCTGACGGAGCACGAGTGAAAAATTCAAAATTCAAAGTTCAACTTTCAAAGAAGAATCGTATTTCCCCGTGAAAACATCACCCTTACTGTTATCCATCTTATCCCTGTCTTTGCTTATTTAATCAGGAAGTAGGCGGGCGCTCCTGCTTCAGCACCTCGAAGACCTGGGGCGGCACGTAGCGTTTCACGGTATCCTCCCAGCCTACGGGTCCGGTGAGTGATTTGATCATGCTGGAGGAAAGCTCGGCGATGTCGCGCGGGGGCATGAGGAAAACGGTGGTGATCTTCGGCGCCATGTCGGCGTTGATGTGGCGCATGACGCGCTCGTATTCGTAATCGTTGGGAGAGCGGATACCGCGAAGGATGTAGGCGGCATCCATTTTCGCCGCGTAATCAACGAGGTAGCGGTTATCGAAATGTACGATTTCCAGCCGGTCGAATTGACGTAGTGATGCACGCAGCATCTCGAGTCGTTCGGGAATAGTATATGAGTAACTCTTTGCCGGGTTGCTGCCGATGGCGACGATCAAGCGATCGAATATTTCAAGACCCTGCTCAATCATCCAGAGATGGCCGTTGGTAGGTGGATCAAAGGAGCCGGCGTAAACTGCGGTGCGCATAAGAAGGGAATATTAAATTTAAAATTTTAAACTCCAAGCAAGAGTTTTGTAAAGAGAAGGGGAGGGGGCGACGGCTAGGCGATTTTCTTCACTTAGGGTTTAGAGTTTAGAGTTTAAGGTTTGGGTTCCCTGGTTGAGGGCGTGGAGGCTTTCTCCTTTGAGGCTTTGATAAGAATAAGAGGTGGCGAGGGTTTCGTCGAGATAGGCTTTCGCAATGCGAACCGACTCGGGGAGAAGTCTACCAAGTGCGAGATTGGCAGCGACGGCGGCTGCGAGGGTGCAGCCTGTTCCGTGTGAGGCCTTCACGTTCTGGCGTGGAGAAGTGTAGCGGTGAAGGACTCCTCTGTATATCAAAAGGTCGGTGCATTCTGCTCCACCGAGGTGACCGCCTTTTAGGAGAACGGAGCAGCCGTATTCGGCGGCAAGCTTGCGGGCGGCGTTTTCCATCTCGGAGCTATCGGAAATTTTTGAACCGAGCAGCGTTTCCGCTTCAGGGAGGTTCGGCGTCATCAAGGTAGCGAGCGGGAGGAGTTCGTTGCAATAGATATCGATCGCATCGGGTTCTAACAGGCTCGCGCCGGTTGAGGCGATCATCACGGGATCGACGATTAGGGCGATGTGCGGATGCTTGCGGAAAATGGCGGCAACCCTGCGGACATGCTCCGCCGAGCCAAGCATTCCGGTTTTGGCGACGGTTAGCGGAAACGTATCGAGCATGAGCAGAATTTGGTCTTCCATCATCGAGGGATCGACGTCCTCGACGCGCCGGACGATATTCGCGGTTTCGGATACGATGCAAGTGACGACGGTCAAGCCGTGAACGCCGAAGAACTGAAAGGTTTTTAGATCCGCTTGCAAGCCCGCGCCGGCGGAACAATCAGAGCCTGCGATGGTCATCGCGACGGCAGGCACGGTGCGGTTCTTTGTTTGGTCGTTCATTGATTCTTGATTCTTAGCAGATCGCTCCCAATCTTTTCCCCATGTCCAAAGACATCAAGGAATTTGCGGGCTTGCGGGTCAAAATCGATGATGTCATCTACATGCCGAGTCTTGATGCACCGCCTGACCGCCCGCATCCGTTTGTGTATTTCATTTCAATTTTCAACGACTCCTACATGCCAGTTACAATACGCGGCAGAAAATGGGTGGTGGTGGAGGACAGTGGGGAAACGACCGTAGTCGAGGGCGACGGGGTTGTAGGTCAACAACCGGTGATCGCGGCGGGTGAGCATTTTTCCTACAACAGCTATCACGTTGTGGGTAAGGCGGCTACAGTATCAGGATCTTTCTTCGGGGAAACAGCATCGGGGGATTGGATTTTTGCGAGGATACCGGAGTTCCGGCTGGACATCCCCACATTGGCGTAAATCTCAAGCAGCCAGCGCAGTAATCTATGGCCTACTGGGTAGGAGCGTCGATTGTTTACCTATCGATATATTTCGAGAGCGATTCCCTGAGCGTTGTGCGTGCACGGAAGAGGAGGCTTTTCACGGAGGGGACGGTTATTTCTAGCACTTCAGCGATTTCCTCATATGGTATGTTATCATATCGCCGCATGACCACAGCGAGGCGCTGGTTTTCCGGGAGAGACTCGATGGCTGCGTCAATGGCACCGCGTAGTTCGCTCTCGAGGAGTGTGTTGTCGGGACGTGCGGAGTCCTCGGAGGGGTGCTGAAGGTGATGCTCGTCCTCGCGCTGGTCGGTGGAGACGGTGCGCTTGCGGGAGCGGCGCCGGGTCTCATTGTAAACGAGGTTCCTAACGATGGTGTAGAGGTAGGTAGTGAAATTGTTGTCAGGCCTGTAATGCTTGGCGTGTTTCCAAACACGGATAAAAACCATTTGGGCGATATCCTCGGAGTCGGTGTTGTTTCCGAGCATCTTCGTGACCGTGCCGACGACGGCATCTTGATGCCGCTCAACGAGTTGACGGAACGCGGGATGATACCCCTCCGCCACGCTAGCCATCAGCACGTGATCGATGTCGCTGTCATCCGACGTCGTTGCTTGGGTTATATTCTCCATCGGAAAGCTGTAAGGTCTAGTTGTGAGTAAAATATATCTGAATCAAACCCCGATATCCAGCCATGGTTGCGGGTGTAATTTCTTCAATGATTTTTACCAGCGCTAGCAGGAGTGATTCATTGCACAGCCCATAGGTATTTAGCGGCAACAGAGAAGATCTTGAGAAATCAAGAGAACGGCATCTTGCATAGCAGAGGAATGCATTTTTATTCGGGATATTCTGTTCGTCATTGAATCAGCGACCGACAAGGCATTGCAAGCGACCGAGACTAAAGCTATAATAAGCTGCAAGGAGATACTGAAATTCATTCCTTTTCTCTTCTCCTGCGCTCATTCTGCAGGAAGTTCGCAATTTCTAATCATTTTTTGATCGAAGCTCCCTGCATGGTTCGTAAAAAGATAAGTTATTTTACAAATTCAATGTTACACCGTCTCACCAAATTAGTTCTACTGCTACTACCTCTGGCCATTGCCACTGCGCAGCCAAAAGCCCCTGTGCAAAATGAGCGTATCGTCCTGATCGGAAACGGCCTCGGCGAACGCTTGTCTGATCACCCTTACCTCGAGGCGCGACTCCAGATGTCGTATCCACAACTGAGTCTCTATTTTCGAAATCTTTGCCGCCCGGGCGACACGCCGGGCTTCCGACCCCATCCGTCACGCAATTCACAGTGGGCTTTTCCGGGAGCTGAAAAATTTCATCCGCAGCACCAGAGGCACGCGGGTGAGGGTATCCACCCGACACCTGACCAATGGCTCTCGGATCTCAAGCCCGACACAATCATCGCATTCTTCGGCTACAATGAATCCTTCGACGGCCCGGACGGCCTCACAAATTACAAGGGCGAGTTGGACGCTTGGGTGAAGCACACGCTGGCGCAGAAATACAATACCAAGACCGCGCCACGGGTGGTGCTGGTGTCTCCTATCGCCTATGAAAATCTTTCGAAGTCCCGCGATCTCCCCGACGGTCGCGCGGAGAATGCGAATCTCGCCTTATACACCCAAGCAATGGCTGAAGTAGCGAAGGTCACAGGGGTGGAGTTTGTAGACGTTTACAAGCCGACCCACGACCTCTACCCGACCCTAGAAAAGCCCTTCACCAGCAATGGTTTCCTTCCTAACGACGACGGATATCGCCTGCTTTCCGAGGTACTCATGAATGCGATTTATGGTAGCGCCCCAGTAAGAACCAAGGCCGCTCCAAAAGACGTCCTCACCACGATCGCTGATAAGGAATGGCTCTGGTTCAACGAATTCCGCATGCTCAACGGTGTTCACGTCGATGGCCGCCGCTACAATCCCTTTGGTCCCAAAAATTATCCCGATGAAAAGAAGAAAATTCGTCAGATGACGGATCTCCGAGATCAGGCGACATGGGCACTCGTTAGCGGGAAATCCTTCGACCTCGCAGCCGCCGACAAGACCACGCACCCGCTGCCACCGATAGATTCGAACTACAAGCCAAGCAACGAGAACAGCTCGGTAGATTATAAGTATGGCGAGGACGCGGAAAAAACGATCACTACTCCCGAGGGATGCCAAGCAAAGCTTTTCGCATCCGAAAAGGAATTCCCGAACCTCGCCAACCCGATGCAGATCTCTTTCGACAACAAGGGTCGCCTATGGGTTGCGTCCATGCCGACCTATCCACATTACCGCCCCGGCGATCCAAAACCGGATGATAAGCTCCTGATCTATGAAGACACCAACGGCGACGGCAAAGCCGATAAAGAAACGGTCTTCGCCGATAAGCTCCATCTTCCTATCGGCTTTGAGTTCGCTCCCGGCGGTGTGTATGTGTCGCAGCAACCTCACCTGATGTTCCTCGCGGATACGAATGGTGATGATAAGGCTGATGTCCGCGAGGTCGTCTTGACCGGCTTTGATTCCCACGATACCCACCATGCCATCAGTGCTTTTGCCGCCGATCCTTCTGGCGCGTTCATGCTGTGCGAAGGCGTTTTCCTCCACTCGAATGTGGAGACACCCTATGGAGCGGTGCGCGGGGTCGATGGGGGGTTCTTCCGCTTTTGCCCGCAGAAAACTAAGCTAGAGCGGACAATCCAGATGAATATTCCAAACCCATGGGGCTTCGCTTTCGATGCATGGGGTCAAGATTTCCTCATTCACACATCCGGTCCCACGTGGAACTGGGCTTTACCTGTCTCACTCAATCCCAACTCCTACGGTGTGCAAGCTCCAAGTACCGCTGATCTCGTTCCGGGAGGTCAGTCCGTTCGCCCGACTTCCGGCCTAGAGTTTGTTCACTCCCGCCATTTCCCGAAGGAGGTGCAGGGCGATGTGCTGATCGGCAACGCGATCGGCTTCCTTGGTCTGAAACAGCATTCTATCGCCGATGATGGCACCGGCTATAAGACTGCTTATCGCCACGACTTGATGAAATCTTCTGACGGAAATTTTCGCCCGGTCGATTTTGAATTTGCCCCCGATGGTTCGCTTTATGTAATTGACTGGCACAACGTCCTCATCGGCCACATGCAGCACAGCGCCCGTGATCCGTTTCGTGACCACGTTCACGGACGTATATATCGCATCACCTATCCCTCGCGCCCACTGGTGAAACCTGCAGCCGTGGACGGAGCACCCATAGCGACGCTTTTGGAAAACCTTAAGCTCCCCGAATACCGCAGCCGCTACCGCAGTCGCCGCGAGCTACGCGAGCATCCCGTGAATCAGGTTATTCCTGCCGTTCAAAAATGGGTAGCATCGCTTGATGCAAGTGATCCAAACAACGCCCACCAGCAGCTTGAGGCTCTCTGGGTCACATGGGGTATGAACGCAGTGGACACAGATCTGCTCCGCAAGCTCATCGCGCACAGCGACCACCGCGTCCGCTCGGCCGCCGTGCGTGTGTTGCGCTACAACTTCAACAAGTTTCCCGATTTACTTGACCTTCTAAAAAAAGCGGCCGATGACGAGCACGATCGGGTGAGACTGGAAGCAGTCATCGCCGCCACATGGTATGACAAGCGCGAGGCGCTAGAAGTTGTGACAACCGCCCAGGCCAAAGGCACAGACGGATGGAGCAAAGCACCCGCCGAAGCCGCCGCCGCAAGGCTTCAGGGCAAGGCGCAGAATGATGAAGTTGAAAACCCCTTGCCACCCATCCCCGAACACCTGACCGCCGCCGAAAAAGAGGCCTTCAAGGCCGGTCACGAGGTCTATTTTCGTGAGGGTCATTGCACCACCTGCCACCAGAAGGATGGCAAGGGTCTAGATCCCGCTTTCCCTCCTCTTAATGACAGTATCTTCGTCCACGGTAGTCCGGAGCGTCTCATCAAGTTAGCCCTACACGGCGTGATGGGTCCCTTCGAACTCCATGGGAAGAAATACGATGGCCAAGTGCCGATGACTCCCTTCGGTGGCATGCTCAACGATAAAGAAATGTCCGCTGTCCTTACTTACGTCCGTAACTCGTACGACAATAAGGCCAGCGCGATCACTGCGGAACAGGTTGCGAAGGTCAGAGGGGCGACAAAAGGCATGACTGGCTTCTACCAGATGGAGGAACTATTGAAAGAGCATCCGTTGGAGAAATAGTTCCTAAACGCTCGCCGTAGCAATCATCTAGATATCGTCTAAGCTAAGCCTGACAGAGAACTGCTGGTCATAAAGTGATATTGACATGTATCGGAGGATCAGAAGCTGCCCCTAACCATAGGAGTTGATGGTTGGGCTTTTGCATTTCCGATCGTCATCTCATGAACTGGTGCGCATTTATGATACGCTCATCATTGGGCTATCGTGTAAATTATCATTTCAAAAACTCTAGTAGGTCGGTGCGGCTTTTGACGAGATCTGGCGGGTTAATATAGAACATGTGCCCGGCATCGTAATACGTGAAAATAAACTGACCGCGCAGTTCCTCGGGAAGATCAATTTCTTGGCGGAGCGAGAAGGGGACTCCCTCCGGCGGAGTGGCGAGATCACAATGCGCGCCCATAACCAAGACGCGGAGCTTGGGATTATCTCGCAACGCGGTTGAAAGGCGGCTGGTGAGGTTCACTATGCGGTTGTCGGAACCGAAAGACCACGGTCCGACTTTCCCGGTAAGCACCTCGTAGGGTTGGTCTTCTTTCCAGCCGAGGTCGTTTCCAAGGTAGGAAAGCATCGCGGTGGAGAACGCACCGATAGCCAGAGAATAGGAGGGATCATATTCCGCAGATGTGGAGTTCGGATCGGTTGATGACCAAGCAACTCGCGCATCGAAACGCCCGATCACTTTGCCTTCGTCCCGCAGCAATTCCTTGCGGAACTCGAACGGATCAATACGCAGGCTCTTTCGTATCCATGTTTCCGCTGGTATGCCTGTGAGCTTGGCAAGTTTGGAAGCGGCGGCGGCTTTTCCCTCCTTGGTGATCGCGCTACCCTTCATCAATGCCACTCCGTAATCACCGAACGCATATTCACGAGCCTCTTTCACGAGTACCTCGCGGTCACCCTCAACTTTCTTATGAAAGTGTGCCGTGGTGGTAAAAGTCGGCAGATAAACCTGATTGGCTAGGTGACTGCCTTGCGCACTGATTAGCGTACGATAATCAAGCAGAGAGGAGAGTAGAATCACGCCGTTTAAGCTCATTCCGTAGCGATCCTGAAGGTGCTGCGCGAGACCCGCCGCACGCACTCCACCATAAGATTCTCCGCAAAGATATTTTGGCGAGGCCCAGCGCTTGTTCTCGGTGATCCATATCCGTATGAAGTCACCCACCGAATCAATGTCCTGTTGCAGACCATGAAAATCCTTGGCGTTTGTGTCTTTTGCCGCGCGGCTGTAACCGGTGGAGACGGGATCTATGAAAACTAGATCGCAAGCATCGAGCAGACTCATATCGTTATCGATCAAGCGGGCAGGGGGATCCACGGGCTGTGTACCGTTGCCGGGGAATGCGATGCGCTTGGGGCCAAGAATCCCGAGATGCAACCACACAGACGAGGATCCCGGACCGCCGTTGAATGCGAACATAACCGGTCTGTCTTTTGTGTCCTTAATCCCATCGCGAGTGTAGGTGATATGAAAAACGGAGGCCTTAGGACTTCCTTTGTCGTCGCGCAATACCAGTTTGCCGGTCGTAGCAGTGTAGGGGATTTCTATGCCTGCGATGGTGACCTTGGATTGGATCGAAATTGGTTTCGGCACGGACTCCTCTTTAGCTTCTGGCTTTTTAGCGGCATCGGCGGGCTTTTCCTCGGCTGAAACCGGATGCAGCAGGGCGAGGCTAAGAAAAACGAGTGGCTTGACGAGTGGGGTATTCATAAGAACGCGGATATTCGCTTCAAATCGGCTTTTGCAAAGTCGGAACATCAGGCAATTTCTTCGGTGGAGATGCAGGCATCGCAATTATAACTCATACCGGCGAGACAGTGCGGCCATTTCTGAATGAAATCTCGCGTCTGCGCATCACAGTGTTCCGTGATTTCCCGTATCTCTACGAAGTTACGCTGGGGTATGAAATGAAGTACCTTAGCGATGATATTTCCTCAGTAAACTGCCTGTTCGTTCTCGCAATAAGCGACTCGCAAAGTGTCGGCGCTTCTACCGGAGCCCCACTTGCCGACGCCGATCTGGAATTCCATGAACCCATCGAAGCATCTGGAACCGATGCCCGAGAGGTATTATATTTAGGAGAATCCAACTTCTATCGGAATTCGCGGACGTGGCCTCGGTCACCAATTCTTCGACAAGCGCGAAAATCACGCCTCCATACTCGGTTTTCGCTGCACCGGCTTTTTTTCCTTGATTCGTGCCAATAACCATCTGCTGAAGCCCGCCGGATACCATCCGCACAACTCGTTCTGGGAAAAGCGCGGCTACTCTCGCAAAAATTCAACCATCGCGCGTTTTCTTTAGAAACATATCAGTGAGCCACAGGAAACTCTCCAAGAACTCGTTTTCTGGTAACGCTAGCTGTCCTGAGAATCCATAACAATAAGGAAGGTAGTGATAGAATACAACTTGTTACAATATATGTAATCCAAAGTAAATAACTTGACATGCCTGACCTAGAGCTAGCAAATATGGGAAAATTCCTATAGTAAATGGCTGTATTAACGATTAGTCTCACTCTATCTCCAGCAAAGAAACAAATCAAAAATACTGGCAGGATCAGTCATCAGCACTTTCCCACCGGATCAATTTCGGTTGGTTCCTGCAGACCCTTTCTGGGCCATTGCTGATTGTCTCGGCGCTCGGGGCTGTTGCCACACTGATTTTGCGCCGCGAGTTTTCTGAAATCCCACTGGGTAGCTTGGCGATTTCGTTGGCTGCGTGCCTTGCGATCACAGCTGTTATAGTATTATTTCTCGCGGCGCGGCGTTTCGAGACGACCGAGCAGGCGCTAGTTCGAATCGAAGTTGGAGCCGGTCTACATTCCTCTCTCTCATCAGCTAAAAACGGCGTTTGTCCGTGGCCAGCACCGCCAGCCTCGCTCCCGGCAAGCCTGAAATGGCATATGCCAAAAACCTTCGCCCCACCCCTAGGAGCTGTCGCCCTTCTCGCCATCGGCCTGTTAGTCCCCATCAGCGCACGGCAAGCCGCCTCCCCTGCCCCTTCCAGCCAGCCCCAGGCATGGTCGCAGATCGATTCCCAACTCGAGCAACTCGCTGAGGACGCGATGGTTGATGAGAAATACATCGAGAAAGTGGAAAAGCGGATGGAAGAGTTGCGTGGACAGGAGAAAGAGGAATGGTTCAGCCACGCCTCGCTAGAAGCCACTGACAGCATTAAGAAAGCCCACAATTCCAACATGGAGAAATTGGATCGTGATCTTTCCGAAGCCGTAAACGCCTTAGAAGCCTTGGCGGAAAGGGCTGATAAGCTCAACGCCCAAGAGATACAGAAGCTAGCCGAGCAATTCGAACAGGCGCTTGAAGGACTCCAGAACGGGGAGATGAAACCCAACCTGCAACTCCTCGATCAGCTGTCCAAATTCGATCTAAACGAGCTTGGTAAGCTCACCCCAGAGCAGATGAAACAGCTCAAGGAGGGTATGGAGTTACTCATGGAATCATTGGAGAAATGCAAGGATTACCGAGGCGGCCAGAACGTAGGCCAAGGCGATTGGGATGAGCAACTTCTTGGAAATGGTGATGGCGAAGGCGATGATCCCGGCTCCGGCGCTATCAATCGCGGCCCCGGTCATGATCCTGATGTGCTACGCGACGGCATAGCCCCCCTCGATGTCGGTAAGCTTACCGAGCTCAAAGTAGAGGATCTCTCCCGCACCATCCCCGGCGACCTCCTCCAACTGCAGGATAAAAAACATACGGTTGACGAATCCGCAGCGAAATACGCCGCCGGTGGCGCAGCCGCGGAGGGCAAAGGCGGTGACCGCGTCTGGCGCGACTCCCTAGCCCCCGACGAGCAGCGCGCACTTAAGAAATACTTTGAGTAGGATTAGCTAATACCTTTAAACTACCCCTGGAAGTGTTTGTGGCGGACAGGCGGCAGCCCTACCATTACTCGCTGATTTTCCCATCTCGAATGATCAGAGTCCGATCCCCCGCCTTTGTTAAACCCTGATCATGCGTTACAATAATTAATGTAACATTATGAAAATCAGTGAGTTTCATAAGTATTTCCATAATTTCTTTACTTGTATTTGAATCGAGATTTCCAGTTGGCTCATCTGCAAAAAGAACCGCTGGCTGGTTTACAATCGCCCTCGCGATGGCTACCCGTTGCTGTTCCCCACCGGATAATTCAGCGGGTAGGTGATCGGCGCGATCCTTCAAACCCACCTGCTCCAGAGCCATCATCGCCTCCTCTGTGCGATTGATTCCGGCGATCGCTCCTGGCACCGCCACATTCTCAACGGCAGTCAATTCCGGCAGAAGGTGGTAGTTTTGGAAAATATAACCAATGGATTGGTTGCGGAATTGAGCCTGCGCCTTTCGGCCCAGTGAGTAAAGGTCGATTCCGGCGATATGGACGCTACCCTTCTCCGGCCTTTCCAGACCAGCAAGGGTATAAAGCAATGTCGTCTTACCAGACCCGCTTGGTCCGCATAGAAAGACCTTTTCACCTTTGGCAATATTTAGGTTCACCCCATGCAACACCTCGATGGTTTTTTTCCCGATCCGGTAGCTCCGGTGTAGATCCCGCGTCTCAATCATCGACTCGCTCACACCGCGATGATGCACCGCTCGCACCTATCGGGAAGCAATTTCTGGAGTTTGAAGTTTAGGGTTTAATAATTGTTACCTATAACTCTAGAACAGGTCATGACCCAACCCGTTATCATCTTCTCTGGACAAGGTGCGCAGAAAATCGGCATGGCTCGCGATTGGATTGAGTGCTCCGCGACTGCTCGAGACCTCGCCCACCAGGCCGATGAGGCGCTCGGCTACTCCCTTACATCGATGATGTTCGATGGCCCAGAGGAAAGACTAACAGCCACCTCGCACTGCCAGCCCGCCCTCTATCTCCATGGTCTAATCGGCCTCGCACTGCTTAAAGAGCGCTTGCCTAATTTCCGGCCAGTCGCCACCGCTGGACTCTCCCTTGGCGAGTTCACTGCCCATGCCGCCGCCGGCACATTCTCCTTCCTCGACGGGCTCAAGCTCGTCTCCCAGCGCGGCACTTTCATGGAGGAGTCTTGTAAGGCCATCGACGGCGCCATGGCTGCCCTGATCGGCGGTGAGGAAGAAAAAATCCGCGAGCTCGCTGCCGCCTCTGACGTCGATGTCGCAAATCTTAACGCCCCCGGACAAATTGTCCTTTCTGGAGCTTCTGCGAACATCGACGCCGCTGTAGCGCAGGCCAAAGACTTCGGCATCCGCCGCGCGATCAAGCTCAACGTCGCAGGGGCCTATCATTCCCGTCTCATGGCCGCGGCCCAGGAAAAACTCGCCGCCGTGCTCGCTGAAACCTTCATCACCGCACCTGCCATTCCCGTGGTTGCGAATTTCACCGCTGCCCCCGTATCCTCGGTGGATGAAATCCGCGCCACCCTCACCGCGCAGGTCACCGGCTCCGTGCGCTGGATCGAGTCTGTCCAATATCTTGTTGCCCAAGGTCACACGCTCTTCATCGAGATCGGCCCCGGAAAGGTTATCGCAGGACTAGTTGCGAAAATCGCTCCCGATGCTACGGTCATTTCAGTCGAGGATATCCCCTCGCTAGAAGCCGCTGTCGAGAAACTTTCCTAGTACACATGCTCCCCGCCTCCCTTAAATCCGACTTCCCTATCCTTGGGAAATCTGTAAACGACCGTCCGCTCGTCTACCTTGACAACGCGGCAACCTCACAGAAACCCCGCGTGGTGCTGGATGCCTCGCGGCACTACTACGAGGCGGTGAACTCGAATATCCACCGCGGCACTCATTTCCTCGCCCGCGCCGCTACTGCTGCCCATGAGGCAGCCCGCGAAACCATTGCCACCCACATCCGCGCAGCTTCTTCCGATGAGGTAATCTTTACTTCCGGTGCCACCGAGGGTATCAACCTAGTCTCCGATATCCTCTCGCTTTCCGCAGGCGACGAGATCCTGATTTCCACTCTAGAGCATCATGCAAACATCGTCCCCTGGCAGATGCTAGCACAGAGGTCCGGGGCCAAACTCGTGGTGATTCCCTGCGATGAAAACGGTGTCCTCGACCAAAACGCCTTCACGAATCTCCTTTCCGCGAAAACAAAAATCTTTGCTTTAACCTGGATTTCTAACGCCTTTGGCACGGTGAATCCCGTCCGCGAAATGACTGCCGCCGCGAAGAAACACGGAGCCATCGTCCTGATCGACGCCGCGCAAGCTATACCGCACTTGAACATTGATGTGCGCGAACTCGGAGCCGATTTCCTAGTCTTCTCCGGCCACAAAGTTTATGCACCCACGGGCATCGGCGTGCTGTGGGGTAAGCTCGATCTCTTAAAATCCCTTCCACCATGGAAAGGCGGCGGGGAAATGATCAAGCAGGTCACCTTCGAGGAAACTACCTACAATGATCCCCCTTTCAAATACGAAGCCGGCACGCCAAATATCGAGGGAGCCATCGCCCTCGCTGCCGCGTTGGAATATGTAAAATCTATCGGCATCGACGCGATCCACGATCACGAGCAGAAGCTCATCGCCGCCGCCGCCGAAGCCCTTTCAGAAATCCCGGGCATCCGTCTATACGGTCCGTCCGACCGCATCGGCGCGCTTTCTTTCGCCATCGAAGGAGTCCACCACTATGATCTTGGCACACTCATCGACCAGATGGGCGTCGCCGTCCGCACCGGCCACCACTGTTGCCAACCGCTCATGTCGCGCTTCGGAATCACAGGCACCACCCGCGCCTCCTTCGCACTTTACAATACGATAGAGGATATCGAATCTCTTGCCACCGCCGTCAAAAAAGCCGCCGCGATGTTGCGTTGAAATTTATGAAAATCGTCCTCGGAATCACTGGTTCCATCGCAGCGTATAAAGCTGCCGACCTAGCGTCCCAGCTTCTAAAGGCAGGGCATGAGGTTCATGCGGTGATGTCGCGCTCGGCTTGTGAGTTCATCACGCCCCTCACCCTCCAAACACTCACCCGCCATCCGGTGCTTGTATCGCTAGAGGACGAGAAGGACTCATGGAGGCCCGGTCACATCGCTCTCGCTGACAGCGCTGATCTCTTGATAATAGCCCCCGCTTCTGCGAATACACTCGGTCTCCTCGCCAACGGCCTCGCCCCCGATCCTCTCACATCAGTCTACCTGGCTCTGCCACGCAAAACGCGCGTACTTATAGCCCCTGCCATGAACGGAAAAATGTGGGATCACCCTGCCACCCAACGCAACATCGCCCAACTCAAGGCCGACGGCTGTGAATTTATCGGTCCGGCCACGGGGGATCTAGCCTGCGGTTACCAAGGAATCGGTCGGCTTGCCGATCTGCCGGATATCCTCGCGGCCATCTAGTTCCGGGTAAATATGGAAATCTGCGCTTCACCTGTCGGGCGATCCGACGTTAGATACGCACATGATCGACATGTTGGTGCGCCTTTACGATTTGCCAGACAATACTGAGCTCTACCGGACTGTAGCATCTCAGGGCATCTCGCTTCGCCGTGGCCGAGCCTTCGAGAAACACACGCTGGCGAAATTTGCCATAGACAATTTCTCGGAAAAATGGGCCAGTGAAATCGAGGTGGCGCTTACTCGGCAGCCGGTGTCCTGTTGGATCGCCACGAAGGATAAAGTGATACTCGGCTTCTCCTGCTACGAAACGACGCAGCGTGGTTTCTTCGGACCCACAGGTGTGATCGAGTCCGCACGTGGCACCGGATTGGGTAAGGCATTGCTTTTCAAAGCGCTGGAATCCCTTCGCGACATCGGCTACGCATACGGTATTGTTGGTGGGGTTGGACCTCGCGAGTTTTATGCAAAAAACTGCGGTGCGATCGACATCCCCGGCAGCGACCCAGGCGTTTACGGCGACATTCTCCCTTAATTTTTTCTCGTGGCGCTCATATCTTCCTAGCCACTTCACGCCCCGCAGGCAGAAACGGATCTCTAAGCGCTTTGTGGAAATCGAATACTTCGTCGAAGTCCTCGGGCTTGTCTGAGGACTGCTTACCAAAGACTTGTTCCTCGATGAGTTGGAAAACCATATTTCCCACATCGCGGCATTCCTTTACACCCCACTCATCCATAAGCGTGGCAGCCATGGGACCAAACTGGTCGATTGCGAGATCGCGGAATCCCTCAACCAATTCCTTGCCACTGACATGACGCCCTTGTCCGCCTGTTTCTTCTATCACCCTCTTCAGTGTGAAGTCCAAAGCATCCTTGAGGAAAAAGTAGGCGTGGCCGTCGTAGCGACTTTCGCGGCGAATGATTGATGCGACGGATTCATCAAACTGGGCTATTTGCATTCACACTATTATGCCAAGCCTACCCACATCTGCCAAGCGCTTTCCTTAGCTGCTTGCACATGGCGAACGGAGGCACCACCTTCGCCCTGTAATATGAGAACCGCTACGCTATTTTTAAGCTCCGTCTTGTGCGCCATCGCTGCACCTACCGATGACTTCATTTCTGAAGCAGCAAAACACGGAGCCTTCGGCGAAAAAGCCGCCCGTTTCCTGGTGGATAATATGCCCCCATCCGACAAAGAAAACCTCACTGTTAAATTTCTAACAGAGAACCTAGATCTCGCCATTAAGGCGCGTGCTAAATTTCCGTGGGCTAAGCATGTGTCAGAAGAAATATTCCTCAACAACGTGCTGCCTTACGCGGTCTTCGACGAACCGCGCGATCCGTGGCGCGCGGATTTCATGGCGAAAGCAACACCGCTAGTTAAGGATGCCAAGACCACCTCCGAAGCAGCGCAGATCCTTAACCGCGATTTCTTCAAACTTATTAAGACTCACTATCACACAGATAGGAAGCGCACGAACCAATCGCCGAAAGAATCTATCGAGCAAGGTAAAGCCACATGCACCGGCCTTTCCATCATCCTTGTCGATGTCTGCCGCGCCGTCGGCATCCCCGCCCGTGCCGTTGGCACGCCTATGTGGTGGAACAAGAGCGGCAATCACACTTGGGTCGAGATTTGGGATAAGGGCTGGCATTTCATGGGTGCGGATGAATACGACGCGAAAGGCCTTAACCATGGCTGGTTCATCCATAACGCCTCTAAAGCGCACAGTGATGACCCGATGCACGCAATCTACGCCACTTCATGGAAACTCGATGGTTGTAATTTTCCCATGGTGTGGTCGCCCCAGAGTGCATCCGTAGGCGGTGTGAATGTTACGGAGAGTTACACCCTCAAATCCTCGCCGGTTTCCAAGACCATTGGCGTCCGCTATTTCGAAGGTAATTATCGTACTGTTAGAAAAGGCTCACTTACCACGAAAGCGGGATTTGTACTCGCGGAGTTCGAAACGAAAGCAGGCACTGCCGATCTCAACGACACACCCCGCATCTCCATCACGCCGGGAAATAGTTATCGCCTACGTTTTGATATCGAGGGTAGACCCCATGAAACCGAACCTTTTCGATCCAGTGACACAATCATAGACATCCACTCCGACGATCTCTCGCCCGTCCCCGATTTCAGCGATGAGAATACTCCCCTTTCCGAAAAGGACGCCGCCCGCGCCATTGCTTTCACCTACGAAACAATGCTCGCCGAACAGAAGGTAAAGCGCGCGGCAGAAATGAAAGCGAAGACTTTCAAAATGGGCGATATGACAATGCGCTGGTTGGAGAAAACCTTTGGAGATGCCCCTGCGGACGGCCGCTCGCTTTGGATCTCCATGCACGGCGGTGGAGAGGCTCCGGAACAGATCAATACCCAGCAGTGGCAAAACCAGATTCGTCTCTACCAACCGCAGGAAGGCATCTACATCGCCCCCCGTGCGCCCACCGATAAATGGAACATGTGGCACCAGGAGCACATCGACCCGATGTTCGCTCATCTCATTGAGAGCATGGTCGCACTGCGCGGAGTGAATCCTGACAAGGTCTATCTGATGGGCTACTCGGCCGGTGGCGATGGTGTCTGGCAGGTCGCTCCGCGTATGGCGGATCACTTCGCCGCCGCTGCGATGATGGCCGGCCATCCCAACGAGGCGCAGCTTTTCGGCCTTCGCAACCTTCCCTTTGCAATCTTCATGGGTGACAACGACGCCGCCGTGAATCGAAACAAGGTGGCCAAGGAAAAATCCGCCGAGATCGCCGATCTTCACAAGGCCGATCCCGAAGGATACGTCCACCTCTCCCGCATTTACCCCGGCCTCGGCCATTGGATGAATCTCCAAGACGCGGAGGGCGTACCATGGATGGCGAAATTCATCCGCAACCCATGGCCCGCGAAAATTGTGTGGTTCCAGGACGACGTTATCCATCACCGCTTCTACTGGCTGCGCCTTCCTGATGGCACCGCCGAAAAAGGTAAGCGAATAGAAGCTGAAATCGTTGGGCGCACTATTCGCCTGACCGGCGATGTCCCGCCCGGCACGCAGATTCTCCTTTCCGACAAACTAATCAATCTCGATGAACCTATCGAAATTTCCGTGAACGACAAAGCAACGTTCACCACCAAGCCCGTGCGGAGCATAAAAACAATCCGCACCGCACTGCAAGAACGCCTAGATCCAAGTGCAACTCCGACGGCCGTGATTGCCTGCCCCTAGATCAGAAATTCCACATCTTGCCCTTCTCCGCATCGGAGAAAACCTTAGGGCTCATAAAGTAGGAGTTCGGGGGATTCGGTAGAGCCGAGTCATCAAGACGCGGCAGCTTCGCACCGATCGTCGAGTCCCAAGGCTTGCTGGATGAAATGCTGATCGGAGTTCCGACCTTCACCATATCGAAAATTTTGCGCGCGGAATTCAACGGCAGCCGCACGCAACCGTGAGTGCAGGGATAGGGTTTCACAAAACCCCAATGCATTCCATAAGCAGGGCCCGAAAAGGACATCCAATACGTCATCGGATATCCCGCACCCGGAGAACTCGCCCGACGCCGGTGCCGCGTCTTGCTAAGAATGCGGAGTTCGCCTTTCGGAGTTGGCGTTGCGCTGGTGCCGACAGAGCAAGGCGTCGCAAGCAAGACTTCGTCACCTTGCGTGACATAAACACGCTGCGCTCCCGTGCTGATATGTAATTTCACGGCAGCGGTCGGTTGCTTAACCTCAGGATCAAATGCAAACGCGCTAACCGATTTCTTGGTGGACATGGAGCAGGAACTGAAAATGAGCGCGGTCGCAATGGTCGCTACAACAGCAGATAGTTTTTTAAAATGATTCATAATGGCGTGAGAGTGCTTCATTTTCCGAATAAACACGCAACAAGCAATCCACAAAGCGACGAGTTTTCGTGCGCAATGCGACTTTCTGATTCCATCTACCTTCGAAATTGTAATTTGAAAGTTGATCCCTAGACTTCGCCCCATGCTCGCATTCTCAACCTGCTGGAATAACAGCCGCCACACCGATGGCGAGGCGATGATCGAGGAGATTGTCGCTATGGGTTTTACGAACATAGAACTCTCCCACGGGATGACGGTCGCGAAAATTCCCGGCATCCGGAAAGCCTACGCGGCCGGCACGTTCACCTGCTCGGGCGTGCATAATTATTTCCCTTCCCCAGTGGAGGTGATGATCGATGCACCCGATGCCTACGAATACACCTCGCACCGGCCTTTCGATCGGAAACGGGCGATGGATTTGACCTTGAAAACCCTGGAACTCGCCGCCGAGTTCCAGGCGCGATACCTAGTCCTGCACATGGGCTCCGCGCCGATGAACACCGCAAAGTTTACCAAACCACTTACGCAAGTGGTAGCCGCCGGTGAACAGCGCTCCCCCCGATACATCAAGGACAAGATCGCTTTTATAAAAAAACGCGAGAAACTCGCGCCACTCTACTACCACCGCGCCATCCAAGCACTGGAGGAACTTGCCCTGAAGGCTGAGGAATACGGCGTCAAGCTCGCCATAGAGTCGCGCTCGCGCTTCGAGGACATGCCGAATGAGCGCGAGATGGTGTTGCTGCAGGAACATTTCCTTGAAAACCCTTGGATCGGTTACTGGCACGATTTTGGTCATGTGCAGCTCAAGCACAACCTTGTATTGCTTGATCACCTTGAGTGGCTCGAAAAAATCGCACCTTACATAATCGGAGGGCATGTCCACGATGTCCAATGGCCCGCCCGCGACCACCGCACCCCTTTCACTGGCACGCTCGATTATAAAACAATCCTTCCATTTTTCCCAAACGGCTGCCCGCTTGTATGGGAACTCAGCCCCACCTGCGAGGTCGATGAAATCCGTGCCGCCCATGAGGTCTGGAAAAGAAATTTTCCAGAAAGGTGTTGATTTGATCGTTTGACGGCAATCTTTGATTATTACCATCGCAAATGTCTCCGACAACAGGCGGAGCTAGGTGATTCGCCTGCCGATGGAATTCCTTGCTCCGGAAAGGAAGTCCGCCTCACCCGCGTGCCAGGTGCGATACTCAACAGCAAATGCGGTCCATGGGCAAACTTCGAGCGTGCTGCCGCGATATGGGAGGCTTGTGCCATGATCCGTTTTGATCATCATAAATACTCGGGAATTTCAACACCTCCCCGCTTTTCTCCTGTAGGATATGGCGTGAATGAACAGTTCGCCTCTTTTCGTTTGACCTGCCTAAGAATTTATCCAACCTTTTATCACCTACTTGAGACTAATTCTCAATAAAACTAGCTATGCACCGCCCCGCACTCGTTCTTTTATTTTCCTGCCTCACCACGACGGCTGCAGATCCAAGCGTGGCCGCCCTGCGAGAGATGATTTCCAAGATCGTGGACACGCAGACCCTGGAATCCAAGGAGCGCACGGACTGGAAATCGCGGAAAGCCGAGTTCACTGCCCTTCTTGAACTCCACCGCAAGGAAATCACACTTCTCGGTGAGGAGTTGGAAAAAGCCGGCCATTCCACCCCCGGCCACGCCGAGTCCTCGGATGCGATGAAAGCAGAGATCCTGTCGCTCAAGGAGTCCCGTCGCGACGCAAAAGAAGCCGTCGCCCGCAATGTGCCCCGCGCCATCGCGCTCATCGCGCGCTTCCCTGATCCCCTGAAAAAAGACTGCGAAACCGAGACCTCTGCGCTGATAGGATGGGTCGCGACCGATGAACCGCGCGAAGCACTCCAATCTATCCTCTCCGTTCTAGCCAAGGCGCAGCAATTCGACCGCCGCCTCAACCGCGCCAACGAAATCCGCGACGGGCGCGAAGTGGACGTTCTCTACCTCGGCCTCGCTCGCGCCTTTTACTCGGATAAGAAGCAGAGCGCAGGCATCGGAGAACCCGGCAGCGATGGCTGGAAATGGACAGCTAAGCCGGAGATCCGAGCGGAGCTGCTCGCCGCTTTCGACTCTCTCGATAAAAAAAGACCTCCCGTCATGGTGCGACTGCCTCTGGAAATCCAATAACTTTCCCTTTCCATGCATCTCCTCCAATTCGTCTATCCGTGGTTCCTCTTCACGCTAACCCCGCTGGTAGCGCAAAGCGAAGTCCCCGCCGCACTCGAAAAAGCGAAAACTGACCTTACTAACGCGCTTTCTAGTCTTGAGAAAACTCGTGCTGCGATCGCTGCAGAGAAGCCTACTCTTTCCATCGATTTCGCGAAAATTGAACTCGAACTCCGCGAAAAACGCCGCCTTGTCCGTATCGCGCGCCTGTCTAAGGAAGATCGTGCCGAGGAACTCCGCCAACTTAGAAATGACCTCGCCGCACTTCAACAGGACGCAACCTACCTAGCTGGATTACTGAAAGATCACGCGCTGAAAACCACAACACTCTCTACCCCCGGTGCCGCGCCTTTGGAAATTTCACCGGAAATGATCGCCGCGAATTCCGACGCCCCCGCCGAATCCCTCGCCGGACGTTTGCCCATCCTCGATGCCGCCATTGACCGCCTCGATGCCCTACTCGGCGGATCCATCTCCCCCGGTCAAGCCTCCGATCCCGAAGGCAAAATCAGCCAGGGCACTCTCGCCGCACTC
>CAMAXN010000027.1 GCA_945862245.1 Prosthecobacter debontii
GGATCGGCGAGGGCGGGGTGGCGTTTTTCGAGGTTTTCGAGTTCGCGGAAGAGCTTGTCGTATTCGGCGTCGGAGATTTCCGGCTCGGCATCGGTGTAGTAGAGCCGGTTGTGGTGGTCGATGAGCTGCCGCAGCTCCGCGACGCGCGAATCGGGCGTGGGGAAGTTGGCGAAAAGATCCAGCTCGTCGGGCATGGGAGAAAACTTCAAACTTCAAGACCCAAACTTCAAGGAAGAGTTGCGATGACATGGCGATCGATTGGTGTTTGACTGAGAAGTTGTGCGGTTCCAGTTTCCCGCTGTTGAATTCTGTGAATTACAAGATCGGTAATGAGAAGCTGGTGAAAGTGCTGGACAGCGCTTCGAGCCATCTTCGGGGCTTGCTGGAAAAACAGGGGCGGGTGGATGGCGCGTTGCGCATCGCAGTGATCGGCGGGGGATGCTCGGGGCTGCAATATAAGATGGATCTGGTGGACGGACCGCGCGACCGAGACATCCTGGTGCCGAGCAACGGAGTGAACGTGGTGATTGATCCCAAGAGTGCGCTTTTCGTAAGCGGCAGCGAGTTGGATTTTTCCGATGATCTCCAGCAGGGCGGGTTTAAAGTAAGTAATCCAAACGCAGTGGTGACGTGTTCTTGCGGAGAGAGTTTTGCGGCGTGAGGACTGGAATTTTCAAATGCGAATCGAAGCGCAATTAAAAGATGAATGCGTTTGAGCGTTTGGGATTGAATGTGGGGCTGGTTGTTTCTGAGGAGGAGATTCGTGAATCGTTCCGAGTGCGCGCGGCGGCAGCGCATCCAGATTCCGGCGGAGATGAGGCAGAGTTCGCGGAGTTACGCGAGGCGCGGGAGGTTTTGGAAAGCCCTGCGAAACGGCTTCGGGAGTGGCTGCGGGTGAGGGAGTTTCCGGTGGATGAGCGAGGAACAATTAGCGTGGAATTGATGGATTTTTTCCAAAAGGTGGCGAAGACTGGGACAAGTGCAGAGGCAGCAGTCAAAGCATCCGAAATGGCGCAATCAGCGCTCGCGAAGGGGATGGCGGAAGTGCGGTTGATCGCGGAGCGGGAAAGCGTGAAAAACCTGCTCGTAGAAATCGAGGCGGGGATCTGCGAACGGGTGCGGCTTTTTCCAGCGATCGAGAATGGAGAATGTGATGCGGGGATCGCAGCACGTGATCTGGTTTTTTTTGAAAAATGGAGAACTACGATGAGGGCACTCTTCGGGCGGCTCATGTGAGCAGGCTTCAGCCACCCGGCGAGGAAGCGGGAGGTGTGGCCTCGGCGCGGGTGAACTCGGAAGTTTTCGCTAGGTAAAAAAGCGCGCCACCTCCACCCACGACCACAATTAGCAAGACCAAGCTGAGGAGCATTAGCAAAAACGTTTTCATGCTGTTATTATGTGCAAAAAGACCATCTTTTGGCGAGAGGTAATAAGCGGAAAAATATGAACATGGATTTTTTAGCTGGGCAAATGTAGAGAAAGATATTTGGGTCTTCGCCAGTAATAAAAGATAATATGAATCCTTTTTCTGAATCGACCGACCGCCGCAGTTTCCTGAGAACAGGTTCACTGATCACCGCCGCCTCCCTCCTCCCCGGTATCGCCAAGGCGCAGGGCGAAGGAGGTGAGATCAAGGTCGCCCTAGTCGGTTGCGGCGGGCGCGGCACCGGAGCAGCCGCGCAGTCGTTGAACTGCCCCGGCACCAAACTCGTCGCCATCGCGGATGCCTTCGAGGATAACGTCAGCAAAGCCGCCGAGACTCTCAAGAAGCAGTTCCCCGACCGAGTGGATCTCCCTGCAGAGCGCATTTTCCATGGCTTTGACGCCTACCAGAAAGCAATCGACGCCGCTGATCTCGTCCTCCTCTGCACGCCTCCCGGCTTCCGCCCGATGCACTTCGAGTATGCCGTTGAGAAAGGGAAGCACGCCTTCGTCGAGAAACCCGTTGCTGTGGATGGCCCGGGTATCCGCAAATTCATCGCTGCTGCCAAGGCCGCTGACGCGAAGAACCTCAAGGTTGTCTGCGGTCTACAGCGCCGCTACCAGAACAGCTACCTCGAAACCCTCGAACAGGTCAAAGCCGGCATAATTGGGGATATTATCAACAGCCAAGTCTATTGGTCCGGTGGTGGCGTCTGGACCCGTGCCCGCCAGGAAGGTATGACAGAAATGCAGTATCAGATGCGCAACTGGTACTATTTCAACTGGCTCTGCGGAGACCACATCTGCGAGCAGCACATTCACAACCTCGATGTTGGCAACTGGTTTAAGGGAGCTGTTCCAGTCAAGGCAAACGGCATCGGTGGTCGTACCAAGCGCATTGGCAAGGACTGGGGTGAGATCTACGACCATCACTACGTCGAATACACCTACGCTGATGGCACCACCATGAACAGCCAGTGCAAGCATTGGAACGGCACATGGTCGAAGGTCTCGGAAACTATCGTCGGCACCAAGGGAACCGCCACCCCGGGCGCTATCAAGGATCTGGCCGGAAAGATCATTTGGCGTTCCCGCGGCGAGCAGAATAATCCTTACCAGACGGAGCACGATGTCCTCGTGAAACACATCATCGAGAACAAGCCGATTAACGATGCTCACTTCACAGCCGAGGCTACCCTCACCGCCATAATGGGTCGCATGGCCACCTACACGGGCCAGGAAGTCACTTGGGAACAAGCGCTTAACTCCGACCTCGACACCATGCCGAAAACTCTCGCTTGGGACGCCGATCCCGGTCCGAAACCCGGAGCCGACGGTATGTATCCGGCGCCGATTCCCGGTGAGATTAAAGCGGTTTGATAGAATTTGTAGTGCGGTGGAGATATAGGCTCCCGTCGCATGGATTTACTTTCCGGGATTCTTCGCGATCTGGTTTCGGAGAGATTTCAGGTCGGAGTCGATCCTTTCTAGGAGAGTTATGACTTCAGGGTCGGAGTGGGTGACATTTTCCGGCGTTAGTGAGAGTTCCTGCATGGTGGAGACTATGATGCCGATGAAAAGGTTAAGGATGGTGAAGGTGGCGATGATGATGAAGGGGACGAAGAAAGCGAAGGCCCACGGATGCGTCTCCATCACCGGGCGGACAATACCCATGGACCAGCTTTCGAGCGTCATCACCTGAAAGAGGGTGTAGAGGCTGGCTCCGAGGGAGCCGAACCACTGGGGATGGCTTTCGCCAAAAAGGCGGGTGGCGAGCACGCCTGTAGTGTAGAAGAAGATCGCCATTACGGCCATGACTCCAGAGAGGCCGGGGATGGAGTGTATGAAGGCGGCTACAACCTTCTTAAGGCTCGGGATGGCGGTGAGAAGCCGCAGCACGCGGAGCACCCGCAGCGATCGCAAGACGGCCCAAACCCCGGCACCCGGTGTGAGGGCGATGGCCACGACAAGGAAATCGAATATGTTCCAGCTACTGCGCCAGAAGTCAGCTCGGTAGCAGAATATTTTTACCGCTAGCTCGGCGACGAAGATCGCTAGGCAGAGGCGGTCGAGGCTGATGAGAATTCCAGAAAAGGAAGTCATCATCGCGGGACTGGTCTCCAGCCCGAGGATGAAGGCGTTGATGAGGATCGCGCCGATGATGAAGGATTGGACACGCAGGGACTCGATCCAGCGGGCGAGACGGACGCGGGTTCTGGAGATATCTTGGCGGCGTAAAAGTCGTGTCAGGTCTGCTTCGCTCATATCGGTGCATTGTCGTTCGCTGAACGGTGCGGGGATTTCAACCGGGATTTCAGTTATCCTGATCGCCTGCACCCGGGCCCGAGTTCCAGGCTGTGTGCATTTCCTCGACGGTGGGGGTCTTCAGTGGGCGGACGACGCGGAAGCCTAGCCAAGAGGCATTGGTGAAATACCAGAGTGATTTTGGGTTCTGGGGGTCGATGACCTTGAGTTCGGGGCCGGTCTTACCGCGTGCACCGGAGCGGAGCGCGAGGGCGTCGGCATCCCAGTGGCCGCCGCGATGGACGGTAGGGTAGCGGACGGGGGCGGGGATCCAGGGATTGGTGGCTCCATCTTGGATTTTCGCGTAGGCGTCGGGGAGGTATTGGTCGAGGGTGAGTTCGGCGGCATTGCCGTGCATGTCATAGAGACCCCAAGGGTTAGGCTTTTTCGCGCCGACCTTCTGGTATTGGAATTCGGAGTTGTCCATGAACCATGCATATTCGGGAAGTTTCGCCGAATCATCGCCGAAGGAGTAGGCGGTGGTGGTGCCGGCGCGGCAGGCGTATTCCCATTCCGCTTCGGTAGGAAGGCGGTAGAAATGACCGGTCTGGGCGGAAAGCCATTCGCAGAACTTGTTCGCGGCATGGTGGGTGATGC
This sequence comes from Prosthecobacter debontii, assembly GCA_945862245.1. GTDB lineage: Bacteria > Verrucomicrobiota > Verrucomicrobiia > Verrucomicrobiales > Akkermansiaceae > Luteolibacter. Next base: position 4,324 of record CAMAXN010000027.1, read on the forward strand.
CGACAGCAGGGAAGTTTTTGGTGTAGCCGTCTCCCATAGAGAAGTGCATGGGGATATAGGGCGGGGTGGGCTGGGTTACGGTGTCGATGAGAGTCTCGCCGTCCTTCGCCTCGGGCGCCTCGGTGGTGGTCATGTCGGAATCGCGATTGAGGGTGCCGTCCTTATTGCGGGATTTACCGTTTTCCATATAAGGGCGGTAAACGTCCCAGGTGGTCTCCAGTTTCGCCATCCAAAAAGGTTCGATGGCTAGTTCCTTCTGCGGTACCTCATCCTTCGCGCGGTTCGCCTCGCCTGCCGGGGAGCCAATCTTGTATTTTCCGGCAGGTATGGGGACGAGTTCGATGACGCCGCCTTCGGCGAGCGGGACGGCTTCGGTGTAGCCTTTCATCTCCTCTGCTTTTTGGGCGGCCTTCTTGGAAATGATCTCGTGGATCGCCTTGGTAGTGGGGAGTAGGAGAGGGTTGGTCAGTTCATTTGCGAGGCATGGTGCGGCGATTATGGCAGTGATAAATAGAGCGCGCATGAAATTTTAAATTTTAATCCTTAATGAAGAATTCTGATTACGGGCTGTTAGAGGGATTTTTTTCCGAAAGAAGAAACCAGGGCGGTGAAGTCCACGGGTTCGGCTTTGTCGGCGTTAAGGATAGCGATTTTTTGAAGGGAAAAGATTTCCGAGATGCCGGCGCGGGTGAGGTCGAGCATGGCCGTCATCTGTTCGGCGGTGAATACGGCTTCTTCGCCCGAGCCCTGCACCTCGACGAATTCGAGTGCTTCGGTCATGACAATGTTGAAATCGACGGTGGCAGCTTTGTCCTCTTGGTAATTGAGATCGAGCACGGGGTTGCCCTCGTAAACGCCTGCCGAGATGGCGGCAACGAGCTTTTTGAGCGGGAAATCTTTGAGGCGGCCATCGGCCAGCATGCGGTTGAAGGCGATGGCAGTGGCCACGCAGGCACCGGTGACGGATGCGGTGCGGGTGCCGCCGTCGGCCTGAAGTACGTCGCAATCGATCCACAAAGTTCGCTGGCCGATTTTCTGGAGATCGACGACGGAGCGGATTGAGCGACCGATGAGGCGTTGGATCTCGGAGGAGCGGCCATCGAGCTTGCCGCGTGATATGTCGCGGTGTTTGCGGTCGTGGGTGGAGTAGGGTAGCATAGAATACTCCGCCGTGAGCCAGCCGCCGGGAACTTTCTGGGCGCGCATCCAGCCGGGCACGCCCTCCTCGATCGTGGCAGAGCAGATCACGCGGGTATCGCCAAAGCAGACGAGGACGGAGCCGGTGGCGTTCGGGGCGATGTTCGGATGGAAGGAGATATTGCGGAGCTGGTTGTGTGAGCGGCTGTCAGGACGAGTCATGAGGCGATCTTGCGGTGCGGGGAGGAAACTTCAAACGCGAATATGGATTGGGTATTGCGACGGTTTGGCGTGGCGGTTAGGTAATGAAGGGAATGAGCGGAGTCGGCTTTTTACAGCAAATGGGTATTATCGCCGTGAGCGCGGCGATTCTCGTGGCGCTAGGGCGTGCGGTGCGGATGCCGGCAATCGTAGTTTATCTGCTGTGTGGAGTTCTGTTAGGGCCGCTGCTTGGCTGGGTGGAGATGGGGGATGGGTTGGGGCTGGTTTCGGAAACGGGGATCACGCTGCTACTGTTCTTGGTTGGCCTGGAACTTAGCGTTTCCAAGGTGCGGGATGTGGGGAAAGTGGCTCTATTGGGCGGATTCCTGCAGGTCGCGGTAACGGTGGCGATAGGTTTCGCTCTGAGCATGGGGCTCGGCTTCGGGCTAATTGAAGCGATATTCCTCGCGATGGCGCTGACCTTTAGCAGCACCGTGGTGGTGGTGAAGCTGCTTGATGAAAAGGGGGAGATCGAGAGCCTATACGGTCGAATCGCAGTAGGGGTTTTGCTGGTGCAGGATCTGGTAGTGATTGTGCTGTTGACATTCCTAGCTGGGATATCCGGGGGGGAGGCAGGGCTGGATGCGTTAGCGGTGGGGCTTGGTTTACTGAGAGCCTTCGGCGGGATGTTAGTGATGGTAGCGGTGGCGCTGATCGCTGCTAAATACCTTTTGCCCAAGCCCTTCCGCTGGGCGGCGAGATCCCCTGAAATCTTGCTGATCTGGGCGATTTCCTGGTGTTTCCTGATGGTGTTGGCCGCTCACTCCTTCGGGCTTTCCCACGAGGTCGGTGCGTTCCTCGCGGGGATGAGCCTAGCGCAGTTACCCTACAACGAAAACCTGCGGATGAGGGTGCATCCACTGATGAACTTTTTCATCGCGGTGTTTTTTGTGACGCTCGGGGTGAGGATCGACTTCGGCGGGGCTCTGGATCAATTGGGAGTCACGGCGGTGCTGGCGGCGTTCGTGCTGTTAGGTAAGCCGCTGGTTTTCCTCGTTATCATAGGCTGCATGGGATACGGCCGTAAAACAGCTTTCCTAACAGGCGTGACGTTGGCGCAAACCAGTGAATTCTCATTCATCCTTGCAGGGCTTGCAATGGGTAAGGAGCTGATCGGCGACGAGGTGATGCTGGTCACTGCAATGGTTGGTGTGGTGACGATCGCGATCTCCTCCTACCTCATCAACAGCAGTCACCCGATTTTTGCATGGCTGCTGAAACAGGGCGCGTTCCGGTTCCGCTTCTTGGACGGAAAGCCGGAGGTGACGGATCGGATCGTGCACGCGGGTCATGGCCTGCAAGGGCATGTGATCGTTGTCGGGATGAATGCACTTGGTCGCGAGATTGTGGGAAGGCTGGCGATGAAAGGTGAAGAGGTGCTCGCGGTGGATACTGACCCGGTGAAGCTAGAGGGGCTGCCGGGGCGGGCTTTGCTTGGCAGCGTGGATTACCTTTCGGTGTTGCAGGAGGCGGGATATGAGAAGGCGAAACTCATCGTAAGCGCCCTGCAGATTGAGGAGACAAACGACCTACTCGCCTACAGAGGTAAGATCGTCGGTGTACCTTGCGCGATACATGTAGTTGATCTCTCCGTGGTGGATAACCTCCTACAGTTAGAAGTGGATTACCTAATGGTATCTAAAGTTGACGGTGTGAAGGCGCAGTTACGCACATTAATGGAACTGAATGTGCTCAAGTGACAGGAAATTGATTTTGTTTGGCAGGTATGAAGAAACCTGATGGCTAGGAGAGGGGCGGAGGGTTCAGTGCAGTGATATGGATTGCCGGATTTGATGGCTAAGCGAGGCGTCGTTCCACTTCGCCAGCCTACTCGATTTGACCGCGACCTAAATGCTTTGACAACCATGCAGGGGTTGAATGTAAATTCTGATCTCGCAGCGGCAACGACATGACCTTCCAAAACATTACAATTATTGGAAACGGTGCGATGGGCACGGCGCTTGCCATAAACCTTTCTAAGAAATCGGCGGTTACCCTTCTTTGTCGCACCCCACAAGAAGCCGACGAGATACGGGATAGGCGGATCAACAGACGATATCTGCCGAAGGTGAGAATCCCTGCCCAAGTCGAGATCAGCGCGGAGAAAGCGGCTGCGCTGAAGGTTGCGGATTTGATATTGATTGCCACCCCAGTAAGCGCTTTCGCGGATGTTTTGCAAAGTCTTGTCGGTATACGAAAGGCAGTCCCAATTATTTGGTGCTGCAAGGGGCTGTGTGCTTCGTCGGGTGAAACTTTGTCCATTGAAGCGGAGAGGATCCTTGGTGCTAAAGCATGTTTTGGAGCTTTTTCAGGGCCAAGTTTCGCTGAGGGTCTGGCTACTAATGAGCCGACGGCTGTGGTAGTTGCCACAAACAGAAATCACAAAAGGCTCTTAAAAATTGCATCTGACCTTTCGAACGACTCTTTAAGGGTCTATGCAAACTCCGATCTGGTGGGGGTGCAGATTTGCGGAGCTATAAAAAACGTGTATGCCATTGCGGCAGGTGTGATCGATGGCTGCGGCTGGCGTGAAAACACCCGTGCGGCAATGATCACGCGAGCGGTGGCAGAGGCGGAGAGCTACTTGGGAGCGCATCACTGCAAACGCTCCACGCTGATGGGTCTATCAGGTTTTGGTGATATTTATCTCACTTGCGGCAGCCGGACTTCGCGCAATTACCAGGTGGGAATGGCTTTGGCGGCGGGAAAGAACTTGGAGCAAGCCCTTGCGAGCATTGGGCATGTGGCCGAAGGCACAAACGCGGCGCGACTGATTTTGAAGCGCGCGAAGGTTCTGGGTGTGGATATGCCGCTGGTTGAGGCGGTCAACGATATTCTGGACGGCAGTAAAACCCCCCACGAATGCGTGTTGGCCTTGATGAGCCGGGAAATCCGACACGAGAAGGAAAGTAGCCGCAAAACCAGGCATTAATTTATGACTGTATCCTTGCAGATCCGGAAACCTAGATCAGGGCGGCGGCTCATACGGTCGGATATCCACTCCCGGCTAAGAGCGCCCTTGCCGGGGTTAAGGTAGGAGCCGCCGATGATTATCCAAAGCGGCTCGCCGAGCGGATTTGATGGAATGGGTCGCGGTTCGCTAGTCCACTCAGAGACAGATCCCGCCATACCGAGCAGGCCGTTCATGGTGCTGTCTTGCGTTTCCTCATTGATGGGTTGTAGGTCACTTACGGGAATCTGCGATGGATCATTCGCGCCGCTCATCAAGGCTGCGAGCCATTGCTCCTGTGTCGGCAGGTAGGACTTTTTCCATTTGGTGTAAGCATATGCGTCCCACCAATCGACGCCGACTACGGGCGCTTTCATATTGATCTGGCGTCCGCCCCATTCCCCGCCTTTTTTTGCAATTTGCAGAAGATTCGCCCAATCGTCCGGTGCATGGTTGATTTTGGTTTTCGGCTGCTCAGGATGGTCAAAGGTCGATTGCCCTCCATCTTTAGAGAGAATGTCCAAGGTTTCCAGAAAACTCGAGTAATCGCCAATCGTCACCTCGCAGGCGGCGATCATGAAGTTAGGCAATCTCACCTGTATGCCGTCTGGCGTGTCGTACATCCCGGCCTCAATTTCAATCCAGCCGGGCATCGGAGCATCGGAGATGATTCGTTTGTTTTTTTTAGGCAGAAACAGAAACACGCCTGCGATGACGGCCACAAAAAGAATCGCGATCCCCCATACGAAACCGCTCTTTTTCTCAGGTCGTATGGCGGCGGTCGGCGGTGCCACGACTTGCGAGGGCACCGCGAGCTGTTGCTCGATCTGTTCGCAGTAATCGCGTATTTGCGTCCATTTAAGCGGTTTTGCTAAATCTTCGCCGCGCATCCATGAGAGAAGGGTAAGGAAACGCGTCGTACCAGGATGACGCTGATCGAGATTCAATTCTAGTACTTCTCCCAGCCTGCGAACATCGCGTAGCGAATGATCCGGCACACGGTCGCCAGCTACGACTAGGTTTTTGAGGCGTATGACTCCGTGCTTGTCGACGTGGATCGCATCGAGTTCGAGGGGTGCGGTGGCGTTGCCATGCGATTCGTGGTAAATGTTCGCTTCCGCCACACGGCGGAGGATATGGACGAGACGCTGCGCTTTAAGCTTTTCACCATGCAACGCGAGATCCACCAATGTCTCTCCGGGTAATAGTTCGTGGGCATAATAGCAGAGGCTTTCTTCCATCGTGGCCTCATAGATCGAGCCGACCAAAGGATGTTCCACCCCGGCCTTAGCGCGTACATCGGCGATGAAGTCCTCGCATTCGACGCCCTCCTTTAATTCCTCCACGAGAACCATACGTCCCACAAAAGCCTGCGTGGCAAGCCACGTCCTTGTTGTAGCCGATTCCGCCAAGCATTCCTGCGGCAAATAATCGCCGAACTTTTTCACTTCACCGCTGACATCGTCCATACTTCAGTTTTACTAGCTGTATTTCACTCGTTCGGCAGTGGATTTAGAAGCGGAATATCAGGGTCGAAGTTTGGGGGCAGAATATCCTGGCCTAAAAACTCAGTGAAATCGCCGAGCTGGTTTCCGGTTGGCGCCGATTGCCCGATCCGGGCGGCGAGATCGCGCGGCCACGGCTGAACGTCGAGCACTTCGCCTTTGTAGGTCAGCGTCACGACCTGGCCGTAGTAGGTGAGTTCGCCAAAAAGGTGCGCTGTCTGCTGGTCGAGGACTGGAATCTGGTAGTTCATGCGCAGGGATTCCTCTCCGCCCGCCCAATCGAAGGGGAGGGTAACCCATGAAGGCACTGCCCAGGAATTGTCCTCAAGTTGGATGATTTTATTTTTGTCGGTTTTGTTGAAAAAAGTTACTGCCACCTCGATTTCTTCGGCTTCGACCTCTTGGCCAGGTGCTTTTTGCACGGGCACGGTTAGCACCACCCGCTCACCGCCCGCGGCCTTCGCATCTTTGAAAATACGCACGCGCCCGAGCGCAAGCTTGCCGAGCATGTCGCCGGGCTGCTCGAAGCCATCGCGTAGTTTCACTGCCGCAGCCTCGTATAGATTTCCTGCACCGGAAACGCCGAGTTGGAAAACCTGCTCGTAATAATCCGTCGATTTTTCGTAAACACCCATCGTCTCGTGCACCATGCCGAGTTCATAGAGGACCGTGGGATCTCCTGGGGATGCGCCAAGAGCCTCCTCCAGTTTCACGATGGCGGCTCCCATGTCGCTAGCTACCCTTGCAGAGCGAGCTTCATTCACAAGAAGCTCCGAACGTGGATCCGCGATGGCGGGAGTGACGAGTTGCTCCGGCTCCGGCACGGGTGGCAGCACAGGCTTCGCCCTCGGCTTCGCGGGCAGAACTCCTGCCACCGGCACGCTGATCCGTATTGGTACCAATTTCTCCACTTCCCTCTCGACGATTTTTACCTGCCGCCCTTCCTCGATACGCACCGCCAGAGCCAAACCAGCGATGATTAGCTGAGAAAAAGCCATCAAGCCGAGGCCGCAGCAGGCCAAGGTGAACAAGCGGTTTACTTTCATGAGCACACATTCTGGTGGAAAGAGGATGACACGTCAAATTTGATGTTCGCAGAGAGATTTTCGGTTTTGAATCGCTTGTATGAAAATCGTCGCCGGTATTTTGCTCATGCTAGCCATCGCTTTTTTCTTGCCGCTTCCAGCTGATGCGGAGGCGTTGGAGGGGCTTGAACCTAAAATGGTGCGGCTAGGTCTAGCGCTGTTCATCGGCATTGCTTTCCTGTGGATGACTGAGGCTTTGCCGCTTGCAATCACAGCGCTTCTCGTGCCGGCCATCGCCGCTTTGATGGGGCTGGCGGGCGTGAAAGACTCGCTGGCTTCCTTCGCAGCTCCTCCGATTTTCCTGTTCCTCGGTGGCTTCGCGCTCTCTTCGGCGCTTTCCGCGCAGGGAATTGACCGCTGGCTGGCCGGGAAACTGGCGCAATTGGGGAAAGGGAAATTTGTTCCCGTTTGCCTCTATCTTTTCGCGGGTACCGCATTGCTCTCCATGTGGATGAGTAACACCGCCACGACTGCAATGATGATCCCTCTCGCGCTCGGCATCCTGAACCAATTCCGGGCGGAAGGTGCCGCTCCGAAGAACGCCCATTTCCTGCTTCTAGGTGTCGCCTACGCGGCGAGTATCGGTGGACTGGGCACGCTTGTCGGCAGCCCGCCGAACGGGATCGCCGCGAAGTCGCTCGGCGTTTCCTTTTCCGAGTGGCTGAAATTTGGCATTCCAGCGGTGCTTGTCCTGCTGCCGGCGATGGTCGCCACGCTGTATTTCATGCTGAAACCATCGAATGAGGGGACTTGCGAGATCAAGGTCGAGGCGGAGTGCTTCGAGTTCACCCTACCGCGCATCATCACGTTCGCGATATTTGTGGTTACTGCTTTGGGCTGGATTTTCGGCGTTCAGCTTGGCGAGTTGCTGGGTATCGCCGAAACCGATACTTGGGTCGCTCTCGCGGCTGTTGTTCTGCTTTCTGCCACGAGGGTGGTTAGTTGGAGGGAAATCCAGAACGGAACGGATTGGGGCGTGCTACTGCTTTTCGGCGGTGGTCTAGCCCTAAGTGCCATCCTCGGCTCCTCGGGCGCGAGTGAGTTCATGGCTCGCCTACTCGGCGGCGCAATCTGCGATTGGCCGCTCTGGGCCATCATCAGCGGCGTGGTCGCGTTCGTGATTTTACTCTCCGAACTAGCGAGCAACACCGCCACCGCCGCCCTGCTCGTGCCGATCTTTATGGCTTTGGCGCTGGAGTTTGATGTGGATGCCGCGAAGCTGGTATTGCCTGTTACCATCGCCGCTTCCTGCGGCTTTATGCTTCCCGTTGGCACGCCTCCCAACGCCTTGGTTTTCGCCACTGGCAGGATCCCTCAGCGCTCGATGATACGCGTTGGGATTGTCCTCGACCTTCTCTTCATCGCGCTGATCAGCGCGATGTCACTGCTGATCTTCTGAGGGAGCCTCTTCGTAATCGCGCAAGGGCCGGATGAGGTTTGCGGAAAGCGGGAACACGCGGTCGTAGATGCCCGGAGCGACCTCGGCAGTTTGTGCGTAGGCATCGCGCAGCATCTCCATCTTGGCATCTAGATTATCGATGTAATGCAGCGCGTAGGCTTCCGGTGTTTTCGGCAAAATGGGCGAGCCGAACTCTAGTTGCCCGTGGTGGCTGCCGATCAGATGCAGCAGGTGCACCCGGACATCTTCGGTGCTCGGTTTGCACTTGGAAAAAGCCTCGAACTCCGATGCATCTAGTAGATCGCGCCAGAGCTTGTTGACCAGCTCGATACCGAGTGGGATGTGACCCAGCATTTCACCGTGGAGCGAGTGTATCTGGGAGAAACCATCCTCGGGATAGGTGTTTTCCCAAAGCTTCCCGCAATCATGGAACAGCACGCCGGCGAGCATCAAGTCGCGGTTCAATTCGGGATACACGTTACAGACAAGGGATGCGGAGCGCATCATCTGGGCGACGTGTTCGACCAAGCCGCCGCGCCGCGCGTGGTGGTTTTTACGCGCCGCCGCCGTCCTGCGAAAACGGTCGCCCATCGTTTCGAAAAATTGATCGCAGAGTTTTTTCAGCCGCGGGTCGGTGATCGCTCCGCAGAGTTGTAGTATCTCTGCGTAGTCCGCCTCCTGCTTCCTTCTCAACGCTGGATCGCCCGCAAGAAAATCCGCCACCGCCTCGTCTGCAAGCAAATCCCAGCTGATTTTGTCACCGTTGATGCCCCACTGGTTCTGGATCCATTCCCCGTCTAGCAGCACGATAGATTGCAGAGGCAGTTTCTCAGCCTCCGCATGCAAATGTGTGTCAGACCAAACCTTGAGGCCCAACGAACCCGTGGAATCCGCGAAAACGAGATCAAGATACGGCTTGCCCCCCTTCGTCGTCTTGACCGTGCGGGATTGCAGCTGCGCGGCCACGGAAGCGATCAGCGGCACGTCATTCGCCTGTTCCTTGAGGCTGGATATTGATATATAACTCATGCTCCGAGGCTGTCACAGCGCGGCTCGCTGTCACGCGAATACGGCGCTCACTGCTCGAGGCGGCTGATCGCCAGCAACTCCCTAACACGCCCGAGGTCAGTCGCGCTGGTCTTCGCTACGAAGCCCCGCGCATGCGCGAAATGGACATCGGGCTCAGCAGAAATACGGGTGAAATCCATGCGCAGATCGTCATTGTAGCGGGAAAGTGCGAAGCCCGCCCCGCGCCGGTCCGGATAGACCATCGCAATGACCTGCTTATCATCCGGCAAGCCCGAGGCGTAGCGCGCCAATCCCGCCGAGGCATCTTCCGAAAAGTGATCCGCGCGGGGGAGAAATAACACCCGGAAGTCCTCCGACTCGTGGGGGATTTCCCAGATCTCGCTCAAGCGCCCGATCTCATTTAGTTTTTCGCGTAGGGATCTTAGATATCCGATCATATCCCCGCCGACCCAGCGCATCACTTCCCACATCGGCTCACCAGCGCGGATTTCTGACATCCCCGCAAAGCGCCTCAATAGCGTGAGATCCACTGTCGAGTTCATCTTCGCCAAAAGTGCTCGCTCCACGCCGAGCCATGCCGCCGTTTCCACCGGGCCGCGGGTATCGAACCACTCCGCTACCTCAAGCCAGTCACAGTAGAGTTTCGCATCATCGTAGAGCCCAAGATCCATCAGCACTAGGCTCAGGGAGCAGATCGGAGTGTGATCCTTGGGAAACTGGTGGTGATCGAAATTTCCGCGCGGTGCATCATCCTCCCCTCCGACATCGACGACAGCTGTCGCCGGATTGTCGAGATCTGCCTGCTTGGGTTCACGCCTAAAAATAGGTGCTTCATGGACTGTCGCCAGAAGGCAGCAAGCAAGGAACTCGTCCTTATGTGCGCTGCCCGGATGGGTCAGGATTTCTGTAAATCTTCTCATAGGGAGAGGACAAGGCAGGCTTTCGCGCGTCGATGCAAGCGCTTTTCGAAAACTAGGCGGATCAATCGAACTCCGGTGTCTTGTGGTGAGTGAAATAGGCGTCGCCCAGATACATGGAAAAAGGGTGATCGGGCAGCGGCCCCGCGTCGGGATGGAGCGGGATGTGCGCCCATCGTGCATCTTCGGATTGTGTATAGGAAATGTTCACCGGCGTCCCGACGCTGACCATACGGAAAAATTTTGGTGCGAGGTTTTCATGCATACGGACGCATCCATCGCTGGTGCACGGTGAGTGCCTCACCCAGCCCGTGTGGAAACCGAGGCCGGGCTTGAACTCGCACCAGTATGGCATCGGCGTGCCTTTAAACGACCAACCGGAGTGCTTGTTCTGCGCACCGCATCTGCGTATCTGTTTTCCATTATATACAAAGCCGTGAGCGCTTGACCTGTGCTTTTGCTCTTTTTTGCTAATTCTGAAAGTGCCTGTGGGTGTGGGTGAGTCTGGCTCGCCCACGGAAACGGGCATAACCATCAGTATTTTCCCTTCCTCGATCACGTAGACCCGCTGCTTACTTAGCGATACCTTCACTTGCACCGCCAACAGATTTTGCGGAAGTGCCGCTGGGCGGTCATATGCCTGGTAGGCCGCCAGCGCTTTTCCGTTTTCCGCTTTCATTGAGCAGGAAGAAATAGCCACCGCGCCCGCATTAACGAGCGCCGCCATCAACACCATTTTTATTCTCATTGGCGCGATTCAGCGGCAGCCCTTGACGTTCGGCAAGATTCCGTTTCTGAAAAATGATTCATCACTTCGACCTTTCCCACTCGGTGACTGTACCGCCAACGAACCACACTGTTCTCCTGCGCTGAGGGACATATACGATTTCCGGACCGAATCCGGCTCTTAAACCGGAATAACGGTAAGGTCCGCATGAATGATATCCGTATCCGCTGTATACGGTGTTTATCACGACGGGTTGTGAGCCGTTGTATTCCCAACGCTCAGTCCGCCGCGTGCCGTCGAATCCATCAACTCGGTTTGAAGGCTCACCCCATGCTAGCACAACGGCGGACATGCCCATCCCTTTCTCGAGCTCTCCGCGCTGGACCAATTCCTTGTGTTTCTGGCTGAGATTCTCATAGGCCATTGGCCTTTCTGCGATTCGCGCTGCTGGTGTTGAAGGTGCGCAGGATACGGCTAGTAGGCATAGGAAAACTGAACCAAGCGCGATGATGCTCTTTTGCATAACTAATACTAGGTTAGCACTCTGCGATTTGCAATCCGCATACTTCGCCTCGTTGCGGGGTTGGATTTTTTACAGAAAATATCAAAGACGTGCTTGCCAAGCTGGAAAGCGAGCCTCCAATCTTTGCTCGAACATTACAACGACCATCCCATACATGTCCGAATTGCTAGAAGAAGAAGAACTCACTGCCGCACTCAAGAAATGCCCAGAGTGGGAATACGAGAAGAAGCAGATCACCCGCACTATCGAATTCGAGGAATTCATGGAAGGAATTGATTTCGTCAACGACGTCGGCGAAATCTCTGAGGAAGCGCAGCACTATCCCGACATCACGATCAAGCACACCAAGATCACACTTAAACTGACCACGCATGATGTCGGCGGTGTCACCGCACTGGACATCCAGCTAGCTCAGCGCATCGACAACCTCGTCGATTGAGTAGTCAGCGTGGCATCATCAGCTCATCGTCGCTGAGTCCTGTGATCCGGCGCAGGCCGGCCAGTAACTTTTTTAGCGTGATATAAAGGAACACCATGATGGGGACTCCGATCATGAGGAAGCCCCAGCCAGTGATCTTTGCCACCTTTTCGTTGTAGATTTCTCGGGCGTTCGCTGCGGCGTGGTCGAGATCGCCGAGGAACCACATGGCAATACCTAAGTTCATCAGCGTGCTGAGGAAAAACGACACTGCGAAGAGGATCGTGGCGTTGAGCAGAACCTTTCCGTAATCCGTTTCCCTGCCTAGCTCACCCACCTTGTTCTCGATCTTTGGGATGTCGAAGATTGAGTCGTTGTAGAGGAAAGTCCGTAGCAGCGGGGTTTTCGACCAGTGTGAAGCGATGATCGCGATGCCCAGTACGAAGGGGATCGACGCCTCCTTGAGTCCGAAAAGCAACGCTGCATGTTCCTTTATGGTGCCGTCTTTGTTCCAAAGAAAAAGTGTGAGACCGCCTGTTAGAAGGACGGAGAACAGACCGAGCCCGGAGAAGAAATTTAACTTCCGGGTCTTCACAAAAAACCACACGCCATAGCTGATGGGGAAGGCCAGCGCGACGAACAGCGCCTTGAGCGGGCCGATATGCCAGAATTTTGGCTCGGCTTGCATCGCCGCATCCTTGCTCAGATAGCTGAGCGCCAGCACGGGGATGAGAACATTGATCAGGATATTCGCGAGGGGATGCTCCTGGGTGGGTTTTTTCTTGGTGGGATCGCTCGTCATTGCGCAGATGTGATCGCTATAAAACACTGCCGTGCCGCCGCATGGAAGCCGAATCCGCGTTAGTCCACACGAAGACGGAAGAAATTATCAGCGTTGGATAATGTATGATATTCAACCCCAGATTTACGTGGATATTTACAGATAGAAGGGAAGCATCTCGGCGAACAGATCGAAAAACCCCGTCAGCTATTTTCCAGATTGGCGTTCCAACACGATACGATATCCTCCTTCCATTATGAAAACTTTTCGCCCAGCCATTTTTCTTGCTGCGTTGCTTACCGCCTGTGCACCGGGCGACCCGCCTTCCTCTGGAAACATATCTTCGAAATCAAATCTATCCAACGCTCAGAAATCCGCCATAGGCAGAAAAATCTGGCAGAACGAATCCGGCGGCACCGTCGAGGGACTGACCGCGTGGAACGTCGGCGAGGAGTTCCCCTCGCTCGGCATCGGCCATTTCATCTGGTATCCGGCTGGTTTCAACGGGCGCTTCAAGGAATCATGGCCGGATTTCATCGCCTTCGCGGAAAGGAACGGCGCGAACCCGCACGCTATCGCCAAACGGGCGGATGCGCCGTGGAATTCGCGCGCCGAATTTCAGCGGCAGTTCAACTCTGCGGAAATGACCGGACTGCGCATATGGCTTGCCTCCACCGTGGGCGTGCAGACGGATTTCATCATCGCCCGTTCTCGTGCCGCCCTGCCGAAAATGCTCGATGCCGCGCCCGCTTCCGAACGCGCCAAGATTCAGGAAAACTACAGCAAGGTCTCCGCCTCGCCGCAGGGCACCTACGCCCTCATCGATTACGTCAATTTCAAAGGAGACGGTACGAGCCCCAACGAGAAATACATGGGCCAAGGTTGGGGCTTGCTCCAAGTGCTCGGTGGCATGAACAAAGTCCCTGCCGGCTCCGCCGCAGCAACCGAGTTCGCCGCCTCCGCGAAACGCGCCCTTTCCCGCCGCATTGCCAACTCGCCGCAGGCGCGCAGCGAAGCCCGCTGGCGCGAAGGCTGGCACAACCGCTGCGACACCTACGCGCGTCCCCTCTGAAAAAGAAAATTCCCCGGAGCTTTGCGCTGGGGAGAGTGTCATGACACCCTCACATTCGTTGTGTTAGCGTCGAAAAGTGAAACTGATCGTGGCGCCCGAGTTACCATAATGGCTTTGGTGGTAATTGCCGCCATGATGGCTGCTGTATGCCGGACGGCATGGCGGAGCATAATGTCTAACAGGTGCATAAACCGTCCGATAAGTGAACCTGGGGCGGCCGTGGCAATCGTAGCCGACAAAAATTTTCTCGGTGTAAACCGGGCGCCCGTGGCGATAGCCGCTTACGTAGATTGTATTGGCGGAAGTCCTGCATCCGTTTCCGCCGTAAGGGCGGGCTTCGGTGTTTGTGGCGGTTCCCACAAGGGCGAACGCACCGATGGCGATGGCGATGATTGCTTTTTTCATGATTGAGTAACTTTTTGTTACGCATACTTCGACCCGATCGCTGGACAATTATTCACGGTCTTTCGCATTTTTTCTGCTTCGCCACGGCTGCAGCTAGTGTTCCTGCACTGGCGGGTAGTGATGGCAATTTTTCAGAGAAATGAACCGCAGATAGATGCAGATTCACGCAGATGGAAAAATTACGACGAGGGGATTTCTACTGGGATAGCACCGTTTCGTTATCGTTGACTCCAAGTGCGGCTTTCGCTGCTCCCTATTCCCGTTCACGTCCATCTCTGGTTCATTTTGCCCTAGAGTATGCGCTCTGCGTCAGCCGCTCCGAAAATTGAATTGGGCATTCTCGAGAAACAACCTATCCCTCTCTACCTCTTCGTTTGAGTTTAAAGTTTAAGATATTGAGTTTCATGCCCGCCACCTATACTACCCATGCCCTCCCCGGCGGTCCGCAGCTTGCGCATGCTCATCTGCCGGATTCCGAGTGTGCCGCACTTTCGATCTACATACCGGTCGGCTCACGCGATGAAACGGGCGATATCCCCTCCGGTCTCGCACACTTTTCTGAGCACATGGCTTTCAAGGGCACAGCAACGCGTTCTGCAAAAGAACTCACGCTCGCCATCGAGTCTGGTGGCGGCCAGGCAAATGCGGGCACCTCCGAGGACCATACGGTCTATGAGGCGCAGGGTGAGGCGGAGTTGATGCCAACGCTGATCGAAACACTGGCGGACATGGTGTGGCACTCCGTTTTTCCCGAACACGAGATCGAGTTGGAGCGCGATGTGATCGGCGAGGAAATTACCATGATAAGGGAAAATCCTTCGGACTACATCAACGATCTCCTAGCCGCCGCTCTCTGGCCTGGCCATCCCATAGGAAAATCCATCTCTGGCTCGCTGGAATCCATCGCGCAGATCACGCGTAGCTCCTTGCATGGTTTCGCCAAGCTTCACCACTTCCGCAGCGACATTGTCATCGCTACAGCCGGCCCGATGCATGCGGAGGAAATCCTCGCGACCCTCCTTCCGTTGTTGCCGAAAAATTTCACGCCACCGCCCACTCGACTCGGCTACACACCTACCTTTGTTAGAAAAATCACCGACAAACGCCCCACCGATCAACTCCAGCTTGCACTAGCTTGGCATACACCCGGTCGCCACGCTCCTGAGCGCCACGCTCTTCGCTTGCTCTCCTTCATCCTTGGCGAATCCTCCTCTTCGCGCCTCTTCGCAGAACTCCGCGAAGAGCGGGGCCTGTGCTATCAGGTGGGATCGGAAATCTGCCTTTTCGACGAAACCGGTGCCCTTCAGATTACCGCCGGCCTCGACCCTGATTCGCGTGCCGAATCCCTTGAAACCATTCTCCGGGAAACAGCCGACCTCGCTGCCAATGGCCCACGCACTGGCGAGCTTGAGCGAGCCAAGCGCCTTGCCATTGCCCAATCCAAGCTCAGCTTCGAATCCACCTCCGCCCACGCCGCCTGGGCGGGCGAGGGGCTACTTTTTTACAACCGCATTCCTAGCGCCCAACAAGCCCGCGAAAATCTCCTTAACGTCATCGAGGATCAGATCCAGTCTGTCGCACATCAAATATTTTCGCAGAAACCCGCCACAGCGGAGATCAGAGCTTGAAAACCCAGCTAAATGTTAGCTGCAGATGAGTTTTTTCCTTTCAAAAAATTAGCAATTATCAAGCTATGACTTCCAGTCGATAATTGTCGATTAGGGGCTTTGTATTTTCATTTTAGGCAGTATTCCAGCAGTGCGTTAAGAGTTTGGCTGGGGCGAAGGGCAGCGTTGGCTTTGGCCTCGTCGGGGAGGTAGTAGCCGCCGATGTCGGCGGGCTGGCCTTGGACGGCGAGTAGTTCAGAGACGATCTTTTCCTCATTTTCGGTCAGTGCGGTGGCAAGGGGCGAGAAGGCGGCCTTGAGGGTGAGGTCGGAGTCCTGCTTGGCGAGCGCTTGGGCCCAGTAGAGCGCTAGGTAGAAGTGCGAGCCGCGGTTGTCGAGCGAGCCGAGCTTGCGACCGGGGGAGCGGTCATTTTCGAGGAAAAGGCCGGTGGCGGCGTCGAGTGTTTCGGCCAAAACTTTCGCGGCGGCGTTTCCTTGTGTTTCCGCGAGGTGCTCGAAGGAGGCGGCGATTGCGAAGAACTCCCCGAGAGAATCCCAGCGCAGGTAGTTTTCCTCAGTGAACTGCTCGACGTGCTTCGGCGCGGAGCCCCCGGCGCCAGTTTCGAAGAGACCGCCACCATTCATAAGCGGGACGATGGAAAGCATCTTCGCGGAGGTGCCTACCTCTAGGATGGGGAAAAGATCGGTTAGGTAGTCTCGAAGGACGTTGCCGGTGACGGAGATGGTGTCCTTACCCTCGACGATACGCTCGAGCGTTTTCAGGCAAGCAGTGGCAGGAGGAAGGATGGTGATGTCTAGGCCGGTGGTATCGTGGTCGGTAAGGTAGGTTTTTACTTTGGATATGATTTCCGCATCGTGGGGGCGGGTTTCATCTAGCCAGAAGATCGCTGGCGTGGCGGAGAGGCGGGCACGATTTACGGCGAGTTTCACCCAATCCTGAATCGATTCGTCCTTGGTTTGGCAGGCACGCCAGATGTCGCCCTTGGTGACGGTGTGCATGAAGAGGATTTTCCCCGTGGAGTCGATGACGTGGACAGTGCCGTCACATGGGATCTCGAAGGTTTTGTTGTGAGAGCCGTATTCCTCAGCAGCCTTAGCCATGAGGCCGACGTTGGGAACGGAACCCATTGTTTTCGGATCGAGCGCACCGTGTACGCGGCAGAAGTCGATGACCGTCTGGTAGACGCCGGCGTAGGAGGAATCCGGAATGACGGCGAGGGTGTCTTGGAGTTTCCCGGCGGCGTTCCACATCTGGCCGGAGCTGCGTATCATCGCGGGCATCGATGCATCCACGATGACATCGGAAGGGACGTGGAGGTTGGTGATGCCCTTTTCGGAATTCACCATGGCGAGCGCGGGGCCGTTATTGTAGGCTTCTGCGATGTCGGCTTCGATCTCCGCTTTCTTATCGGCGGGGAGAGCTTGGATTTTTGAAATGAGATCACCGAAGCCATTGTTATAGTCGATGCCGAGAGGGGCGAGTGTCTCGAAGTGTTTCGCAATCAGATCGCGGTAGAAAACTTTCACAGCGTGGCCAAAGATGATGGGGTCCGAGACCTTCATCATGGTGGCCTTCATGTGGAGGGAGAAAAGGACGCCGGAGAGTTTCGCCTCGGCGATCTGCTCGTCGAGGAACACGGTGAGCGCGTCCTTGGAGAGGAAAGTGCCGTCGAGGATCTCACCGGCGAGTAGCGGGGTGGATTCATTGAGGACGGTGACGGAGCCGTCGGCGGCGACGAGTTCGATCTTCGCGTCGGTGGCGGAGGCGACGGTGACAGATTTTTCGTTCGAGAAGAAATCGCCTTTTCCGGCCATGGTGCCGACCTTGGTTTTCGAGTCCTTGCTCCATGCACCCATGGAGTGGGGGTGCTTGCGGGCGTATTCCTTGACGGCCTTGGGGGCGCGGCGGTCGGAATTACCGTCGCGGAGGACGGGATTCACGGCGGAACCCATGACCTTGGCGTAACGGGAGCGGGTTTCCCTTTCCTCTTCGGTGGCAGGGTTTTCTAGGTAAGCCGGTATGGGGAAGCCTTTTCCTTGAAGCTCTGCGATGGCTTCCTTAAGCTGAGGGACAGAGGCGGAAATGTTGGGGAGCTTGATGATATTTGCATCGGGGCGGAGCGTCATTTTTCCGACCTCGGCGAGGTGGTCTGGGATTATCTGATCCGCTGAAAGGAGATCCGGGAACTGCGCGAGAATGCGGCTGGCGAGCGAGATATCACGAGTTTCCACCGTGACGCCAGCGGGTTTCGCAAAAGCCTGAACGATGGGGAGAAACGAAAAGGTGGCGAGGGCGGGAGCCTCGTCGGTCTTTGTATAAATAATGGTCTGGGACATGGCAGGTCGTATCTGCGGGCGTATGTAGGGGAATGGTCACACTGGGTCAAGGGAGGGATGGGTTGTGCCAGATATCTCCTTCAGCATTTACATTCTCCCCATTTACTCTTCCCTTCGCAACCGTTTCAAATCATCCGCCTGCAGCAAACCTGTATTGCTTGAGGTTTGAAATTTAAAATTTAAAGTTTCATATCTGTGTCCACTCTCCTCTCCGCCAACGAGATCCGCCTTGCCTACTCATACCAGAACCTGCTCGACGGGGTTACCATCGCAGTGGCTTCGGGGGAAAAGGTCGGCCTCGTCGGGCGCAACGGCTGCGGTAAAACCTCATTTTTAAAAATCCTCACCGGCGAGTGCCAGCCAGATTCTGGGGAAATCTCCTTTCGCCGCTGCATCCGCACCGGATACCTGCCGCAGGATTTTGAGCTCGATCCCGAAATATCCGTCCACGAGAACATCGCCGCCGGAGCCGCGGACATCGTCGAGGCGATACGCCGCTATGAAAATGGCGACGGCTCCGAAACCGAGCTTCAGGGATTTCTCGAGCTTATCGACCACACCGATGGTTGGAATTTGGACTCCCGGATTCTGTCCCTTTCGAACGCCCTTGGCACTCCGCCGCTTGAGGCGCAGACTGGGCCGCTCTCCGGTGGCGAAAAACGCCGCGTTGCCCTTTGCCGTGCCCTCGCCTGCCAGCCAGATCTCCTCCTGTTAGACGAGCCGACCAATCATCTCGATGCCGAGTCCATCTGTTGGCTGGAGGACTGCCTGAAAAATTTTGCCGGGGCCGTCATTTTTGTCACTCACGATCGCTATTTCCTGGATGTGATCGCCACCCGCATTATCGAGATCGATGGCGGTCGTGCCTACTCCCATCCCGGCAATTACACTGCTTTTCTTGAATCAAAAGCCATTCGCCAACAGATTGCCGAACAATCCGAACAAAAGCGCCAGAAATTCCTCAAATCAGAGCTCGAATGGGTGCGCTCAGGAGTTAAGGCACGCGGCACCAAACAACGCTCTCGCCTCGATGCGTTTTACGAAATCGATGGCCAGGAAGCTCCGCCTGAAGAGTGTGAGATGGATCTACTACTTCCGCCCGCAGCCGATCTTGGGAATCTTGTCATCGAGTTGGAAAAAGCTGGAGTAAATGTTGGCAACGAGAAGCACCCGCGTTGGCTTTTTCGTAATCTCGATCTCTCCATCCGCCCTGGCACCTGCACTGGAATAGTCGGTAAAAACGGAGTCGGCAAAACCACTTTATTAAAACTCTGCCTCGGCCAGCTCACGCCCGCCGAAGGCACGGCCGTCCTAGGCAAGCGCGTTAAGATCAATTATATCGACCAGGCCCGTATGCAGCTCGACGGGACGGGCTCTCTGTTAGATGAAATCTCTGACGGCAACGAGAAAGTCCAGTTTGGCAACGAAACCCTTGGTGCCCGCGCCTATCTACGCCGCTTCCTGTTTAACAACGAGCGAATCAATGAGCGCGTCGACCTCCTCTCTGGCGGCGAACGCGCACGCCTCATGCTTGCCAAGGTTTTGAAAACCGGCGGCAACCTCATCGTCCTCGACGAGCCCACTAACGACCTTGACTTGCCCTCGCTGCGGATGCTGGAGGAAGCCCTATCCTCTTTCGGCGGCAGCATCCTCGTCGTTTCCCACGATCGCTATTTCCTTGACCGCATTTGCGATCAGATCATTGCCTTCGAGGATGGAGCCATTCACGTCACGCCCGGAAATTATTCATATTATCTGGAAAAACGCCAACAGCGCGAAGCAGCTAAGAAAGCCCAAGACCAATCATTCAGGGCTTTCAAACCTCAGAAGAAACCCACGGAAAAGACCCGAAAACTTTCCCAGAAGGAACGTGCGGAACTTGAAATTATCGAAGATCGCATCTCCGCCGCCGAGGATGAGGTCGTCACAATCGATAGGCGTGTGAGTGATCCCGAATTCCAAATTAACAACTACGAACAGCTTCCCGCTGAGCTGGAAAAGCTCGAAGCCGCCCGCGCTGCCGCTGCCGCGCTCTATAGTCGCTGGGAAGAGCTGCAGGCTATCGCGGACGCCTACACCGATCTGCAGCACTGATTCCACCTGCTATGATCAGTCTCAAAAAACAGGTTTTTCATCTAAGATCGGTTTTCTCATTTTTAGTGATTTCACCCAAGTCAACCGCCGATCTCGGTGCGACCCGTTAGTTGGGCACCTTCTTCCATCGAGAAAACCTTGGATTTGATATCGCCGTTAATCTTGGACTTACCCTTAAGTTCGCAGCGCCGGGAAGTGATCTTGCCTTGCACGTTGCCGTAAACCTTTACCTCGCCTGCGGTGACATCGCCCTTTATTATCGCATTTTCTCCGATGGTGATCTTGCCTTTGTCGGAGGTGATTTCCCCCTCGATCTTGCCGTCGATGATCATGTCGTTGGAGAAACGGATGGAACCGATGATCTCGATTCCGGTAGAGAGGACGTTAGTAACATTAGACATTACTCAGAATAAGAGCAGACGGTGTACAGGCTTGCAACCGGAAAGAATTCCTACGATCCGATGATTTTGGGCTATTCGTATGAAACTTTTCTGCTACTGGATGGTAAGGTTCATTAAAAAGCTATGCCCAAAGTAATCATAACCGTCCAAGATAGAAGCCCGCAGCCTTATCGGTTTGGGCTAGACAGTAATTTGGTCAGCATTGGGCGCGGTAGTGACAACGATATCGTCATCGATTCCGGCTCGGTTTCGGTTAAGCACGCCGAGATGCACAGGGTTGAGGGCGGATACGCACTCGCTGATCTCGGTTCGACAAACGGCATCAAGCACCATGGAGTCCGGCACGACAGGATCGCGCTTTTTTCCGGAATCTCTCTAGAGCTGGGCGATGTGACCTTCGATTTCATCCTAGCAGTGGATGAGATTGCGATCATTGCCCACGAAAAGCCTGCCAAAAAAACGCCAGTTACTGTCGAAACCGTTTCTACAATACAGGAGCAGAAAGCGCCCAAGCCCAAGCCGAGACCGATCCCCGCTCAGTTGACCGTTGCCCAGCCATCGGAGGTGGGTATCGGCATGATTTTTCTTTTCATGCTACTGGCCGTCGTGGCTTTCATCACTGGATTATCGATACGGCATCAGAAGGAAACCGGCGAATCGCTGATCAAGGCGATCGTGAATAAGGCGGATCGCGTCAAGCAAGCAGCTCCGCCCGAAAAATGATTCGTCCTCAGACGTTGAAGCGAAACTCAATCACGTCGCCGTCCTTCACGATGTATTCCTTGCCTTCAATGCGGAGCTTACCAGCTTCCTTGGCGGCGTGTTTTGTGCCGAGTGAGACGAGATCATCGTAATGGACGACCTCCGCTGCGATGAAGCCGCGTTCGAAATCGGTGTGGATGACGCCCGCTGCCGCGGGGGCCTTATCGCCCTGCCTGATCGTCCATGCGCGGGTTTCCTGGACGCCGGTGGTGAGGTAGGTGCGGAGACCGAGGAGATGGTAAACGCCTCGAATCAAGCCGGATACGCCGGAGTCTTTTACGCCCATGTCAGCTAGGAATTCGGCGGCTTCCTCGGGTGCGAGGTCGGACAGCTCCTCCTCGATGCGTGCGGAGATCACCACGGCCTCAGCTCCCGAGTGTTCGGAGGCGAATTTCCGCACCGCCGCCACCAGTGGTTGGGAGTCGGGGTTTCCCGTCGCTCCCGCCAGTTCGTCTTCGGCGACGTTGCAGGCGTAGATCGTCTTTTTGGAGGAAAGCAGGAAAAAGCCTTTTACGATCTCGGCATCATCAGCGGAAAAATCGATGCTCAATGCCGGTTTACCCTGATCGAGGTGGGGCATGATGATATCGATCAGCTCGACTTCCTTTTTGGATTCCTTGTCGCCGCCCTTCGCCTTCTTCTCGCGGGAGGATCGGCGTTTTTCTAAAGCGGACATGTCGGCGAGGATGAGTTCGGAGTTGATGATCTCGATGTCGCGGATCGGATCCACGGAGCCGAGCTCGTGGATAATATCGTCGTTTTCAAAACAGCGCACCACCTGCACGATGGCATCGGTTTCACGAATGTTCGCGAGGAATTTGTTACCGAGTCCCGCGCCTTCTGAAGCGCCCGCGACAAGCCCTGCGATATCGACGAACTCGATGGCGGTCGGAACGAGTTTCTGCGAGTTGGAGATCTTTGACAGAACGGCGAGGCGCTCGTCGGGAACCATCACGATGCCGATGTTTGGGTCGATCGTGCAGAATGGATAATTCGCCGCCTCCGCCTTGCGGGTTCGGGTTACGGCATTGAAAAGTGTCGATTTTCCGACGTTGGGCAGACCTACGATTCCGGCTTTGAGCATGGCGGGCGGAGGTTGCGCGGGGCGCTTGCCTTCGGCGAGAGAAAAATGGGGCAAAAAGTATGGCTTTGGCGCTGATCCAGCGCTTATCGGCCAGATCAGGTCCTATCGGGTGGGTGATTGGAGATGGCATTACCCCGAGACGTGGCGATCACGCACTGCCACGAGACGCGGCAGCTACTTTTGCCTTGCGACGGCTTTTAGACGCAGGGCGTTGAGAGCGATGAAGCCGGTGGCGTCGTCCTGGTTGTAGGCCTGTTCTTGGCCACCTTCCATGGTGGCGATGGCTTCGGAATACATGCTGTGGGGGCTGCGGCGGCCGGCTTGCATGACGTTGCCTTTGTAGAGTTTCATGCGGACTTCGCCGGAGACTTTTTTCTGTGTCTCGGTGACGAGGGCTTGGATGGCCTCGCGCTCGGGGGCGAACCAGAAGCCGTTGTAAACGAGCTGCGCATATTTCGGTATGAGGGAGTCGCGGATGTGCATCGCCTCGCGATCGACGACGAGCGTCTCAAGATCGCGGTGGGCGGCGAGCAGGATAGTGCCGCCGGGGGTTTCATAGATGCCGCGCGATTTCATACCGACGAAGCGGTTCTCGACGATATCGACGCGGCCGATGCCGTTGCGGCCGCCGAGTAGGTTGAGCACGCGCATTACGCCGTAGGGGGAAAGGAGGGCGTATCCGTCTTGTTGGCCGGCGGGTTTCACATCGCCGAGTTCGGTAAGGAGCGCATCGAGGTTGTCGTGTTTCAGGCCAATTGCATTGCCTTTTTCGAAAAGGATCTCGATGTATTCCGGTTTGTCGGGCGCGTCCTCGGGGGAGACGGAGAGGACATACATGTCGGTATCTTCGGGAGTTGTGGCGTCATACCAAGGGTCTTCCATGGCACCGGCTTCGAAGGAGATGTGGAGGAGGTTGCGATCCATCGAGTAGGGCTTTTTCATGGAAGCCTTGATTGGGATATTATTTACCTCGGCAAAGGCGATCATCTCGGCGCGGCCGGGGAATTGCTTGCGGAATTCCGCATCACGCCATGGGGCGATGCATTTGATGTTCGGGGCGAGGGCGGCGGCAGAAAGCTCAAAGCGCACTTGGTCATTGCCTTTGCCGGTGGCTCCGTGAGCGATGGCATCGGCACCTTCAGCGATGGCGATCTTGATCATGTCTGCGGTGATGCAGGGGCGGGCGATCGAGGTGCCGAGGAGGTAGCGACCTTCGTAGATCGCGCCGGCCTGGATCATAGGGAAAATGTAGTTTGTGGCGAAGTCTTCCTTCAGATCGCCGATGAAGCACTTCGACGCGCCGGTGGAGAGTGCTTTCGCTTCGAGGCCATCGAGTTCATCGCCCTGGCCGACATCGGCACAATAAGCGATGATCTCTGCGTTGTATTTTTCTTTGAGCCAGAGGAGGAGGACGGAGGTATCAAGACCTCCGGAGTATGCGACGACAATTTTCATAAATTTCAAATTTCAAGTTTCAACTCACAAACAACAAGGGGTGGTGCGTGGCGGAGACTAGATAAGGGCGCGGGGGAGAAAAGTGGAAACTCTTTCGTGGGTTTGAAAAAGCCGGGCTCCTTCGTGGGGAGTCCGGCTTGTGGAATAATTGTCGAAGACGGATTAATCCCTGGTGGTTTACTCGCTTGCGGGGGCTTTCTTGGCCACTTTTTTGGCGGGAGCCTTTTTCGCAGCCACTTTTTTGGCGGGAGCCTTTTTGGCGGCGGCCTTTTTTGGCGCAGGCTTGGTCCCCGCGACGGCGTCGGCCTTTGGAGTGAGTTTGTTGATTTTCGCTTTAGGCACAAGCCCGCCGAGCTTCTCTTGTTCCTTTTTTCGTTTGAGGTAATCCGCGCGGCGGCGGCGTTTTATGATTTTGTTTGATTGCTGTCCCATGGTTGCAGGACACTGGCTAGGGCAGCGCAAGAGGTGTATCAAGCCGAATCTTTCATTCATTAACAAGACGCCCGTGATTGCAACAGAAGCCATCCTAATCCGCACCACTCGCTTGACGGATAGCAGCTTGATTGTCCACTGGTTTACGGAAAACGAAGGTTTTCTGAAAACCGTAGCGAAAGGGGCGCTGCGTCCGAAGAGCGCCTTCGCAGGAAAGCTAGACTTGTTTTTCTCAGGGGAAATTGGTGTCGCATTCGCCCGCAAAGGTGACTTGCACATTCTCCGGGAGGTCGCCATTTCTCAGTGGCGGCAGGGTCTGCGGCGCCAATACGCGACCACTCTCATGGCAGGGTATTTTTGCCAACTCGTCGAGGCCGCCGTCGAACCAGGGCACAAAGATCCGCCTCTGCACGATCTCCTTCGCCGCGCTTTGGATCACCTTGATGCGCACGAACCCAGTCTCAAGGCGTTGAGGCACTTTGAAAGGCAGCTCGCGGAAATTCTCGGCGTATCTGGCGCCGGGAGTGGTGAGGACGCCCTGCGCAGCCATATTGGAAAACTGCCGAGCGCGAGGAAGGAAATCTTAGAGAGACTAGGAGTCGGTAATCGGTAACGAGGTCGGTGCGAAAAGGCAAAATGGCGGGTGGTTCGAGTGCCGAAATAGGTTGTAGGATGCAGTCCCCGATTTTGACATATTTGCGACAAATGCCCCGTCTTGCTGTTTCGGTTGCCCGTGAACTAGATAGAATCCTCAGGAGAGGGAAAGGATTACTAGTAGTTATAACATTTGCGCTAGGATGGTAGCGATACTGCTTTTTCCGGGGAAAATGAGGCTCGCCCCGCGTCGGAAAGCAGCTTAAAATTTCGCCATGAATCTGGGAGTGATTGGTTGTGGCAAAATGGGAACGGCTTTAGTTCAAGGGGCGGTAAGTGCCGGCGTGGTGAATCCCGGAGAGGTAATCGGAATGGATTTGATCGCCGCAGCTAGGCAGAATTTCACGGAGTTAACCGGAGCGCGAGCCACTACGGATGTCGGTGAGGTGCTGAGTGCGAGTGACGTGATCCTGTTATGCACTAAGCCGCAGGATATTCACGCGGCGCTTGCCGATTTCAATTCCGATGATTCTTGCGGAAAACTCCTGATCTCGATTGCGGCAGGTGTCAGGTTGGCGGATATCGAGAGCAAGGCACCCGAATCCATGCGAGTAATCCGGACCATGCCGAATACGCCTGCGTTAGTTGGCAAGGGTGCTGCGGCTTATTGCTTAGGTAGCCGTTGTCAGGATGGTGATGAAGCCGTTGTCATGGCTCTTCTAAGTGCCGTGGGATTGGCTGTATGTGTCCCCGAAAAACTGATGGATGCGGTTACAGGGTTGTCCGGAAGCGGACCTGCCTACGTCTATCTGATTATCGAGGCTTTGGCAGATGGCGGAGTTATGGCCGGACTTTCGCGCCCCGAGGCGATCAAGCTCGCTGCGCAGACCGTGAGCGGTGCAGCTGAGATGGTACTGCGCACCGGCGATCATCCCGCGAAGCTGAAAGACATGGTCACATCCCCGGGCGGAACGACGATTGCCGGTTTGTCCGTGCTCGAGGGAAGTAAAGTTCGCTCTGCGTTGATCGATGCCGTTATGGCTGCCACGGCGAGATCCGCAGAGCTTGGCAAGAGTTAAGCGCTGGCTTCATCCGCCTCTGCAAATTCCTCTTCCACACCGCCCCAAAACCCCTATCTTCGCTCCATGACGTTGCAAATTCCCTTTATCGTTACTATGGCGGTTTGTGTGGTACTCTCGGTATCCTGCGGCAGCGATGATGACATGATCAAGCTCGCTGGAACTACCCAGTCGGCTGCCGTTGAAGGTGAGGCACTTTACGCCAATGCGAAGGCGTTGGATGACGCGAAAAAAAACTCTTCAGCCATCAAGCAATACCGAAAGATGGCGGACAAGTATTCCTTCGCTCCCTCCGCGGCGCAGGCACGCTTCCGCCAAGCGGAACTCCTCGAGCAGCAAGGTGACATCCAGGAATCCTTCGACGCCTATCAGAAATTTCTCACCCGTTATAAAAGCAGCGGCTTATATTCTAAAGCGCTCGAACGCCAGACTAAGATGGCCCAGTCGGCGGTGGACGGTGATGTCAAATCCTCTTTTTTTGGCCTGAAGATGAAGCTTTCCACTGAGAAGACCGTGGAGATGCTGTCCGCTGTCCGCGATAATGCACCGCGTACAAATACATCCGCGAAGGCGCAATTCACCATTGGCGAGCTCTATCGAGGCAAGAAGGAATCGAAAAAGGCCATCGAAGCTTACCGCCAATTGGTACGTGACCAGCCGGAGAGTTCCTATGCGCCGGAGGCGCTGTTCCTAGTCGGCACCGTGCTGATGGAGGAGGCGGATCAAGGCAACCGCAACCAAGCGACGCTGGAGCTTTCCCGTGAGGCGTTCAGCGATTACCTACTTCAGTATCCGGGGCATTCTAGAAATGCCGAAGCCCGCAAGCTTTCCGTGGAAATCGGCGGCCGCGAGGTCAATCGCTCGCTGGAGATCGCCAAGTT
>CAMAXN010000028.1 GCA_945862245.1 Prosthecobacter debontii
GTCCTGCCCACCGTGGAGCCGATATCCGTTTACCTCGACCACACCATCCACCGCGTCCCCTACCCGCTGCCCAAGCTTCCTATCGTCGCGCCCCACGGTCGCTCGAACGCGCTCGGTTGGGTGGTGAACGGGCGGCTCGCCGTGTATTACCATCCCGGCGATATCGGCGACGCCTGGGCCGACGGACACTCCGGTGTCCCGCAGGAAATCTGGGAATCCTGCTACCAACTCGGCGTAAACATCATCCACTACGCCCATTCCGAATATAACCAATGGCTCCAAAGCACGAAAGAATGAAACCCCTACGCATCGCCTCAACTATGCTCATGCTCGCTGGCGCCGCCTTTGCGGTTCTATCCCCCCTAGAACATATTCCCGTCGCAACTTTCGAGAAAATGAAGGAACTGGAGCGATACCAGATGCGCATCGCAGAAAAGCACTACACGAACGGCGATTTCAAAACTTCTCTCGCTGAGTATGAAAAGTTCCTGACACTTTACGAGAAAAGCCCTGGTGCTCCCTACGCGCAGCTTATGTGGAGCCACTCAATGATGCGCCTCAAGAAACCTAAAACCGCGTTGCGCGAGGGTTTCCAATCCGTCATCGACTACTGGCCTGGGTCCGAGGAGGCGGTCATTGCTGCCTACTGCATCGCCGACGCCTACCGCACGATGGGCGAAGTAAGTGACGCGAAAAAAGCTTTCCACTTCCTCATCAAGGAATATCCGGTTCATGTAATCGCTATCCGCTCGCGCCTCGATCTTCTTCACTACGCTCGCCTTGAGAAAGATGATGTCTCTCATCTCTCCATCCTCAACGACCTAACCTTCAAGGTCGCCCGCGACGAGAAATCCAAAGCCGCCTGTGAGGAGGCTAGTCGTGAGTTAGCACAGATCCACTTCTTTGCCCAGCACTTCGATGAGGGGAAAAAAGCGCTAGCTACCACACACGAAGGCGACGCCTTGTTCGATGCCGTCTATGGCATGTCGGCGACAACTGTCGGCCACCTGTTAGGAAAACCGGAGACGCGCACCGCCGCCCTCACACTCGGCGACCAGCTCCTCAACGAACTGCGCGTTGAGTCCAAGCGCCGCCCAGCCATCGAGAAGGAACTCATCTACCGCGCCGCGGATCTCAACGGCACGCTCGGCCGCCCTGCAGAGATTTGGAAACTCTACAACGAGATCGGCGAGCGCTTCGAGCGCGACGACGGGCTCCTTGGAAAAATGGCCGCTTGGTACAAAGCCCGCGACAAGCGCACCGAGGCGCGCGGCATATACAGTGAATTCAAGGATCGTGTCGCAGGCTTTAAAAACATTGCCGGGATGGATCTGGAGGAAGGGAAAATCAAAGAAGCTATCGAAGTTTACCGTAGGCTTATCGAAGTCGACGGAGACCATGCCGACGATCATCTCTGGGCCATCGCCTCGTGCTACGAGAAGCTTGCCGATTGGAAAAAGGCCATCGCCACCTACCGCCAGATCGATCGCTTTCCTGATGACTATTTCAGCATGGCGGCCTGCCACCGCCAACTAAAGGAACCCAACGAGGCAATCGTCCTCTACAATCAGATCAAGGTCGTGGACAACGCGGCCCCCGAAGCAACGCTCCAGATCGGCTTCGCATACGAGGAGTCCAAGGAAAAGGAAAAAGCGATCCGTACCTTCCAGCTCACCTGCAAGCGCTTCCCAAAAACCGAGCAAGCCAGCAAAGCCCACGCCCACCTCCAGAATGAATACAACATCAACGTCACGCTCGGTGGCGTGGAGGAAGAGTAGATATTCACACCCGATCACCCACAAACAACGTGTGAGTGAAACGCTTGGCTTCCGGATAAGCCTTCGCACTAATGACCTGTACATTTGCAAAATGTTTTCCTAGTAAACTAGAAAATAATTTATCTGGGTTTGCGGACCAGTAAACGACACGCCCGACGGGTTGGAGCGCGGCCTTTACACGGGTGAGGCCACCTCCATCGTAGAGCTTTGCGTTGCCCTTCTGAACAAGCGGATCGGGGCTGTTGTCCACGTCGAGCAGGATCGCGTGGTAGCGGTTTTCACCAGCACGGGAGATAATCTCCGCCACATCACAGATGTGGACATGAACGCGAGGATCATCAATAAGCAGGCCGTTCACTCCAGCTAAAAACTCGCGGTTCCAATCGACCACTACTTGTAGCAATTCTGCGACATCGACAGTGGCGTCCGGCGGACAAAGCTCCAACACACGGCGCAGCGTGTACCCGAAACCCAACCCACCGATTAGTACGCGCGGCTTGAGTGGGAGATTCGCGCAGGCGATATCCGCCATTGCCTTTTCCGAGTAGGAAGCATGTGTGCCCATCAGCGGGATACCGCCGACTTTCATGTAATGATGCCCGTCGTGCTCTAGCAGGATCAGCGACTCACCATCCGGAGTCTTAGAGGTGGCAAGGGTCCTGGTGGGCTTCATAAATTATTAAAGCGTTGCTAAATAGTTGCGCTGACGCATTGCACATCAGAAGGCGCGCCGATTATAACATGCCAAAATGTGTGTATTTCCCGAGGTCCATAATGCTCAAAACCATAAACTGCATAAACATGTGGCTTTATTTTCAAAAAAATCAGGAAAGGAAAGCAGGAAGTCTGTCACTAATCTCTCTGTGATTTGCGTTTCATCGTCCCGCCGCTTGCGTCTAAGCTCTGTTCGTGACGAAACCTCCTGCATCGAGGCTGAAGACTGACGGAAAATTCTTCCGCCGGGACGGTCAACGGCTGTGGTTGAAAACCGTCACCTATGGTCCGTTTCCCGATGGTAAGGAACCACCCTTGACCAAAGAACTCGCGAAAATTCGGGATGCAGGTTTCGACTCGATCCGGCTCTTCACACTTCCCGACTCCGCTTTCCTAAACGAAGCCGAGCGAACCGGGCTATTAGTTTTCGCCGGGCTGGATTGGAACCATTATGTGGACTTTCTGTCGCGGCCGAGCATCCTGTCTGCAGCGCGGATCCGGCTGGCTGCATGGTTGAAAGTCAATTCCTCTCATCCTGCATTAGCCGGGGTTTATGTAGGAAACGAAATCCCCTACGACCTTGTCCGCTGGATGCAGCCGCTAGTCGTTCGCGAGGCCATTGAGGAGCTCATCGATCTCGGTAAGCGCACCGCACCGCAACTCCTTTACGCCTACGCTAACTACCCTTCCACCGAATACCTCGAGCCCGGCAATGCCGATTTCTCCGCCTTCAACATCTACCTCGAGGACAAGCAACCCTTCGCTGCCTACCTCCGCCGCCTCCAGAACATCGTAGGCGATCGCCCCTTGGTCGTCTCCGAATTCGGCTTAGACACAGCCCGCAACTCCAATGAGAAACAGGCAGTATCTCTCGGTTGGGCCTTGGAAATTTCTCACCGCGAGGAAACCGCAGGATTAACCATTTTTGCTTGGAGCGATCTGTGGAGAAACGCCGGAAGTGAAATCCTCGACTGGAGCTTCGGCATCACCGATCGCCAGGGCAACCCGAAACCCGCGCTTCATATCTGCAAGGATTTTTCCCCTTCTCCGCCCGTAACCAGCCACCAGTTTTCCGTCATCGTCTGCACTCATAACGGCGGAGCACGCATTGCGAATTGCCTACGTGCAATCGCGGAAATGGACGGCGCACCGTTCGAAACCATCGTGGTCGATGACGGATCTGACGATGACACGGCAAATATCGTAGCCAGAAGCTTTCCTTACGTCCGCCTGCTTTCCATTCCTCCCTCGGGACTCAGTGCGGCGCGGAATATCGGTGCAAAAGCTGCAACCGGCGACATCCTTGCCTTCACCGACGATGACTGCGAACCCGACTGCGAGTGGCTCGTCCGCCTCGGAAAAGCCTTCCTTGATCCCGAAATTGCCGCCGCCGGTGGTCCCAATCTCCCTCCACCCGCGCGTACATCAATCGAAGCAGTGATCCGTTCCGCACCCGGCGCACCGAGCCACGTCCTCTTCGATGACACCCGCGCGGAACACCTTCCCGGTTGCAATATCGCCGTCCGCCGCACGGCCTTCGATGCCATCGGCGGCTTCGATCCCATCTTTCGAACCGCCGGCGACGATGTCGATTTCTGCTGGCGTCTCAGCGACGCAGGCCACCGGCTCGGCTTTGTTCCAGGGGCGTTCGTCTGGCATTGGCGTAGACCGTCCATCCGCGCCTTTCTCAAACAGCAGATCGGCTATGGCAAAGCAGAGAAACTGCTGCTCGCAAAACACCCCGTCCGCTTCGGAAAGAACGGTGACGCAGAATGGACTGGCTTTGTCTATGGAGGCGGCGCAGTGAACGTCGGCGAAGGCTCCATCATCTACTACGGGCCGATGGGACAGGCCGGTTACCAATCCATCGTGAACCGCATGTTGCCGCTGCGCCCCATCGACCCTGCCTTCCGCGACGGCCGCACGCAATTTCTGCTCATCATTCTGAATATACTCCAACCCATGGCCCGCAGGTGGGCACGAAATAGGCAGATCAAGATGTCGATTTCAAAACCCCAAGCTCAACAAACTGAACCGACCCTCGAATTCGGAATTCCCGGCGACGACGCTACCCACCGCGACGACTACCTCCAGAGACTGTTGGCAAAAGGCTGGAAGTCCGCAGGCGAGACAGATTTATGGGATCTGGAAAAAGGCGGCACACGCCTCCTCATCGCCACCGAAAGAACCGGCCCCAAACTCACCTACAACCTCTTTCGCGTCTGGGGCAGCCCCGAAGCCGCGCGGGCACTCAAACGTGAACTTTCATCCTGACAGATGTCCCTTCTAACCAAAGACTACGACTACCACCTCCCGCCTGAGTTAATCGCTTCGCGGCCTTTGCCAGATCGCGGCGCCTCACGCATGCTCGTCATCGACCGCAAAAGCGGGACCATCTCTCACTCCCTGTTTGCGGAGTTCGCCAGCCAAATGCAACCGGACGACCTGCTCGTCCTCAACAACACCCGCGTGATACCCGCCCGCCTTTTTTCCGACGACCGGCGCACCGAACTCCTCTGCCTCGACCGCACCTCCCCTACCCTTTGGCGCTGCCTAGCCAAGCCCGGCAGACGAATGAAGGTTGGTTGCTCCGTCACCGTCGGCGGAATTACTGGTAATGTAGTAGAAGTATTGGAGAACGGCGACCGCATCATTAACTGGGACTCAGCTCTCGATCTCGATATCCACGGTCACCTCGCCCTACCCCACTACATGAGACGCGAGGACGAGGAATTCGACAAGGAACGATACCAAACCGTATTCGCCAAAGAGGAAGGAGCCATCGCCGCTCCGACAGCTGGCCTGCATTTCACGCCGGAAACACTCGTCAAACTCAACCATGATTTCATTACCCTGCATGTTGGCGTCGGCACTTTCCGACCGGTCTCCGTCGAGCATATCGGCGAGCACGTGATGCATTCCGAGAAATATTCCGTCAGCTCAGATACAGCACAGCGCATCAACTCAGCAAGCCGTGTTTTAGCCGTCGGCACCACTGTCACCCGCGTCCTCGAATCCTTGGCCAGCGGCACCAACCGCATCGCGCCCAATGCCAAGCTATCTGGCGAGACCGATATTTTTCTCCATCCTCCTTACAAGTTCAAATCAGTGGACGCCCTGCTCACCAACTTTCATCTCCCCCAATCCACCCTGATCATGCTTGTCTCCGCCTTCGCCGGTCGCGAGATTGTGCTCGAAGCCTACCGCCAAGCCGTTGCCGAAAAATACCGCTTCTACTCCTACGGCGACTGCATGCTGATCCTCTAAAAAAACATGAAACTGATCTCTTGGAATGTGAACGGCATACGCGCCGCATTGAACAAAGGCCTCGCCGATTTCCTGTCCGCCGAAAACCCTGATATCCTCTGCCTTCAGGAAACAAAAGCCCGTGAAGAACAGGTGGAGCTACCGCTTGAGTTCGGCACTTACAAAGCCATCTGGAACTCGGCGGAAAAGCCCGGCTACTCCGGCACCGCCATCTTCACTAAGGAGGCGCCGCTCGTAGTCTCGCATGGCTTCGGCATTGAAGAACACGACAAGGAAGGCCGCGTTATCACTCTCGAGTATCCCGATTTCCACCTCGTCAATGTCTACACGGTGAATGCCCAGGACGGTCTTCGCCGCCTACCCTACCGCCTCGAATGGGATGCTGCATTCCGAAAACACCTCAACAATCTGGCCGAGACAAAACCGGTGATTTTCTGCGGCGATCTCAATGTCGCGCACCAAGAGATCGACCTCGCCCGCCCTATAGAAAACCGCCAGACGGCCGGATTCTCTGATGAGGAACGCGCCAGCTTCAGCGAGTTGTTAGAAAGCGGTTTCGTCGACACCTTCCGCCACCTCTATCCCGACAAAACCGGTGCCTACTCATGGTGGTCTTACCGCGGCGGCGCACGGGAGCGCAACGTCGGCTGGAGGATCGACTACTTCGGCGTATCGCCCGGGCTCATTGATCGCGTCAGCGAAGCGACCATATTCCCCCATATCACCGGCTCAGATCACTGCCCGGTGGGCGTTGTGCTGAAGTGAGCTTGATATAGCCGTGATTATATTTTTTCCTACCTAATCTTTTTCCCAGCTGGGCAGTTGCAATGCTCCGCCGCGCTTGGCATTTTCCCAGCCCGAGATGACAGGAGAGATGGTTACAAATTTGGCGGCCTACCGCTTTGTGGGACTGACGGGCTTGAAGGAGCTGCGTGAGGAGCTGATTTTGCTGTGCAAGGGCGCAGAGCTCAAAGGAACGATCCTGCTGAGCGTGGAGGGGATCAACCTTTTCATCGCGGGCTCGGCTGAGGGGATCTCGAAATTGCTGGGGCGCTTGCGGGAGATTCCGGGACTGGAGGACTTCGAGGGGAAAATTAGCGAGAGCGAGGATCAGCCGTTCCGGCGCATGCTGGTGAGGATCAAAAAAGAGATCATTTCCTTCGGCGTGGAGGGAGTGGAACCGGGAAAACGGACATCGCCAAAACTAGCCGCAAAGGAGCTAAAGCGGTGGCTGGACGAAGGCAAGAAGATCACCCTCCTTGATACGCGCAATGATTACGAAGTTAAGCTCGGCACATTTAAGGGCGCGGTGGTGCCTGATATCCGCACCTTCCGGGAGTTTCCGAATGCGGTACGCGAACTCCCTGAAACAATGAAGGACGAGACGGTGGTGATGTTCTGCACCGGCGGCATCCGCTGCGAGAAGGCGGGGCCGTTCATGGAGATGGAGGGCTTTAAAAACATCTATCAGCTCGATGGCGGCATCCTGAAATACTTCGAGGAATGCGGCGGCGATCACTACGATGGCGAGTGTTTTGTGTTCGACCAGCGGGTCGGAGTCGATCCGGCGTTGCAGGAGACGGATACGACGGTGTGTTACGCATGTCAGACTCCACTGAGCGCGGCAGATCAGGAGGATGTGCGCTATGTGGCGGGGAAAACGTGCCCGTATTGCTTCAAACCGGAGCCAGAAAAAATGGCGGAGCGGATTGCAGCGGCACAGGCGAAACTCGATGCGGTCTGTGCGGTGTCACCAGGATCATTTCCTCAGGAAAACCGCAGGCCAGTGAATATCGTAGCGAAGTATGACCGCTGGATGCTGGGCAATGTGCTCAGAGATCAGTTTCCACAAGTATCGCTCGAGGAATGGGAAAAGAGATGCACTGAGAATCGCTTCGTGAGCTACGGCGGCAATGTGCGCGGAATGGATTATATAGTGCGCGCCGGGGAGCGGATTCTGCAAATTTTCCCTCCCGAGGTGGAACCGGAGGTCGCGAAGGGCATCCGTATCGTGTGGGACGACGAGGCGTTGGTGGTAATCGAAAAACCAGCACCGCTGCCGATGCACGCGAGCGGTCGGTATCACCGCAACACACTCCAGCACCTGCTCAATCTAGTCTATGAGCCAAAGTTTCTGCGGCCCGTACACCGCCTCGATGCAAACACCCGGGGGCTCGTGCTGTTCGCGAGGACTCGGCATTATTGCCGTCTGCTGCAGCGGCAGTTTCTCGATAGTAAGGTGGAAAAAATTTATCGTGTGCAGGTGCAAGGACATCCAGCATGGGAGAGGAAGATTTGTGAGTCTGCCATTTCTACCGAGCCCTGCGGTCCCGGCGGTCGAGTGGTGGACGAAAAAGGCTTGGCAGCGCGCACTGATTTCAAAGTGATGGAGCGGCAAGCGTATGGGACGACATGGCTGGAAGCACGTCTCTACAGCGGACGCACGAACCAAATCCGAGTACATCTTTGGGAAATGGGTTTCCCCGTGGTGGGTGATCCCTGCTACCTGCCTTGCGGGAAAATGGGCGCCAAGCAGACGCTTGATGTGAATGATGCGCCGATGCATTTGGAGTCATGGAAACTTATTTTTACCCATCCGGTTTCTGGCAAAAAAATGGAGTTCGAGAACACAAAATGACCTACCCTCTCCCCATCCCATGGCCACCCACGTCCGCTCGTAAAAAGCGGTGGCTGATCGGAGTTTCAGGCGGGCTCGATTCCATGGCGCTAATGCACCTCCTCAAGGACGCCGGCTTCCGGAATGTGATCGTCTGCCATCTCGATCACGGCATACGGGGAAAGGAGTCGGCAGCAGACGCGCGCTTCGTGAACCGATGGGCTATGAAACTTGGCTATGCCTTTGAATCAGCCCAAATCAACCTTCGTAATATCATTGCGGAGAAAGGACTATCTCTTGAGACGTCGGGCAGAAACTCGCGACATCAATACTTTGCTTCATGTGCCAAATCCAAGCGATGCAAACGTCTGTTTCTAGCACATCATCTCGATGACCAAGCGGAGACGGTACTGTGGAATCTCATGCGTGGCTCGCATGGCTGCCGGGGGATGCGGGAAGTCTCGGAAATGGAAATGGATGGAACGCAAATGGAAGTTCACCGCCCGCTTTTGGGAATACGGAAATCCGAACTCCGGGCATGGATGGAGAATCGAAAATTGCCTTGGCGTGAGGACGCAAGCAACCAAGTGAACGATGTAACGCGCAACCGAATACGCAACGATGCACTGCCTTTGTTAGCAGACATTGCTCGGCGAGATGTGGCACCTCTGCTTTCCCGCGCTGCACAGGCAGATCAAGCCATGCGTGAAGTATTAAATTGGGCACTCAAAAAAGCAGAGGTTCTCGATCCTCAAGGGAGACTCCATCTTGGCGTGCTGCGCGAATTACCGGAAGCACTGCGTATCCATGCTATCTCGTATTTCCTGAAATCGAATGGCATCCCCGACATTAGCGGAGCGCTACTTGAGAGCTGTGCGGTCATGCTCGATCCCACGTCATCAGCCAGCGTGAACTTGCCGGGCGGAGCACGTTTGCGAAGACGAGCCGGCAGGTTCTTCGTGGAAAGCTGCTAAGTTAGGCTGCGCAACGCATGCTGGGGCGGCCAGAATCCGCCTTCACCCTGAGTTGATGGCAGCGGATGTGCAAAAGACTCATATATTCCGATATCCCAGCGATGGCTTCGATCCCTGAAATTATTAAATTAGCCTCATCTAAAATTCTTTGTTGAACCGAAGGCTTAGCGTGATTACCTAATGCGCGTGAACATTTTCCGCCCCTTGGTTTTCCTTATAGTACTGCTTAGCCTAGGATGCAGTCATTCCGAACGCCCCACTAATCGCAGTAAAAAACGCGTGGTCACCAGTTTCACCATCATCGCCGACATGGCGCGGGTGGTGGCAGGCGATGCGGCGATAGTGGAATCGATCACCAAGCCCGGCGCGGAAGTTCACGGCTATGACCCGACGCCCAAGGATATCGTAAAAGCACAGAGCGCGGATCTCGTACTTTGGAATGGCATGAATCTAGAACTGTGGTTCGAGAAATTTTTCAAAAATGTTAAGGACGTACCATCGGCAGTGGTGAGCCAAGGCATAGCACCCATCGGTATTACCGAAGGACCCTACACTGGCAAACCAAACCCGCATGCATGGATGTCGCCCGCCAACGCAGTGATCTACGTCGAGAACATCCGCAAGGCGCTGGTGAAAATGGATCCCACAAACGAAGCGACCTACAACTCGAACGCCGCCGCCTACACCGCTAAGCTCAAGGCGCTCATCGAGCCAGTGCGCGAGAAACTCGCCGCAATTCCCGTGGACAAGCGTTGGCTCACTACCAGCGAAGGCGCCTTCTCGTATCTCTGCGCGGACTACGGTCTACGCCAACTCTACCTCTGGCCCATCAACGCCGACGCGCAGGGCACGCCGCAACAAGTCAAGAAAGTAATCGATACTATTCGCGAAAACGGTATCATGGTGGTATTTTCAGAAAGTACTGTTTGCGATAAACCAATGCGCCAAGTCGCTAAGGAAACCGGCGCTAAATACGGTGATGTGCTTTATGTGGATTCCCTGACCAGTTCAGACGGTCCAGCGCCTACTTTCCTAAAAATGCTCGAAAAAAACGCCGACACCCTCGTGAAAGGATTCCTTGAAACCAAATGAATCGAACTAGAAACAGCATCGAAGTGGAAGGTGTTTCCGTTGTCTATCCTAACGGGCAGCAGGCGCTTTCGGACGCGAGTTTCCGACTCGAAGACGGCACAATCTGCGCGCTGGTGGGTGTCAACGGCAGCGGCAAATCCACACTTTTCAAAAGCATCATGGGCTTTGTCAACCCCGCGGCGGGTCGAGTCCGCATCAATGGGATGCCAGTGAGGGAATCGCTAAAAAAGCACCTCGTCGCCTACGTCCCACAATCGGAGGATGTTGATTGGCACTTTCCCGTAAGCGTGTGGGATGTGGTGATGATGGGTCGCTATGGTGCGATGAACTTCATGCGTATCCCTCGCACCGAAGATGAACTTTTAGTCAAGAAAAGCCTAGAGCGCGTCTCTATGTGGGATTTCCGCGACCGTCAGATCGGCGAACTCAGCGGAGGACAGAAGAAACGCGTCTTCCTCGCCCGTGCCCTAGCCCAGGGCGGACAAATCATTTTGTTAGATGAGCCTTTTACAGGAGTGGATGTGAATACGGAGGAGGCCATCATAGGCCTGCTTCACGAACTAAGGAAATCGGGCGCAATCATCCTCGTTTCCACCCACAACCTCGGCAGCGTGCCGGAATTCTGCGATCAGGTCGTCCTTATCAACCGCACCGTGTTAGCCTACGGACCGACGGCGGAAGTCTTCACCGCGCAGAATCTCGCCGCGGCATTCGGCGGCGTGCTCCGCGAGTTCCAGTTCGAGCGCTCTACAATCCAATCACACGACGGCCGTGCCGTCACGGTGCTCAGCGACGACGAGAGACCTCTGGTCTTCGGAAAGGACGGCCATCTCGAATACCTAGATCGGGAAAATCACGAAGAGCTTTTGCGGAAACGCCGGGAGGAACATGAGTGATTTACTCCAATCCCTAGCCGTGCCGTTCCAATATGACTACATGATTCGCGCGATCTGGGTCAGCACGCTGGTCGGTGGAGTATGCGGTTTCCTCTCCCCTTTCGTGACACTGAAGGGCTGGTCTCTTATGGGCGACGCGCTCTCCCATGCCGTGGTGCCCGGCGTTGCCATCGCTTACATCTTAGGTTTCCCCTTTGCACTGGGAGCCTTCATAGCTGCTTTGCTCGCGGCGGGTGCGATGGCATTAATTCGCGCCCAAAGTCGCATCCGTGAGGATGCCACTATCGGCATTGTCTTCACTTCTTTCTTCGCGCTCGGACTTGTGCTCATTTCACTCTCTCCGTCTGGCGGTGTAAATCTGAAAACGATTCTCTACGGAAACATCCTCGCCATCGCGGATTCCGATATTCTCCAAGTCGTGTGTATCAGCGCAGCAGCAATCCTGGTAGTTGGTTTCAGATGGCGGGATCTTATGCTATATTGCTTCGATGCGAACCAGGCACGGACTCTGGGACTCAAAGTGGGTGTCCTGCATTTCACCTTGCTCGCATTGCTCGCCGCTGTCTGCGTGGCGGCGCTGCAAGCGGTCGGCGCAATTCTCGTATTAGCAATGCTGATCACCCCTGGCGCGACCGCTAATCTTCTGACAAATCGCTTCGGAACCATGATTTGGCTATCCGCCAGCATCAGCTTGGCGTCCTCTCTCGTCGGTGCCTACTTGAGCTATTATATCGATGGCGCGACCGGCGGTTGCATCGTCACCTTGCAGACACTCGTCTTCCTCGCCGCGTTTGTATTCTCCCCCCAACACGGCCTTCTCGCCTCCCGACGCGCGATCCGTGCGTGCAGCGGAGTGCTAGGTGAAATCAATCAACCGCGAATGAACGGGCATGAACTTTAATTCAAGAAGAGCTACCAAGCCTCTGGTGTTCGTTAAAGTTCGAAGTGACGGATACGGGAGGGCGCGAAGCTCCCACGGGGAGCACACGCGCCCTCCCGTGTTGTCTTTGGCGCCCTCGCCGAAGACCGGCCGTCCCAGCCATTCCACGCGGTTTCCGGCGAGGGCGCCGGAAACAACACGCGAGGGCGCGTGTGCTCCCCAAGACTTTTGCCCCGCCGACACCCGTCATCTTCCATTTTACCCAACGCGAATCGCCGGCAGCGGTTCGCGTCCGATCGCGATTTTTCATTTTCAAAAAGCATGAACGCCCTCCTTGAACCGCTGCAATACGGCTTCATGGTCGATGCTCTCCTTGTAGGGGCGCTGGTCGGGGCGATGTGTGCGGTGCTTTCCTGTTTTCTGGTGCTGAAAGGCTGGTCGCTGATGGGCGACGCGGTTTCGCACGCGGTGCTGCCAGGAATTGTTATTGCCTACGTTATTGGGCTTCCGCTGGTCATCGGCGCTTTCATCGCGGGGCTATTCTGCGCGACGGGTGCAGGTTTCCTGAAACGCAACAGCCGCCTTAAGGAGGACACGGCGATGGGTGTGGTCTTTACAGGCATGTTCGCCTTCGGGCTTGTCCTTTTTAGCCGCACGCCTTCGGACATGCACCTCGACCACATCCTCGTCGGCAACATCCTCGGCATCAGCCGCGCGCAGATGTGGCAGACGATAGGACTCGGCGGATTCGTAATACTCGTAACTCTGCTACTACGCAAGGATCTGCTACTGATCTGTTTCGATCCGAGGCAGGCACGGGTCATAGCCTTGCCCGAAAAATTCCTCAACTACCTACTGCTCGGACTACTTTCGCTTTCTATTGTCGTAGCGCTGCAAACGGTCGGCATCATCCTCGTCGTCGCCATGTTGGTGACACCCGGTTGCGTCGCACACCTCTGGACGGATCGCTTCGATAGAATGCTCGGGATCGCCACCGTCTCCGCCGTGGCGGCAACCGTCACAGGCATCCTAATCAGCTACCACCTAAACGGCTCGACCGGCGGCTGCATCGTCCTCGTCCATGCCGCGCTATTTTTTGTGTCACTGGCTTTCGCTCCGAAATACGGGATCGTGGCTCGAAAAACAAAAAAATAGACCGCCGGGGAGTCCCTTCCCCGACGGCCTGAAGGTTGTCTTTGGTCACCCACACCCATGGGGTTCGTCGGACAACTGCTGTTACACCCTTACGAGTATGTATGTCCATATAGTTGACATACATGAGCAATCAATCATCAAGGTAGCTAAGTGATCAAGCTTTAATTAAAAAATACTAAAAATACACATTCCTTACGAAAATTTATTTATAGAGCCATCCTTTTTTGGCGGCACAGACTTGCCTGAGGTCTTGTAATTCGGGTTCGGGGTCATCATCTGGGCGCTAACGGAGATCCGCCAATCTATGAGTTTCGTGAGAAGATGGCGGCTTCTACGGGTTCTCCTTGGCGAGATTATCGCTCTCGGCGGGATCAGACTCGAGGTTGAAGAGTTCACAATCACGGAGCGGCGAGAAATGCTATAAGTCTGAGTTTTTTCAGCATTAAAATGCGATACCGGGA
Organism: Prosthecobacter debontii; assembly: GCA_945862245.1. GTDB lineage: Bacteria > Verrucomicrobiota > Verrucomicrobiia > Verrucomicrobiales > Akkermansiaceae > Luteolibacter. Next base: position 13,835 of record CAMAXN010000028.1, read on the forward strand.
TCGTATGACCACTTAGTAAGACCCTACTCCAGCTCTTCCGCGGGCGGGCCGCTCTCGAAGCGCATGAGATCCTCGATGAAAGTCAGCGGGATGCTGCCGGTTTCGCCATTGCGGTTTTTAGCGAGAACCAACTCCGCCTTGCCTTCTAGAGCAGCCCTTTCTTCGTCGTTTTCTGCATAGTATTTGCTTCGATAGAGAAGTCCTACGAGGTCGGCATCCTGCTCGATGGCACCGGATTCACGGAGGTCGGACATACGGGGGATACCCAGGCTTTTTCCGGTGCGCCCCTCGGGGCCGCGGTTGAGCTGGGCAAGGATAAGAATGGGGATATTGAGTTCCTTGGCGAGTGCCTTGATGCCGCCAGAAATCTCCGCAATCTCGCGCTCACGGGAGTTCTCCGCCTGCCTCGTGCGAGATTTCAATAGCTGGAGATAGTCGATAGCGATGAACTGAATATCCTCGTCACGCTTCTTGCGGCGTGCCTTGGCGCGGAGCTCGTTGATCGATATTCCGGCGGTGTCGTCGATGAAAAGCTTAGAGTTCATGATCTGCACCGAGGCGTTGCGCACGCGCTCGAGTTCCTGCTTTTTCGGTGTGTAGCCGCGCGAGAGCTGGGAGGCAACGAACTTCGCCCGAGCAAACAACAAGCGCTGGACCAGCTGGGTAGAACTCATTTCGCAGGAAAACACCATACAGGGCTTGCCTTGATCTAGGCAGATGTTCTCCACAATATTCATCATCAACGAGGTCTTGCCCATCGATGGTCGTGCCGCGACTACGAACATTTCCCCCGCCTTCAGACCACCGGATTTCTGGTCGAGCATATCGAAGCCAGTGCTGATACCCAGCGAAAGCCTTTCTTTCGATAGCAACATTTGGAAATTTCGCATCACCTCCTCCACCGTCTGTTTCAGAGTCGCTGCCTGGGCAACCTCGGCGCTCTCGCGAATCGAGAGAATGGATTGCTCGACGGAATCTAACAACTCCGGCACTTCGTCGGGAGCTTCATAGGCCATGGCCACCGCCTCGTTCGAGCTGCGGATGATAGACCGCAGGATGAACTTGTCCTTCACGTGCTGAAGGTGATGGCGGAAGTGCCCAGGGCTTGGCGCATACGTGTAAAGCTCCGTAAGATATCCTGGACCACCACATTTCTCTAACAACCCACGGTCGAGCAAACGCTGCACCAGCGAAACAAGTTCCACCTGATGCCCAGCCTCAAAAAGCTCAATTAGAAAACCAAACAGTGTCGAATGATTTGGTAGATAAAAATGCGCCGCTGTGAGCCGCTCCTCGATCGCAAGCCCGATGTATTCCTGGGGATCCTGCAGCATCGTGGAAAGCAGCGATTTCTCAGGGCCGACCGCGTGCGGTAGGGCCCGCGTCACGTCGTCCACCATCTCCTCGCGCTTTTGCGAAAAGAAATTGATCTGGGGAGTGTTTGCGGGTTTGACCATAGCTTGTAGTGATTCTTTTCCAAACAGGAGGACTTGGCGATTTCTAACAATAGTTTGGCGGAAAATCGTCTGGAACAAATGTGAATAACCACCATAATCTTTGAATGCGCGTTCTCCTGCAAAGGGTGTCCATGGCCTCTGTCAACATCGGCGGGGAAAAGATTTCCGAAATCGGCTCAGGGCTCATGATCCTACTTGGGATCGCTACGGGCGATGACCAGACGGATGTCGAATGGTTGTGCGGAAAGATCGCACGCATGCGGGTTTTTCCGGATGAGGATGGGAAAATGAATCGCTCCATACTCGACACTGGAGGAGCGGTACTCGTCGTCAGCCAATTCACCCTCCACGCTTCAACGAAAAAAGGCAACCGCCCCTCGTTCCTCGCCGCCGCCACGCCAGATCACTCTGAGCCTCTTTACGAAAAATTTTGTGAGGCACTTTCCGCTGAAATGGGAAAACCCATTGCTCGTGGAATCTTCGGTGCGGACATGCAAGTCAGCATCACCAACTGCGGCCCAGTGACCCTCTGGCTCGATAGCCGCGCTAAGGAATAAAAACGAGTATAACTGGCGGATGTTTCTGCATTGAATACTGCACCGACCCGGCGAGCATACACATGTCTCTCGCGGAGGAAATCGGAATCAAGCTACGACGAGCAAAAATGATGCCTCGAGTTCGATAGATTCATCCTTGGTATTACCCGGCCACACACTACTACTATTTTAAATGAAAACCCTCTCTCTCGCTCTAATATTAGCATCCTTGCTTCCCCTCGCAGCGCAGCAAAACCTCACTCCCTCCGATCGCGAGGCCTTGCTCGATGAGTTGGTGAGAATCCGCAAGGACGCCAACGCCAAGGTCGATGCCCGCTTCAACGCTGCTAGCAGCGCTTTCAGAAACGCAGCCGGCAGCCCCGACGCCGCCTTTGACCTCTACCTGAAATGCGAAGAGATGGTCAGCTTCGACGAAATGAGGAAAAAGAACGTCGATTTCCGTGAGTGGAGGAGAAACAACGATAACTGGCTTTCGGACCCCGGCTTCCACCTCGCGCTTCAGCAGCAATTACGCTGGCTTATACTAACCCTAGAAGCAGCTTCCGAGAAACCGGATCGCGACAAGCTCGGTGTCGAGGCGGCGAAAATCGTTGATTCAATCGTTGCCCAAGCGGAGGATCTTTCGACACAACAAGAAATGCTCGAGCAGGAAGTGACATCTAGCATCTTCGCCCGCGCTTATGACATCAATGGACTCAAGGTGAAAAGCTGGCCGCTCTCCCCATCGCCTTTGGCGGAGGTCTATGAGCAGGTACTGCTCCCGCCACTGCGCCGCGCCGACATGATCGATGCGCTTAAAGCCAAATGGAAACAGCGCATGATCGATGAAGGGTTCCTCATCCAAGCATGGAGCGGACGACCCGGCGAAAAGCCCAAGACTGGTCAGCAGTCGCCCGCCTTTAATAAGTTCGTCTCCGAATTAGTCCCCAAGCTCAAGTGGAATGCCGAGATCGACCTTTTCAAAGTCGGTGACGAACAAGCTGCTGCCATCCGCATGTTAAAGCATATTGAGGATAACCTCACCCACCAGTCAGCACCGGAATGGAGCGAGGATTTCGCCAACATGCTCAAGGTCAAAGACAGCGCCGAGAGTGGTCTGGGATTAGATTCACCCGAAGTGGTCCCAGCCACCAACTAGGCTCGCCCCCTCCGCTTCCGGCACCAGTTCGCCTATCCGCGTCAGCTCTAGTCTTGGAAACATCTGCTTCCATCCGTCCGTGTCGATCTCCGCAGAGGCCGTGAAGAGTAGTTCGTAGTCCTCGCCGTCTGACAGCGCCTGCAATACATCACAACCATCGGAACAAGGTATTGCTGGACGGTTGAACCGGAAGCCGCATCCCGATGATCTCGCAAGGCGCGGCAGATCCTTGGCCAGCCCGTCGGAAAGATCCATCATCGCCGTCGGTCGCAGGTTAGAGGCGATCCAACATCCCTCGACGACTCGCGGGGAAAAAGTGAGATGCTTTCCCGACAGCGAACCTCCCAGCCGACCTGTCACCCAGATCCCATCGCCCGATTTGCCGCCGGAACGCATGACCACTTTCCCCCGGGCCACCGAACCTGTCGCCGCCACCGAGATCACCGCCGCCGAACCCTCTGGAACCCGGCTTGTCTCCCCACCCGCCAGCTTGGCTCCGTATTGTGTGAGGCACTTACCCATGCCCCTGTAGAAATCCTCGATCCACTCCACCTCCATCGTCCCCGGCAGAGCCAAGGTCACCAAAAAACGATCACCCATTCCACCCATCGCAGCAAAGTCCGAGATCACACGTGCCACTGCTTTCCAACCCACCGCCTTGGGATCCGCGTCCCGCAGGAAATGTACGCCCTCCACCAGTGCATCCGTCTTTAGCAACCGTAGCATTTCTCCGCCCTCATCGACCACCGCGCAATCATCCCCCGGCCCCTCTCCATCGAAACCCGTCGGAATCAAAGCAACGAGTCTCGCGATCAACGCATCCTCCCCGATGTCGGCCAGCGTCATCATGATGGCAGAGGCAAATTAAAAAAGCGTGTCGCCATCAGAGCCGCCACCGTCACAAAATTGAAAAGAAAGTGCGCCGCCATCGGTGCCCAAATCGAACCTGTGAACTCATACAGCGCAACCAAAGCCAGCCCGAATACAAACAGAGGAACCAGCGCCGAGACGCTGCCGTGCGCCGCCGAAAACATCAGTGCTGTAGATAACGCGGACACCCACGGTCCCACGAACCGTTTCACTGCCGGATACAGATAACCCCGGAACACCACCTCCTCACAAATAGGTGCCACCACCGCCGCCGTAAATCCCATCAGGATCAGTACAATTACGCTCTGCTCTTTCTGAAAAATTGCCACAGTATCCTGCACTTTCTCCACTCCCAGTTCGTCAATCAGATCCATATAACCCACCCCATGTAGGCCAGCGAAAATGACCCACATGCACACCACCGTGGCCGGTGCGACCAAAAATACCCACGGCCAATCCCTCCAGCACAATCCCAGCCATTGCACCGGATCCACCCGCCGGATCACGATCGCCAGCGCAATCCCCGCCAATATGAACTGAAGGACAATGGAAACGATTACTCCTTCGGCACTCACCTTGATCGGTGCATCGGTCTCCCCCGTCATAGCATTTCCCGCAGCCTGCAAATAGAAAATCCATGCCAGCGCGGCGATTCCAATTAGATCCAGCGGGCGATAGAACCATACCGCCACTTTGCCCACCGGCAGCTCTGGCGGAGAACCTTCCGCCCTTTCCTCAACCGTGAAATACCGCCACGCCGCCATCGCCGCAAACAAAACCAGCGCCAGCCCGTAGGTGGCGTGAACGCTAATCAAAGTGATGTTATCCATTTATCCCACACCAAGCTGCCCCCTCGCTGCCCGCCGCGCCACAGGAAAATCACTGTTTACCAAAGCTCATCCATTCGGGCTGTTTAAATGGAGAAGCACTGGTGCCTCTGACTGGAACACCCACTCTGATCTGCCGCATGTGTAGCTGTATTTCTTGTTCTAGCGGGCAGCTGGATGAATTGCATCCGGTCAATCAACCGGGGGTTTCGGTTCGAACACCCGGATGCGCGCCTTGCGGATCTCAACTTGTCCACCTGCACGGCTGAGATTCTGGAAGCCTATACGGCCGCGACGAGGGCGATCTTTGATCTTTGGCACGATATTGTTCTTATGGTCGATCACTTCCTCATCGTGGGAGGCGAGGTCGGTATCTTGAATGACTTTGCCGTTCATCTCCACCTTGAGTTTCGTCCCAACAACGGAAAGGCGGACCGTGTTCCATTGCTCCGGTTGATAGACCTGTTCGGTCGGCGCGATGGCGCGGTAGATGCCACCGGTGAGTTCGGAAGGCTTGGCTTGGGGGTTGTAACGGAAATCAGCCATTTGCATCTCCATACCGACAAAAGCTGGGTCGCCAGCGGCCGGAGCGCGGAATGCAAAACCGCTGTTGCCCTGAGGCCCGAGGCGAAATTCGTATTCGATCTCGAAGTCCCCATAGTCCTTATCGCTTACAAACCAGCATCCACGGTCACCGGTGCTTACAAGAACGCCGCTTTTAACGGTCCACACCGGACTGCCTTGTGCAGGCAGTCCAAGATCGCCCCAATGACGAGTGATCCAACCGGTGGGCGGGCCATCGTCGGTAAAGAGAGGCTTGAACTCCGGTTCAGCAGCGAAGGTGATGCCTGAAGCGAAAGAGAGGGCGATTACAATTTTTCTGAGGAAAGTTTTCATAAAACGAGGTGCTAGTGTCGCTGCGCGAATCGCCCGAGGGTGAAGGCACGCCAACGGGTATCAAGCGTTTTCCAATCGGTAGCGAAAATGGGTTCTAGGTGCGGGCCAAGGTCGGTGTTCCCCGTTTTGCGGAAGGCATCAATTAATTGTGGCAGCCGCTCCCGCATGGTGGGATCGGAAAGGAACAGATCGAACAAGGTGAAGCATTGCCAATACTGGTTTGTTGAAATTGGTTGCCCGTTGCAGAGCTGCGGCAACGGGATTTGGAAAGCAGGATCGACCACTGCCTTGGTGATCATCGGCGGGTATTCCTTCATCGGTCGGAACTGTTGTTGCAAATAATTGGCCACGGCCTCCTGGAACCACTCACTACGGTTGGGGAGTTGCATGTGCTTCTCTACCAATGAATGGACGAACTCATGAAGAAAGGTCGGTCGCCGCAAGCCTTGGGACGGATCCCAGAAGGCAGTGGCGACACCATTGATTGTATATCCATCGGACTGTGGCGAGGCAATCTCGCGCATGATGGCTGCGGCATAGCGCGTAGCGAAATCACGATAGCCGTCTTCCTTGGAAAAGATCACCAGCACCGGTGGATCCCCGGGATCGGCATCGCCAAGCGGCAGCCATGAGGCCACCCTTGCCACCGCATCCTCCATTTCGCAAATTAAGGGCTTGAAGTCGACTCCCTGGACATCTGTTAGAAGCAGGAATCCCTTTTCGTGTTTCAGGAAGTCCCCAGCGGGTTTACCGAACGCGATCCCGGATAGTTCGTTGGCATCCAGCAAGGCGGTCGGTCCTGAACCGGGAGGTAGCAGGGAGATCGAGTCCACGCTGAACTCGGCGGTTCCGACCACCCGAAGTCCGAAGCGTCTTATGCCATCCCAGCGGAGGATTCTGCCGTCACCCGGCCCAAAGAATCTCAGTGGCATATCAATGCACGCCCAGCCGGTGAACGGTTCGAGATCGAGCCTGCGCCACAACTGGCCGATGCCGTCATCGTCGAGGGCCATCACATCGAGAATGAGACGTTTTTCCTTTTGCGAGGCGGGACGATGAAGGTGGAGCCGGAGCGCCGGATGTGTCCTCCAATCCGCTGGGACGAGACCTGGCCTGCTATAAACCATACCGCCATCGGTGGTCTTGATGGTCATGCACTTTTCCTTAACCCCATCCAAGGGAGCACCTTCAAGTGCAGTGCTCGCCACCTGCGCGGCCGCTGCTGTTCCGGCCGCAGTCCATTGCTCCTGCAACCCTTCGCCCTCAAAATCGAAAAGGGGAACAACCTCGCCTTCCGCGGTCACAAGCGGTGATGACAGAAGCCACACGGCAGCGATAACTTGAAACCTGGATGTCATGGTAATCATCATTCTCTAACAATTCGATAAAACAAAGCCGCCGCAGTACCGCGGGCGAGGTCATGCGTGGTGGAAGCACCGTCGGAAGAAATTCCGTTTGCAGCCGTGGTCCACGAGTTGGCGAGAAGGGTGGGGCTGGTCTCGATCCGATAGGTGGCGCCGGCCTGGGAGTTCCACACTAACCGTACCGTATTACCTCCGCCCACGAAAGTGAGCCCTGTGACGCGGAAGTCGAGCGGCGGGGGCAGTTCTATCAGGGTGATGGCCGGTATGAAGCCGTCTTCTGTGGGCGTTTCGAATCCAGATTGTTCATCCAGAAGAGTCCATGAATTGCCGTCGCGGCTAGCTTCAAATCGCCAAGAGACAGGATCCCACGAGTCCGACAAAGAGGTGGCGAAGCGGTAGGAGTCGGCCACGACCTGAGTGCCGAAGTCGAGAAGGATGGGTGCTTTGGCGTGATCCAACCAATGATTGGATGGATTCCCGTCGGTAAGGTTGGAGGGGCTGCCGCCGATAATGTTATTACTACCAGGTACTGAGGCTGTGGCACCTAGATGAGGAATACCCGCTTGCAGAACCTGTAGTTCAGCCAAGTTGAGTGCTTGGCTGTCCGGCCCGCGGACTGCCAGGGTGATAAAACGGAAATAGCGGTAGGCACCGCGCGGCACGACCGTCAGTGTGTTTGTGGACGTGCGGTTGCCAAACCCGTTGGTGGCCGTGATTGTGTATAGTGTGGTGACGGATGGGCTCACCATCACGGAGCCACTGGAGCTGACGGATCCGATTCCCGGGGAAATCTCCACCGAGCTGGCTCCGAGAGTGGACCACGACAGGGTGGCGGGCTCACCCGCTTCGACGAACCGGGGCGTGACTTCGAAAGCGCCAATCACGGGCACATTGGGAACACCAGCTGGGTTAAAAACGTAGGAAAGTGAGGGCTTGGTGTCTCCGGATGCGTCGGCACTACCGATGCCGAAGCCAAGTCCTTCGGTAGGTTGCAATGCGTCCGGACTAAGGCGCAAGAATACATATTTTCCGGCATTGGCACCGTTGTCATAAGCCTCGTTTAGCCAGTAGCCGAGAGCATCGGCCGTCTGGCTATACTCACCTGAGTTGGTAAATTGCTCGAATGATGTGGAAAAATCGAGGAAGGAAGCATCCGCCAGATAGCCGCGGGTCAGATGGTTGTCTGCGCCATTGTTAACATCCGTGATAAGCGGGGTGGCGGATACTCGGGCTCCTGGTATAGCGAAGAGATGGATCGGAGTGCGGCTTTGCTCTCCCGCCCCGCCGATGTAGGTGTAGACTTCAAGCTCCGCGCGTAAGAAGTCACCCGCTCCCAGGCTCGGCAACTGGAAGGGAATCACGACATGCCTGATTTCATCGCCGAATATCTGGCGTCCTACATCGAGAATCTCGAAACTGGAGAAGATCGGTCCTTCGAGCACGGAGCCATCAGGGGCTGTGTGAAACTCCGCGTCCGCGGCAGAGGCGGTGATCGATCCCCGGGGCAGGAGATTTACGATGACGCTCGCCGTGGCGAAGCTGCTGCCCTGTGCGTTGGTTGCCACCAAGGTATAATGGGTGGTAACCCGCGGGGCGACTTCCAGGCTGCCACTGGCGGGCATTGATCCCCCGGGAAGCAGCAATACGCTGGTCGCGCCGGTGACGGACCATGAAACGGTTACCGCAGCGCCTTCGGGAATGGTAGAAGGGGTGGTTGTAAAGCTGTCGATCACCGGGGAACCGGGGATAAGCGGGTAGCTGGCATTGGCCAGGGTGGGCAAGGCAGCAAGCCATGTCTTGCGGTCGGTGGTCACCGTTTGGCTGGAACGTTCGTCCACCAGTTCCCAGGTGGTCCCGTTCTGACTGCCTTCGAGACGCCATGAGACCGGGTCGCGGTCGGTGCCGTCATTGGCAGTGGCAAAGCGGTAGGCGGTGGCGGTCACGGGTTGGCCGTAGTCAAGGACCAGCGGCGCTTTGTTGAAATTGAGCCATTTCGTGTTGAGGTTTCCATCGATCGCCATCGAGGGATTCTCTCCGCCGGGACTGTTGCCGCCGGGGTTGGCGGCGCTCGTGGCCACGAGCGGCACGGCTTCCAGCAGCATTTGGAACTCGCTGATTTGAACGCTGTCGGCGCTAACACCACCGCGCAGGAGCGTCGGGGTGAACCGGAAGTAGCGGTAAACCGCCGGCCCTCGGGTGCTGATGGTGAGGACGCGGCTTTTACTTCCTTCCTGATTGGCCGCGGTGAGGGTGTAGGTGGTTGAGCCGGGCGGTGTCACCACTTGGCTACCGCTGGCAGAAACGGTTCCCGGACTCGGGTTTAAAGTAACACTGGTGGCGTTGTCCACCGACCACGCCAGCGTGGCGGTTTCGCCGTTCTCAAGGACGGTGGCGTCGCTGGTGAAGCTCTGGATCGTCGGCCCCGGCGCGGAGACCAGGTCCAGCCGCACATGGTCCCAGAAACTCTGCGCACTGCCGCCGGAGGTGCCGTTGGTGGTGTTATCGCGGTTTCCCAGCGAGGCTATGAAGACGCCGACCGCACCGCCGCGCAGCACGTCAGCGGCGGTCACCGTGTGAGTGAGTGTCACATCGCCCATGGTGCCGCTCTTGAGGCCTCCCGACGGGGTGGGCACCTGTCTCCACGCCACCTGTTTGCCGATCCACGGGCTGGGAGTGGTCGTGCTGCTGCCGGGAGTGCCTGGAGGCGCTCCGAGGCGAGTGGCAAGACCGTCGGACAGGCCGAAAAACGAATTGTCCGCCCAGCGCGGGTTGGCGGTGCTGCTCGTGTTGCGATCCCCGGCGGCGACGGTCAATGTCAGCACGTCGCCGGGGCTCAGGCTGGTCCATGGCAGCGAGGTTTGCTGGGCAATGGCGGCACCCGCCATGAGCGACAAGGCCTGGCTGCCCTCCGGCTGCGTGAGGTTCGCCCATCCGACTGCCACCTCGGTGTTGTCCGTGCTGGTGTTGTCAGTGGCAATGATAGTCCATCCGGATAGGACGCCCGCAACGCTCTCCTGATCGCCCGAGGAAAATGCGCCCGAAGAACTTGAATTCGAGTCCGCTTCGAATCCTGCATTGTCCAGCAGCACCGGTGCTGCTACCATTGGCGATGCAGCACTTAGGGCGAGAGCGGCGAATAAACTCCTCGTCTTGGTATGAAAGCAATAATTAGTGATCCATTATATTTACTGTTTTATCCTATAGATAGAAACAGAAATTCAATTGTATATTCCGAATACATTATCGACATGCTGCGCAAGAGCAGTATGGTGTTTCCATGAGCCGACCTGAAAAAAACCGCATCCCCCAGCGGCGATCTCTGGTTGAGGAAACGACGGATATCTTGCGCGAAGGAATCGAGCGCGGCCGCTGGATCGAAGTGCTTCCGGGAGAGCACGATCTGTGCGCCGAACTCCATGTGAGCCGGACGACTCTTCGCAAAGCGCTGCAGGTGCTGCATCGGCAAAAGCTTCTATGTGGCGGCGGGCACGGGAAACGACACCTACTGGTTTTGAAGAAGCGTCGTGGAACCCAGTCGTCCAAGCCTTGGCATGGCAATGAAGTGCGGGTGTTGTGCGTCTTGGCAGAACGCGAGCTCATTAGTATCACCAAAACGGCCTTGCAGCATTTTCACAGCGAAGTCGAAGCGGTGGGCCTATCATATCGCTTCGAACATTGCCCTCATTTGAAGACCCGTTGCAAGCAGGATACCATAGGCAATTATGCGAATCAGCCGGGGGTTGCGGGGTGGGTTTTGCTGGGAGTCTGCAAAGAAGTTCAGCAGTGGTTCAGCCGTTCTGGGCTGCCAGCCATGGCGTTGGGATCGCTTTTTCCCGGTGTGACGCTCCCTTGCGTCGAGTATGCCAACGCGGCCTTGGGAAGGCACGCAGGTCTAGAGTTTCTGCGCCGGGGCCATCGGCGCATCGCAATGATCTATCCGGCGACGGATTTTGCGGCGGATGCCCAGTGCACAGGGGGCTTGAGGGAGGCGGTTCACCAGCATGGACCGGCTGGCGCGGAGGTAGTGGACGGCAAATACGAGCCCACTACCCAGGGAATCCGCCGTGTGATGGAGCGCTTGCTCAAAAGGGAACACCCGCCCACCGCATTCCTCGTGGCGCAGCCGAACTTCGTCTGGCCGGTGATCGGCTGCCTACAACTGGCCGGTCTCTCGGTTCCGCGAGATGCCGCCGTGATCTCGCGGGCCAACGATTTGTTCCTGGCGACGGCGATTCCAGAAGTGACGCGCTACCGTCACGACGGCGCACAGCTTGGCAAGGCGGCGGGCCAACTCATGACCTCGATCATCCAGGGCCAAGCTCTTCCGGACACCTCCCGCATGATCATGCCTGAGTTCGTCGCGGGCGAGACGATCGGCACGATGCCGGCCAAGATCCGCTAGGCCCGCCGGATTGGGTCAACCGCCGCTGTCGATCGCCGCGCCGGACGAGCCGGGCTGGATGACTGTGCCGTCGGGCATCGGGATGTGGCCACGCCATGACTTGCTTGCGCCGTCCCGGATGAACTCCCATGGCTCGAGATCTGGAAGTGCCCTTGCGTCAAGCTCCCAGGCACCGGCCTTCTCCGGAAGCTTAAGGTAACGGTCACGGCCGTCGCCGTCGAGAAAGAGGCCACAGTTGACGGGGAAGTCCCGGATCGCCTTTTCACTCTCCATGTAGGGTTGGCCGAAGGAATTCGAGCGCGCGATCCAAGTGTCGTTGCCACTCTTGTCCCAGCAGACCGCGAGGCTGTTGAGGTTGCCGATGCCGAAAGCGGAGTCACTGCAAATATAGATATCATCTCCGCCGCCATCCTCGAACCAGCCGATCGAGAAATCCCGCCCGAAGCCGCAGGCCCGCGAGCTGCGGCCGCGCCAGATGTCGTTGCCCGCCTCGTTGATCACGATGCCCACGGCGAAATGCGGGGGGCTGGCGATCGAGTACGAATCCGAGAGGTATTCATCGTTGCCCCCATCGTCGTGGTGAATGCCCACCGCATACCAATAGGCCGAGCCGATGCCGTAGATGCCGCATTGATAGAAGTCGTCACCGCCGCCGCCATCGACGAGCATGCCGAGCCCGCCGGCCCATGAATGGCCGTCGCTCATGTCGGCGCGGCGGCCGAAGCCGAAGCCGAGCGAAAGGTTGAGCTGGGTGCCGAAGTCGTCGAACCACGAGTACTTGATGTTCTCCACATCCGCGAGGTAGCGGTCGTTGCCGCCGAGGTTGACGGCGATGCCCGCGCCGAAGGTGCCGCCGTATCCGAGGCTCTTGTGGAGCACGCGGTATTCGTCATTTCCCGCGAGATCGGTGTGGGAGCCGGTGCCGAAGCGTCCGCATCCCAGAAGGCCGGTATCGCCACGGTAGTGATCGTCGCCGGCCACATCGAGCAGGGCGCCGTGGCCTAACAGGCCGCAGCCGAGGCCACCGATCGGGCTGGTGTAGCGGTCGTTGCCCGCGAGATCCGCGAGAAATCCGTAACCTAACAGACCGCAGCCGAAGGCGGGTTGGTGATCGGCGGCGATCTCCTGCCGAAAGCCCGGCTTGCCGCCGCGCGGGCCGTTCTCCAAGCGATCAAGCCAGGCGGGCGAGGAGCGGGTCTCGTAGTGATCGTCGCCCGCCGCGTCGATGATCACGGAAACGGCGTGGTTGGAGGCATCCGACGAAGCCGCGCCGCCGTGGTAGCAGTCGTTGCCGCCTAGATCAATGGTGAGCAGGTGGTGCTTGCCGTCGGCACCATGTTCGTCGTCGCCGGTGCCGGCGATCCGCACGCGGCCAAAGGGGGTGTCGATGGCGAAATCGGCATCGAAGGCGAGCGGCGCTTCCTTCATTGCATTGTGGAGCCGCTGGTTCGCGTTGTCCACGGCCAAGGCAAGGAGGTTAGCCCCCTTGGCCAGCAGCGGGAAGTCCACGGTACGGGCGATTTGCTCGGTCTTGAGCGTTTGGCTTACCTCGGCGAAGCGCACGTCGCCCGGAAGTACGGCATCATCATCGTGGGCGGGTCCCCAGAAGAGTTCGTCATAGAATAACCTTCGTGCATCTTTGGGATTTATGCCCGCGCGTTCGAACGGTTTAAGCAGGGCTAGCCGGCGGAAGGCGTCGGCATCCTTAAAGGCGCGGAGGATTACCGTGGAGGAGAGATTGGCGGCCAGCGGGATCTTTTGATAGACGGGATCCGCAGCGATGTCCGTCGCTTTGCCCGCGCCGATCGCTTCAAGTGCATTGGCGAGTGCCTGCGCTCCATCATTCTCCGCGGCATCGGCATAGACCTTGAGGGCACTGGAATAAAAATTGTCGCGCACCCGGATGCCAGTGGCGCTTTGGGCCTGGACCAGCATTTCTTGGATACCGGGCGCGTTGCGGCGCGCGTCGGCCGCGGCCTGCCTAGCGTAGGGGCTGCAGTTCCAAGGATTCTTGAAATAAAGATCGAACGCAGGGATGCGAAAGGCATCTCCTGTCCACATCCCGACCACCTCCGGGGCGAACGCGAACCTCCGATGATCCAACCCCGCGGTACTTAGAGCCTGATCGAACAAGGGCCCCTGATCACCCGCCCACCATGCCCAGTGTTGGAGCGATGGGTCTCCGCCATCAGCTAAGGCTGGATGAGTCAAAAAGAGAAGGGCAAGGAAAGCATTGCTTAATTTCACGAGCGGCAGTTAAGCTGCACCACTACGCACCACCAAACACCGTTAAATTGTCTACAAAGAATACATTTAAATGGTATTTTATGGATTAGGCGAAAAAATAAATATTCAGAAATATTTTGAAGGCATTGCCGAGCATACCCAGTAAGAATACATCGTACTTGATCGGTGATGAATTGGGTCGCTATCCTCAGGCTGGATTCACATTAGTTGTCACTCTTTCATTGATGATATTGCTGGTCATGCTGGCGCTAGGGATGTTGTCATTATCGGTCGTGGGACTGCGCGCATCCCGCGCGGAGGACGACCGGGCTACCGCCCGTGCCAATGCCCACCTAGCCATGATGCAGGCGATTGGGCAGTTGCAGCGCACTCTCGGGCCCGACCAGCGTGTCTCCGCTTCCGCTGATCTATTGGACCCCGCCGCACGCCACCAGCAATGGACCGGTGCGTGGCGAAGCACCCGCGAAGACGGCAAGTCTTACTTCGTGCGCAACGACCTCGAGGGTGGTCTGCGCGATACCCGCACGGGAGCGGATGGGGCGGAGTTCAAAAAGCCGATTGAGTGGCTAGTGAGCGGATCTGAGTCCTACAATCCTGATGCCCCACGTTCAGAGATTGGCGGTGACAAGCTGATGGCGGGTCGCGACGAGAACGGCAAACCAGTGGAAGTTCCGAAAGTTAAGATCGCGCGCACGACCAACCAGCCTGCCGGTCACCTAGCTTGGTGGACCGGTGACCTCGGTGTGCGCGCTAACATCGCTACTCATGATGCCTGGGCTGGACGTGATGGCGATCCGCTTGCCGACCGGTTTCGCCGCATGATTACGCAAGCCTCCGATCCTTCGCTGATCGAAGACAGCCCCAACCTCCCAGATGGTCAGCGCCGCCGCCTCGCGAGCATGGGAAGCAACGCGTTCACGGCTGCCGGACGAGAATGGTCGCAACGCCATTTTTTCGACCTAACAGTCGATGCGCAGGGGGTGCTGGCCGACGTGGCTCAGGGCGGGTTGAAACGCGATCTTACGGCTTATCTGGAGGGTGGAGGCACGGTGCCCGCATGGAAGGGGATGCCCGGTTTGGCCGATGCCGATCCTATCGTCGGCCATGTGGAGTCGGAGCCCAGAGCCGCCCGGCATACCCGCGCCTCGCCGCGCTTTGGCCTGCTGCGTGACTGGGCCAATATCCGCTCTCCGCTCGACGGCCGCGGGGTGGCCACGACCCGGGCGGAGACGGATTCGTTGGCGAGCGTGGTGGCGAGCAGCCGCAAGCTAACGTTGTCCAACGAGCAACCGGTCAAGCTGAACGGGAATATCAGGACCGCGCTACAGCCGGTTCTGGTAGAAGCTACCTTATTCCATAACTACACCACCTATGAGGTTACTAGAAGCAACCCGAAGAGTTGGCAGTTCCGCCAGCACCTTTATCCGCGTGTGGTGCTGTGGAATCCCTACAACATTGAGCTGAAATTCGATCAGGCAGTCATCATGATTCAGGGCAACGGGCGGCAGGATATGAAGACAACTAACCATGATGGCTCGCAAACGTCCTGGAGGATGTTCGAGGGCGGTCGGGTGACACCTCCAGGCCTTCAGGCGCCGACTGATGAGGTTTACAGTGACCAATACATCGGTAGTTATTACTTTTCGATTCCGCCGACCACCTTCGCGCCCGGCGATTGCCTAGTTTTTTCACCAGCGCGCGGCGCGGAATACAACAATCGGACTCTCTACAATGGACAGAACAACGAAAACTACAATCTTCTCGAGAACCGGCTGAGCTGCGAAGTCGCTCCGGACATTGGCCGGAGTTATTACATCACAGGCATCATCCTACCACCCAGCGGCACCACCGCGAGGCCGGTGCAATACTGGTACGACGCCAGCGGAAACAACGCCGCCGCACTCCAAGCCGATGATTGCCGGGCCCTTCTCAAGCATGCAGGAGGCTTCACTCGGGTGACCTACGATGACAATCGCGCCGACAGCATCGACCGGTTACCACAACTCGCCGTACTGTCCGCCTCCTTTCAATACGGAGCCGGCCGCGAGCCTCGGACAACGTGGGCAGGTTCCGAGCGGATGTTATGCCAACTGCTGGCCGGCAACCAGAAGCCGACCTCGATACCTAACGTTCGCATGCGCGAGTCGATCCGCCTGCGGTGGTTCAACGAACACCGCTCGAACGTGATTAATTCGGGCAGCCTCAATAGTACGCCCCATTTCGAGGATGCGCTGATGGCCACCTGGAACCCGCGGGCTTCGTTCGTGCTGCGCTCGCCCTGGGAGAACATCGCCGGCCAGGGCGGGCCGTGGTTTTTCGGTGCCTATACTCGCGATCTCTATGATGAAAACACCGTGGGCTGGAATGCACAAACGCCGCTAGCAACTCGGGGCCGATACCGCGGAAATCCATTCGGCATGCCGCAGGAAGGCGCGGAGCGCTATATCCTGTTCGATGTGCCGCGCGCAGGTACCGGAGTGATTTCATTGGGCCAGTTTCAGCATGCCCGGCTTTCGGAGTTCATCTGGCACCCATCCTACACCATCGGCAACTCGCTGGCCGACCCCAGGCTCGGAACCGGCGGTATCCGCGGAATCAATCGGAGCGCCGCTCTAACAGGCGATGGCGGCTCGGCCCGGGTCGGTGGATTCCACGAGAGGCAGATCGGATTCCCCGGCGACCAGGGCCGTGGAAGCACTAGCCTGTGGGCCACCACGGCACGCGCGATGCTTTCCGAAATTCCGGCCACGGACAATGTGGTCCACGATCTTTCCTTCGAGGCCAATCTTGCACTGTGGGATCGCTATTTCCTCTCCACCGGTGATGCCGCCGCGAAGAAAGCTTACGTGAATGACACAGACGGCAACCCGCTTCCCAACGGGCGAATGAGGCTGGTCCGCGGAGCCCCCGATACCACTGGCGCGATAGTCGATTTCCACCGCGCCGCATCCGCGTTGATGGTGGATGGCGCTTTCAACGTGAACTCCACCCGGGTGGATGCCTGGAAGGCCTTGTTGGGTTCCACCCGCTCCGGCCCTGGTGGAGATGTCGTGATTCCGAGGGTGCTCGACGCTCCCGGAAAGGCATGGAAATCCGGAGATCCGACGGACTACGCCGAGATCTGGGATGTGCGGCGAGAACTCAAGCCGGAGGAGATCGACCGGCTTGCACGCGCGCTGGTGGACGAGGTCCGGCACCGGGGTCCGTTCCTTTCGCTGGCGGATTTCGTCAACCGACGACTGGCGGAGGACGAGACCGGCCGCATGGGCGCGATCGAAGCGGCGATCCGCAAAGCAGGCATCAACGATTCGCTGGCAAAGGCGTATCCGCTCTCCAATCAACAGTCGCTTCCCAGCTATCGCCACCCCGACAACATCGCGGACGGCACCCGCCTAGAGCAAATGCTGAAGCCCGACTCCAAGGCATGGGGAGCGCCCGCATGGCTCACCCAGGGCGATGTGCTTCAGATCATCGGTCCGGCGCTTGCGGCGAGGTCGGACACGTTTCTCATCCGTGCCTATGGGGATGCCGTGGACGCCACCGGCCGGGTGA
>CAMAXN010000029.1 GCA_945862245.1 Prosthecobacter debontii
GTCCCGGCCACGTAGGGCGGGCGCAGCCAGGCTTCCTTGAGGTTAAGCAACTCACGGCCATTCGTCTGGTGGGAAACGGCGCGCAGCTCCGCGAGGCGCTCCGGCTCGAAAGACCACTCGACGCTTGCCCCCACGCTCACCGGGCCGAATCCGATCGCGTTATCACCCACGCGGATTGCGCCTTTCACCACGCTGCCTTCGTCGAGATCGCGGCTCAGGGAAAAACGGCCCGGCTCGATGCGCCGCCACGGCAGTTCGTAGATCGCGCCGCCGGCATCGTCCTGGAGTTTCACGGTCGGTGGATCCTTGCTCAGACGCCCGCCCCATTCCTCATCGTCGTAAAGCAGATCCAGCTCAAGCCGTGTGCCCTGGATTTTGTGCCGCAGCGCGATGCCGGGCGGCAGCTCTTGGCCCATCAGGAAACGCCCAGCCGTCTGCATGAAATCGCCGTAGCCCGCCCATTCGCGAACCTCCTTG
This sequence comes from Prosthecobacter debontii, assembly GCA_945862245.1. Taxonomy (GTDB): domain Bacteria; phylum Verrucomicrobiota; class Verrucomicrobiia; order Verrucomicrobiales; family Akkermansiaceae; genus Luteolibacter. Next base: position 478 of record CAMAXN010000029.1, read on the forward strand.
GAAAACTCGCCACCGAGCGGGAAGGAAATCGCCATCGTCCGCCCGAGCCCGCGCCGCGCATGCGCCACCAGCGGTGCGGCATACTCATCCTTTGAGATCAGGGAAACCGTCGCGTCCTTGCGCGCGTAGGAAAGGTTGTAACCGCCGACTTTTCCCATCCACTCCAGCGGCTTCGGAGAAATTTCACTCCAGCGCCCGGAGGCCAGCGTGCCCACCGGTTCCTCGACGAACGCCGACCGCGCGATCGTCACCGTTTCCTGCGCGAAGATCTGCGGGATGTCCATCGGCTGGTCGGAGAAAAAGATGCGGCCCTTGCCGAGCTTCGCGATGTCCTCGCAGAGTGCCGCGTCCGGATCCGCCTTCGTGCCGAGCCCGATGACGGAAACCGTCGCACCTTCCTTGGTCATCTCGTCGATGAGCTTCCGATAATCGCCGGGTTCCTCGGTGTCCTGCGCGTCGGTGAAAAGGATCATGTGCCGCGTGCCCGCCTGCGATTTCCGCAACTCCTCCCATCCCGCTTTCAGCCCCGTGTAAACAAAGATCCCGCCGCCGCTCGATGCGATCCGCGCGATCCGCCCCGAAATTTCTTTCTGTTTCCCGCCGATGCTGGTGAGCGGCACCACCTTGGTCGGTTCGCTATCTACTGCGAAGATCGTGATCTGATCCATCTGCCCGAGCAGGTTCACCGCCGAGATCGCACCCGAGTTCGCGAGATCCATCTTTGACTTTCCGCCCGCCACGGTGACCGCCATCGATCCGGAGCGATCCATCACAATGGCCATCGCCACAGCCAGCTTGCGGTGCTCGGATTTCAGCTCCATGGAAACGGGGAGGAGCTCATCGATGTCGGATTGGAAATAGCCGCCGCTGCCGAAGGAGCGCTCACCGCCCGCCATCAGGAAACCGCCGCCCTGTTCCTTCACGAAGAAATCGAGCGATTTCAGGAAAGCGGTCGGGATCTCGTGCGCTGGGACGTTGTTGAAAACGACCGCCTTCGTCCCGCCGAGCATCCCGGCCTTGAGCTGGGAGAAATCGCTGACGATCTGCACGTCGAAATCCATGTCGGCCATCGCCTTCGCCACCGGATCGTCCACGTATCTCGTGACCAGCAGCAGACGTGGGCCGCCGGTGATCTCGATCCAGCGCTTCATCCGGTTGTTGCCCGGATGCGCGTCCTTTTCCGGGCGGATCTCCGCATCGTATTCGTAGGAACCCACCCGTGCGATCCGATCCGTGAACTCCGCCGTGGCCGTGCCGTCCTTCACCTCCACCTCGGTCTCGACCAGGGTCTGACCGTTGCGGCGCAGGATCAGTGGCACCTTGCCATCCTCGTTGCCGCGCAGCAGCACGGAGATAAGGAACGGCTCGCCCACCTGCACGCGCTCGGGAAAGGAAAGCCGCGCAAGCCGGAGATCGCGCGTGGTCTCGTCACGAAGTAGACGGTAGTCGACGGGTACACCGCGCTTTGAAAGTTGCGCCGCCGCTTCGGTGAGCGGTTCGGTGGAGTAGCCATCGGTGAAAAGCAAAAGCCGCGTCGGACGCTTCCCGTCCACCTGCGCCATCACGTTGGAGACAGCCAGCCCCGTTTTCGTGAGTTTGCGGGAACCGGTGAATGACGAGCCGTCGATCCCCGAATCGGCCACCTCCGCCGCGAAATTCACGAAGCGTAGAGAGTCCTTACGACTGGGCTTCGCTCCCTCCAGAAGCCGCGACCATTCCGGTAAGCCCTTGTCGATGAGATCTTCCGTCGATTCCGAGCGGTCTAACAGGACAATCAGATCCAGCGCATTCTCCTGCATCTGCAGACGCGGTCCGGCGATCATCGTCACCGCCATGATCGCAATGATCGCCCGCAGCGGACGGAACAAGCCTAGCCGCTGCCAAAACCACCCCAGTAGCGCCAGAATGGGGAGCAGAAGAAAACTTTCTGGATAATCAAAGCCCATATATGGATTTACTCCATAGGCTTTTACCCGTGATGGCAAGGAGTGGCTAGTAGCGAGGTACGGCTGTCGTTTTACGGGGCGGTGTTGGCGGTGGAATTGATACGCTGTGGTCTTTCACTCTTGGCGCTTATGGTTCTTGCGCTTTTGAGGAGCATTATGCCATCGTGTTTGTAACAAATTTCATGAACGGAAACTTGCGTGAAAATAGAAATTTAAAAATTTGAGAATCCAATCTAATCTTTGTTTGTGGTTGAGAAGAGTGACTTGCGTGCCGTGCTGCAATACATCCCCCAGTTTAGGGGGAAAGTTTTCTGTGTATTGATCGAGGCCGGGCTTCTGCCTGAGCCGGCAGTCGCAGAAACATTGCTAGATCTTGCTGTGCTTGAAGATCTCGGCGTGAAACTCGTGCTCGGAGTGATAGGTGGCGATATCAAGGATCTCTACGACTGGACGCTGGAGTGCGAGATTATGGCGGCACGCGTCACGCGTCCGATATCCGATGGACTCGCTGCGCAGGAGGTGAAGGAGATTTTGGGGCGCGGCCAATCGGCCATCATCGACGCATCTGGTATCGGTCCCTTGGATGATGTTGTTGTTGATTTCGCCAAGCTGGTGGGTGTTTCCAAGGTCATCGCTCTTTTAGAAGAGAGTATTTTAGTAAACGGCCAACCCGCCCACGCGATCCGTGCGGCGGATGTTCCCGATGTGCTGGAAAAGCAAAATGTATTGGGTCGCGATCTCCTGTTCTCCGCCGCCGAGGCCTGCCGCCGCGGCATTCCCCGAGTCCATGTCCTCAATGGGCGTCAGCAGGGTGTACTGGTGGACGAGCTTTTCTCCAATGAAGGCGTAGGGACGATGATCCATGCCGACAGCTACCGTATAATCCGCGAGCTGCGGGAGGAAGATATCCCGGAACTGCTGGGCATGATCGGGCGCGTCGTTCGCCGTACAAAACTCGTCGCTCGCACCTATGAGGACATCATATCGAAAATTACCGATTACCGGGTGATGGCCATCGATGACAACGTAGTCGGTTGCGTCGCGCTGCACGAATACTCTGGAGAGGCGTGTGCTGAGGTGGCTTGTCTCTACGTCAAGCAGTCGCACGAGGGCCGAGGCTACGGAGCCGAGCTCGTCGCCCACACAGAGAATGTTGCACGCGAAAAGGGGATTTCCCGTGTCTTCGCGCTTACGAACCGCGCCGCTTACTTCTTTGAGCACGCCGGTTATGCTCAGACCGATCTATCGGCTCTTCCAGCCCTGCGCCGCGCTCAGTTTGAGGCCAGTGGTCGCGATTCGTTAGTTTTCGAGAAAATCATTTTGAAATGATCATCCTCCACTCTCCAATACCCTATGTCTATCGCTTTCAAGGAATGGCAGGTGATCTGCGACGCTCTCGCTACCGCTCGGCAATCTATTATTCTCCGGAAGGGCGGCATTCATGAGGGGCGCGATGGGTTCAGCTTCGCTCATCGCTCGTTCCATCTGTTCCCCACAAAATTCCATGCCCAAGCGGATCACGTCCGCGAAGGGCATTTCACTCCAGCAAATGAATGGCAGGTCGGCGACAGGTTCTCGATCACTCACCACGCGGAGGCTTTATTGGCCGTGACTCTCACGGATTGGGCACAGGTCGAGGCGCTGCAGCCCTATCATATTTATAGCGATGATACCTTGCGCGAACGTTTCGACTGGCAAGGAAAAGGAATGGCCTCGGGAAGTATTCACCTCGCCTTTGTTCGGGTCTCGGCACTCAATCCGCCGCTCGAACTCTGCTATAACAGCCGTTTTGGTGGCTGTCGGTCATGGGTCGAGATACCGGATGACGCTCCGGAGAGGCTGGAAAATGCCGTGAATGTCCTAGGTCAGGATGTGTTTGCGACTCTTTTTGAGCGAATTTCCAAGATAGCTGGTGTTGATCTAATACATTAAAGTTCTTCAAAAAGACCCAGTCTTTAGGAAAAATTGACCGTCCTGTTCTTTTTTGGGTTGCCGCAGATGCTTTACAGGTCTACGCATGCAGATCTTGTTCAGACAAGGACTTCAAGAAATAATTGCTCGTTATAACCGAATACGTTTTCAAAACGTCATCTTGCCTATGAGAATACCTTATCTTTTCGCCTTGGCCGCCGTTATTCCCTTCTTTGCAAGCTGCGGTTCTGGACTCAATATTCTTGCAAAAAGTGGTATTTATTTGGGCGGTAAAAGCACCCAAGACTTTAAATTCACCCCTCCGTCCTCCGCTCTCATCGCCGCTGCTGCCAATAAGCCTAAAGACAAGCACTCGATGCCTGTTTATTCCTTCAGCGAGCGTCATCGCGTAGTCCGCACCACCGCCTATACCTGCACCGAGAAAGATCACATTAAATATGGCGCCAAAAACGCCACTGGCACGGCCCTTCGCTACTCGGATCGTGTCCGTAGCGCTGCCGCCGATTGGTCTTTCTATCCGGTTAATACTGTTTTCCGCGTGAAAGGCATGAACCAGCTTTACGTTATAGACGATTACGGTTCCGCCCTAACTGGCACAGGAACAGTTGATATTTATAAGCCCACCAGGGAGATAATGAACAAGTGGGGTTGCCGTAATGTGGAGATTAGCGTGGTGCAATGGGGTTCCTTTAAGCGCAGCGTTGAGATTCTAAGGTCGCGTACAAAGTTCGCCCATTGCCGCCGGATGCTGGCGAACATCACTCGTCAGCGCCCGGACCTGTCGAAAGTGGCCGCACGCTAAGCGGGATTTTTGCCTCACTGCAAGGGATTCATAAGCCACACTGCTTGGCTTGCCGCCCCGATGAGGATCACTATCTAAGATGTGCAAAGCTAAGCCCCTCGCCAATCGGAATAAGGGCTAATATCAGCCCTAGCGTTATCCATCATCATATCGTGATTTGATGATTTGAAACTTGATTATGTGCGGGTAGATGATAATTTAACGTTATGGCGCAGCAGGATTTCACGGCTGAAATAGAGATAGAGCTGGATCATCGGATCATGGTGTTGGACGGCGCTATGGGCACGACGATCCGTGCTTACGGTCTCGACGAGTCGGCGGCACGTGGAGAGCGCTTTGTAAGCAACGAAAAAGACCTTCTAAACAACGGCGACATTCTTTCAATCACGCAGCCTCAGGTGATCGCGGATATCCACAAGCGTTTCTATGAGGCAGGTTCCGATATCTGCGAGACGAACACCTTCTCGGCTACCGGCATCGCCCAGAGCGAGTTTTTTGTGGAGGACCCCCGCGAGAAAGGCGGACGGAAAGATCCGGAGTTTTTCCAGAAAATCTTGGAAAACGATTTCCTGAACGAACTTGCATGGGAGATGAACGTGAAAAGCTCCCAGCTTGCGCGAAAAATGGCGGATGATATAGGCACCGACACCGGCATGAAAAGATATGTGGCCGGTGCGATCGGGCCTCTCACTGTTTCTCTGAGTAACTCGCCGGATGCCGAGGATGCCTCTTTCCGCGTGGTGACTTTCGATCAGGTTTTGGAAGGCTATCGCATGCAGGTGCGGGGGCTCATCGAGGGCGGCTGTGATATTCTAATGATCGAGACGATCTTCGACTCGCTCAATGCGAAAGCTGCGGCGGTAGCGGTGCAGGATGTTTACGATGAATTGGGAATCCGTCTTCCAGTAATCATTTCGGCAGCCGTCGGGCTGGGCGGTGAAACGATGATTTCTGCACAAAAAGTCGAGGCGCTGTGGAATGCTTTTGCGCATGTGAAGCCGCTGGCGATCGGGCTTAATTGTTCGCTTGGACCTGATCTGATGCGGCCATTTCTAGAGGAACTTTCTGAGGTGGCAGGGACTTATGTTTCTGCCTACCCGAACGCCGGTTTGCCAAATCCTCTGGCTCCGACCGGATTTGATCTGGAACCTTCACACATGAAGGATTACATGCGTGATTTCGCGGAAAGTGGCCTGATCAACTTCGCCGGAGGCTGCTGCGGTAATACCCCTGAGCACGTCAGAGCCATCGTGGAAGGCGTGCGCGACGTGGCTCCGAGGAAGGTGAAAACCTATTACTAATATGAATCAAATTAAACCAGCCCTAAGGCTCTCTGGGACGGAGGCTTACAACCACGATGAGAGCAGAGGTTTCCTGATGATCGGGGAACGGACCAATGTGGCGGGATCGCCGCAGTTCGCAAAACTCGTGCGCGCAGGCGATCTTGAGGCGGCGGTGGAAGTGGCGCGGCAGCAAGTGGCAAACGGAGCCTACGTCGTCGATATCTGTTTTGACGACGGCCTGATTGATGGCAAGGCGATGATGGCGAAATACCTCGACCTCCTCCAAGGCGAGCCGGATGTAGCTCGGGTACCAATCATGGTGGATTCCTCGAGATGGGAGATCCTTGAAGAGGGGTTAAAGCATCTCCAAGGTAAGGGAATCGTGAACTCGATCTCGCTAAAGGAAGGTGAAGATGTTTTTAAGAAAAACGCAAAATATATCATGAAATACGGTGCGGCCGTAGTAGTGATGGCGTTCGATGAAAAAGGGCAGGCGGCGACCTATGATGAGAAAATCCGTATCTGTGAGCGGGCTTACCGTATTCTTGTTGATGAAGTCGGTTTCAATCCCAATGACATCATTTTTGACCCCAATATACTGACGGTTGCGACCGGGATCGAAGAGCATAACAACTATGCCCTCGACTTCATCAACGCGACCCGCTGGATCAAGCAGAATCTGCCGGGCGCGAAAATCTCAGGCGGTGTATCCAACATCTCTTTCTCTTTCCGAGGAAACAACAAGGTGCGAGAGGCGATGCACTCCGCGTTTCTTTTTCACGCAACACGGGCGGGGATGGACATGGGTATTGTCAACGCGGGGATGCTAGAGGTTTACGACGAAATCCCGAAAGATCTGTTAGAGTGCGTAGAGGACGTGCTGCTGAACCGCCGCGACGACTCCACTGAACGGCTGTTGGATCTGGCGGAGAGCTATAAAGGTATCGGTGGCAAAAAGTCCGTGGAGGATCTTTTGTGGCGCGATGATAGTATTGAGAAGCGTCTGGAATACGCGCTCTTGAAAGGCATAGACCGTTTTATTGAAGAGGACACAGAGGAGGCTCGGGTAAAATACGGTAGGCCGCTGAAAGTCATTGAGGGGCCACTTATGGATGGCATGGGTGTGGTCGGTGATCTTTTCGGCGCGGGAAAAATGTTCCTACCGCAGGTCGTAAAATCCGCCCGCGTAATGAAAAAAGCGGTGGCTTGGCTGTTTCCCTACATGGAGACCGAGAAGGCGGAAAATCTAGCTGGGGACATCGCCGCGATCCAAAAAAAGAACCATGGGATGTCTCACAATGAGGCGTTGAAAATCGCCGAGCGTGGTAACTCAGCAGGACGCTTCCTAATCGCAACTGTGAAAGGTGATGTCCACGACATCGGCAAAAATATCGTCGGTGTGGTGCTTTCCTGTAACGGTTTTGAGGTCACCGATATGGGCGTTATGGTCTCCTGCGACAAGATTCTGGACAAGGCGATTGAGCTCGGCGCAGATGTGATCGGTCTTTCAGGTCTCATCACGCCATCGCTCGATGAAATGGTTCATGTCGCCAAGGAAATGGAGCGGCGTGGTTTCACACTTCCGCTGCTCATCGGCGGCGCTACTACTTCCGCTGCGCACACCGCGATCAAGATTGCGGAACATTATTCTGGGCCGGTCGTTCATGTTCTCGATGCTTCGCGCTCCGTTCCGGTCACTACCTCACTTTTGTCGAAGGATGGTTGCGATGAATTTGTTAGGGAGCTCCGTGAGAAACAGCAGAAGGCACGCGAAAGTTTCCTCGGTGGACCCAAAAAAGAGACGGTAACCATAGCAGAGGCTCGCGCTGCGGCTCCGAAATATGATTGGAATTCCTACACGCCGCCCGTGCCTTCATTCACCGGCACGCGTACGGTCGAAGCGCAGATATCTGAGCTCGTGGAATATATCGACTGGACTCCGTTTTTCCACGCTTGGGAGCTGCGTGGTGTTTGGGATCGGGAGAAAAAAGAACTTAAGACTAAGAACGAAGGTGGAGCCGCTGAAGCGAAGAAGCTCTATTCAGAAGCCAGCGAGTATCTCGAAAAGCTCGTTCAGGAGAAACGCCTTCAGGCTCGTGGTATTTACGGATTTTTTCCCGCGAATGCCGTGGGCGATGATATCGCTGTTTTTAATGAGGAAGGCAGCGAGCTGACGAGATTCCACACACTCCGCCAGCAGTTAAAGAAAACTTCGGGCAAACCAAATGTCGCGCTTTCGGATTGGGTAGCATCTAACAAACAAGATCACATCGGCGGCTTCGTGGTCGGGATACACGGCGCGGACGAGTATGCGAAGGAACTCGATACTGCAAATGATCCCTACGGCGCGATCATGGTCAAGGCGATCGCCGACCGTCTCGCGGAAGCTTTTGCCGAGAAACTCCATCATGCTGCGCGCATCGAATGGGGATACGAAAGGGAAGGGGAACTTACCAAGGATGCCCTGATCCACGAGAACTATCAGGGCATTCGCCCCGCTCCCGGTTACCCGGCGCAACCGGATCATACTGAGAAGCCAATCTTATTCGATCTGTTGGGTGCAACGGATGCCACGGGCGTTTTCCTAACGGAGAGCTGCGCGATGCATCCGGGGGCGGCGGTTTGCGGATTGTATTTCTCTCATCCGGAGAGCCATTACTTCGCGCTTTCTGAGCTTCAGAAAGACCAGATAGAGGACTATGCGATGCGCAAAGGGATCAGTCTCGCCGAAGCGGAGAAATGGCTCGGTCCATGGCTGGGGTATGCATGAGTGGCTAGGCAGATTGCATCTGCCGTAACATTTTACTGTCAATGGGGTTAGTGCTACGATAAAGAATTAGAAACATGAAAAATAACGTAATAATCTCTGGTGTAGCTTTGTTTATCGGCTTGGGTGTGGGTTTTGGCGTGGGTAAATCTGGCTCCGCATCCGAAGATGCCACCAGCGCCGCCGAGGTGAACATGATCACACGCGCAGGTGAGCGCTCCGCTACGGACGGAAACTCGCCGTCCGCGCGCAATAAGAAAATTCGTAACGTAGAGGAAATCTATCTCAAGCCTGGGCAAAGCAACCGCATCCAGGGACTGTTAGACTTTTACTCGAATCTTAGCGCAGATCAGTTTGTTTCTGAGGCGGAGAAGCTCGAGGCGCTGCCTTTCAACGAACGCATCCTTGCTTCGGTGCTACTATTTGGAAAGTGGGCCGAGGTTGATCCCACCGCTGCGATGGCGTTCACCGACTCAATGGGTTTCTCTGGGGCCTTCGTAAGGCCTACCGTTTTGCAGGGCTGGGCAAGTGCTGATCCAGTTAATGCTGCTAAATATTATACGGAGAATCCCGCGCAATTTGCGATGATGAACATGATGGGTGGCCCGGGTGCCCGGGGTATAGGCGGTCAGGGTGCTGCAGGCATCATCGCTGGAGAGTGGGCGAAACAGGATCCTTTGGGTGCTATGGAGTGGGCGTCGGCTCTGAAGTCTAACAAAGGCGACGCAATGACTGCCGTTATTTCCCAGGTTGCGAAGACTGATCCAGCGAAAGCGGCGGAAATGGTTGGGGTTATGGCTGAGGATGAACAAGGCGCTGCATACAATACGATCGCCCAGCAATGGGGAGCCAAGAGCTTCGCCGAAGCGGCAGCATGGGTAAATGGTTTGCCAGAGGATCAAAGAGAATCTGCCATGTCAGCTGCGATCGAAGGACTTGCGCAAAACGATCCTATTAGTGCCGCCGCCGAGATTTCAAAAATGACTGATGCCGATGCCCGGCGGGATGCCGTGCCCACCGTCGCAAAGAATTATGCGAGATCCGATGTGCGGGGATCGATCGATTGGCTCAATAGCTTGGACGATGGTTCTAAGATCGACTCCATGCGTGAAGTCATGCCGATATGGGCTTCTTCCGACAGCGAAGCGGCGCTGGGCTTCATCAAATCACAGGAATCATCCGCTGTGAAAGACAGCGCTGCGGAAACGTATATCTGGAGCAACCGCTCATCGAAGCCAGCGGAGCTTGTCAAGGTCGCCTCGATGATTACCGATGAAGGGAGCAGGAGCAGAGCCACTGGAATTGCGGCGGCACGCTGGATGCAGGAAGACAAGGCTGCCGCCACACAATTTATCAACGGCTCTTCTGCGATCAACGACGACATGAAGGAGCGCCTGCTCAGCGGTCGACCGATGTGGGGTGGAGACAACCGCAGAGGTGGGCAAAACCGCTGATCCGACATTCTAAATTATCGCTATGAAGACGATCAAGCGATTCGCCGCTGTGCTGTTAGCATCCTTGATCTTCGTGTTATCAGCCTCGGCAGATTTAGCTAAAGAGAAGGCTCGACTCGCTGAATTAGATGCCTTCTGGGCGGAGGTTTCGCGCACGGTCAGAGAGGGCGATTTTATCGGCTACTCCGCGACATGTCATCCCGAGGCGGTTCTTGTGACCGGCACGAAGAAATTGAGTTATCCACTCACCCAAGCCTTGGCACGTTGGAAAAAGGATTTTGATGACACGAAATCTGGTGTGCGAGAATCGAGTGCCACCTTCCGTTTTTCCCAGCGCTTGGGCGACGCGACGACTGCCCATGAAACAGCTGTATTGCTCTACTCCTCCCGCCAAGGCGATGGCGAGATGACACACGAATATGTCCATCTCGAAGCATTGCTGCTTAAGAAGAAAGACGGTTGGAAAATCATCATGGAATACCAGAAAGCGCCTGCTACCGAAGCGGACTGGACGGCGCTGGAGTGATCATCTGGTGCATGATTCCGGGTAATCCGGATGGGATGTGCGGTATTCGCCAGGAGCGAGGTTATCTGGCAACACATAAGACCCGATAGACTCTCGGTGCAATTTCGTGCCGCGGATCCCAAAACACAAGAATATGCGTTTAATCTGGTGATGTTTGCCCTCATAGATCGTGAGGCGGCAGGAAGTTTCAGAGAGTAAAACAATGATAGCAGGCTGTGTACGGATTCTTTGCTTAGCGAAGGACATGCCTTTGCGGAACGAATCGATCGCCTCCGCAGTAATAGTCTTGTCGGTTTCAAAGAGATACCTTTTAGGAACCCTGTTTCCGGGACGCGTGAGGGATTCCGAAAAAGTGCTGTCGTTGGTGAGGATTACGAGGCCTGTTGTCGTGCGGTCGAGTCGTCCGGCGAGATGTAGCTCGTGTGCCCATGGTTCGCGGATTAGATCACTCACCGTGCGGCGAGTGGTATCGGTTGTGGCGGAGAGGACGCCTGTAGGCTTGTTTACAAGTATGATTCGACGGGTTTTGGATTGGATCGTCTCGCCTGCAACGATGACGCGGTCGAATTTTCCTAAAGGGACGTTTCCATCTGTGACCAGATCGCCGTTGAGGATGACGTGCCCTTTTCGAACATATTCTTCGCGTGCCTTTTGCCGAGCTCTGATCGTTTGGCGATGAAATCAATGAGGCGCATCCTTTAATAGAGTGAACCTATGGGCTGCTGCGGCAGCAAAGGAAAAAGCGTTTATACGTGTACGGGTTTCCCTTGATTTATTAAAATATAGCCTAGAATTCATTGTATTTTCCCGCAAGGACGTTAACGCCTTTGCATTACTCAGGATGATGAAATCCGTTGCGCTGTGCGGAGCAACGATTCATTATACGTGCGCTCATGTCCGAAATCACACCTGCCGTTGAGATCCGTCACCTAGTGAAGGATTTCAAGACCTCATTCAAGCGCCAGCCGCTGCGCGCCGTCGATGACGTGTCGATCCGCATCATGCCGGGTGAGGTTTACGGGCTAATCGGGCCGAACGGCTCCGGGAAATCGACGACGATGAAAGCGCTGCTGGGGCTGGTTGCTCCGACCTTAGGGCAATGCGCGATTTTCGGGAAGGATTCGCTGAAAGTAGACTCGCGCAACGAGGTCGGCTTCCTTCCGGAGAATCCCTATTTTTACAAACATCTCAGCGGTAAGGAGACCCTAGAGTTTTACGGCAAGCTTTGCGGCATTCGTGGCGCGGCATTGAAAGACCGAGTGACCGAGTTGCTGGAACTCGTGGATCTTACCGGCGCGAGCCATCGCCGGATAGGCGGTTATTCGAAAGGTATGCTGCAACGGATAGGGCTGGCGCAGGCATTGATCCAGCAACCTCGGCTCGTGATACTCGATGAACCAACGGCGGGCGTAGATCCCATTGGTTCGCGAGAGATACGGGATTTAATTTTCAAGCTCCGCGAGCAGGGGATTACGGTTTTTCTATGCTCTCACTTGTTGGAGCAGGTTCAAGAGGTCTGCGATCATGTGGGGATTATTTTCCGCGGAAAAATGGTCAAGGAGGGCAAGCTGGAGGATTTGATTGCAATTGAGGACCAGACCGAATTAATTCTGAAGGACGCTGATCCAGCATTGATTGCCGAGATTGAGGCACTGGTAGCCCGTGATGCGAATGCCGAGCTCATCAGTAGTGGTAGGCCCAGGACTACGCTGGAGCGGCTGTTTTTGCGTGAGACCAAGATACAGGATTCCATGGAAAATTTACCGAAATGAACCCGCTTCCTGCTAACGCCGGCATTCCCGATCATATCGCCCGCATCACAGTGATTGCATTCCATGCCTTCACCCAGCTAGTGAGGATGAAGGTATTCTATTTTTTGGCGTTTTTCGCTCTAATACTGATCGCGAGCAACTTCTTCAATCTACCCCAGCACGAAGGTCCTGAAGCCGCGGGGCTTGATGTCTTGCGCGCCATCAAAAGCTGGTCGCTCGGCGCGATGACCTTGTTCTCGGTGGTTCTTTCGATCGTTTCTACTGCGTTGCTGTTGCCCAAGGATGTGGAGGACAGGACGCTTTACACGATTTTGGCGAAGCCTGTGCCTAGGCTCGATTACCTCGCCGGAAAATTACTCGGGGTACTGCTACTGATTTTTGTCTCACTGGCGATCATGGACGCACTGATGACCGGTATCCTGCATATTAGGACAAATATGGTTCTTGCCGACCAAATGGGCTTCGCGAAAGCGAACAACTGGACGCCAGAGGAGATAACATTATTGAAAAAAGATATTCTCGACTTGGGTCCAAGTGCCTCGCTGCAAGCAGCAGTGTTCGCGGTCTTTCTGAAGGCGACCATCATAGCCTCCTTGGCCTTGTTTATCTCCACCTTTTCGACCAGTACCCTTTTCACTACAATCATCGCATTCCTAATCTACTTTATTGGCCATTTCCAAGCATCTGCGCGGGATGCTTTCCTAAGTCAGCAGGCGGGTATGAGTGATAGTATCTTCGCTAAAATAGTCACTTTACTGGTGGCTTTAGTATTTCCGGATTTCGAGCTATTCAACGTGATAGATGCGGTCATTCAAGGTGCGATTCTGCCGCTGGCGATCCTAGGGAAACTCGTGTTGATAGCTATTTTATACGCCGTGTTCTATATCCTAGCCTCTTGGCTGATCTTCGCGAAAAAAGAATTTTGAGTCGATGACACAGGGAAAACGATATGCCATTATCGGACTCACGATCCTTACCACGGGTGCGCTGCGAATGCCTTTCGAGCGTAAGATGACGGATGATCTAAATCAGGCGGGACTTCTGCCGCCGAAGTTGGAGCAACGCACCGGTGAGAAGATCGGGCAGACGTTCTCCGCAGTCTCACTGGGCGGTCTGCGGACTCTGGTTGCCACCTTTATGAATCTGCGGGCGTTCACCTTTTTCCAAGAGCAGAGCTGGGGAGAGGTCGGCGATACCTACGAACTCATTGTTGATCTGGCACCTCGCACCCGCTACTACTGGGACACAGGTAGTTGGCATCAGGCTTATAACGCGGCTTCGTACTATCTTTACGGGTCCGAATTGCCTCCGCTGAGGCGCAAAGCCAACTGGCGAGCTTGTATTTTGCGTGGTCGCGAGTTCTTGGAACGTGGTATTCGTAATAATCCCAATGATCCGATTTTGAAACACCGACTCGGAACCCTGTATTCTGATCCTAATAAAATCAACGCGTTCGGAGATCCAAGTAAAGCCTACGAGCAGGCTTACGAGGCTTATATGTCGGCTACCAAAACGCCGAACGCTCCGTCGTACTCGAAAAGATTCGCCCTGTATTCCTTAGCCCGCGTTCCGGGGAGAGAAAAGGAAGCGCTAGAACTGCTAAAGGAAATAGAATCTGAAGGCGGGAACCCACTCCCGACAATCTACAGCCTTTCCTACACGCTTAGATATCATGATGCCCCCACACAGCCTGTCATGAAATTGATTGATTCGATCTTTCCTAGCCGCAGGCTAGCCTATGATATTTTGAGTACCCATTGGCAGCGATCGCATGACCGCTTTCCGATGTTTGGCGTAGCGGATGGTATCGCCCTTCTCGAGACCGATCTAAAAATCCCTCAAAATGAAAGTGCGTTTAAGCAAGATTTGCTACATCCGATGAACCCCGACGATTATTTTTTGCCGAATAAATGAAGGTCCAAGTGCCGTTACAGCTCACATCGGAAACTTATACCGTACGCGTTAATGAACTGACGAATCAGTTCCACCCGCGCTTGGGCAAATTATGAGGTCGAAAAACACAATTAAGCCCTTGCGATGATGGTCATTACGAGCGCTTATTATCGCAAAATAAATTTATGGGTATTTCAACTGAATACGAGTCCCCGGACACCTTGAGGCGTGCCGCGATGGCCGTAGAATCCTACAAGGAGGAGGTCGACGACCTCGTAGGAGAGCGGATGACCCTCAATATGGGGCCATCCCACCCTGCTACCCACGGCGTGCTGCGCCTCATCCTCGAACTTGATGGCGAAGTGATCCACTCCGCTGATCCGGATATTGGTTTCCTGCATCGCGGCGATGAGAAAATCGCCGAGAACATGCACTACAACCAGTTCGTGCCCTACACGGATCGCCTCGATTACCTCGCCCCGCTCGCTAATAATGTCGCGTATGCCTGCGCCGTTGAGAAGCTTATGGGCTGGGAACTGCCTCCGCGCGGACAGGCCCTGCGGGTGCTTTGCTGTGAACTCGCACGTATCTCCGCCCACATGCTCGGTGTCGGTGTTTGTGCCATGGACGTCGGTGCAATGACTGTTTTCCTATACACTTTCACTGAGCGGGAAAAAATCTACAACCTCTGCGAACAGCTCACCGGGGCGAGGTTCACTACTTCTTACACCCGCGTCGGCGGTCAACTCCGCGACATGCCGCCCAGCTTCGATGCCGCCGTCCGCACTTTCCTTGAGGAATGCGAGGTCGCCATCGGCGAGATCTCCAAGCTTCTCGACAACAACAAGATCTTTCGTGACCGTATGATGGACATTGGCGTGATCTCGAGGGAGTCCGCCATTTCCTTCGGCATGACCGGGCCGAACCTCCGCGCCTCCGGCGTGGACCGTGACCTTAGGAAAAATAGCCCTTACCTCGGTTACGAGAAATACGATTTTAATGTGCCGATCACCGATGAGGGCGATTGCTACTCGCGCTACCAGATCCGTATGGAGGAGATGCGGCAGTCGATCAGCATCTGCCGCCAGGTTCTCGACACTATACCCTCCGGCCCGGTGAACCTCGCTGATCCGAAAGGCATGCTGCCCGCCAAGGAGCGTGTGATGATGTCCATGGAGGAACTGATCCACCATTTCATTGTCGCCACCCAAGGTATCGATGCTCCGGCGGGCGAGGTTTACTTCGCCGCGGAGAACCCTAAGGGTGAACTCGGATTCTACATCCACTCGAAAGGCGGCGGTGTGCCGAATCGCATGAAAATCCGCAGCCCCTCTTTCTGCAATCTCTCCATCGTATCAAAACTGCTCCCTGGCCATATGGTCTCGGATATACCGGCCATCCTTGGATCCTTGGACTTCGTGATGGGCGAGTGCGACCGCTAAAGAAACCAAAACATGAAAATGAAAACGACAATAATTATTGCTATTACTATATCACTCGCGCTGCCGCTCTCCGCCGCTTACGAGAACTGGACGAACAAGGAAGGTAAGACAGCCGAACTTGAACTTGTGGAAGTTATTGGTGATACCGATGCAAAAGAAGGTGTTTTCAAGATGCGTAACGGCCGCAAGGTCAACATCAAGCTTGCCGATCTCGCCGAGGACGATGCGAAGCGCCTCGCTGAGTGGAAGCCCGCCGCACCTGAGGTACCAGCCGGAGAGCCTAGCGTGTTCGACGATATTCTAGAAGGTAATCTGGTCATGTTGGATGGCAAAAAACTCAAAAAGAATAAACTTACCGCGAAACCGACGAAACTTTACGTATTCTATTACACTGCTTCCTGGTGCCCGCCTTGCCAAGCGTTCACTCCCAGCCTTGTGGAATTCTATAACAAGAACAAAAACGAGAACTTCGAACTCGTGCTGATCACCAGCGATGACAGCGAGGACGCCATGGAAGGCTACGCGGCTAAGAAGAATATGCCCTGGCCGCAGCTTAAGCAGTCCAAGGCCGCTTCCTTTAAGCAGAAATTCGACCACGGGGTCCGTGGCATTCCCTCCGTGATAGTTTGTGACCTCAAAGGCGAGATCGTCAGCACCAACGGTCGCGATCTTGCCGAACTTAAAAAACTTGTAAAATAGCCGATGACCTCCGCCGCGATCACTGATAACAGGGCCAGCGCTCACTTCCCGCCCTTCTCCGTTTTTCCGGAACTTGAGGCGGAGGCGGACGGGCGCATTTCCCATTACCCGGAAAGCAAGCGCTCCGCCGTCCTACCCCTGCTCCACATCGTCCAGCACAAATTTGGATTCATTTCCCCTGAGGCTATCGACTGGGTCGCCGCGAAGCTGGGGCTGGAGCCGATCAAGGTGCTGGAAGTGGTGACCTTTTATCCCGGCTTCCGCCAATATGCGCCGGGCAAATACCACATCCGCGTTTGCCGCACGCTCTCTTGTGCCCTCGGTGGGAGCTACGAACTGATGGACGGTCTGTGCGAGGAATTTGGTATCGACCGTGCTTCCGCAGATTCGCACCACCACCCGATCAGCGTTTCCCCCTGCGGGAAATACTCGGTCGAGTTTGCCGAATGTCTTGCATCTTGCGGAACCGCTCCGGTCTGCCTTGTCAATGATGACTTCTACGAAGGCGTCAACGTCGAGATGCTGAAAAAAGCCTGCGCGGAGTAAAAAATCTGCCGCATCACTTACGGCGTATGCGCCAGACCTCACAGATCTGGTTGCGATCAGGTATCTCGCTACTAAAGCGGTCGGTCTGGCCGAAGAAAACCGCTTGTACAAGCTGGCCGGGGCGCTTCACTCTGGCGAAATGCTCTGCGGCTGCGGTCGTGCGGCGGGAGGAAAGCTCCTGATTCGAGTTGAGGTTTCCGGTTTCCGATGTATACCCGATGATCAGGGTGAGATCACCGTCTGGCACATCGGAGGCTGCGATATTGGAGAGCATCTCCATGTCCGCGGCGCTCAATTCGCTTTTTCCGGTCTCGAAGCTGAGCGAGTGCAGGACGTTCGCGCCGAGATCCACGCCGAGTTTGCTGTATTCCGTGGTGAGTTCTGAGTCATTTTGCCCTTCCAGATTGCGCAGGCGGCGGAAAAGTTCAACGGCGGCTGGCAAAAGTTCCGCTTCGGAATTGGCGAAGAGATCCGCTTTGGCAGCGTTCGCCTCAAGTTCCTTTGCACGGGCTTCGTGAAATTCCTTGGCCCGCAGTGTCTCCTCATAGCGGCGCTTCAGCGCAGCGTATTCTTCATCGCTGACGCCCGTTCCCTTCTGCTTCAGAGCGGCAAGCTCGCCGGCGATTGTTTTGTTTTGCAGCAGAGTATCGGCGAGCTTTATTTTCAGCTGTTCTGCTTCTGAGGAACTTGTTAGGGCGTGCTGGAGTTCGCTCTGTAGGCGGGCGTTTTCTAGGGAAACATCCTGCTGAAGTTTTTCGAGATGCAGCGTCTGGGAGTCGCGGCTAGCGAGTTCTGCATCCTTTTCAGCGAGCATCTGTTGGAATTTCTCAGAAATGCCCGCTAGCGTGTCTGCATCTACCTTGAGCCGCTTTACGATTTCCTCGACCGGCTCCGAGGTGTTTTTGAGCGGTGCAAGTCCCATCGTTATGCGCTGCCGATTTAGTTCCAAGCGCCGTACATCCAGGTCCGACTTGATCGCCGCCACGGTGGTATCTTCCAAATTGGAAGTCCACGTGGCCTTACCGCTCTTCAATAGCGTCAGTGCTAGCAAGACCAGCATGGCTAGGATCATTAAAAGAAGAATTATAGCTGGGTTTACTGAAGCAGACATTTTTTTAGCCACTGCTTCCGGCGCCGAATGTTCGGCGTCGTCGTGCGATTCTACAGTCTCTTGCTCACCCTTAGATCCTGACATACCGGAAAGGTGTAGGATGCAGCCTTTGTCTGTCAATCCGCCAACGAAAGTGACGGATGCGTTGGTAACTTATCCCGAAAGGACTCAAGTAATATTATGCAAGAACTCCTCGGGATGGTCTATAAGGTAGGTGGGCTTGGCGGCGGCGAGTGATTCGCGGGAATTGAAGCCCCAGCTCACGGCGGCATGAGGTATTTTAGCTTTCTGGGCGGCTTTTACGTCGCGCAGTTCGTCGCCGATATAAAGCATCTCGTTATTCGTGAGGGAAAAGGTTTTGCGGATCGCGCGTAGGTGCCGCGCCTTTCCAGTGAGCTTGGAGGTCGAGGACACAAATTCAAAGAGATCCCTGATGCTGTGGTTGCGGAGAAAGATATCCACGTTCGCGGTAGTGTTTGAGGTGAGGATGCCGAAGCTATCGGTACGATTTCTCAAATTGGTGAGAGCTTCTTTCATGCCGTCGATGAGTTGTAGGCGGTCGATGTTGGCGCGCATCATGCCGGTGCCGCGGGCTATGATCGAGGGGACGCGGCGCTTAGGTATCTTAAGTTCGGAGAGAATCTCTTTGAGAGAAAGATGGCGCAGGCCAGCGACCTCATGTTCCTCGACATGCCGGATGCCGTAGTCGGGTGCGATTTCATTGAAAATTCGGCGCGACTCGCTAAGAGTGTCGGCGATTGTGCCGTCGAAATCGAAAATCAACGCTCGATATTTCATTAGCAAAAATTTGCGCCGAGGACTTCTCGATTGCGAGCCAAAATCGGTGACAACTTCACCTAATCCCATCGGCGCCTGTTAAGCCAGCGTTCGATATCGCAGAAAATCCTATCGCGACCCTCATCATACATAAGTAGGTGGTAGGCTTCTGGGTAGTTTTTGTAGGTCTTTGAAACGCCGTACGGGATGCGGGCGATGAAGCCGCGCAGGTCGGCATCGTCATTGAAATAATCCTTGCCGCCATGGAGGACAAGGACTGGCACTTTCATCTCGGCGGCGCGCAGGTTCATGTCATCAATGAGGCGCCCAAGGGTGCCCAGTAGGCGAAGGGTGTGTTTTTCCACATGGTAGGCATTTTTTTGGGCCTGTTCGAGATGCTTGAACTGCTTTGTCATCTGCACGTCCGGCTCCGGCGCGATGGCGTCTAGGGAAACGCGAGCGAGAGGGATAGTAGTGGACGCGATCTGGACGAGCGCAATTTTCCAAGGTTCTATGTCGTCCTTGAAACGCACAATGGGAGAAGAAAGGACGAGCCCGTCGCAGGGAGGTTTGCCGGGCGGGGCGGCGTCGAGTGCGTGGGTGGCGATGAGAGCGCCCATACTTTCGCCATACCAGATGATTTCCGCATCCGGGTGGCGCTCTTTGACAAGCTGGGTAAAAGCCTCGAGGTCGGTATACCATTGGGCAGGATCGCCGATATCGCCACGGCGGGCATGGATGGGATCGCTGCCCTGGCCGCGCACCTCGTAGGCGTAAAGAGCCGTCTTCGGCTGGTTCATGAGTATGTGATTACCGAGGTTTGAGTAGTCCAACGACGCCCCACAGAAGCCGTGGATGCCGATTACGACGAGATCTGGTTCGATACCTTTGCGTTTCCAGGTGCGGTAGCCGAAGGTATCGGAGTCTTCGCTGCCTTCCTTGGCGTAGTTGATTAGAATGGTTTGCGGAGCGCAGCTCGACGCGAACGCGACAAGCGTGAGCATTAGCAGAAGCCGGACCTTACTAATTACCACAATGCAATTTGTCACATCGCGGGAGGGGATTGCAACCCTGAACGGCGGCTGTCCATGATTACGCAAGATTATCAGTGTCGAACCGATTTTTCGATTAGTGGATTCAATGAGGCAACGCGTCTCGCTGGCTTGCACAAATCAAGTCTGGCTCTTGCTCGAATTATGCTGGCCTTATATTCGACCTTTTACCCACTTTAACCGAAATGCGCTGACATGTGCAACGCGGTGGAGCCACACCGTGGTAAGCACGCAATCGTTGATCACCTGCAAATCAGACCAAGACCTGTTTTGGTCATTTCGCGGCAACCATGGCTACGGCCATCGCGGCGATGCCTTCCTTGCGGCCGACGAAACCCATGGTCTCGTTGGTGGTGGCCTTGATGCCGACGCGGGCGGGAGGGATGCCAAGGGCTGCGCCGATGTTCTTCTGCATCGCTTCGCGGTGGGGCAAAACTTTGGGCGCCTCGGCAATGAGGGTGGAGTCGATGTTGACCAGTGAAAGATGGTCTTCCGCGAGGAGTTCACGGCATTTCTGAAGGATCTTGAGTGAAGAGATATTTTTGCATGTGGGATCGCCCGGCGGGAAATAATAGCCGATATCGGCTTTGCCCATCGCACCGAGGATGGCATCGGCAATGGCATGGCAGAGTACGTCCGCATCCGAGTGACCGTCGAGCCCGTGGCTGTGTGGGATTTCGACACCACCAAGTATCAGCGGCCGGCCTTCCGCGAAACGATGTACATCATATCCAATACCGATCATAGGATTTCTTCGATGGGAATTTTGCCGTTGGTGGCGACGATCGACCAAGAATCCTCTTTGCCGAGCTTTTGTGTGAGCGTGACTTTGCCGCCTGCCGATTCGACAAGGAGTTGTCCGGCGGCGATATCCCAAAGCGAGATGGTGGATTCGACGTAGGCATCAAGCCGGCCGCTGGCGATGTAGGCCATGCCGAGCGCGGCGGAACCCATCATGCGCATTTTGCGCGCGCGGAGTGAGGCTTTGTGGAAGCGCGCGATGCCTGTGTTGAGCGCTTCGGTGTCTTTACCGCAGCCGACGAAGAGGATGGACTCCTCCAGTTTCTCGCGCGGGCTAACGGAAATCGGCTCGCCATCTAGCATCGCCAAGCCGCCTTTTTCCACCGTCCATATTTCTCTGACCATGGGATCGTAGATCACGCCGAGAGTTATTTCGCCATCCACGCGCAGGGCGATGGACACGCAGAAATGCGGGATACCGTAGAAAAAGTTCACTGTGCCGTCGATGGGATCGACGATCCATTGTCGCGCGGAATCTTGGTTCCCCGCAATGCCTTCCTCGCCGTAGAGAGCGTCGCCGGGGCGTGCTCCGAGAAGAATGCCAGTGATGAGATCCTGAGACTCCTTGTCAAGGGCTAGCTTAATGTCGTGATGCTGCGCCTCATCGACCTTTAAAGATTTCCCGAAATGTTGGCGCAGTAGCTTGCCTGCCGCATGTGCGGCCTCGATGGCTAGTGACATGTCGCTTTTCATATTATGTGCGTAGACTCGGGAGGCGGCGAGGTCAAGAGTTGCGAAACGGATGCCATGCCCGTTCCGTCTTGCCATGGGGTGCTGGGGGTGGGAGTTTAAATGCGGATATTGGCATGAAGGGAAGATTGATCGGGATTATAGGTTTGTTGTGTTTCATCGTCGGCCTGCCGTTGGTCATGAAACAAGAGACTGAGACGGCATCGCCCGCCTCCGCGGATGACCGGCTGGTGATCCTTTCACCGCATAACGAATCGATCCGGAAAGAGTTCGGCGAAGCGTTCGCGCTTTGGTGGCGGGGCAAGACGGGGCGGTCGGTCTATGTGGATTGGCGGACGCCGGGAGGCACTTCCGAGATCCGAATGGTGATCGACGCGGGCTTCAAAGCGGCGGAGGAAACGGGGCGCGAGGGGATCGGGGTGGATCTATTTTTTGGAGGCGGCGAGCCGGATTTCGCAGGGCAGGCGAAGGCGGGCAGGCTGGCAAAGCTGGATGTTTTCGATGATATGCCGGAGTTATTCGGCGAGGGCGGGGTGATTCCAGAAACGTTTACGGGCGAGCGTTATATCGCGGCGGAAAAGGATTGGGTGGGGACGTGCATGTCGCAGTTCGGGATTTGTTTTAATCCAGATTTCATCAAGCGGCTGGGCATTGCCGCGCCCACCGAGTGGCGGAATCTCGGGGAGCCGGGGTATGTCGGGAGCCTGGCTTTGGCAGATCCGACGAAGAGTGGATCGGTCGCGCGCACCTTTGAGTTGCTGGTGCAGGGGGAGATGCAGAGGGGTTTGAGAAATCAGATACTAGAATCCAGAGACCAGAAGATTGCTGCTGGGTGGGATGAGGGGCTGCGGCTGATTCAGCGGATGGGCGCGAACGCGCGGTATTTCACCGACAGCGCCTCAAAGATTCCGCACGATGTGGGGCAGGGGAATGCGGCGGCAGGAATGTGCATTGATTTCTACGGGCGCAGCTATGCGGCGGATATGATCACGAGTAACGGCAGGCCACGCGTGATCTGGATCGCACCGAAGGGCGGCACGACGCTGAGCTCAGATCCCATCGCGGTATTGAAAGGTGCGCCGAGCATGGCGCTAGCGCAGGAGTTTGTGAAATTTTGCCTGACGCGGGAGGCGCAGCGCTTGTGGTTTCAAAAACCCGGCACCGAGGGTGGCCCAGCGGATCGCGCGCTGCACCGCACCCCGATTCGTAGGGACTTGTATGATTCGGAGACGCTGGCGCTGTCCACTATGCCCGGCGTGAACCCCTACGAGGACGAGGGAAATTTCACCTACGACCGCGCCCTGACCGGCAAGGTTTTCAATACACTCCGGACCTTAGTGAAAGTGATGTGCATCGATTCGCATGAGGAGATGAAAGCGGCGTGGCAGGCGATCATCGCGGCGGGTATGCCCGAGGACGCGTTGGCGGTTTTTCAGGATGTTTCGAAAGTCACGTATGCCATCGCGGGACAGGGCGATGCGGGCTTGGACAGCAAGGACACGATAGTGCAGGCGGCGCGGATGAAGGAATTGGGCGAGTGGTTCCGCGCGAACTACAGAGAGGCGCGACGCATCGCCGAAACGAAAGGGGCGCGGCCATGATAAAAAGGAAATTAGCGTGGGGAATAAGTCTGGCGGTGGTGGCGCTTTTCGCGGTGTTTTTCCTGTATCCGGCGTGGACGGTGGTGAGGCAGGCTTTCCAAGCAACCGGTGCGGACGGGGAAACGATTTGGACGCTGGATTTCATCGGGTCGGTTTTTTCAAATCCGATTTACCGCGAGGGGCTGTGGAATGCGTTAATGATGGGGGTAGTGAGCACGCTGTTGACTCTGCTAATCGCATTTCCGTTGGCGCTGGTTGCGCACCGGTTTGATTTCGTGGGGAAAAAGTTTCTCGGGATCCTCGTGCTCGCACCGATGATTTTGCCACCCTTCGTGGGTGCGGTGGGGATCAAGCAAATGCTCGGCGTGAATGGAGCCTTCAATGCCTTGCTCATCGATCTTGGAATGATGAACGCGGCCACGCCCTTCGACTGGCTGGCGGAGGGGCGCTTTCTCGGGATCGTGGTGATGAACGCGTTGCACCTTTATCCGATCCTTTACATGAATATCGCTGCCGCGCTGGCGAACCTCGATCCGGCGATGGAGCAGGCGGCGGAGAATCTCGGATGCCCGCCGTGGAAACGTTTTTTCAAGATTACTTTACCGCTGGCGATGCCCGGCGTGTTTGCGGGGAGCTCGCTGGTTTTCATCTGGTCGTTCACGGAGCTGGGCGTGCCGTTGGTGTTCGATTACGCGCGGATCGCGCCAGTGCAGATTTTCGATGGGATCAAGGGACTGGAGAAAAACCCGGTGCCTTACGCGTTGACGGCTATCCTACTGGTGATCGCGGCGGCGGTATTTGCGCTGGCGAAGCTAGTGATGGGCCGCGCGCCGCTGGGCACTGCGCCTAGGCCGAAGGGGCGCAGCGACGGACAGAAAATCGGCGGGTGGAAAGGGCTGGCGTGCGCAGCGGTTTTCCTCGCGGTTTTCCTGATCGCATCGGTGCCTCACGCCGGGGTGATTCTCGTTTCCTTCGCGGAGAGGTGGTATGGCACGGTGATCCCAGATGAGCTGACCATGCGGCATTATATCGAGGCTCTTGGAAACGGACTAGTCGTTCCTTCCATCCAAAACAGCCTGATCTATGCCGGCACGGCTACGTTGCTGGCGGTAATAATCGGTGTCTGCGTGGCGTGGGTAGTGGTGAGGTCGGATCTGAAACTGCGGGGTTGGCTTGATGCGTTGGTGATGATGCCGCTGGCAGTGCCGGGACTGGTGATGGCCTTCGGATATCTTGCTCTCTCGCAGGAGGGGAAACCGTTTCATTTCCTCATCGGTGCGGGCGGGAGTCCGTTTTTCCTGCTGGTGCTGGCCTATTGCATTCGGCGGCTGCCCTACGTGGTGCGGGCGGCGGTAGCGGGATTGCAGCAGAGCAATCCGGCGCTTGAGGAGGCTGCGAAATCCCTTGGCGCGACACCCATACGGATGATGCGGCGTATCGCTATTCCGCTTATCGGCGCGAACCTCGCGGCGGGGGCCATCCTCGGCTTCGCCTTCGCCATGTTGGAGGTTAGTGATAGCCTCATTCTCGCGCAACAGGCGCAGCATTACCCGATCACAAAAGCGATCTACACCCTGCTCAGCACTCTTGGCAATGGCACTGAACTGGCCGCCGCGCTGGGAGTGTGGGCGATGGTTTTCCTCTCTGTCGCCATCATGGGCGCTGCGGTGCTCGGTGGCAAACGTGGCGGGCTTTTCAAGGTTTAGTTTGACGCGTGGCTATAGCCCAGCCTTTTATCATTTATTATCTTCTAATATTTAACAATACAGTAACCGATATTACTTCAAGAAATTTCATATAGTTGACAGATGCTTTTGAACGTGGATTCTCCCCCTCCTATGAAAATTCGGATATTTACAACTCCCTTAGTAATTGCTGCTGCGATGATGGCGGTACCCGCCCTTGTCCATTCGGAGGAGACTCCGGATGCTAAGCCTCCTGCCGCTCAACCGGAAAAGATTATGCCCGAAACGCCCGCTGATGTAGCCGCCGCCCCCGCCGATGCCGTTAAGACCGAAAGCGGTCTGGCCTCGAAAGTCCTTAAAGCCGGAGACGGCGATAAAAAGCCAACCGCCACCGATACTGTGACTGTCCACTATTCTGGATGGACTACGGACGGGAAAATGTTTGATAGCTCGGTGAGCCGTGGCGAGCCTGCAAGTTTCCCGCTCGGCGGGGTGATCAAGGGTTGGACGGAAGGGCTGCAGCTAATGGTGGTCGGGGAAAAGCGTCGTTTCTGGATTCCGGAAGGGCTCGCCTACGGTCCCGTTGTCCCTGACAGTGGCCGCCCAGGTGGAATGCTTTGCTTTGATGTGGAACTTCTTGGCATCAAGGAGGCACTAAAGCCACCTACAGACTTTGAGAAAACAGCTGGCGGCGTCGCTTATAAAATCAGCAAGGAAGGTGCTGGAGAAAAGCCCGGCGCCGACCAAATCGTCACTTTCCATTTCACTGCCAAGACCACAGATGGTCAAGTTGTGCAGGATAGCCGCACACAGCCAAACCCACCTTCTGTTCCACGCGATAAGCTACCGAAGGAACTCGGTGACTTGATCGGCGAGATGAAAGCTGGTGAGCAGCGCACTTGTTGGCTGCCCGAAGGACAGGCTCCTGGTGGGTTTATCGTGGCGGATATCGAACTGATTTCCTTCAAGTTGGCGCCCCCGGCACCTGCCACTCCCGAAGATGTTGCCGCAGCTCCAGCCGATGCGCAAAAAACTGAAAGCGGCATCGCCCACAAAGTGCTCACCGCAGGCAAGGGCGAGGAGAAGCCCAAGGCGGTTGACACAGTTAAGGTCCAATACTCCGGTTGGACGACCGACGGCAAGATGTTCGATAGCTCGGTAACTCGCGGTGAGCCTGCAGAATTTCCGCTCGATGGAGTGATCAAGGGTTGGACGGAAGGTGTGCAGCTCATGGTGGTTGGTGAAAAGCGCCGCTTCTGGATTCCTGAGGGGCTCGCTTATGGGCCGGTTGTTCCGGGCAGTGGTCGCCCGGGCGGTATGTTGGTATTTGACATTGAGTTGCTCGAGATCGTCCGCTAAGCATTCGAAAATCAGCATTCATCAATCAAGAATCATCAATCTATTCTGCATAGGAATGACGATTGATGATTTTTTGATGTTGGATTTTTGATCCGCACTCTCCCCTATGTCCCTATCGAAAAAAGGCTACAAGACGCTCAACCATCGTGATGTTCAATACCGCTGGATGATGAAGAATCGCAGCGGGGTTAATGAGGCATCGGTATACACGAATGCTGCGATCGGGGGTCGCGAGTTGATCGCCGAACTGCCGCGTGTGGTCACCCTTGCGATGGTGATGGATGCTGTTGATTTCGGGAATGCAAATGGCTGGAATCCCAACGAAGAGGGGCAACCCTTACACTGCAAGTATACACGCCAGGGTTTCGTGCCGGTGGACTGAGTTTATTCAGATAGGAAAGACATCTGCTTATAGGCACCAAAACATCTGTTGTGCTGGAGTGCGGAAAGCCTAGTAAGGTGTTTTGGGAGTGAGGGCATATCGCTCCTATGAAAGCGCGGACTGCAAGTCCTAGCCACGAAATCAAGCTCCCGGCGTGGCGGTGTGGCGGGTAGTGAAGAACAACTCCATACGGTGATGGAGGTCGTCGTAGAAACTGCGCTTAATCGCGTCGATGGCAGCGCGCTTGTCGGTCTCGTTGTGGGCAATATGTTCCTCCTCAGCACGCATTTTATCGGCGAAGGATCGTTCCATTTCTACCAAGGAATCGAGAAACTCCCGAGCGGCGCGGGTATGCTCTACGCCATCGACTAACGCGTTCTCAAGTTGATGATTACGGGTTACTGCGAGGTGGTTTCCGGCTGTGAGTTGCTGCATGTAGCGCGAACGTGTCTCACGGAATGCGCGGTGCTCAGTGTCGAAGGTCATTTCATCGCGATCCACGAGGGTGTCGTAGGGGCCGGGTTTTGTGAAAAATTTTACGATGAGCGGGATTGTATCTACTAGCATGAACAAAAGGGTGAGGACTACGTAGGTGTAAAAGGCGAATTGGCCGCCTTGGTCACCTGCTTTGAAGAGACGATGCAGGGCTAGAGTCTGAGTGAGGATGTCGCGACGGGGCTCTGCGCGGATGGCGACAAAGCGCGTGGTTTCCTCCGTATTAACGGCGGCGAGCTCGTCCTGGGTGCGGGTGAGTTCCATGAGCAGCGAGTCGATCTGCTGCTTGATGGTTTCGCGCAAGGCGTTTTGCTGGGTGACGAATTGCTCGGCTTGGTCGCTCTCGACACGCTGTCTCAGGCCAGCGACGCGCTCTGCCTCCGCTTTGTTGGCGAGCTCGATCTCGGCGAGCTTTGCTTCAAAAAGCGCAATGGCACTGGCCTCGGACTCGCGCGCTTGCGTTTGGAGCGAGGCTTTTTCGGCAGTGAGGTGTTCGAGGAGAGCACCTAGGCGCTTCGTTTCCTCGCGTCGCGGTTCGAGTTGGTCGTCGCGGATCGAGCGGGCACGCGGTCCTTCGCCGGCCAGGCCGGAGCGTTGGCCGTTTAGTTCGCGCTCGAATTCGGATTGCCAGAAGGTGAGCTCGATCTGGAGTTTTGCGTATTGCGGGGTGAATTCGTCGGTTTGTGTCTGGATGACTTCCAAGCGCGCGCTGAAGGGGGCGGTTGCCTCGTCGATTGCGGTTTTGAGCTCTATCTGCTGCGCGGCGGTGAGACCGGGGATCGCCGCCGAGGCGTCGTCGTT
This sequence comes from Prosthecobacter debontii, assembly GCA_945862245.1. Taxonomy (GTDB): domain Bacteria; phylum Verrucomicrobiota; class Verrucomicrobiia; order Verrucomicrobiales; family Akkermansiaceae; genus Luteolibacter. Next base: position 28,294 of record CAMAXN010000029.1, read on the forward strand.
TTCTTGGAGAATGAATTTTGCCTGGAAGGACTCGTTCCAGCGCTGACGCTGCTCGGCGAGCATCCTGTCGATTCCGGCGATGCGCTGACGGACTTTTTCCTTTTCCCTGTCGAATCCGGATCTGACGACCTCGATCTCGGCGGCGCGGTCCTTCTCTATGACCGATGATATCGTGTCGCGGAAAAGCAGCAGGACAAGAGGGTGGGCGATGGTGATGCCCATCAGGATGGCGACGACGAGGCGGAGGGAAAACTGGGAGAGCTTGCGGAAAATCGAGAGGTAAGGGCGGTATCCGGCGAGCAGGGCGCGGTCGATGGTGAGGATGATGAAGGCCCAGACGGCGGCGACCGGATAGATCACGCTGGGCCTGTCGGTGATGGTGGAAAGGGCGTAGGCGCAGGCGATGAAGGCGAACGCGCAAGGCACTAATACGGTGGCGCCGAAGGCTACATATTTCCGCTGTTCCCAGTTCGGGCAGCGTTCAAGTGTTTCGGTGCCTGCGCCGGAGAGCCAGAAAAACGCACGCTTCATGGGATTTTTCATAAGTTTTTAATACCGGACAATCTGCAACTGTCCTTTATGTTTCCATAAAAATGTTGTGGGGGCAATTTTAATTGATCTGACTTCCTCCTAGGCATTCAGATAGCTATGAAGCGTCTTTACACAAGACAAGCTAGCCCTTTGAATTGCTAAATCATGTCCCTGAAGATTAAACCAAAGTCCGAATGCGCCTTTGACCAGATTTCCCTCGGCGAAGTAATGCTCCGCCTTGATCCGGGTGAGAGTCGAATTCGCACCGCACGGAGCTTTGCTGCATGGGAGGGTGGTGGGGAATACAATACCTCGCGGGGCCTTCGGAAATGCTTCGGCTACAAGACGGCGGTCGTAACGGCATTTGTGGACAACGAGGTTGGCCATCTCATCGAGGATTTCATTATGCAGGGCGGGGTGGCCACGGATTTTATTTATTGGCGGGAGGATGACGGGATCGGGCGCTCGGTGCGAAACGGCCTGAATTTCACGGAGCGCGGCTTCGGCATACGCGGTGCGGTGGGAAATCCCGACCGTGGAAATACCGCGGCCTCACAGCTCAAGCCTGGCGTTATCGATTGGGATCATATTTTCGGAAAAGTCGGCGTGCGCTGGTTGCACACTGGCGGCATTTTCGCGGCGCTCTCTGAGAGTACGGCGGAAGTTACCGTTGAGGCGGTGAAAGCAGCGAACAAATACGGCACCATCGTATCCTATGATCTGAATTACCGACCGTCTCTATGGAAAACGATCGGCGGGCTCAACAAGGCGCGTGAGGTAAACCGCGAGATCGCGAAATACGTGGATGTGATGATCGGTAACGAGGAGGATTTCACCGCATCGCTCGGCTTTGAGGTCGAGGGCGTGGACCACAACATCTCGAGTATCGAGATCGACTCGTTCAAGGCGATGATCGAGACGGCGGTCAAAGAGTTCCCAAATTTCAAGGTGGCGGCAACCACCCTGCGCGGAGTGAAGACCGCGACGATCAACGATTGGGCGGCGATCCTCTGGCAAGATGGGACATTCTATGAGTCGCGGAAATATGATAATCTTGAAATCCTCGATCGTGTTGGAGGCGGTGATTCCTTTGCATCCGGCGTGCAGTTCGGGTTCTTGGAGTTCAACGACGCACAGATGGCCGTGGAATACGGCGCGGCCCACGGTGCGCTGGCATCTACGACGCCCGG
>CAMAXN010000030.1 GCA_945862245.1 Prosthecobacter debontii
CGGGCGGCGAGCCGATGGATGGCCAGATCGCGCGGCTCCAACGGCCCACTCACATCATTGTCGCGACGCCGGGTCGTTTGCTCGATTTGATCAAAAGGAAAGCACTCACCCTCGTGAACGTGAAGCACCTGGTGCTCGACGAGGCGGACGAAATGCTGAGCATGGGTTTCAAGAAAGAGCTCGCCGCCGTCTTCGGCCTCACGCGCGGGCGGCGCAGCACCTGGCTGTTTTCTGCGACCTTTCCCGAATCCATCCACGCCCTCGTCAAGGGCGCCATGCCCGGCCAGCCGGAAACCCTCCGCGTCGACAAGGCGCACGTCGTCAACCGCGACATCGACCACCGCTTCGCCGTTTGCGGCAAGGATGAGAAAAACGATTTCCTCGCCAACTTCCTCGCGGATCGTGAGGAGGAGCGCGGGCTAATTTTCGTCCGCACCAAGGCGGGTGCCATCGCGCTCGGCAGGCAGTTGGAAAAGCTCGGCTTTCCCGTGGATGTCATCCAGGGCGATCTCTCACAGCGCGAGCGCGACAAGGTCATGCGCGGCTTCAAGGGAGGTCGCTCGCGCATCCTCATCGCCACCGACGTCGCTGCGCGCGGCATCGATGTCGAGGCTCTCTCCTTCGTCATCCACTACCAACTCCCCGAGCAGCTCGAATACTACACTCATCGTAGCGGCCGTACGGCACGAGCGGGGAAAAAGGGAATTTCCGTGGCGCTCATCGATCCGCGGGAGCGGAAGAAGATCGGTAAATTCGAGGAGGCGCTGGGCTTCACTTTCTCGGAAGTGAGTTGATTAAAGCGCGGGAATGCGAGTCTGTGACTCGCTAGTCAATGGATAGAAAAATGATAAGCTTATGGATTTTCCTTCTTCTACCTATTGGAGAGCGAGTCACAGACTCGCGTTCCCAGGGTGTCCGGCGCTGCTCCATGGCCAGTCTTTTGGTTTTTCACAGAGTCCGGCTTTTACGGGGTTGTTACGGATGTAGCGGTCGTGATAATCCCTCGCCCAGAAGCTTCCTTGGGTTCCAAGCAAGCGGTTGATCTCCCGAGCACTGAATATTTTCCACGTTTTCACAAGATCGCCGAGCTTGGATCCTTCCGGGCAATGAACGAGGATATGGACGTGGTTTGGCATGACGCACCATTCCAAGAGCCGGTATCGGTCTCCATCGAAATGCAGAAGAGCGCCTTGCAGGATTGATGCACATGATGGATTGCGAAAATGGCAGGCTCCGTGCCCCGCATCCTCAAACCGGGCGATGCGTTCCCTCAGAATTCTCTCCTGCTGCGGTTTTTCCATAGCTATATCCTTTTCAAGTTCCCTTTTCCAACCATCGATCACGGACTTTGGCAGTGTATCGGCAAGACGGAAGGTGACTGCTTGGATCAGTTCCGGAGAATCCAAATGCGGCAGGTATCCGCGCGAGTGCCAGCCTTTGTGTTTCGGTTCTTCCGGCATGATGGGGCTGGGAACGCGGGTCTGTGACACGCAGGATAATGGATGGAGATACGGGGGGCTTATGGGAAATTCTTTTGCTTTCTATTGGAATGCGAGTCACAGACTCGCGTTCCCAGCAAGGGTCACCGAAAGACAAGACCGGTGATTCCTTTCAATAGCTCTAGGATCCGCTTGTGCGCTTCGTCGATTTCTTTCAGCACCAGAGTTCGCTCCGAGGCGCGGTAGTGGAAGCGATAGGCGATGGATTTTCGGTCGGCGGCGATCTTCATTCCAGTGGGATCGCTGAAGAGGTCGAAGCACTCGTAGGAGACGAGAAGGGGTTCCTTGGCTATGGCTAGCGCGGCTTCGATGGTGGCGTTGGGGGTGTCGATGGGGAGTTCCATCGCCGCATCGCGAGAGGAGCCGGGAAACTGCGGGAGGTCGGCGGCGTGGGCGGGGCCGACGGTGAGCTTGCGGAGTTTCGCGAGGTCGAGTTCGGCGACGAAGGTGGGCGAACCGAGGTCGAGTTGCCTTTCCCGCGAGGGGGAGAGGCGAGCGAAGACGCCGATGGTCTGCTCACCGGCCTTGATCTCTGCGGAGAGGACAAAGCTTTCGCGGTCTTTGGGTTTCAGGGTGATTTCTTGGTTGGGCAGGAGGGCGGAAAGGATGGCTTTGGCATCGTAGAGATCGGCCGCACGGTCTTTCGCCGCCCATGAGGAAGGGTTGGTGTTTCCGGAAACGAGGATCGCGAGGCTTTCGCTTTCCTGGTCGCGGGCCTTACCACCGCCGGCGTTGCGGAACACGCGACCCATCTCGAAGAGGCGGATCGACTTCGTCTGCTGGCGGGCGTTGCGTTCTGCGCTGGCAACGAGACCCGGCACGATGGATGGGCGCATGATCGCGTGATCCTCACTAAGCGGGGATTTCACGCGAATGAGATCGCCGTCCTGCATGGGGCGCAGCGGGAGGATATCGGGGAGTTGGGTTTCGGAAATGAGCTTGATCGTCTGGCACTCATACAGACCAAGCGCGGCGAGTCGGCCACGCATGATCATATCCGCATCGTATGCGGCATCGACATCGCTAGTGGGAACAAAGGTGGCGCGGAAACGAGACGGCACGTTCGCCAAGCCGTGGACGCGCGTGATTTCCTCAGCGAGGTCGATGTGGCGGGTGAGGTCTAGGCGGAACGAGGGGATCTGCCACGAGCCATCGGGAAGTTTTTTGAGGCCGAGTCGGGTTAGGATTTCCTCAGCGGCTTCGGTGGAGATGGAGTTGCCGAGAAGGTGGTGGAGTTTTGTTAGATCGAGTGCGACGGGAGATGGTGGTTCGGGGAGTATGCCTGCGGTTTGGGTGATGCAGCTGTTCGTAGAACGGCTTTCCAGTAGGCTGATCGCAAGTGCGGCGGCGGGCAGGACGCCTTGCGGGTCAATCCCGCGTTCGTAGCGGTAGGAGGAATCCGAGGAAAGGGCGGTGCGGCGCGAAGTGCGGCGAATACCGGATGGCGAGAAGTAAGCGGATTCCAGAATGATCGAAGTGGTGGATTCGGTGACGCCGCTATCGAGTCCGCCCATCACCCCGGCGAGGGCGAGAGCGGCACCGGATTCATCGGAAATGAGGAGGTCTTCGCTTGTTAAAAAGTGCTCGGATTCATCGAGAGCTTTGAAGGACTCTCCGTCTATCGCTTGGCGGATTACGATAGCACCCGTGACTTTCGCGGCATCGAAGGCATGTAGCGGTTGGCCGGTTTCGTGGAGGACGTAGTTCGTGATATCGACGATATGATTGATCGGGCGCAGGCCAATGGAGGTGAGGCGTTGCTTGAGCCAATCGGGGGACTCGGTGACAGTGATGTTGTCGATGCGGGTTGCTGCGTAGAACGGGCAGGATGCGGAGGCTTCGAGTTTGATGGAATCGGCGGAGGCTTCCTTAGCGGTGATGCTTGGTTTCTCAGCGGAAATGAGAGGGGTTTTCAGCAGGGTCGCGAGCTCGCGAGCCATGCCGGCGTGGGAGAGTAGATCGGGGCGGTTCGGGGTGACTTCGAGTTCTAACAGCGTGTCGGAATCGAAGAGGCTTTTGACGGGAACGCCGATCGGTGAGTCTGCGGGTAAAATGAGCAAACCATCCTCACCTTTCGGGAGGCCGATTTCCTCGGCGGCGGCGAGCATACCTTTGGATTCAACTCCACGCATTTTCGTTTCGCCGATGGTGAAACCTGCCGGAAGTATGGTGCCGGGAAGGCAGCAAGGAACCTTGTCGCCGACCTTGTAATTTTTCGCACCGCAGACGATCTGGCGGAGCTGGCCTTCACCGGCATCGACCTTGGTGACCTTCAGCTTATCCGCATCTGGGTGCTGGATAGCTTCCATGATCTGCGCGACCACGATTTTTTCTGAAGCAATGCCTTTCGTGATGATGCCTTCGACTTCGACTCCGGCGAAGGTGAAGAGGTCGGAAATTTCAGGAATCGATTTCCCGGAGAGATCGAGATGAGTGGAGAGCCAGTTTAAGGAGATATTCATGATGAGAAGATTTTTGAACCGCGAAGGCGCGAAGACGCAAAGGCTAGAATTGTGATTAGGTGTGATTGTTGGCGATGCGTTTGATGCCTTGTATTCATGGTGAAGAAGATTTTTGAACCGCGAAGGCGCGAAGACGCAAAGGCTAGAGTTGTGATTAGGGGTGGTTGTTGGCGATGCGTTTGATGCCGTGTTTGATTAGAGGTGTGTTGAAATTAATGAGGAAGCCGAGCGTCCTCTTCGAGAGTTTGAGATAAGTGAGAAGTTGCGCGGTATGTATGGGCGCGAGCTGTTCGACTGCTTTCAGTTCGATAATGACAAGGCCGTTGATCAAGAGATCTAGACGATAACCTGCGTCGATTGCGATTTCCTCATAGATGAGCGGTTGAGGGACTTTTCTCTCCACGGTAAATCCACGTTTCGTAAGCTCATAGTCGAGACATGTTTCGTAAGCGCTTTCTAGAAGCCCCGGACCAAGTTCCTTGTGGATTTTAAAACTGGAGTCAACGAGCTCAGTCGCGATTTCTTCGATGCTTTTCATATGTCTTGAAACTTTGCGTCTTTGCGCCTTCGCGGTTCCTTTTTTTATCACCGAAACTGGGAGAGAAAGCGGATGTCATTTTCGATGAGAAGGCGGATGTCTTTGATGCCCCAGCGGATCATGGCGAGGCGGTCGAGGCCCATGCCGAATGCGAAGCCGGTGACTTTTTCAGGATCAAGGGCGTTGTCATTGCGGGTGGCGTTGATGGAAGTAAAAACGGCTGGATCGACCATGCCGCAGCCCGCGACTTCGATCCAACGCGGGGCTTGGCCTTTAATCTGAAGTTTCACATCGATCTCGAAAGATGGCTCGGTGAAGGGGAAGAAGTGCGGGCGGAAGCGGACTGGCGTGGTGGTGCCGAACATTTCGCGGAAGAAGAATTCGAGAGTGCCTTTGAGATCGGGGAGGGTGACGTCGGTATCGACGAATAGGCCTTCGAGTTGGTTAAAGACGGAGAGGTGGGTGGCGTCGATTTCATCGCGGCGGTAAGCGGAGCCGGGTGCGATGATGCGGATGGGCGGCGCAGAGGATTCCATCGTGCGGATCTGGACGCTGGAGGTGTGAGTGCGGAGGAGTTTACCGGAATTAAAATAGAACGTGTCTTTTTCGTTGCGGGCGGGGTGGTCGGAGGGAGTGTTCAGTGCATCGAAGCAATGGTATTCGTCCTCGATTTCCGGGCCATCGGCTAGGGCGAAGCCCATGCGGCGGAGGATCTGTATCGCTTCGTCGCGGATCAGGGTGAGGGGATGGAGGCCGCCGGTGTGGAGTGAGCGGGCGGGAAGTGTTAGGTCGATTCCAGATAGCGTGGCGGCATCGGCGATGGCTTGCAGGGCATTTTGTTTTTTCTCAAGTGCTTCGGTTATCGAGGTGCGAGCGGCGTTGAGGGATTGTCCGAAGCTGGCCTTCTCCTCATTGGGTATGTCTTTGATGAGTGCTCCGGCTAGGGAAAGCGTGCCTTTTTTTCCGAGAACGGCGACGCGGGCGTCATCGAGGGAGCGCACGTCACTGGCGGCGGCGATGAGTTCGAGGGCGGCGGATTGGATGCTGGCAATTTGCTCGTTCATGGGCGGGCGAAGGGGATAGCGGAGAGGGTGGCGCGGGGCAAGAGTTTGGTGAATGATCAAGAGTGAGTAATGAGAGAATGAGGTCTCCAGGAAGAACTTTCCAAATAAGCTCCGTTTCTGGACTTTGCACTGCGCGATTAACCAGTTGCTGGCACAGGCTAAGGGATTCCGCCAAATTTTTATCTTCGAAGATATGTGCGCAGCACCCTGGACTGCTACAGCCTGCTGTAGCTCTGGCCAATGCAGCCCTGCTGCGAGGCCGGCGGCATTGGCACGGGAAAAGCCCTATGAAACCCTTATTAGCCCCGCGCGCAGCAGGCTGCATGGCGGAAAGCGGCAGCAGGCTGCCGCAGTCCAAGGACATCGTCGGACAAATCTCGAACAAATACGTGCTTATATATGTCCGAATCCCCAAGCCCAATCCATGATTGCGGAGTAATGTGGCGAGGACTAGCTTCCGGCATGGGGCTTTTACTTGGAGTAAACATCGACCACGTGGCGACGCTGCGGCAGGCGCGGTATGCGCTTTTGCCGGACTCGCCGAATGCAGAGCCGTGCGTGGTGCAGGCTGCGCAGGAGGCAAAGGCGGGCGGGGCGGATTCGATCACGGTGCATGTGCGAGGCGACAGGCGTCACATGCAGGATGCGGATGTGTTCCGGGTAAAGGCTGAGTGCGATCTGCCGTTGAATCTGGAACTCGGCATTACCGAGGAGATGATGGATTTGGCGTTCCGGCTGAAACCGGATTTCGCCTGCCTGGTGCCGGAGACGCGTGAGGAGGTGACAACCGAAGGCGGCTTGGCGGTGTGCGCTCTTTCCGGGACAGTCAGGGAGGCGGTGAAACGGCTCAAAGGCGCGGGGATCAAAGTGAGCCTGTTCATCGACCCGATCTTGGCGGATGTGGAGGAGGCGGCGCGTTCGGGCGCGGAGATGATCGAGCTGCACACGGGTGCTTTCGCGAACGCGGCCGATCCTACCGAGGAACTGGCGCGACTAGCCGCGGCGGCGGAGCTGGGGCACAAGCTGGGTCTGCAGGTGAACGCGGGTCACGGCATCAACTACCGCAACCTTCCCGTCCTTTTGAAAACACCGTTTCTCGCCGAACTGAACATCGGGCACAGCATCGTTTCCCGCGCGATGACGGTGGGCATGCGGCAGGCGGTGGCGGAGATGGCGGTCGGGATGAAAGGATACGGAGCATGATCATCCACGGGATCGGGATCGATGTGGTGGAGGTCGAGCGCATCGAGGCCGCGATCGCCCATCTCGGTGATGCGTTTATCGATCGGTTATTCACGGCGCGGGAGCGGGAATATTGTGGAAAGCAGAAGCGGCCTGCGTTGCATTATGCCGCGCGATTCGCGGCGAAGGAGGCGGTCTCGAAAGCGCTCGGCACGGGGATCGGCGGGCAGGCGGGTTGGCTGGATATGGAGGTGGAACGGGCGGAGTCCGGTGCGCCAAAGATGGTTTTCACAGGCAGGGCGGCGGATTTCCTAGCCGCAGAGGGGATCGCGGAGGTGCAGGTGAGCCTGAGCCATGCGAAGGAATACGCGGCGGCGAATGCGGTGGCGGTGAGGCATAGCCCCTAGATTTCCTTGTTCCGTTTTCTGGAAAGGGTCTTAGCATCCGCGCATGGAAATGATGATCCGGGGTAGGAGGAACAGGCGCAGCGCGGCGATCCGCGGGCTGGTTAGGGAGAACCGTGTTTTGGTAGAGGATCTGATCCTGCCGGTGTTTTTCCATGAGGACGCGGCGGATGTGGCGATCGCCTCGATGCCGGGTTGCACCCGCTGGTCAGTGGCAGGCTTGTTAAAAGAGGTGATATCGGCCTACGAAATGGGAATCCGAGCCGTGGTGCTTTTCCCCAAAATCGATGATTTGCTGAAAACTCCCGATGGCGCGGAGTGCGCGAACGAAGCGGGGCTGGTGCCGAGGGTGATCCGCGCGATCAAGCAAGCTTGCCCGGAAATGTGCGTGATCACCGATGTGGCGCTCGATCCCTACAACTCGGACGGACACGACGGGCTGGTGGTGAGGGTAGGGAATGAGCTGAAAATCATCAACGACGAGACCGTAGAAGTGCTCTGCCGCCAAGCGCTCTGCCATGCGCGCGCGGGGGCGGATGTCGTTGCTCCCTCCGACATGATGGATGGGCGAATCGGCGCGATCCGGCTGGCGTTGGATGAGGAGGGTTTTGAGGAGATCGGCATTATGGCCTACACGGCGAAATACGCGTCCGCATTCTACGGGCCGTTTCGTGGAGCTCTCGATTCCGCGCCGAAGGAGGGCGACAAAAAAACCTACCAGATGGATCCCGGAAACGTTCGGGAAGCGATCCGCGAACTGCTGATGGACGAGCAAGAGGGGGCAGATATCGTCATGGTGAAACCAGCCGGGCCATACCTGGATGTGATCGCAAGACTTCGCGATGAAACCACTCTACCCGTTGCAGCTTACCAAGTGAGCGGCGAGTATTTGATGATCAAAAGCGCGTGTGCGAGTGGCTGGTTGGACGAGAAGGCCGTGGTGATGGAGAGCTTGCTGGGAATTAAGAGAGCGGGTGCGGATATGATCCTGACCTACTTCGCAAAGGATGTAGCGAAGTGGCTTAAAGAATCAGATTAATAAATGGAAATTAATGAGTTAGAGATATATTTCCGTGAAAACTTTTCCCTGCGCTGCGAGCTTGGCGCTTCGCTCAGCATCTGGAAAAATGGTGATGAAATCGTTTTGTTCGCGGATGGATGGCGAGAAAGAGAGCGTTCACACGAATGGACTAAGCGAACGTTAGCTCCCGTTTATTCGGCGACCAAGGCACCTGCGGCGGCGACGCTTTTATTTGCGTTAGATCGGCATAAATTAACGATTGAAACGACCGTTGGAAAAATTTGGCCAACGTTTCCTCTGGCTTCGGCTAGTTTCGGAGATTTGCTCTCGCACCAATGTGGTTTCGCGGCGCTGGAGGAGACGGTGGATGTTTTCGATCATACGGCGGTGGTCGCTGCGCTGGAGCGGCAGAAGCCGGAATGGATGCCGGGCGAAGGGCACGGATATCATCCGCGCACCTTTGGGTTTCTTTTGGATGAATGCGTACGGCGGCTCGAGGGGCGCTCGCTGGGGCGGGTCTGGAACGAGGATATTGCCGCGCCCTGTGGGATTGATTTCTGGATTGGACTGCCGGAAAGCGAGTGGGGAAGGGTGGCTATGTTGGTTCCTGGGCGGGCGAAGGCGTCGGTTTTCGAGGAGGGTTTCTACGAATCCTTCAACACCTCCGGTAGTCTCACGCGGCGGGCGTTTAGCTCGCCGCACGGGCTTCATGCGATTGCGGAAATGAACACGCCACGGGCTTGGGCGGCGGGATTGCCCGCAATGGGTGGTGTCGGTTCGGCGAGCGGCTTGGCGAAATTTTACCAGCATGCCATCGGTGCGCTGGAGGGACCGTTTTCTGAAGGGGTGAGGCAGGCTCTCGCCGGTTTACGGATTTGCGGGGAGGACAAGGTTCTGCTGCGGGAAACCGCGTTCACTGGCGGCTGCCAGAAAGATCCTGTGGATGAATGGGGAGTAAAAAAGCGCAATGTTTACGGGAGTTCGACAGCAGCATTTGGTCATCCGGGTGCGGGTGGGAGCCATGGTTTTGGAGATCCAGGGAGCGGACTTTCTTTCGCCTACGTAATGAACCAGATGGAACTGAGCGTGATGCCCGGTGATCGGTGCATGGGACTAGTGGCGCGGCTTGGTTGAGCTAGCCACATCTCCCACTTCCATAAGCAAGCTTTCAGCATCCAGTTCCGGATTACGAGGCAAGAAGCATTAATCAGCTAGCCTAAATTAACTGATTTCTTCGCCAGCTTCTTGCTCCACCAACGGCCGTGCAAGCATCTGCTCGTAAATCTCAATATACTGCCGCGCCACTTCTTCGTGGCTGAATTCTTGAGCACTCTCCTTCATCACACGGCGGATTTGTGAGTCTTTTATTTCGTTGGGCAGAGCGTGAAAATCCATCGCACGGTCAATTCCCCAGCGCAATGCGATCGTATCGTAATTGTCGAAGCGGAAGCCGTTGCCGGTGTCATTTTTGACATCCATGGGGCGGATGGTATCGTAAAGGCCGCCTGTGCCGTGGACGACAGGAAGCGATCCATACAGCGGCGCAGTCATCTGCGGTAGACCGCACGGTTCAAAGAGCGAGGGCATTAGCATGAAATCTGAACCCGCGTAACCGAGGCGCGATAGGCGCTCGTCGAAATCAACTATGGCAACCCGTTTACCCAGGTTGTAATCTTCTAGAATTTTTTTAAAGTGTATTTCGTGTGGGCCGTTCGCGACCACCGCTAACTGAATACCCTTTTCCCAGTAATCGGAAACTGTCTTAGCTAAGATATCGGTGACGAGCTGTGGACCTTTCTGAACCGGATCGAGGCGTGATGGCCAAAAAAACAGCGGGGCATCGGGATTGATATCGAGACCTAGTTCTCTTTGAAGTGCCTCCTTGTTCGCGCGTTTTCCATCACGAAAATCCTTTGGGCTGTAATTCTGGACGAGGGAGTCGTCTGACTTTGGAGTGTAGGAGGCGTCCGGTGCGTTAAGGATACCCGATGCGCAACCCGCGTGGTATTTGTTGCGTATTTCCTCACGCACCGAAGGAGGCACCACACCGTGCCAGCCCTCTACGATTTCCCAAAGGAAACGAGGACTGACAGTGTTGATGAAGTGTGAAGCGAAAATTCCAGAGGTAAGCAAATCCACCGGTACATGTGAGCGGGCATTAAAATAGTTACCAGGGTTCTGCATGAAATAGAGGTTCATCCAGAACTCCGCCGCGTCGATACCCGTTTCCTCAGCCTGCTGGAGCATTACTTGGCGGGTGTGGATGTTGTGAACGGTGAAGAGGCTTTTAATGCCGCGCCGTTTGGCCATGGCGGGAATAAGCGCGGTCATCCAGTCATTGCAGTGTATCAGGTCGGGACGCGCCTTGGGCACGATGTGATTGATGACCTCACGCTGGAACACCATCGCGATGCGCATTGCTTCGTCAGATTGGTTGCTATAAACACGATCGCGGTAATAGAAGATGCGATCTTCCGCGAGGTGGATGTGCGCCTCAGGCAGTACCTCGTGATATTTTTTCAACTCTTTCTCATGGAGATTGAAAATATCGCCTTGAAAGAGCTTGCGGTAGTTCGGCATCGCCACATGTACATCCGCACCGAGGTTGAATAGAGCCGAAACTAGCGAGGCCGAGACATCCGCTAGGCCGCCCGCTTTCGCCGACATTCGTTGTGCCATATTGCCCATGCCTGCCGGAAGATAAGTAATCTCCGGCGTAACAATAAGGATACGCGGGTTGCTAGATTTTAGTTTCTTCGGCATGGACATTAGTTCATACTACGCACTAATATTTGCACATACCCTCTAAACTACCAATTATAACCAGTTTTGAAGAGGTAATTTTATCATTCTGTCACTTGAGAAATGGGAACGGGGATCGCCTCGCAGGTATCGCGCCAGCGGGGGAAGTTCCATTTATTAGGAAAACCGGCACATTGCGAAGGTTTTACGGGATGGATGCGGCAGCCTCCGTCCACAAGCATCACGCACTCATGGTTCTCCTTTTCCAATAGGGACAGCCCTGTACGGTTCGTCCTCAGGCGAGTGAACCGGGAGATGAAATCGCACTCCTGCATCCCAAGGAAATCAGCGATCGCCGTGATCTCACCCTTGGATAACCGAACGTCGCCAGGCCATCTGCAGCAGGCGTTGCACCGCTGGCAGACGTAATGGACGGCTGGCTCCAGCACAGTCAGGTCGTTTCCGGGGCTACCGTGGGAAAAAGGGAATGTCATTCGAGCCTGCGGTAATGGTAGTTCACTTGGCCTAGGAACGCCCGCCATTTCGCGCCGGGTCTGCCATTGTCCAAAAGGAAATGGGGGCAATTCTTGTTCTGCGGGCTCGCTCCTCGCCGCGGCCAATGATAATGGGGCTTTACGTTATTCAGAGGGATGCCCTGTTTTTTCATGAGCAAAGCCACAAGCTTTGCCGTCCGCTCAACGGTCGCCGAACGACTCGATCCGCGATGCTCGCACATCTCGATCCCGATCGAGTAGCGGTTGCCCGGACCGTCAAAATCCGCGTGCTCGCCCTGTTCCGAAGTCGGCATGTGTTGGATGGCCACCTTATCATCCACCGTGAAATGCCAGATTAGGTATCCGATGCGATTACCGCCCCGGCGCTTCGGCGCACGCAAGGCGCCGCGCTTCAACGCCAGAGAATGGCGCCAAGCATCGGCCGTCCAGTTTTGAGTGCTGTGTATTGTGATATAGCGTGGACTCATTGGTCTCACTACCTTCCGCCCGTGCGTGCCGCGTGGCACTAGATCCATCTTGAGCCTTATATCACGCATCATAGCGGACATAGAAACACCGCCGCCTCCGGAAGGGGGGGCACCCGTAGGTCTGCCGATCGGGGTGCAAGAGAAAATCGCCGCCACAACGATTCCGGATGCAATGGACACTTGCGAACGCACAAGTACATAATAGCCATTTGGCTTGAAATGAAAAGCCAATCTGCTGCTTTATCTTCGCCACCGCCGCGCCACCACAACCCGCATCAGGAACAACGGCAGCGCCCCAATAAGTAGGCCAGCCGCAGCGATTTTTAGACCGGGGAATACCCTAGCGCAGCCGCGTTCCATGCCGCGCAGTGCCTCTTTTACTACCTGTTCCTTGGAAACATAAAAAAGCGCGTGGGCCGGCATCCCTTCAGTATTACCCTCCCGCCGCGCGACCTCGCCGAACTCCGTTTTTACTGGCCCGGGGCACAGCGCCATCACCCGGATGCCGTACTCCTGTAGCTCGATTCTCAGCGCTTCCGAAAAACTACTTACGTAAGCCTTCGTGGCCGCATAAACAGCGAAGTCTGCGATCGGCAGCGTGCTTGCGAGCGAGGAAACATTGAGAATTCCACCTCCGCCCCCGTGTATCATATGCGGTGCGGCGAGATGGCTCAGATGAGTCAGTGTCTCAATGTTTACCCTCAGCATCGCCTCTATGTCCCGCCACTCTGCCGTCACGAACTCACCGTAATCCCCGAGTCCCGCATTGTTCACCAGTAGGTCGGGCGTAAAGCCCGCCTCCGAAGCCTCCGCCATCGCGGAAAGTCTTTCACACGGTTTTGCCAAATCCGCCACGATCACCATCACCGCAGTGCGCGGGAAAGCCCCGCGCAACTCCTCCGCGATACGCTCCAGCTTTTCGACCCTACGCGCAACGAGAACCAGTTTTCCCACACTCCCCGCGAGTTGCCTGGCAAACTCCTCACCTAACCCCGAGGAAGCCCCCGTCACCATTGCGCAATCGAACATTTTTTCCATACAACCCAAAAAAGCCCCAACTACCGTGAGCGCAACCTTTCATTCTCGAAAAACACGCCACGCCGCTGCCGGGAGAGCATTTCGTAAAGAGATGGTTAGCTTATTCGGATTTGCCCTCGGCATTCACTTTCACTACGCGCAGCGGCAAACGGATCAGAATCTCGTCGTCGTAGCCGATGTCGATGGAGTAGATACCGTCGTCGGGGAATCGGAGGCCTTGCAGGTTCATAACCATGTTGCGGGTGAGAAAAGGCGCGCCGTTGGGGAGTTGAATGTCGAAATCTGGCTTGATTGGCATGTTGTTTGGATCAAGTGACTCACCGTCCTCGTTGATAATGTTAATGGAAAGCTTGTGGCGTCCGTTATCCTCCTGCGTGAAGCAGAAGCGCATGGCCAGCGCACATGCCGGATGCACCACCGGCAAAGCGCGGGCGGCAAGGGTGTCGAAGGTTCCAGATATGACAAGCTTACCGTTGTAGTCGGCGGCGAAGTCGCAAAGAGTGGCAATTTGAATATCCATGGTGGTTGACTGGGTATTGTTGTTTTTCCGATAAGCTAGGTTAGGTAAGAGGTGAAGTCATATGTAAACGGCACCGACGCCACGTAAAGCCTAAAGCGAGTTCATCCAGTACGCGGTATTTTTACTACCATCGATTGACTTTACCCTACGAGGGCCTCATACGGAAATTATGTCCAGTGCTCTACAACCCAAGCCTAGGGTTAATACCCAGAAAGTTCGTATCTGCGTCGTTGCTTCGAAATATAACGAAAATTTCACTGATGCCCTCGTCGCTCACACCATCGATGAACTCGACGAAATCATCCCTATGGCACGCATCGACCTGGTTCGCGTCACCGGCGCATTTGAGATACCAGTGACGGTGGCGAAGCTGCTCGAACGCCAAAAGTTTCATTGTGTGATTGCTCTTGGCGTGATCATACGTGGGGAGACACAACATGCAGATCTTGTCGCTACCAGCATTACAGAAGCCCTGCAAGGTATCGCCGTGCAACAATGCATCCCGATCATCCACGAAGTGCTTCTGGTGAATAACGAGAATCAAGCTCAAGAGCGCTGCCTTGGTGACACTAAGAACCGTGGCCGTGAGGCTGCCCAAGCCGCTGCAAACATGATCGAGATCTTCGCACAGATTGAGAAATCAATATCTATGGATGTCCAACGCTAATACAAGTAGAGATGCTGAGCCGTAGGCAAATTAGAGAATCCGCCATCCAGTTCCTTTACTGCTCCGACCTCGAAGGAGGGACAGATCCCGCCGCATTGCGCGAGCCGTTCTGGGAGTTTCTGACGGAAGCGGAACGCCACAATCTCCAAGTCGCCACGTTACGCGCTGTGCACCACCTCGCTCACGGCCGCGAGGAAAGGCTCGCCGAGTTTATCACCCGCGCCCAACCTGCACTCATATATGTCACCGCTTTTCCGCAGCTGGAGTCCCTAAAGGAGATTCTCACGCGCATCCTTACCCTCGAGTCTTCATGGAGCATCGCCTTCACAAAACTCGGCAAGTATGCGAAATCAAGCGATGCCTCCTATGTTGATGATGATTTTGCAGATGCTCTCGAAAGCTTTTTCCAAACCGACCGCGATCTTGCCTTCCACCGCGACCAGTTTTTGTGCAGCGCCGTTGATTTCCCCGCCCTAAAAGCCCATCTGGAACCCGTCTCAGCCTCCATCCGACGACTTCAGCGTATCTCCGAGCGTCTGCGTATGATCGAGCAACCCGAGAATTTCCCCGACCAAGCGGATCTCGCGAAACTCCGCAAATCGAAATCTGAGATCGCAGCTCTCCGCACCCGCACCGACGACCTTGTAGACGCGATTCTCACCGCGAAAGGGGAGATCGACGCGAAGCTCGCTACCATTATTGAGAACTTCTCTCCTGCCCGCATCGACCCCGTGGATCGTGCTATTCTGCGCCTCGCTACCTACGAACTGATACGCACCGACACCCCACCCAAGGCTGTCATAAACGAAGCCATTGAACTGGCAAAACGCTTCGGCACCAATGACTCCGGACGCTTCGTAAACGGCATTTTAGATCAAGTGGCGAAGTGCTAACCCAGCCTCTTTGATACTGCGCTCCAGTCCACCACATTCCAGAACGCGGCTACGTAATCAGCGCGCTTATTTTGATATTTTAGATAGTAGGCGTGCTCCCAAACGTCCACTCCGAGCAGAGGCTTGCCGATCTCCGTATCGGGCACCATTCCTTTCATCATCGGCGCGTCCTGGTTCGGCGTGCTGGTGATGGCGAGCTTGCCGTCCTTTTCGATAAGCCATGCCCAGCCGGAGCCGAAACGGGTCATCGCAGCGACGGCGAAGGCTTCTTTCATTTTTACCACGGAGCCGAATGAGGCATTGATCGCGGCGGTGAGATCGTCGGAGGGCTTGCCGGACCTCGCTGCAGGGGAGAGAGAGTCCCAGAAAAATGTGTGGTTCCAGTGGCCGCCGCCGTTGTTGCGCACGGTCGCCATTAACTTCGCGTCCTTGATTGCACCGAGATCTCCGACCAGGGCCTCGATGGTTTTGCCCTTCAGGTCATCCGAGGAGGCAACCGCGGTGTTCAGGTTTGTGATGTAGGCAGCGTGGTGCTTGCCGTGGTGGATTCCCATCGTGGTGGCATCGATATGCGGCTCCATAGCATCCAAAGGGTAGCCCAGATCCGGCAACTTGAATGCGATCACTTCCTGCGCGTTCGCGATCTTTGCGGAAACTAAAACACTCCCGGTGGCGAGAACCCCGGCCTTCATGAAATCGCGTCGTGCCAACATGCCGCTATCATTTCCTATCATTTCTGCCGATGCAACCCGCTTCTTTTTGTCCTAATTTGCGCGAAAAATCTTTCGACTGGAACGTAAAAGTTAAGCGTATGGTCTAAAACCCGTAGTCTATACCGTCGTAACTGTGAAAAATTATATTAGGACGGAGACGTCGCGCACCGTACCACCGTCCAACCCTACCTCGTTAAAAAACTCAGTGCTGAAACTTCCTGCCACCTCGGCCGCCCCCACATTTACAAGGATTTCCGGTAACGCCTTGATTGGCGAGTCCGAGCGCTTCGCATAGGATCAGTGGGTGCACCTGCGGGTCGTAGAGCCAAGAGTCTCAAGATAAGGCTTCCTCATTTTGCGAAACCCTAGCCTTTGCGCTATCGCGTCTTTGGGGTAGAAGTGGTCAGCTTTTCATGCCCGAAAATTTCTACAAGCAGACCACCACCGCTCCCGAGACCCCGTTCGATGTCTCGCTGCGACCTCCCGCATTTTCCGAATTCATCGGACAGGAGAAGGTGAAGGATCGTGTCCTGTTGATGCTGGAGGCGGCAAAACAGCGCGGCGACGTGCTCGACCACGTTCTACTCTCCGGACCAGCGGGCTTGGGGAAAACGACGCTGGCAAATCTAATCGCTAAGGCAGCTGGAACACAGATGCACACGACTTCCGGCCCTCAGATCGAGAAGGCGGGCGATCTCGCCGGCATTCTCACGAACATACAAAAAGGCGATATCCTTTTTATCGACGAGATCCACCGTCTCCACCCGGCCATCGAGGAATACCTTTACCCAGCAATGGAGGACTACCGGCTCGATATTATCATCGACTCCGGCCCCTCGGCGCGCTCCGTCCAGATCAACCTGCCGCGTTTCACCCTCGTCGGTGCGACGACGCGCTCCGGGATGCTTACCGCGCCGCTACGCTCACGCTTCGGATTGATTAACCGGCTTGATTATTATAATCGCGAGGAACTCGCCGACATCATCGATCGCTCGGCAGGTCTTTTGGAAACGGAAATCCATCGCCTCGGAGCACTGGAGATTGCTGCCCGTTCGCGCGGCACCCCCCGTGTCGCCAACGCCCTGCTGCGCTGGGTCCGGGATTTCGCGCAGGTGCGCGGGAAAGGCGTTATCGACCAAGAAAACGCCGCCGCCGCCCTTGCCATGATCGAGATCGATTCCGATGGCCTCGATGAAATGGACAAGCGCATCCTTGAGGCCATCATCTATAAGTTCGGAGGCGGCCCGGTGGGGCTGAATTCGGTCGCAGTCGCTTGCGGCGAGGACGCGGCGACCCTGGAGGAAGTCCACGAGCCATTCCTTATCATGCAGGGTTTCATCCAGCGAACCCCGCGCGGACGCACCGCAATGCCTGCCGCCTACGAAAAGATTGGTGCGTCGCCTCCACCCTTGAAACCGGAGGATACCCAGTCCAGACTTTTCTAAACCAATGTCGCATTGCCCAATCAAACAAGCCATAGCTCGCTGCCGAGAAGTCGGCCTCCGCCGCACGAAAGCGCTTGAGGAATTGATAGCCACCTTGCTCGAGGCTAATCGGCCTATGACCCTCTCGGAGCTAGCCTCATCTGAGCGCCTAACCGACCAATGCGACAAGGCCACAGTTTACCGCCTGCTCCAGCGCCTCAGCGAGCACGGCATCGTACGCCGTTTGGGTTTACACGAACGCGCCGCCTTTTTCACCCTGCTCCAGCCCGGCAAGCACAGCGACTACTTGATCTGTACCGGCTGCGGCAAAATCGAATCGATCAAAGCACCATGTCCCGTCCACGAACTGGAGGATCAGATCCGCGAGAAAACCGGATACCGCCGCCTCTACCACGAGCTGGAGTTTTTTGGAGTCTGCCCGAAGTGCGCCTGAATTTGGAAAAGTCCCGTTTTCAAAGAATAGCGATTTTTAGGTGTTCCGTTCTCGACGCAACCACATCTGCTTGCAAGATCGCGCAGAACATTCCGTTATTAAAATCCACAACAATATGAAACACGCACTAATCATAACCGCCGCGCTCATCACTTTCGCCAGTGCCCATAAATACGATTTAGTCAAAGGATGGCCTACCGTTCCCGAGGGGCAGGAGACCATAGGCGATTCCCACGGGGAGATCGACGTGGACTCTGAAGGGAATTTCTATGTTTCCGTGGTCGGTGGACCGAAGAGCGGAATGCAGGTTTATGATGCGTCCGGAAAATACCTGCGCAACCTTCCCAACGCTCGCAACAATTTTCATGGTTTCACAATGGTAAAGGAAGACGGCAAGGACGTGATCTACGCCGCCTGCCTCGGCGACAAAACCACGGCATTCCTCAAGCTCTCAACGGCAGGAGATGTGCTTCAGGAAATCCCGCTTTCGGCGATCCCCGCCGAGATCGGAACTAAGTTCGCGCTCACCCACGCCGACCGCGCGCCTAACGGTGACATCTATCTCATCGACGGTTACGCCTCCGACCGCCTCCTAATATTCGGAGCCGACGGCAAGTTCAAGCGCGCAACGGCCGGCAAAGGTGAGCCATGGAATCTCAACACCGCCCACAAGTTCGCATTCGATAACCGTTTCAAGCCTGCCCGCATCCTTGTCTGCGACCGCACGAACGACCGCCTCATACACCTCGATCTCGAAGGCAATTTCCTCAGCGTTTACGCCACCGGAATTCTCAAGCCCTGCACCGTCGATTTCCACGGGGATCTGGTCTGCGTCGCCCAGCTCGCCAGCGGCATCAGCATCCTGGACAAGGATGGAAAAGTCCTCAAGCGTCTCGGCGCGAACGATAACCCCACGGAATTTAACACCAACGGCGTCGCCCCCGAAAAATGGCGCGAAGGCATCACTACATCGCCTCACGGCGCCACTTTCGACAACGACGGCAACGTGGTTACCACTGAGTGGAACAGCTGGGGCCGTCTGCTACGATGGAACGTGAAGATCTGATTTTTTGGTTTTCAAACTTCAGGTGCGGGCGAAGCGACTCGTCTCACCCGTTCCGTGTTCTTGACAGGCTCCACTCTCACGCCGAAGATATATCTCAAGACAGGGGAGCTATCCGAACGGTTGGCCGAGATTTTCCGACGCGCGGGAAAAACCCTTCGAACCTGACGCGGGTCATGCCGCCGGAGGGAGTCGGGCGAGCCACGGTGGCTTTCCTGTTTCCGGCCGGTTTCCGATCTGCCCCGAAACCACACCACGATGATCAGCCCCGAAGAAACCACCGGCACGGAAACGAAACACGACGAATCCCGCGCCCCGCTGCCCGCCTCCAACCGCATCTATGTTTCCGGCGAGATTCATCCAGAGGTGAAAGTACCGATGCGCGAGATCACGCTCAACGACACGAAATCTTTCAACGGTCGCACCGAGAAAAACGAACCCGTTCGCGTCTATGATTGCTCCGGCCCATGGGGTGATCCCAGTTTTAGGGGGACTTCCGAGGATGGTTTGCCGCCACTGCGTCGTGAGTGGATTCTGAAACGCGATGATGTTCAGTCTTACGACGGACGTGAGGTGCTACCTCAGGACAACGGATATCTGACAGAGAAGCACGCGGAGTTCGCATCGAAATCAGAGCGCTCAAATCGCTTCATCGAGTTTCCCGGCCTCACGGCAGAGCGCCGCCAACCTCTGCGCGCAAAGGATCATCCCGTCACTCAGAAATGGTATGCCGACAATGGGATTATCACTCCCGAGATGGAATTCATCGCGATCCGCGAAAACATGCGCCGCTCAAGGATCTCGGACATGGCGGACGACATTGTACGCAACGATCTCAACAAACAACATGCCGGTTCTCACCAATCTCCGGACAGCCCCTACACGCCCGCAATCTTCAAGCGTTTCCCGCAGCGCATCCCGTTGGAGATCACCCCGGAGTTCGTCCGCAACGAGGTCGCAGCAGGCCGTGCGATTATCCCGCTAAATGTGAACCACCCTGAATGCGAGCCGATGATCATCGGTCGGAATTTCCTCGTGAAGATCAACGCGAACATCGGCAACTCCGCCGTCGCCTCATCCATCGAGGAGGAGGTGGAGAAAATGCGCTGGGCCACGAAGTGGGGCGCGGATACCGTCATGGATCTTTCCACTGGGAAAAACATTCACGCCACCCGTGAGTGGATCCTGCGTAACTCGCCGGTGCCCATCGGCACGGTGCCGATCTATCAGGCTTTGGAAAAAGTGAACGGCAAGGCCGAGGATCTCACCTGGGAGCTTTACCGCGACACTCTCATCGAGCAGGCCGAGCAGGGCGTCGATTATTTTACGATCCACGCCGGCGTGCTCCTCCGCTTCGTCCCGATGACCGCCAGCCGCATGACCGGCATCGTCTCCCGTGGCGGTTCAATTATGGCGAAGTGGTGCCTCTCCCACCACAAGGAGAATTTCCTCTACACCCATTGGGATGAAATCTGCGACATCTGCGCGGCTTATGATGTGAGCTTCTCTATCGGCGACGGCCTGCGCCCAGGTTCTTTGGCCGACGCGAATGATATGGCGCAGTTCGGCGAGCTCCAAGTGCAGGGTGAACTCACTACCCGCGCTTGGGCAAAGGGCTGCCAGGTGATGAACGAAGGCCCCGGTCACGTGCCGATGCACATGATCGAGGAAAACATGGCCAAGCAGCTCGAGTGGTGCCACGAGGCGCCCTTCTACACGCTCGGGCCGCTCACCACCGACATCGCTCCTGGCTACGACCATATCACCTCAGGCATCGGCGCGGCGATGATCGGCTGGTATGGCTGCGCGATGCTCTGCTACGTCACGCCCAAGGAACACCTTGGCCTCCCCAATAAGAAGGACGTGAAGGACGGGGTTATTACCTACAAACTTGCTGCCCACGCCGCCGACCTCGCGAAAGGCCATCCCGGCGCTCAATACCGCGACAACGCCCTCTCAAAAGCCCGCTTCGAGTTCCGCTGGGAAGACCAGTTCAACCTCGGCCTTGACCCCGAGACCGCCCGCGAGTTCCATGATCAGACTCTCCCCCAAGAAGGCGCGAAGACTGCGCACTTCTGCTCCATGTGCGGCCCGCATTTCTGCTCAATGAAAATCTCCGAGGACGTGCGGCAATATGCTGCGGCCCAAGGCATCGCCGAGGAAGAGGCACTGGCAAAGGGCATGGAGGAGAAATCCAAGGAATTTGCAGAAGCGGGGGCGGAGGTTTACGTGCCAGCCTAGCCTCTCTTCGATTTTCCCACACAACTCGGAAAAATCTCCCATTGCATCCTGCCATTTTGCTCTACGCACCAGCGAAAGAATTTCTCGATGCGATGGCTACAGTGGGCTGGGCGGTTTTGCCGATGTCCCTGAGTGGTGCGGAAGGCCTCGATTTGAAAAAAGAATGCAAGGCATCCTACCTAGATGGTGCATTCCATCAGGCGGGCGTGGGTCGCGGAGAATCGCTGCAAGTCAGGGAGGACATCCGGCGCGATGAAGTCATGTGGATCCAACCCTGCAAGGCTTCAGCTCATCAAATGCGGTATCTCGCCAATCTGGAAACCTTGCGACTCGCACTTAACGAACGGTTTTTCCTCGGCTTGTTCGATTTTGAGGGGCATTTCGCGATTTATCAGCAGGGTGCGTATTATAAAGCGCACCTCGATCGCCATACAGGCACTAGCGATAGGATTGTCACCATCATCCTCTACCTCAACGAGGGCTGGCAGACTGGCGATGGGGGTGAGTTGAAACTCTGGACAAGCGCAGCAGGGCCTAATGGTTGCTACGAGTTGATCGAGCCGCGTATGGGAACGATGGTCTGTTTCATGGCCGAGGACTTCTGGCATGAAGTGCTTCCCGCAACCAAACAGCGAACCAGCATCACCGGCTGGTTCCGCCAGCGGTCATAACCGTTAATCCGCCTGCATGGCATAAAAATTCCCCGCCCGGCATCGGCCAAGCGGGGAATTTAAAATGATTACAGGCGAGTCGGTCAGGCCTTCTTCACATCAACCCATTGCTTTGTCTTTGCCGACTCGAGGACGGCGTCGCAGACGTATTGAGTGCCGAGGGCGTGCCGAAAGTCGGGGTAACGCTTCTCAGCGGATGGATCGTCGAGGGATTTTAAAAACTCTGCTAGTTCGTGAGTGAACGAGTGCTCGTAGCCGAGGCAGAGGCCGGGAACCCACCAGTTACCTGCGTAGGGATGATCGCCGTCGGAGCAGTGGATGCTGCTCCAGCCCCGGCGGTCGCCGGGGACGCCGTGGTCGAAGTAGGTGAGGTAATTCATGTCGTGAAGATCCCAGGCGAGGGATTTCTTCGCTCCATTGATTTCGAAGGTATTGAGCGCCTTGTGACCGCGGGCATAACGGGTGGACTCGAAGATGGCGAGCGAACCGTTTTCAAAGCGGGCTAGGAAGGCGCAGGCGTCGTCGATAGTGACGGGTTGCTTTTCGCCAGTGGCGGTGTGGACGCGCTCCTTGATAAATGTCTCGGTCATCGCGGATACAGAAACGATGTCACCGTTGATCCAGCGGGCGGTATCGATGCAGTGGGCGAGGAGGTCGCCAGTGACACCTGATCCGGCTGCCGCTGCGTCGAGACGCCAGAGGCCTGCACCGCCTTGTGGAAGCTCTTCGGAAATTGTCCAGTCTTGGAGGAAGTTCGCGCGGTAGTGGAAGATGCGGCCGAGTTCACCAGCATCGACAATATTTTTTGCTAGTGTGACTGCTGGGAGGAATCGGTAATTATACCAGACCAGATTCGGCAGTCCAAATTTCTCCACGGCCTCGACCATCTGCTCACCCTGCTGGCCGTTAAGGGCGAGGGGTTTTTCGCAAAGGATCATTTTGCCGTGCTTGATGCACTCCAGCGCGATCTCAGCATGGGAGTCGTTAGGTGTACAGATGTCGATCGCATCGATGTCCTCGCGTTTCACGAGCTTACGCCAGTCAGTTTCATAGGACGAGTAGCCCCATTTTTCAGCGAAGGCTTTCACTTTTGCCTCATCACGGCCGCATACCGCTTGGCGGACGGGGACGTGCTGAGTGTCGAAAAAGTGGCTGAGCTGCGAATAGGCGTTCGAGTGGGTGCGACCCATGAAGCCGTAGCCTATGATTCCGATACGTATTTCTTTCTTAGACATAATTGGTAGGGTAGAGCTTCGAATCAGAGGGCGTTGTCCACGTCGATCATCGACCTGAGAATGGCGTTCCAAGTGGTGGCATCCTCGAGGACAGAGTTATCAAACATGCAGCCGTCCCAGCAGATGTGTTTGATGCCGCGTTCGGCGGCGCCTTGCAGCCAATAGGTCGAACATTTCGCGATATCGAGTTTGCCGTTCGGGTCGTCGGCGCGGCAGTGGCGACCGGTCTTGTCGTGGGAGCCGGTGCCGTGGACGGAGCCGTCGTTCTGCGCGACGTGGAAATCAATCGTCCATGGGCGCAGCGCATCGGTCATGATCTTGTATGCGACCCAGAACTCGGCATCGCTGTAGCCTTCCTTCAGGAGAGCGGCCTCGGGTGCGTTGTAGCCCATGAGGTAGAGGTAGGTGTGGGCGAGATCCGCTTGGAAACCGACTACGCCAGGCATGGCTGTGGCCTCGAGGCTATCTACTGCGGCTTTCCATGAGTGGAATCCACCCCAGCAAATTTCGCCTTCTGCAGCGATGCGCTCACCGAACTGCTCGGCAACTTTGCCCGCCTCGCGGAATGTTTGGGCGACCTTGGCGGTGTTGCCCACGATATCTTTCGCGAAATCGGCGGTGCCGCCTGCAGTATCGACGCGGATAATGCCAGACTTGCGGACACCATGCTCGTTGAGGATTTTCGCAATGCGACAGGTTTTCTCGACGGCGAGGACGAAATTCTTGCGATCCTCATCGGAGCCGAAAGCGGGGCCGCCGACCGTTCCTGGCCAGACGGGTGCAACGAGCGAACCGACGGAGAGACCCTTCAATGCAATCAGATCAGCCATTTTACGGATTTCTTCATCAGAAGCATCCGGATCGGTATGCGGGTGGAAAATGAAAAGATCCATACCATCGTATTTGCGACCGTTCACATCGGCGGCGGCAGTGAGGTCGAGCATGTGCTTGAGGGAAATCGGTGGGTGGTCGGTGCCTGGCTCCTTGCCGACAAGTCCTGGCCACATTGCGTTATGAAGTTTCATTTTACTCATAGGTCGGGGAGTTTTTCCCGTCTCGCGCTCAGCTTGTCAAACAACTTGAATAAAAAACCATGTAAACAGACAAAACCGGACAATATCAACGCCGGAGTAAAGTACCAAGGAGCAGGGAATAGACACGTTTTCTAGGTACGCGTATGACTTTCTCGAGATTATTCATAGTGACACCAGCTAACATCGCCAAGGTCTCGTTTCCGATTAAAGCGGGCAGTGAACTGGCTATGCGGAGCCGCTTGGAGCGCAAGTGTTTTGAATACTCCGTTCCACTTCCAATACGGCGCAGCGCAATTTCTCGCCAAGCTTGGAAGGCGGTCATAAGTATATTTTCGTCATGGGGATTCGCAACGGGCAGGTAGCAGCGACCAGCGCGGAAATCGGCGTGGAGATCGCGGAGAATGTTCACTAACTGCAGGCCGCTGCCATATTCGGCGGCGAGCTTGAGTAAGTGCTCATGAGGTGCTTTGGAAAATCGATCGCCGAGTGTTGCGAAGCCGAGCTTTGTCCAGAATATCCCTACGCAACCAGCAACTTGCCACGTGTAATCTTCGAGCGCCGAGTCATTCGGTAAGGTGATGATGTTTTCCAAAGACGCATTTCCGAAGCGCTCCAGATCGAGCTTCTGGCCTCCGATAATAGTGGCGAGAACTTCGTGAATCAGTGAAAGGATTACGGGTTCGATGCTATGAAGTGCCTCGAGAATTTGGATATGGTTAACAAGTAGACGCTTTTCCTTCGGGTCGGGTATGCCGTCAATCAGGCGCAGAGGCCACGGAGCACCTTCGGTAAGACCTAAGACCTGTCTCTCGTGGAGATCGAGGAATGCTGTTCGCTCTGCCGCTGGAACCGCCGCGGAATCGGCGATGGTGTCGCTGATACGCGCTAGGAGATAGGCGATGCTTACGGGTCTTCGCATTGGGGCGGGCAGGAAGCGCAGGCTCAGGTAAAAGGAACGTGAAACGCCCTTGAGCACATCACCTTCAAGCTCGTGCGTATCATTCATCCATCGCAAGAATACACCCGCAGTTTTCGCATTGTGTGACCTCTTTCTCCGCGTGTACCGCGATGCTAGTGGAGGCGATCACCTTCATGTGGCAGCAGGTGCACTTGCCGTCTCGGAGGCTGGCTATAGCCTTGCCGTCCTTGGATATCATGAGTTTCTGGTATAGGGGTAGGTGAGCTTCTGGGCATTCTTTTACAAGTTTTTCCCGCTCCGCCTGCACCTCAAAGGCTTGGGATTCGAGATTCCCATGGCGCTGCTTGATCGTGGCCAAATCTTCATCGACAACCTTTTGTGTTTTGGCGAGAAGCACTTCGGCCTCCTTGTAAGCTTTTCGAAAATCGTCTACCAAATCCATCGCCTCTAACTCGCGCGTCTCAAACTCGTCGAGTTCCTTTTCGTAACGCGTAACCTCATGACCTAAGGCATTGAATTCCTCGTTTTTCTTTGTCTCAAATTGCTGGTTCTTCAACCGCTTGATCGTTGTGCGGCGCGTCTCGGCATCCAGTTCGATCTTTTTCACGGTAAGCTCAGAGGCGAGCAGTTCATCGTGAGCCTTTTTAAGGGCGGCAGTGTCTCCTGCCAATTTACCCTTAGCCCGAGCTTCTTCCTGGGGTAGCTTCGCCAGTTCTTTTCTCAAAGCGATCAAGCGCCTGTCTCTATCCTGCAATTTCAGCAACGCGCGAATCTCATCCAACATAATAAAGAACTATCCGCTTGATCGCCGACCCGCAAGCCCGGCTTACGATGATACGCTCACGATATGCTTGCTCCGACACACAGCGTCCGTTACCGCTATTGCTGTATGATTGAAATATCCTCGCAACCTCAGTCCACAGAGGCCGAACTTATCGCCGTCCGCCGCGAGAAGCTCGCTAAGCTGCGCGCCCTTGGGGTCGATCCCTTCGGTGCCCGATTTGAGACCACGATTTCCCCGGCGGATCTCAAAGCCAGTTTTGCGGATGAAAAAAATGTCACTACCGCAGGCCGCATCATCGCGCTGCGCGACATGGGAAAATCTGTTTTCTTCAGCATCGGCGATGCCCACGGCGCGATCCAGTGCTACCTTAGCGTAAAGGATCTAGATGAAACCCAGGCCGCGATCTGGAAGTGCCTCGACCGCGGAGACTGGGTCGGTGTGACCGGGGTAACCTTCACCACCCGCACCGGCGAGCCGACGATCAAAGTCGAGTCCTTTACCGTGCTCTCGAAATCCTTGCGCCCGATGCCCGACAAGTTCCACGGACTCTCCGACCGGGAGACGAAATACCGCAAACGCCACCTCGACCTGATCGGTAATCCTGAAAGCGCTGCACTGTTCATCACACGCTCGAAGATGATCGCGGAGATCCGCTCTTTTCTGCATGCTCGGGACTTCCTGGAAGTAGAAACTCCTATGCTTCAATCCGTTGCCGGGGGAGCGGCGGCTCGACCCTTCGAAACCCACCACAACGCACTCGGCATGCCGCTAACATTACGCATCGCTCCAGAGTTGTTTCTAAAGCGCCTTTTGGTAGGAGGTTTTACAAAGGTCTTCGAACTGAACCGCAACTTCCGTAACGAGGGCATTTCGCGTCGCCACAACCCCGAGTTCACCATGCTCGAGGCGTATTGGGCATTCTCCGATTTCGAAGAGATGGCGAACCTTGTCGAGGAAATGACCTGCCAACTTGCGGAGAAATTCTGTGGCGGACTGAAGATCGAGCACAAAGAAGAGAATGGCACCGTCACCCGCACCATCGACCTCACACGTCCCTGGAAACGTGCAAACTACCATGACCTTATCAAGGGCGCGGCGGGCTATGATTTCTTCGACATCACCCCGGAGCAGCGCCGCGCGAAATGCGAAGAGATGGGTGTGCAGCTTTCCGAAGCGATGGAGGACTACGAGGTCATCCAGCAGGTTTTTGAGAAAAAAGTCGAGGAGCACACCTTTGATCCTTGTTTCGTCACGCGCGTCGCCAGCGAGTTGGTTCCGCTAGCAAAAGTCACACCCGGCGGCAGGACGGTTGAGGTTTACGAACTCATCATCAACGGCCAAGAAATCTCACCCGGTTACTCCGAGCTTAACGATCCCGACCTCCAGCGCGAGCGCCTCGAGCACCAGGCCGGCGGCGAGGAGGAGCAGAAGGTGGATTACGATTTCATCGAGACCCTCGAGCACGGCATGCCGCCCGCTGGTGGTATCGGCATCGGCATCGACCGCCTCGTGATGATGCTCACCGGCGCACCGACGATCCGCGATGTGGTGCTCTTTCCACTGCTTAAGAAGAAGGATTGAAAGCCCCGCAAGGCATCTCTGCCGCCACGCCAACGGCGCCGCGTTGGGATTCACTCGAAGAAGATCCGATCCTGAAATCTTGAACTGGAAGCAACTTCGATTTCCAGACCGAGAATTTCCTCCACTTTGGAGGACGAATCGCTTCCAACCGCATCCTCCGTGAGGCCGGACACCACTCGGTAGCGTATCTTGTCAGCCGGAGTCCGCTCCGACCATACTTCTGGGGAGAATTCGAAAAAATTCTTATCCTGACGCACTTCGTTTATCTCCCTTGCCAAGGCGACAGCCGCCTCCTCGGTGTCGAACGAGCCAGCCACCAGATAAAACTCTTTCATTAAAAGCCGCGCTCTCACCTGCTCGGTCGTCTTTGGAAGAAGGCAGATCCATCTCGTCTGATTCTCGGCGGTGGCCTTTAGGAAAAGACTGTTCGAGTCCTCCATCACCTTCTCCAACTTCCAATCGAATTCGGCGTTCCTATCCACCCCGAATGCCTCCTTGACCCATCCTCCCCAGATCAGGTTGGCGCGTTCGATACATACACCGCCGATTGGATGCGCTTCGAGCTTCTGAAATTTCTCCGCCTCCCATTTTTCAGGCATCTGCGGAAACCTCGCGAGCAACTCCGGCAGTGCAGTGGTTTCTCCTGCAACTGCCTTTTCGTTCGTTATCACTGCGGGTAGCGCATCAGCCTTCTCATCGGGATGTCTGGAAAATGTCTGATCCACCAGAAGAACCGTGGAAACCTTTGTCGCAATATCAGGACCCTCTTCCCGACTCTTCTTCTCATAGGTATCGAGAAAATGCTTTTCGTTAGACGAATAATAACTGCCCTGATTATCCCTCTCCACCCGCAGAATAGCGAACCCCTCGGCGCCCGTTCCCAGCAATCGTTCCGTCACAACCAACACATGATCGGGAGTGGCACCAAGCCGGGAAATGGAGAGAACGAGAAAAGCCCAGCCAAAACACGCTCTTATTTCAGATATCATTTTTACAGGCTATCCGTCCCAACCGACAAGTCACGATCGGATTACGCCGTTGAGGATGAATCGCGGCGCGGATTACGCCGCATCCGCGTCCGCGTCTTGCTTACGGCGACGCAGGGAGGGGGACTTAGTTCCCTCGACCACGTGGCGGTTAATAGAGACACCCTCAATATCGCCACGGGAGGGGATATCGAACATTACATCCAGCATTAGTTTCTCAAAAATGGAGCGGAGGGCGCGTGCGCCAGTTCCACGATCAACCGCCTGCTTTGCGATTGCGCGGAGGGCGTCGCGCGTGATGCGGAGCTTCACGCTGTTAAGGGCGAGTTGTTTGGAGTATTGTTTCACCAAGGCGTTCTTCGGCTCGGTGAGAATGCGGACAAGTTCGTCCTCGGTGAGCTTGCGCAGCGCTGTGATGACGGGAAGACGTCCGATGAATTCTGGAATGAGGCCGAAGTGCAGAAGATCTTCCGGAAGGACCTTCTCGAGGATTTTGGAAGTCTTCTCGTCGAGGTCATTGTTGGTCTGGTTATTCGAGTGGAAACCGAGAGTCTTGCTGCCGAGACGACGGCGGACTATATCCTCGAGTCCAACGAAAGCGCCGCCACAGACGAAGAGTATTTTCTCGGTGTTGACCTGAATATATTCCTGCTGCGGGTGCTTGCGTCCGCCCTGCGGGGGTACATTACAGACCGTGCCTTCCAGGATTTTCAGTAAAGCCTGCTGGACGCCCTCACCAGATACGTCACGGGTGATGGAAACGTTCTCAGTTTTGCGGCCGATCTTGTCGATCTCATCGACATAGATAATACCACGTTCGGCACGCTCTACATCGAAGTCCGCGGCCTGTAATAGCCGGAGGATAATGTTTTCGACATCCTCACCAACGTAACCAGCCTCGGTTAGGGTGGTGGCATCGACGATGCAGAAAGGTACATCGAGCACGCGAGCGAGTGTGCGTGCGAGGAGGGTTTTTCCGGAACCGGTGGAGCCCAGCAGTAGGACGTTCGATTTCTCGATCTCTACATCCTTGAACTCGGCGGAAACGCCAAGGTTGTTCTGGTTGAGGCGAAGGTAGTGATTGTAAACGGCGACAGAGAGGACTTTCTTCGCTGTCTCTTGACCGATCACGTATTGGTCTAGTTCAAAAAGAAGTTCGGCGGGGGTCGGAATATCCTCGCGCTTATGGGCTGATTTGCCTTTGCCTTTTTTACTGGGGGATTCGGGCTGGTTCAGTTCCTTCGAGAGAATGTTGGAGCATACATCTACGCACTCGTTGCAGATATACACGCCTGGGCCTGCTA
This sequence comes from Prosthecobacter debontii, assembly GCA_945862245.1. GTDB lineage: Bacteria > Verrucomicrobiota > Verrucomicrobiia > Verrucomicrobiales > Akkermansiaceae > Luteolibacter. Next base: position 29,422 of record CAMAXN010000030.1, read on the forward strand.
TGAGTTTTTTTACCTCGGAGTGACTCTTTCCGCAAAAAGAACACATGGTGAGATTGGATGCGCGAGCCATGGCTTAAAATTCAACTTTCATGCTTCAAATTCCAAGGAAGGAAATATCACTCGCTTTTGCCAAGTTCCGCTTGGATCGCGTCGGGAAGTTCTTTGCGGGATTCGAGGACTTTATCCACGAGTCCATATGCGACGGATTCTTCAGCGGTCATGTAGTTATCGCGGTCGGAGTCGTGTTCGACCTCCTCGACGGTCTTGCCGGTGTGTTTGGCGAGAATGCCGTTGAGGCGTTTCTTTAGGTTAAACATGAAGCCGATCGTGCGTTCGATGTCGGAAGCGGTGCCCTGCGCTCCACCAGAAACCTGATGTATCATCACATGGGAGTTGGGAAGGCAGAATCGTTTGCCCTTAGTGCCGGCGGTGAGCAGCACGGAACCCATGGAGGCAGCGATGCC
>CAMAXN010000031.1 GCA_945862245.1 Prosthecobacter debontii
GATTTCTACGACCTCGCCGCGTTTTTCGGAAAAACGAAGAAGGTCGGCGACCAGCGCCGTGGCACGGTTTATACCACCGAGGGCGACAAGATGACCGTCCTCTGGCCACCGGAAGACAAGGCAAAGCCGGAGGAGCGCAAGCCCATCGATCCGCGTTTCCCCTTCAAGGCCGCGAAGGCGGAAACCACGCCCGGCTACCTCGCCCGTTTCGAGAAACTCCGCGAGGAGCAGGCGCGCAAGGCCACCGAAGGCAGCGGTGACGCATCGCTGGATGCCTTGTTGGATGCCGCTGAACCGGGAATAGGAAAAAAGGAAAATTCCGTCCTCGCCGAGGCGAAAAAGGATAGTCGTCTATTGAATGTGCACGGCGATATTTACCGCTCTAGCGAGCTGCGTGGGAAGCTCGCAGAACTTATCACCAACCCGCGTAACGACTTCTTCGCCCGAGCTTTCGTGAACCGCGTCTGGGCGGAAATGATCGGCAGCGGCTTCGTCGAGCCATTGGATAATTTCTCGCCCTACGCGGATCTGCATCACACATCGACCTTGGATTTCCTCTCGCATGAGTTCGTGGCCAGCGGGTTCGATCTACGCAGCCTGGTCCGCATCATCGCGCTTTCCGATGCCTATCGCCGCGCGCCGCTCACGGCAGATGTGCCACTCACAGTGCGCGAGAACAGCGAGCGAAATTTCGCCGCCACCCCGCAACGCCGCATGCTCGGCGAGGTGCTTTACGACAGCATCGTCACCGCCGGGCACCTCAAAGATTTCAAATGGCCCGCCGGAGCGAACAGCAAAAAAATCAGCCGCCAGGTGCAGGTGCCGACCGGTGAGTATGTGATGGTGGAAGGCGAAGCACCGACCATCCAGATGGAAGCTGAGAAACCAAAGATGCGCGGAGACGGATACGATCTGGAGTCCTCGCTGAAGCTGGATTTCAACTCCATCCTCACGCCCGGCGAGGCGTCGGAACTGGAGACCATGCGCAAGGAATCCGACGAGGAGATCAAGGCGCGCGAGATGGCGGCGATGAAGCGCGAGACGGAGAGGCAGGTGATGAAATACACGACCAAAACCGTAACCGAAACGATCGATGACAACCCGCGCTTCGACAGCGCGACGCGGATGGCCACCCCCGCCCCGCCCGCCCATTTCCTCCGCGTCTTCGGCCAACCCGAACGCGTCGGCCTCGGCGAGTTCCGCGATCCCTCCTCCTCCCTGCGCCAGCAACTTATGATGCTCAACGGCCGCATGACCCACGAAGCGTCACGCGTCGGCCCGCTGGAACCGATCCACAAGATCCTGGAGAAAGACCCCGCCGCCGCCATCGTCCACGCCTACCGCGAAATCCTAACCCGCCCACCCACGCCCACCGAAAAAAACAGCGCGCTCTCCCTCCTTTCCGAAGACCCCCACGCAGGCATGGCCGACCTCCGCTGGGCTCTCCTAAACTGCAATGAATTCCGCTTCATTCCCTGACCCAGAAAAAAATGAAACCCTGTAACGACTACCAGTTCACCCGCCGCAAGATGCTGAAAATGTTCAGCGCCTCGATGCTCGGCATGCCGATCAGCCGGTTGATGGCGCAGGCTGTGCCGGGGAAAGGCCACGCGGAGCACGTGATCCTTTTTTGGAACAGCGGCGGCATGAGCCACCTCGATACCTGGGATCCTAAACCCGGCCGCAAGGTGCAGGGCGAGTTCAACCCGATCAAGACGACCGTGCCCGGCATCGAGATCTCGGAAATTTTCCCGCAGGTCGCAAAGCAGATGCACCACGCTGCGCTGATCCGCTCGATCGCGGGGACGAACGGCGACCATGGCCGCGCGCAATACGAGCTGCAGACAGGTTTCCCGCAATCGCCGAATATCCTGCATCCCGGCATGGGATCGTTGGTGGTGCACGAGCGCGAGCCGCTCGGCGATCTCCCCGCCTTCGTGAGCATCAGCGGCCAGCCCGCCCGCGCCGGATACCTCGGCCAGCGCTGCGAGGCGTATTTTGTCGGACTGCCGGGCGAGAAGGATCCCTATCTCGCGTTTCCCGAAGGCATCAGCCATGAACGCGGGATGCGGCGCTTGCAAGTGCTGGAGCGGATGAACGCGGAGCTTTCCGGTAACCTCGGCGCAACGGAACTCAAGGCCTCCGAGCAGGCGCTGAAAGACGCTGTCGCGCTGATGGAAAGCCCGGCGCTGAAAGCCTTCGAGATCGATGAGGAAAAGCCGGAAACGATCGAGCGTTACGGCAATACTGAGTTCGGGCGCGGCGCGCTGCTCGCCCGCCGCCTCGTGGAAAAAGGCGTGCGTTTCGTGCAGGTGAACCGCGGCGGCTTTGACAACCACGGTAACATTTTTCCCGCCATGCGCGCCCACGCCGCGGCGATGGACTCGGGCATCGCATCGCTTATTTCCGATCTCAAGGCGAACGGGCTTTTGGAAAAAACGTTGGTCATCGTCCTCAGCGAATTCGGCCGCACTCCGCGCATCAACGAAGGCGCCGGGCGCGATCACTGGGCGCGCTGCTTCAGTTGCCTCGTCGCCGGCGGCGGCACGAAGGGCGGCACTCTCATCGGCGCGTCCGACGAAGACGGCATGGAACCCGCCGAACGCCCAGTAAAAGTCCACGACCTCCACGCCACCCTCTGCCACGCCCTTGGGATTGACCTCAGCAAGGAAGTCATCACCCCCCAAGGCCGCCCGATGCGCCTCGTGCTCAAGGAAGCACAACCAATCACCGAGCTTTTCGTATGAGAAGAGCTACCGCGAATGAACGCGAATCCCCCCGAATCATTCTCAGAAAAAAATCCATCACAGAGATACTCTTTTCTTCATCCGTGTCCCTCCGTGTTCATTTGCCGGAAGATAAGAACTTAGTCAGTCCGGCCATCTCCGCTGCGCTACGGTTGTGGTTCCTCTTCCTTCTTCTCTTCACCGTTTCCCAAGCTCAGGAAGAAAAAGCCGAACGCGGCTCGATCATCGAGGATAGGGCGGCGCGGAAGCTGATGCAGGCCGGCGATGCGCGGCTTGAGGTCGGCGAGAACGAGAAGGCGCTGGAGATCTGGGAATCCGTAATCGAGCGCTACCCGAGCAGCGCGATCCGCTTCGAGGCGCATCTCCGGCTCGCTGACCATCTGTTAGAGGAGACCAAGGATTTCGACAAAGCGCGGCTGCATTACGAGGCCGCCGCCGCCGAGGAAAACGAAGACGACGCCCTTCGCGCCTATGCCGTGCTGAACTCCGGGCGCTGCTTTTACGAAACGGGGAATTATGGAAAATGCTTTACGATCATGCGGGATGTCATCGAGCGTTTCCCCACCGCACCGGAGGTCAATCAGGCCTACCATTACATCGGCCTCGGCCATTTTAAGCTAGGCCACTACAGCCGCGCGATCGAGGCCTTGGAAAAAGTCGGCACCGCCATTTCCGCTGAGGACTCAATGTCGGAAAAAGTGGAGGTGGGCAAACGCCTTTATGTGAAACTTGACGACAGGGATTTCGCAATCCTCAAGCCAGAATCGCTGATCAGTGTCAGCTGCACAACGAAAAACGGCGATAGCGAAACCATTCTATGCGATCCCGTAGGACGGCATCCTCGCCTTGCGCTGGGCAGCCTTCCCACCACCTCGGGAACGTCCGTCAAGGACAACAGCATCCTCGAAGTACGCGGCGGAGACCTTGTGACAATCACCTACAAAGACGCTCATACGGCATCCAAGCAAACTGACCGAAAAGTCACAAAAGAAGTGCGGGTAATCGGCAACGGTTTCGCTCGTATTACAGACGGCTCCTACCAACAGGACTTGCAGGCAGCGGTGATCGGAAAGCCGCTCCATATCCAAGTGACCGACGCTGATCTAGACACCACCGCTGGCGCCAATTCGCTGGAGGCCGTGCTGCAGGTATTCCGACAGAAGACGGAGGAGGAGATCGACGAAGAGGTTGCAAGCGGAGTGGCTAGTGGCGAACTCACCGAAGGCCCCGACGGCGAGGACATGCGAACCCGCATCGACCCCTTGTTCCTACTCCGCACCATGCCGGTCAATCTCACCGAAACGGAGCAGGCAGGCGTTTTCCGCAGCGCGATCCCGCTGCTCACCGGCGCGGAGGGAAATGCGCTCACCGCCGAGCCCGGTCAACTGATCCGACTCGTTTACCGCGACGACCTACACCTCGGCGAGGGCACCCTCGTCCGCACCGCCGAGGCGCGCATCATCGAGGGAAACCTGGGCGAGATGCGGGTCACGCAAACGGACATCGCCGACGCCGACCTGCGCCTGAAAACCCAGCTCCGCACGGCCTCCGCACTCACCGAGGTCGGCAACCATTACAAGGAATTCGGACTCAACACGAAGGCCAACCTGAAATACGCCGAGGCGCTCGATGTCTGCGAGGATCTGCTCGCGGAATCGCAGAAGGTCGGCGGGAAACTGCTGGAGGAAACCTATGTCCAGCTCTGGCGCATCTACTTCGCGATGGATCAGCTCGACCTCGCCCTCGGCATGAGCCGCAAGCTGCTCGCCGAGTTCCCCTCCAGCGCCTTCGTCGATGAAGCGATGCTGCAGCAAGCGAACGTCGAGCGGAAGCGGGAGAATTTCACCCGCGCGATCAACCTCTACGCGAGCGTCGCCAAGATCCCCAACAGCCCCTTGCGCGGCGAGGCGCAGTTTCAGATCGGAGATTGCTACGAGGCGATGGCGCTTAAAGCTACGGGCGGCGAGGCACCGAGGCTTTTCGAGAACGCCTTCACTGCCTACCAGCAGGTCTATGAAAATTTCCCCGACTCCGGCCGGGTCGGCGATGCGGTGGCGAAGATGGCCGCGTTCTACTACCAGAAGGAGGACTACGCGCGCGCCGTCGATGTCTTCGAGAATGTCCTCGCCGATCATCCGGACGCGAATTTCCTGGATGTGATCCTCTTCAACTACGGCCGCTGTCTCTACAAACTCGACCGCAAACCCGAGGCGCGGAAAAAATTCCAACAACTCATCGACGACTACCCGGAAAGCGAGATTTCCCCCGAGGCAAACAAGATCGTCGAAGCCCTAACCCAAGCTGGATTTTGAAAACCAAGGAGGGGCTGCCTCCGGCTGCCCGGCAACCCATGCATCCTCATCCTTATCTGGCAGCCGAAGGCAGCCACTCCTTGTCGCTCCACGAAAATATTCACCTGGTATGACCTTTCCGAAAACTATCCTCCTTCTCAGCTTCCTCTTCTACCAGCCCGTAGTAGCAGAGGAAACCGCCGCGCTCGAAGCCCGCCTCAAGGAAACCGCCGAGGCCTCGCCCGCCGGTGCCGGGCTGATGCTGGAGCTCATCGGGATCTATGAGAAGGAAGGCCAGGTCTTCGGTCTGATCCGCACGGCATCGAAGTTCGCGCGCGCGCAGCAGGATCACCCGCAGCGCGCCGAGATGACGCTGAAACTGATCGACGCCTATGCCGCCACCGCGCGGCACGATGATGTGATCACTTCCGCCCGGCAGTTTCTGGAAATTCTTCCCACCCACGCGCTCGCCAACGAGGCGCGGGATCGGATCGCCACCGCCTACGAGCGCACCGGCCGGGCGACGCTCGCCGCCACCCAGCGCGCCGCCATCTGGCGCAACGGCGGATCGCCGGAGCAAGGCATCCGTGCCCTGAAAACCTGGATCGCCACGGACAAGCCGGAATCCCATGCCGAAGCCACGGCGCTCGCCTCCGAGATGGTCGCGAAGCTGCCTCCCGGCTCCACTCTAACAGGTATCGCCATCCAGGGCATGCAGTCCGCCCTACGCAGCGAGAAAGGGGCCGAGGGCTTGCCCATCGCGAAGGCAATCACCAGCCGCGGCGGGCAGATCGACGCGATTTCCGCGCGGCGCATCGCCTTCCTGCAAGGCCGTTTCGAAAGCCAGCTCGGGCAGTATTCGAACGCGGTCGGTTCTTTCCGCAAATCCCTCAGCGAAGGCGATTCCGAAGCCCACCGTTTTCTCATCGAGGCGATGTTCGCCGCGAAAGCCAACCCGGCTGAGATCGAGGCGGAGGCACGCCGTTACATCGCCGCCTATCCGCGCAAGGATGACCGCTACGATCCCCTCGCCCGCTCCGCGCAAGCCGCCGCCGAGGCCGGTGACACGACCCGCGCGTTGGCGATCGCCGAGGATGTGATGCCGCTCGATTCGAACATCCGCGACATCGCCCGAAACTACGTCGGCTGGTGCGGCGAGAACCATGCGCTCGCCGCGAAAGGACTCACTGATGTCTTGGCGAAGAACCCCGCCGGAGCCGCGAGACTCCGCGCGCTGCTGGCGCTCGATGTCTATCGCGACCGCATGAAGGACACCGCGAAGGCCAGGGAGGCGGCCCGCCGTTTCCTCGCCGAATCGCCCACCGAGGATGGTTTCACGGAGGAGATCGTGAAATTTCTCTACGACTCCGCCCCGACCGCCGAGGCCTTCCGTGAAGACCTGAAAGCGGTGGTTTCGAGTGCGAAGACTTTCCCCCATCTCGTGGGCTTCCAGGATCGGGTATGGAACCCAGCACCGGCGGATAAGGAGCGCAACCGCGAGTGGCAGAACGCGAAACGGGATTACCAGAATGATGCCGTGACGAAGCTCTGGCGGCAGACCCGCGAAGATGGCGGGAAATCGGGACAGGCATGCAAGGAGCTGTTAGGCAAGCAATGGTCGCCGGAAATCCGCCGTCACCTGCTCGCGCGGCTTGCTTACGTCTTTCGCCACCATCTCGGAGGGAATTCCAAGGAGGTTTCCGCCCAACACTACGCGGCCCTGTGCAAGGAGTTTCCCAAGGATCTGGATGCCGCGCAGCGCTGGCTCGAATCGTCTTTTCTAACAGCCAAGGAAGCCCAGCTCGCCGCCGCCCGGCACGTGCTTTCGTTTCCCCCGTCCACCTCGCATCCCGACACCTGGCTGCGCCTCTGCGAAACGAAGGACGAGGGCATCATCCGCAAGGCGCTGCCGTGGATCGCCGAGGCATCGAAGATCAGCGAATCGCCTCTCTATCATTCACCGCGCATCGGCGATATCCTTTCAGAGCTCGGCATGAAATCGGAGGCCGCCACGTGGTGGCGCTCGCGCATGGATCTCGATGCGTCGAACCGCGATGCCGTTTCCTGCGCGCTGAAAGTGGTGGGCATGATGGCACCCGCCGAGGCGCGGGCTTTCCTGATGAAACGCTACGAGGCGGCGACGGATCATCAGGGCGTTTACGCGGCGGAGATCGCGAACCTTGATTTCAAATCCGGCAACTACGCGGCGATGGAGAAAATCCTCACCGCCTCGCATGAGCGCGACGGCAAGAATCCTTTCCAATCATCCGGCATGGGCGAGTGGCCGGCGCGGGGTTGGCTGGAGTCCGCGCGCAACTCCAAGGAGATGCCGGACGATGCGAAAGCCCGCGTATTCCGCATGATCCGCGATCTCGAAATGGGACGGCTCAGCGCCGAGGCCGGGATGCTGCTCATTTCCCCGGAAAAGCGCGATCTCGCCCGCCTGTTAGAAACGCAGAAGCTAATCCTGATGGCTGATGCCCACCACGAGTCATGGACGCGCCTCTACCCTTTCGCCCAAGCCGCGATGGCACGGGAGGACTACACGCTCGCCGCCGCGATCCTCAACGGCCTGCTCAATTCCATCCGCTCCGTCGGCGAAAAGGAAATGACGGACGCCCGCACGCTGCTTCGCAAGGCCTACGGAAAAATGGGCAGCCTCAGCGCTGACATCCCCGCCGACAGCCCGATCGCGCCGCTGCTCCAGATCGTCCTGCACCTAAGGCTCGGCGAGACGGAACTCGCCGAGGAGGCCTACTACGCGAACAAGGGCTTGTTCGACACGCACCGCGCCGACCTGCCCGTCGAGCTGCTGCTTTTCGCCACCGAAACGCACATCGCGCAGGGCACGCCGGAGGATCATTCGCGGGCGGAGGACATCCTGCGCGGCTGGCTGGTGAAATTCGGCGAGGCGGAAAACGTCGATGCCCGCGACAAGGCGCGCATCCAGCTTTTGCTCGCGCGGAATTACCAGCGCGCCAGCCAGTTCGATATCGCGCGCGCCGAGTTCACCACCGTGCTGAACATCCACAAGGATCAGCCGGAGGCGCAAGAGGCGAGGTTTGGGATCGGCGAGACCTACATGGCGCAAAAAGTGTATGACCAGGCCTCGGAAATTTTCACCGACCTCGCGGAAAACCCGGTGCCTGCGGTCGCGATCCGCGCGAACTTCCTGTTAGGTGTCCTCGCCCTCCGCCAGGACGATAACGAGGGCGCGCGCCGCATCTTTCTTTCCGTGTTGGAAAATGCGCCCGATGCGGAACTCGCCAACGAGACGCTCTACAACCTCGCCGAGGTCTATGGCATCGAGCAGCGCTTTCTCACACAATTGGAAACGCTGCGCACGGTCGGCCGCCTCGGCCAGGAATCGAAGCAGTGGCAGACGCCCGGCAACGCCTTGCCCATCGTCGTGCAGGATCCGGATCTCGGCATCAGCCGCGGCGACACGCGCATCCCGGTCGAAGTCCGCACCGAGCCGGGCAACGATGTCGAGCAATCCTTCCTCTCCAGCGGCGGCGCGGGCAAAGGCATTTTCCTTTCCGAAATCCCCACGGCACTCGGCGTGGCGAAACCCGGCGACGGCATCCTGCAGGTCACCGGCGGCGACATCATCACCGTGGATTACCCGGAGGGTTTCAAGAAGCAGTTCCAATTCGAATTTCTCGGAAACACCCGCCTACGCATCGCCTCGGACGCCTCTCTCGAAGTCGCGAGCGGCGAGATCGTGGATGAGGAAGACGAGTCGTTCACCGACACGCTGAAACAGCAGATCGAGGAAGAGGACGAGAAAGAGGAGCCGTTGCCGCGTGCCGCGTCACGTCCCGGCGATCAGGTGAAGCCCGGCAACCTCGTCTATGCGAAGGTCAAGGACGGCGACCGCGACCTCACGCCCGCGCCGGACAAGGTCGGCATCCGGCTTACCGCATCGAGCGGCGACGAGGTGAGGATGGAGATCACGGAAACGTCTAGCCACGGCGGTGTTTTCCAAGGCACCGTCCGCACCGGCGAGCTTCCGGCGGGCGCGAAGGCTTCCGACTCCGCGCTGGATCACAGCCCGCTGCTGGTGATTGACCACGACCCCGCCACCGCATGGCGCAGCGAGCCGGATGGAGCCGCGCCCAAGTCGCTTTCCGTGGACATGAAGGAACGGCGGCAAGTGGAGACCGTCACGCTGACCTCGCCCGAAGCCGAGAACGAAGCGCCCGTCCGCATGCGCGCGCGCGGCAGCCACGACGGCAGGCTGTGGTTCGATCTCGCGGAATTCCCTGCCGCGCCGGAAGTGCCGCGCATCGAGTTTCCAGACGAGGGGATGCAGCTCCGGACTTACAAAATCCCAGCGAAAGACCTCCGCGAAACCTACCAGTGGGCCGAGATCGTCGAGGCCGCAAAAAAGATCGAGCCGACCGCAAAGACGGCGGTGGAGACGATTTCATGGGAAGCGCCCGAGGAAAGCGAGGACGCCCATTTCCTGATCTGGCACGGCCCCTTGGTGCAGGAACGCGATGGTGCATTGCGGATCGGAGTTTCCGGACGCACCACCGCGATCATGCTCGATGGACGGCTCATCATGCCGCCCGGCGAGGGCGGACGCACCGCCGATGTGTTTGCGAGCCGCGGCATCCATCAGCTCACGGTGTTTTCCATCGCTATGCCGAAAGAGAAATCCGTGGAGGTTCTGCGTGCCCGCGAGAACCCGAACGCCGCCGAGGTCAGGATGCTGCCCTTCGCCGCAGCGGATTTTAAAACACTTCCCGGAATTCCCAAAATCGGGAAACCGGAGATCGGCGCGATCACGAAGGAAGAAAACCGCTGGATTCTGAAAACGGCGGCGCGCGAAATCCGCCACGTGGACTTCGAGTTTCTCGAATACCGCGGCGAGGCCATCGCCGTCAGCAATGTCGAAATCTCCGGCGGCGGTGTGAAGCACATCCCGCCGCAAGAAAACGTCCTCGAACTCGCCGACAACGACATCCTCGAACTAGCGCCCGGCGACACCGTAAACGTCGCCTACCTCGACGAACTCACCGCGGGCGGCATCCAGCCCAACCGCCTGCTTGAGAAATCGCTGACCGCCACCTACCACAACGGCACGATCACGCCGATTTCCTACGATTTCGAGAGAACCGGCGGCGGCACGGTCGCAGGCTCGCGGAAGGAGCTCCTGCGCATCGAACCCGGCGGGCGTATCGTCGCAGAGGTCGTGGATTTTGATCTCGATACCGGCACCGGCCGCGACACCGTGGAGGTCACGGTGCAGCTCAATGGCGAAGCGCCTTTCAATGTCCTCGCCACCGAGTCCGGCGCATCGACCGGGGTGTTTCTCGCGGAGATCGACACCGCCGCCGAGAAGGACGGCGATAAGCTTGTGGTGAAAGCGGGTGACAAGGTTTATCTGCGCTACCGGGACACCCAGAACACCTTCCCCGGCCATGCGTCGGATCGCGAGACGGTGGTTTTGTTGAACAGCCCGACGGATGGACTTGTTAGAATTTTGGAAAGCGAAACTCCGGTCGGCGGCGCACCGCGAATCATACCTGCCAGTGAAACAGCACCCGCCGATCCTATCGGGAAAATCGAATACCGCATGCCGCTGACGGTGGAGGTGATCGATCCGGATCAGGCAAAGGACTCCCGCAGCAGCGTGACAGTGGCGGTGACAACAACCCAAGGCGCGACCGCAATGATCGAGTGCAAGCTTTCCCGCGCCTACGCCCCGGCGGACGAGATGCTCGATTCGACAAGCAATCCAGCGCTGTTCGAAGGCCGCTTCGTCGGCCAGATCCCACTGCTGTTAGGCGCCGCCACAACACCCGCCGAAGCCCCCGAAGTTGATGGCGATGAGGAAAAGGACGCGCCCCCGCTCATCGTCCTCAACGCCCTCGGCAACGACGTTTTCACCGCCAGCTACCGGGACGAATCGCGCGGCGCCGATCTCGCATCGAAGGCCTCCCTTTCCTCCGCCGCCACCTTACGCATCACCGATACGGATTATGTGGAGGATGCGGAAATCGCCCACGTCGGCACCAAGCTTTACCTGCTTCTCGATGACCCGGATCTCGACGTTTCCGCGGACCGCGACAAGGCGCTCGTCCGCATCATGACCGCTTCCGGCGAAGACGAGACATTGGAGCTCGAGGAAACCCTGAGCCACAGCGGCATGTTCAGTGCCTCATTCCCATTGTTCTCCTCCGCCAAGCCAACACCTGGCAACACCAAGGGCGAGATCGAATGCCACTTCGGCGACGAGATCACCGTCGGTTACCTCGACAACGTTCCGCAGACACCCGACGGGCTGACGATCATCGAGCGGAAAATCCCGGTCGCGCTCGGAACCGATGGCGAGATGGCCGCTTTCAGCAAATTTTTCAAGAACGAGGAACTTGCGATCCATACCCAGTTCCACATCGCAGAGAGCTATTTCGAACTCTTCAAGGGTCACCGCGCGCTGAAAAACGAGGAGGAAGCCGCCGCCAACCTCAAGGCCGGGCGGCGCGTGTTGCGTGAGTTGCGCGAGGACTATCCGGATCCGAAATACGCACCGCGTGTCGCCTACCTGCTCGGCCAGTTCGCGCAGGAAATGTCCGCCTGGGACGAGGCTATCGCCGCCTACCGCTCCATCGTCACCAACCATCCCGCGCACAACCTCGCACCCGACGCGCAATACAAGCTCGGCCAATGCCACGAGGAGGCTGGCGAACTCGACGAGGCGCTGGAGGCCTACGTGACCCTCGCCGCCACCTACCCGAAAAGCCCCCTTATCGCCAATGTTATGCTCCGCATCAACGAGCATTTCTACGCGAAGGAGGAATTCGCCGTCGCCGCCTCGGTCGGTGCGAAATTCACCGAGCGTTTCCCCAACCACGAATGGGCGCCAAAGATGGCGTTCCGAATCGGTCAATGCCATTACAAGCTGGAGGAATACACCAAGGCGGGTCTAGCCTTCGATACCTTTGTGAAAACCTACCCGGAGAACGAGCTCACCGCGCAAGCCCAATTCTGGGCCGGCGAAAGCTACCGCACCGGCAAGGACATCCCCGCCGCCTTCCGCCGCTACAACCGCTGCCGCTGGGACTTCCCCGAATCCGACGCCGCGAAATACTCCCGCGGCCGCCTCGCCCTTCCCGAGTTGTTGGAACAATTCGAGCGCGAAGCGAACCTAGATTGATGGGGCGTGTATCCTGCATAAACTTAGACCAATTGCCAACAGGAAGCCTATCCTCTAAGCTCACTACATGCTGGAGTTGATGAAATGGTTCGAGTCCGTGGAAACCGATACACCCTTCGATACATGCAAGGTGTGCGGCCATCCACTTTTTGTTTTCGGAGTCGTGGGTCGTGAACAAGCACTAACACCGCGAAGAGTGCTAGATGGAATACGCCGTCTGCGAGGAATGCCGCTACGATGTTTCCGAGAAATTCAGCGAGGAATCGAAGGCAGCGATTCGAACTTTCCTGGAAAGCGAAATCAGCTAGGAAGAGCGGATGCTCGATAGGATGGCGCTGGAAAATCTGGGGAAGCGACTCGACCATTGCGTGGCCTGTCGGATCTCAGGTTTGCAGACAGAAGGCTTCGCTATTTCTGCGCAGCTCCGCTAGGACGGCAGCCTCACCAATGGTGCCCGCCGCTTCTGATGTGCTCGGATTGCGTCAGTAGCATCACCGCCCCGCTTTCCCCGGAAAGCCGTGAGGACTGGCAAAATTTTGTCGCACGACGCGTCAACGGAATCGGCTTGGAGGCTATTGATCTCGGAATCTTCTAATTAGCCGAAGTATAGCCAACCCTTTCCACACCCGAGTAATGATTTCAAACATGCGCTATCGCAACTTCGAACACAAAACATAACTTTTTTATCAATCGCACTTAGCTATTAGCTAGCTCATTTTTTATTCAATCTATAGGTCGATCTACGCTATCTTGCTAAATATCATAACGATGAAGACATAAATATTTGCTAATAGATTTTTTCGATCAACTTTTCACGCATGAAAGAACGTTTTAATTTTATTGGCTGTTTATTGTTATTTTTACTCACGTTGATCACGGAAGTGGGCGCGGCGAAAAAATATTCTTTTGAGCGCCCGCTGATGGGGACGAAATTCAGCATAGTGTGTTATGCGCAGAACAATGAGGTGGCGGAGAAGGCGGTAGAGAAAGCGTTTTCGAAAGCGGAAGCAATTAACGAAGCCGCCTCCGATTACCTACCAAAAAGCGAGTTATCTCGACTCGCTTCTCACCCGATCAACACACCCATCCAGCTTTCACCAATGCTGTATGAACTACTGGATAATGCGCGCCGTCTTGCGGAGGCGACTGGTGGAGCCTATGATCCAACACTAGGACCGCTTACAAAGCTCTGGCGCGAGACACGAGCGAGCGGTCGCCTGCCCGATGCGGAAAAACTCGCTGCCGCGCGTGCAGCCAGCGGCTGGAGGCATTTTACACTCGATGCAAAAGCCCGCAAGATCACCTTGCTTCACAAAGGCATGGCTTTTGATCTAGGCGGTATCGCGAAGGGATATGCTGCGGATCTGATGCTCGAATCACTTGCTTTCGCGGGCATCCGCCAAGCCCTCATCACCGCTGGCGGCGATATACGGCTCGGCGATCCTCCACCGGGGCGAGCGGGCTGGAATGTGGCGCTGAAAACTTTCGATACTCATAAAAACGACGAGATCCTGACCCTTTCCAACGCCGCCGTCTCAACTTCCGGGGATCTCCACCAGTCTGTCGAGATTGAGGGTATCTACTATTCCCACATCCTAGATCCGGCGACAGGACTCGGCTTGACGAGCCGGGTGGCCGCTAGTGTGATCGCCACCGAAGCAAAGCTCAGCGACGCCCTTGCCACCGCCGTTTGCGTCGGTGACGCGGATGAAGTTGATTCCATCCGAAAGCTACCCGGAGTCCGCGAGGTAAAGGTGCATCAGCCGCATGTAGCAAAACCTGAAGACAGTTAGAAATGTCTATAAAAAAGCAGACATAGAGCGACCATTGGAACACAAATTTTAGGAACTTATTAGGTTTACTTCCTTTTTGTCATTCAGTCCTTTCGGATGAATCATTTGTCTGGGGTCAAATGCGAATGGCATGGGGTAGATCAGGTTCCGAAAATGGAAGTATTCAAAGGAAAGCGGGTGAATAGCTGATCCGGATGTAGATCTGCACATTCGAGCAGTGATTTTCATTTCCAAGCCGGTGATGTCGCCTTACTTGGAGCAGATGCGTATCACAATATTCACGGGCGGCTTGGTGCAGACGAACGGATATCTAGTGGAGACTGCAAAAGGGAATTTTCTAGTGGATGCACCCGCCGGGATTACTGAGTGGGTGCAGGCTAAGGGAGTGCGTGTAGATGCGCTATATCTCACCCACCAACACTACGACCATGTCGAGGATGTAGCCGCGCTGCGGGCGATAGGAGTGAAGGTTTTCGCGTGGGCGGACTACTCGAAGGAACTGACGCTTGAGGCGTTCGGATCGGGCTGGGGCTTGCCTTCGGTGGAGCCGTATGAGGTGGATGAAATTATTGTGGAGGGCGAGAGGCTAATGTTCGGCACAAAAGCGAAGGTGAGTCATGTGCCCGGGCATTCGATGGATAGCTTAACGTTTTACATTCCTGATGCCGGAATTGTCTTCGCGGGTGACGCGCTATTCGCGGGTTCTGTGGGGCGCTGCGACCTGCCGGCTGGAAGTTTAGAGCTTTTGCTCGCCGGCATCCAAAAAGAGCTACTTTCCCTACCGGATGGCACCCGTGTGCTTTCAGGTCATGGCGGAGAAACGACGATCGGCCGCGAGAAAACCACGAACGGGTATCTCCTCTGAGCCTCACTCTTCGACGACGCGAGCCTTGGGCGGCGGCGCGAGGAGGAAATCGTTCTGTTTCCCGGGCGGCGTGGTGAAATGAACGTTTTTCCACTCCGTCTTATCGATCGGCCCAGTGCCGCGGAACTGAAACAGGCCGTACAACGGGCGCAAGGGCAGGGTTATGAGGCCAAGGAGGCCGCGCGCGTTGAGGCGGATGGTGAAATCGATATTTTTCTCCTCAAGATCCACCGCCCCGTCGCCGGTGAAGGTGACGGATGTGGTAGTGCTATGGAAATCGTGGGTGCGGAGTATGCCCTCTTGGATATCGAAAGTGCAGAACGCGGTTTTCGCACGCTCAAAGCCGGCGAGCTTGTCATCTAGCACTTTGGAAATAACACCCGAAAGCGGCCCGAACATGGGAACCGAAAAAAGCTTTGCGTCTTCGAGTGCCACAAGTCCCTTGCCGCTCATTGTCTTTACATCCCCGCCGGTAATTGCAAAATTAACGCGGCCTGTAAGCAGACCACCTCCTTTCATCTCAAAGCCGTAGGTCGATGACAATCCTGCCATTGTGAGCTTAGTGCATATCAGTTCACCGCTCAGGTTTGATTTTCCGGAGTGAACGATATCACCCGCGACGGCACCGTCGAACGCGTTCGCGGAGAGACCAGAGATGCGTACTTTGTTGCCGCGCATTATCACGGTCGCTTTCGGCTCCAGAAGGGTGATGTTCTTTCCGAGAAACTCATAATCCGCCTTGCCAGGCGTACTAAATTTTAAGGTTAAGTTTGTACGGCCCTGCGATGTGACATCGATGACTCCAGAACTGCTAATTGATGGCGGTATGTGGAAGCGGTATTGCTCCAAGTCATCCGCTACTTGCGGCGCGAAAAAGCGCACCATGGGAGCCGCCCAGAAATCGCCCTTCACGTCTTCAATGCCGACTGTTTTCGACGCTGCATCGTAACGGATTCTGCCAATTGTAGCAGAGCCGCGCGTGGGGCCTTTGAAAGCGCGGCGTAAGGCATAGTTCTTGTAATCGAATATCATGGTGCCATCGCGGAAATCCAGCTCGTCGTGGTTCACCGTGAACGAGCTGTACGCCGAGACGACGGGAATGCCGCAGTACGAGACGTTTTTCACCGTACCATGGCCTTCATAATGCCACGCGTAGATGTCTTGTATATCGAACGCCCCCTCGATGAAAACCTCAGTGGATGCATCCTGATTTTCAGAAAAATTGGCGATAACTTGTTCTAGCGGTTGGCCGATGAAAAAGGGTAGGTAAAGCGGTACGGGGAAGGTGGTATGCAGCGCAATGCGGACTTTACTTCCTTCCTTCAAGAGTTTGCCTTCCGCCATGCCGTCGGGGCGTGTTAGCTTGACATCGCGAAGGAAAAGCTCGCCGTCCTGCCATGAAAACCAAGAGTCGAAGGTGTCGAAGGTCACACCTTTGAACATCAGTGCCTTGCAGTGGGCGTGACCAGTGAGGGTCACTTTAGGACGCTCCGAATCACTAAGATCAACTTCACCAGCTGCTTGTATACGTTGTCCTCCGCCGATGAGAATCTGCATTTCCAAAGGCGCACCGAGCCATGATTTCAGCAAGCGCGGGATGTCGATGGATGATTCAATGTCGAAGCGCCCAGCGCCGCTCAAGAGTTGGTAATCCGCGTGGCCAGAGACAGTTCCTCGCGCGTCTTTTGCAGAGAAAAAAGAGATATCGATAAGAGATCCAGAGATCGAACCATGAGCGCGCACATCGCTCAAAAGGTATTGTTTTTTTTCAACCGATGGTGCTTGAACCTGGAATTCTGCCCTTAGTTTGTCTATGTCCGAAAGGTCGCCACTCAACTCGACGTTGATGGTCGGTGGCGTGTCCGTGCCGAAATCCCAATGCTTTATCTCATTTTGAATGTGAGTAATTATTTCCCTACGACGCCCTTCTTCCTTCTCATCCTCATCGCCCTGTTTCGAAATTTCCTTTCCATATAAACTCGCAGTGAGTGCAATTTTAATTCCTTCGACCTCACCGCGTGCGTCACGTATCTCGATCAATCGCTCTCCGCTCATCAGGATTGTCCCATAGATACCTGTGATGTGGAGCGCATCGCCGGATGGATTTTCTGGATCGACGGGCAACGAGAGTCTTGCGTTGCGCAACTCGAGTTTACGCAGGCGGAACTCGCCGCGTGCCAGACGTGCGTTGTCGAGAACGAGTGTCACGCGCTCGAAACGTGAAATTTCGTGAATGCGCTCCGGTTCTGCGAAGATGCGAACGTTTTTCGCAACGAAGCCTTGCAGCGGGATGTATGTTAGGGATGCGATCTGGACATGTGGACCATGCTTGGAAATTTCAGTTTCGACGGCCTTTCGCCATTCTTCGGGCAGGCCGGTTTTGTTCGCCCAATACAAGGCACCTGCTGCGAGCGGAATGAGCGTGAGCATCAGCAGCCAGGCTGCAGTGCGGAGGTTGCTGACAAGGTGGAGACGAAGCATGGCGTATGACTTGGTTAAGGTATCACACCTGCGGCGCGAAACGAAAAGAAAGGCTCCCGTCCTGCAGCGGGGCGACCGATGATGATGTGGTCGAGGAATTTGATCTGCATCAGTTCAGCCGCTTTCAGGACATTTTCCGTAATGCGATAGTCGGCACGGCTTGGTGTGGGATCGCCGGAGGGGTGATTGTGTATCAGGATAAAGCCGTAAGCGTTACGGGAAACAACGGGACGCAGAATCTCGCGCGGATGGGCTGTAGTTTCGTTTACAGAGCCGGAGGAAACAGTGGTCGTGCTGGTATGCATGAGGCGCGAATCTACTGTAACAACAAGAGCCTGCTCGCTGGGTTGATTGCTCATCTGGTGGGCGAAGTTGTCGTAGATGAGATCCGGCGTGTCGAGTGGCATTGAGCGTATCTTTTCCCGCGCAAGCCGGCTACCCAACTCGAACGCGGCGGCTAGCTTGCAAGCCTTCGCTAGGCCGATGCCTTTGTTATTCATGTATTCTGCGACAGGCAGCCTGCCTAGTTCCTGGAGGCTACCGTATTTCTCCAAAAGATCTCCGGCCACCTGAATTACGTTCCTGCCGACGATGCCGGATGTCAGGAAAATCGCCATCAACTCGGCGTTGCTCAACGATGCCGCACCGTATTTGTAGATCTTCTCGCGTGGAAGGTCGGAGTCGGGGCTGTCATTCAATAAGGGCATAGTGATTGGATTAGTACCTATGAACCGCAGATGAACAGGACCGACGCAGATGAGGAGAATAAATCGAAGAACTTATTCCCTCTTTGTGTATCTGTATTCATCGTAATGATCTGCGGTTAAAAAATCTTAAGGAGTCCAAGCTCACTCGATGTTCTGAATTTGTTCTCGTAGCTTTTCGAGTTCAGTCTTCGCTTCGACCACAGTTTGTGCGACAAGCGCATGGTTAGCTTTTGAGCCGATCGTATTGAACTCACGGAAGAGTTCCTGGCAGAGGAAATCGAGCGGCCGGCCCGCGGCTTCGGAGGCATCAATATAGCTGTGGAATTTTGCGAAGTGGGAATGCAGGCGAGTAATTTCCTCTGATATATCGCAGCGGTCGGCAAAGAGCGCGATCTCGCGGACGAGGCGCTCGTCGTCGAGCTCCAGCGGGATGCCAATATCGGAAAGGCGCTTCATCAGAATCTCCCGCTGCCGGGCTGGACGCGAAGGGGCATGTTTCGAAATGACCTGCGTGAAGGCCATGAGTTGGCCGAGGCGGGCGAGGAAATCTTCCCTGAGGTGCTTACCTTCCTCCGCGCGCATTGCGTTGAGGTTGGCGAGCGCTTGGTCGAGCGCTGGGGAGATCGCCTCCCACACCTCATCGAGATCGATTATATCTGCCTCGCCGATTTCCATGATGCCCGGCTGTCGGAGAAAGTCGGCGGGCGTCGGCGAAAGCGGACGCCCAATGATCAGCGAGAGTTCGGCAAACGCGGATTCGAATGAACGCGCTAGCTCGTTGTTGATACGGATCAATGCGGAGATATCGCCATCGACGCGTTCCAGCTTAATCGATAGCTGCACTCGGCCACGCGAGATATGGGGAAGCGAGGCCTGCCGTACACGGTATTCCAATGCCTGAATCTGGCGCGGAAGATTTACCGCAATCTCCACCTGTTTCCGGTTCACCGAGGACGCCTCAACGCTCACCGTCCAGCAGCCTGTGTTATGGGTTCCACGGCCGAAGCCGGTCATCGATTGCATAAGACAGATTGAAAAGCCCCGGCGAAGGCTTGTCGATGGCGGACTTGGGATGAAGATTCGCGATTCATTTGTGATAAAGAATCAGGAGGTCTTCGATCCTTATAACGTGTGACAATACGCTCGAGCGAGGCTACTGACACCCAATTATGTCGCTTCTCACTGAATCGCAGTTTACACTAAAACTCGCTTTCCCGCTTGTGATCGGGCAGTTGAGCCAGATGCTGTTGGGGGTTGCAGACACGATTATGATCGGCCGCCTCGGCGTCACCGAGCTGGCTGTTCTGACTTACGCAAACTCACTTTTTTATGTGCCCTTCATCTTCGGCATCGGAGTGCTGACGGCAGTCTCTGTTTTTACCGCAAGCGCACGCGGCGCAGGCGATGAGGCGGCAGGAAGGGAAAGCTGCCGTCACGGGATGTTTATCGCAACAATACTGGGGATCGTACTTTTCGTGGCGCTTTCCGCTGTTTCTATGAACCTCGGAATGTTTCGCCAACCGCTGGAGGTGGAGGTTATGACCGGGGCATATTTTCGCATCATCATGGCCTCCATGGTGCCGGCGCTAATGTCTATCGCCTTGAAAAACCACGCCGATGCCCTCGACAGGCCATGGCCTCCGTTCTGGATTTTTCTCGGTGGTGTGGTGCTTAATATATTCCTTAACTGGGTAATGATATACGGCAAGCTCGGCTGCCCGATGCTCGGGCTGGAGGGCGGCGCATGGGCGACCCTAATTGCGCGGATAGCGATCCTCTTTGGTATGATCGTGTGGCTACGTCGCGACGCAGGCTTACGCAAATGGATACCTTATCAAATGTTCCAGCGACCCATATTTGCGGAGATCCGGAAATTCTTTGCAATCGGATTTCCTGCTAGCATCCAGATGCTGACCGAGGTTTCTGCATTCTCGGTGGCGGGCCTGATGATGGGCCGATTCGGCACGACGGCAATGGCCGCCCATCAAGTCGCGCTGATGTGCGCTGCGACGGCGTTCATGATTCCACTCGGGCTGTCAATGGCACTTAGCGTTAGGATCAGTGCGGCAGCTGGGGCGGGCGAGAAAGAGCGTCTGCGTCCCATCACAGTTTCTGGTTGGTGGATCGGAGCTATATATTCCCTATTCGGCGCCTTGGTGTTCGCGCTCCTTGGCGGATGGATGGCGTCGTTTTTCACGGAGGAGCAACCAGTGATCCGCCTTGCCGCCTCGCTCCTCATTGTGGTCGGTGTTTTCCAGCTGTTCGATAGCATACAAGTGGCATCGGCTTCCATGCTGCGCGGCCTGCGTGATGCTAGGATACCCGCTTTGATCGGATTTTTTTCCTATTGGATGATCGGACTGCCCGTCGCGGTGCTGCTTTCCGTAAAATTCAATTTCGGTGCGATCGGCGTATGGTGGGGGCTTGCTGCCGGGCTTGTCGTGGCCTGCATCATGCTAGGTCCGCGCCTCTGGAAAATGACGACGCCCACAAATGCGATTCATAATCGTATTTGAGGATGTGTTGCTTGAATAGAAATTCTGGACGCGGATACCGGCCATATACCAATCACTGGTTGCATATATTATCCTAGAAGCTCCTGAGCATCTGTAGCGCTTCAGCCAGCATTTCCTGAGGCTTAGATTTTGTAAGCCTTGGATACCTTGATCCATCCATCAGAATCGGGCTGCCATTCCTTTGTAGCATGAGTCTTTGTCCGGAGATTTCGACGGAGGAGACATTGTTAGGGGCGGCTTCGGCTTTTATGCGGGCGATGAGGAGGAGGTTTTGGATGGGTTCGGGCAGGCGGCCGTGGCGGTCGATCCAGTATTTCTCGAGGGCGTTGATGGATTTCGGGGTGTTTGCTTCGGCGAGTTCGCGATAGGCGTTGATGCGGAGCTTTGCGTCACTGAGGTATGATGTCGGGATAAATGCAGGAAGAGATTGAACCGCCAAGTTCGCTAAGGAAGATAAGTTTTGTTGATTGTTTTGTTTCTGGTCTCTGGTTTCTGGCTTCTGGTCTCTGGAGAGCCACTGTGTTTCCGTGGAAATGATGAAGTCGGCTTTGAAGGTGGTTTCGTGTAGGGAGGGATCTTTTTTGCCTTTTAGTCGGTCGATGGATTGGCGGAGGAGTTGGCAGTAGAGGTCGAAGCCGATTTGGGCGATGTGGCCGGATTGCTTCGTGCCTAGGAGATTCCCGGCGCCGCGTATTTCGAGGTCGCGCATGGCGATTTTAAAACCGGAGCCTAGGGCGGTGTATTGCTTGATGGCGTGGATGCGTTTTCTGGCATCGCCTTGGGTGATCATTTCCCTGGGTAGCAGCAGAATTGCGTAGGCTTTTTCTCCAGCTCTGCCGACGCGGCCGCGGAGCTGATAGAGATCGGCGAGGCCGAAGCGATCCGCGCGGTCGATGAGGATGGTGTTGGCGTTGGGAATATCGATGCCGGTTTCGATGATGGTGGTGGCGAGCAGGACATCTGCCTCGTGGTTGACGAAGGCGTGCATGACGTTTTCGAGATCGTGTTTTTCCATCTGGCCGTGGCCGACGAGGACGCGGGCTTCGGGGACGAGCTCTTTGAGTTTTTTATGAACCATCTCGATGGTCTTGACTCGGTTGTGGAGGAAGAAGACTTGGCCGCCGCGTTTCATTTCACGGCGGATCGCATCGCGGATGATGCGTTCGTCGTAGGCGGTGACGGTGGTGGAAACCGGGAGTCGGTTCGGAGGCGGTGTGTCGATAGTTGACATGTCGCGTGCACCCATGAGCGCCATGTAGAGTGTGCGCGGGATGGGGGTGGCGGAGAGAGTGAGGACATCAATCTGGCGGAAGATATCCTTAAATTTCTCCTTATGTGCGACGCCGAAGCGCTGCTCCTCATCGACAATGGCGAGACCGAGATCCTTGTAGGAGACATCGCCAGAAATGAGGCGGTGGGTACCGATCACCATATCGACCGAGCCATCGGCGAGGCCTTGGATGGTGGCTTTAACTTCGCTGGCGGAGCGGAAGCGGTTGAGAAGATCGACACGAATTGGGTAATCGGAAAAGCGTTCTCGAAACGTGCGCCAGTGTTGCTCTGCGAGGACGGTGGTCGGGCAGAGCAGGGCGGCTTGTTTTCCGCCAGTGATGGCTTTGAACGCGGCGCGTATGGCGACTTCCGTTTTGCCGAAGCCGACGTCGCCGCAGATGAGTCGATCCATCGGGCGAGGGGCTTCGAGATCGTGTTTGGTATCGAGGATCGCTTGTTTTTGATCGGGAGTTTCTGTGTAATGGAAACTTTGCTCGAACTCGAACATCCAGCGGGTATCGGGGGGGTGGGCGTGGCCTTGGTCGTGTTCGCGCTCGGCTTGGATGCGGAGTAGGCGGGCGGCGTAGTCGAGGATGGATTTCTCGGCAGACTTGCGGTTTTTCTGCCAAGTGGCGTTGCCGAGTTTGTTGAGGTCAGGGGTTTTGCCGCCGACTCCGATGTATTTTCCTAATAGGTGTGCTTGTTCCAGCGGAACGGAAAGAATTGAGCCGTCCTTGTATTCGATCTGGAGTTCGTCGCCTTCTTCTTCGGCGACGATGCCTTTGAATTTCCCGATCCCGTATTCGTAATGGACGACGAGATCGCCGGGTTCGATATCATCAAGGGTGGCGCGGGCGCGGATGGCGCGGGCTTTTTCGACGGTGGATCGGCGGGCGGCACCGGGGGTGCGGTAGCGGCCGAAGAGTTCCGAGGAGGAGAGGGCAGCGAGCTTGGTGACCGGGAGGATGAAGGAGGAAATCAGCTCGCCGATGACAGGTGTCAGGCCGAGGTCGCGTTCGAGATTTTTTCCGGAGAGTTCGGTGAAACGTTCGAGTTCGCCTTTGGTGGAGAAGACGATGCCGATGTCCCATGCTTCACGTTGCCACTCGTTGAGTTGTTTAAAAAAGGTTTCGCGGCGGAGCTCGTCGAGGACGAAGTCGCCGGCGTCGAAGGTGCCGAGGGGAGAGGCGTAGGTGGCTAGGGTGAAGTCTTCTTCGATTTCGTTTTCGGCGGTGTTCTCGGTGATTAAGAAATCGGCGGGACGCCGATTAGGCTGCCTGGTGGGAGACGCGGCAGCCACTTCGATGACTACGTCATCCAGCTTAAGATAATCGGCGATGGTGGCTGAGGCGGGCGGTTCTGTGAGTTGGAGGTGGATTTCCGGGATCTTGCGGGTGGAGGCTTGGGTGTTGAGGTCGAACTCGCGGATCGATTCGAGTTCGGTATCGAAGAATTCGAGGCGTAGTGGGCGGGCGGACTGGAAGGGGAAGAGATCGAGGATACCGCCGCGGATGGCGAAGTGGCCGCGGGCGGTGACCGTGGGGAAGCGCTCGTAGCCGTGGGCGGTGAGGGTCTCGGCGAAGGAGGTGGGATCTAGAATTTGGCCGGGTTTGAGGTGAGTGCGATTTGAGAGGAGGGATTTCGGCGAAGGGGCGTAGTGAGAAAAGTTTTCTGAGCCGCAGATCACGGCGAAGGCATCGGAGGTGGCGAGGGTTTCGAGGATCGCGAACCACTCGGCGGCGGTTTCTGGGTCGTGAACTTCTAGGGGTGCGTCGGGTTCGCTTTCGAGCGGGGGGCGACCGAAGACCGCCCCTACGTCCGGCAGCACCAGGGCGGTGATGCCCCAGAGTTCGAGCTCGGCGGCGAGACGTTCGCGTTGGCGCGGTGATTCGTGGAGAATCCAGTGGCGCTTTTTTCCGTGGTCGGCGGCGGCGGTACAGGCGAGGGCTGTTAGAAATGAATGGGAGGCCTCGGCGGCGTGATCGAGCGTGATGGTGCCACCGCCTTTGGCAAAAGGTGCTAGGCGCTGGGCAAATTCAGGGGCTGTAATAGCGCGGCGGAGCCACGTTGTTTCTGATCTCAAAATGATAGAAGGAGAGCTATCCCTTGGCGGCGTTATCGAGTGCTTGGATCAGGGATTTTTTCATTGTCTCCCAGCGCATCGGAACGGCGCGGAGGAAGAAGGAATGGGAAAGCGTGAGACGGATCACACCGTATTTTTCCGAAGAAAAACTTTCCATAAGCCACTCGACAAAAGGGGATTTTTCCATGAGCGGATGGGCTGAAGCATCCACCTCGCTGGGCAGGTGGGTCGAGGCGGCTTTCGCGATTTCGCCTGCGCGTGGCGATCCGATGTATTCGAAGAGGATCTTCCCTTCGGTCAGCGGGGCGGTGTGGATGAGAAGATGGATGATGGCATCGTGGCGTTTGAAATCCTCGGCGAGGCGGGTCTCGATCGCATGGCGGAATTTTCTCTCCAGACGCGTGACGAGCTTTTCGCGGGTGACTTCGGGAAGTTTCGCGGAAATTTTGCTCCAGCGGTGTTCACCATCCTGCTCGAGGTCGATGAGAAGCCGCGTGACATCGCCGTGGATTAGCGGGGTGCTGAATTTCATGGCAAGGCCTTGAGCTAGGTTCAGTGCGCCGGGTTCCCAGCCGTCGGTGGAGGTCACGAGATCCTCAGATCCCTTGAATAGTTCACGATGCGCCTCCGGAACCGCGCAGGTTGCATTTGAGCAAGTGATGAGGATGGAGGTCATATTCGCTTGGTTATAATAGGGTGGATGCGACTTAACGCAATGCGGGAGATTTACCCTTGACCGGCAGAGCTTACCCAGTTGCCTCTAATCCATGACGCACCATATACTTTTCGAACCGCTTCAAATCGGGGCATTCACCATTCCAAACCGTATTGTGATGGCGCCGCTGACCCGCTGCCGCTGTTCACCAGGGCGTATTCCGAATGATCTGATGGCGGAGTATTACGGACAGCGTGTCGGTTTTGGCATGATTCTCAGCGAGGCTACGTCGGTGGATGCGATGGGAGTAGGATATCCGGATACACCAGGGATCTGGTCACAGGAGCAGGTGTCAGGATGGAGAAAAGTAACGGATCGTGTCCATGCGAAGGAAGGGATTATCCTATGCCAGCTCTGGCATGTCGGGCGAATGTCGGACCCGATCTATCTGGATGGGAAAACGCCTGTGGCTCCCAGTGCAGTGAAGCCCGCCGGGCATGTGAGCCTGATAAAGCCAGAGAAAGGGTTTGTTACGCCTCGCGCGCTAACTGTGGAAGAGATTAAGGAAATTGTTTCCCAATACATACACGGCGCGGAGAACGCGATGAGGGCCGGTTTCGACGGCGTGGAGCTGCACGGTGCAAACGGTTATCTGATCGACCAGTTCCTGCAGGACTCCACCAACCAACGCGACGACGCGTATGGTGGGTCTGTAGAGAATCGGATGCGTTTTATGCTGGATGTGGTAGATGCGGTTATTTCCGTCTGGGGAGCGGATCGCGTGGGTATGCACCTTGCTCCGAGGAGCGACGCTCACGACATGGGCGATACCGATGCACAAGGGTTATTTCTCGCAACTGCGCGGGAGTTAGGGAAACGCAAGCTGGCTTTCCTGTGCGCTCGGGAAAACCACTATTCCGAGCCGCTCGGGCCGTCCATGAAAGAGGCGTTCGGCGGAGTGTTCATCGCCAACGAAGGTTTCACCGCCGATACGGCGCGGGAGGTCATCAGCTCGGGGAAGGCGGATGCGGTTGCATTTGGTAAAACTGCCATCGCGAATCCAGATCTTGTGGAGCGTTTCCGTACCGGCTCAATGTTTAATAAGCCACGTCCCGAAACCTTCTATGGCAACGGCCCAGAGGGATATATAGACTATCCTTCGCTTTGACGCTTATCTAACAAACAAATTTTATGGTAGCATTCCGTGGTAGTCTGCGGGTCGGTTCATGCAACCAGAAGTTCATATTCCTTGCTGCTGAAGTTTTTTCTAGAAGAGTTTTTCACAGCCACGACTCCGAAACGTATGCAGAGGATGATGGCGAATGAGGTGGGGGTGATGATACGGAAATTACTGTGCAGTAGCATTTCCTGAAAGCCGTCGTGGAAACCAATCACTTACGAGTTGAGTTAGTGCGCGGCGTCGCCGCTTTTGAGTATTCCGATGCGCATGAAACTTTAAATTTTATACAATTTAGGAAGAATCACTTCACGGGGGGCGGGGTGGAGAGGATTTCGCGTTTGAAATCCTTTACCTGAGCGCCAGCGGCGAGCCATGAATCGTAGAACGCCCAGCCAGCCTTGATCAGCTGACGGCTACGGTTGAAGCGGTCGGGGCTGTTGAGCACGATGACGATGAGGCGGCGCGGGGTTACGCCTTTAGAACCGTCCGGCTTAGTGCGTATAACGGGATCGAGGTCCATGCAGGTGGCGAGGCAGGGGCCGGCCGCGTTGGTGGTGCCTGTTTTGACCCCGAAAATGCCGGGTTCACCTACCAGCTCGTTCGAGTTGGTTAGAGTGTAGGCACGCTTACCTTCGGGGCCGCTCACGTTTACCTCGCGTGTTTTCTGGCGGGTGATGAAAGTGATCGCGTTGCGGCGCATAGCGTGGATCGCGAAGCGCGCCATGTCGGCGGCGGTGGAGTAGCCTCGCTTGGGGCTGTTCTCGAGGCCGTGGGTGTTCACGAACAGAGTATTGTTCGCGTAAATCGCCTTCGAGAGCTTGTTCATTTCCGCGACGAAGGCGACCACTGGATCACCACTCTTGCCGCGTCGTGCAAGCAGCTGAGCACCGACATGGTGGGCGATAGTTAGGGCGGCGATATTGTCGGAGGAAAGCAGGGCTGCGTAGAGTGCGTCGCGAAGAGTGAGCGTATCACCGGGTGCGAGTTTCAGCGGGCTGGGCGTGGAAAGCTGAAGGGCAATTTCCGGCACTTGGATCACATGTGTCGCGATGTCAGTCTCGGTAGCAGTGACCCAATCGACGGCGACAATGGCAGTGGCCATTTTAGTGAGGGAGGCGACCGGGCGTTTCACAGTGGAGTTCGCTGCGGAGATGACTTTCCCGGAATACGCCTCAACAACAATATGCGACTCCTGTGCATGGAGCGTGGCCGCGAGGCAGAGGAATACAGTGATAAGCTTGCTCATGAAGCTGAGCCTAGGGAAGGATGTGCGGGTTTCAAGCGCAGGAATTTCAATGTGCGGATGAGTAAAATCGTACAAAGTCGCCATATGCTTGATTTTCTAGTAGGTAGCGAGATGACATAATCAAGATTATCATAGGTATGATAATAATAGGGGGATTCATGGGCAACGTATTGTGGATAGGATAAGTTCATTCACTAGGGACGATCAGAATTCGAACCATAGTAAACGAATACTTTTTGTCATATTCTAATCTGCGTCCTTTCGCATCTATCTACGTTTCAGTTCCTCGCGATTCCAGTCGCCAGCTTTCCAAACGCGGTTGTCCTATCTGTTGTGGCGATATGGCTTGCGGTTCCGCATATGATGCGGCGATGTTGCGGCATATGCATTTGTGGTCGAAACTTTCTGGGGTGAAATGGGCTGATGCGTGGGAGGAGCGCTTCGCAGGAAATCCGAATTTTGTAATCGAATATGTGAAGGGCGGAAAGTCGGTACGGCTCCAAGTATATTGTGCGAGCAAGGCCGATGCAGATGAGATTTTTGATCTGTTCGGCGGGTCAGTAAGGAAAATTAACAAGATGGAATGGAATAAAACGCCAGAGCTGCCGAAGCCGCTCAAGGTGCGTGATGCCTTCCTCGTGACGGCGGAGACAGATGCGAAAAGGCTCGCCGCCCTGCGCAAGGAATATGGCAAGCGCGAGATCATCGTAATCCCGCCGGAAATGGCGTTCGGCACGGGGGATCATGCCACCACCTCGACCTGCATGAGGTTTTTGGTGGATATTTCCCGTGAGCGGAAAGGGATGGAATGGACGGCCGCAGATCTGGGAACTGGTACGGGCTTGCTCGCCATCGCAGCGGCAAAGCTGGGAGCAAGCGAAATCTGGGGATGCGATTTCGATCCTTTCGCTGTTGCCGTGGCGAGGCGCAACGCGGAGCGCAATGCGACGCTGAATCTAGTGATAGTCGAGCAGGACGTGCTGAGGTGGAAGCCGCGCAAAAAAGGCTACGACGTGGTTCTGGCTAACCTGTTCTCCACCGTCCTGATCGAGGCCTGGCCGGTCATCGCAAAATCCATGGGCAAAGGCTGTGATCTGGTTGTTTCCGGCATCCTCGCCACACAAGCATGGGAAGTTTTCGAATCCGCCGCGAAGCAAGGCATCGGTTTTACAAAAATTGTGAGAAAAGGCAAATGGGTCACCGCACGGGGCGGGTGGTTCGATGATATCTGAAGTACTCCCTGCCAAACGAAGCCTACACATTGTTAATGAACGGACTCGCCTTGTTTAGTCGGCAGCCAATTCAACTACTTTTTTGTCTTTGCTAGAATTTCCTGCCACAATACGAAGCGCTGCGGAGTTTTCTTCTTTAATTCCGCGAACTGCTCCTTCCCCGCATCGAGGCAAATAGCGTAGAGCAGCGCAAACTCGCCTAGATCTTCATGGTTGACGGAATCGCCGTAGCGGGAGACCGAGATCGCATCTGCTGTGCGAGCTTTGTTCCACCTTTCCAATACGGTCGGATCGGCACGGGTTGCACGTTGCTCAAGAATATGACCAACTTCATGAGCCACGACATCGACTCCGGCATCTCGCACTAAATTGAGATAGTTCTGTGAACCGTGCGCTGCCGCACCATTAAGATCAGCATAGAAGGCTGCCCCGTCTTTCTTGTCTTCCGAAACAACCTCCAGAGCACGGCGATACTCCACCGGAAGTCGCTGCAAGCGTTCCAAAGTCTCCTCCAGCTTCATGTCCATTTCATCCTCAATGGTGATTTTGAACATCGATTGTCCAAGTCGCGCCTTCCAAACCTTTCCCGGTGACTGGCCGCGGAGCATTTTCACCGGCTCCGGACCGGAGAGAATCTCGACCTTTTCCTTGTTCGCTTTGCCGAAATTCTGCAAATGCTTACCGAAATACTGGAGTAGATAGAGCTTCGCAGTGGACGGTGTTTCGGCGTCAGGCTGCGAAAATACGGGACTGGAACTTAGCGCGATAACCGAGAAAAAGAGGAGGATATAAATGCTAGATGACATGGGATTTTTAGGTAGTGGGTTGGAAAATCAGCCTGAACACATTTGTGATGTACTAGAATCTAAATAG
>CAMAXN010000032.1 GCA_945862245.1 Prosthecobacter debontii
TCTGTGGTTTTCATTGGTTTGAGTTTTGGCGGATTATATTTATAAAATTAGTTACTTGAGTTTAATAAAAAATGTTTGGAACAGGAGCGTGATTACAGGCGGGGAGGTAAAATGGAGATTTTAACGAGCTCCACGAACAGCGGCAATGAACGCAGTTCGCGAGCGGATACAGAATTAGCCCTTAGCCAGTGGCTGGGGGACTTTGGGTTGAGCGGACGGATCATCATATTTTCGGCAATCATAGTATGGGGGTTTATAGAATCATGCTGATACAGGGGGGTATTTTGCAATGAAGGTTAACATCAGCTGGAGAAGCAAGAAGCGAGGTTTAAATAAGGTTTAGCTCACTAGGTTTGAATTTATCGGCGCAATTATCAATATCCACTTTGCGAAATCATTGCCTATTTTGCGAAAAAGTCGAACCGACGGGCTCAAACCACACGAGGAGACTCCGCAAGATGTTTGTGCCACGATATCTTTACCGCCAGCAGGGAAAAGTTTGCAAAAAACAATACCTCCTTGGCGAACTTCTCTTCCTTGGCGGTTCAAAAATCTTCCACCCAGCCCCAGTCCCGTAGTCTAGCGCATCGAAAATTTTGGGTAAGAATTTTCACCGCCAAGAACGCCAAGTAAGAAAAGTGAAGAATTCAAAAAACAATACCTCCATGTTCGCTGCGCTTCCATTGTGGTCAAAATTCCGATCAAGCGCCCTGCAACTTCGGAGTTCGGGATTATTCTATTCATCGTCCCTGATGGTTATCTGTTTCATCTGAAAGCAAAGCTCCGTTAGTTAGAAAATCTCCGTCACACGTTAGTAGAAGTCAGAGGGTAATTGTTCGCTCCAACCCTACATTTTCTCCTTATTTACTACACAGCGAAAGTGCACTGCTACCTCGCGCCGGTCGTTGCGTGAATTGTCATTGCCATCTGTCAACCTTACCCGATCGTTGCTAGATTTCCCCTTCGCCGCTGCGTCAGGCACCGGAGGCGATCAGAGGTGGCTGGGAGGGAGCCTCAGGGACCGGGAGGCGTTGCCAGACGTATCGACAGCGCCTTTTGGCGGTCACGCAGGAACTTCAAAATGACAGGCGACGGGCGCAGGCTGGTGGCGGGCGTTGTACTATAATCGTAACGGCGGATCGTCAATCCATCGTTGTAAAGCAGAGGAAGCTGGGTGGCGGCGTCGAGGTAGACCACCACTTCGGGGCTTTTTGGTTTGAAGAGCTTGCTGACAGTGATCGAGGAATCTGCGTCTTTGGCCAGCTTCAGCAGTTGTGCCTCGCTCTGCGACAAGCGCTTCTTTTCGAACGGTAGCGAGAACATGAAGGCTGGCTTACCCTTGTAAGCCTTAACTCCGCGGTAGTTGGAAATATCAAGCCAGTCGAGTTCCGGGAAATCGAACTTACCGTAATCTTGGGCAGTGCTCGACTCAGCACCGACGATGTAATGCCCGCGGCCACCGGGGCGTTCGGCCACGTGTTGACCCATCACAATCCATTCCTCCTCGCTGTCCCCATCACTCCAGCGGGTTTTGAGGCGATAGGTCTTGAGCGCAGCGTCTTTTGAAAAATTGATCGAACGAATCACACGGGTATCGCTAGGAGTGTCGGGGGCCTGTTGCCACGGACCCTCGGATTCCAATTCACCGGAAAAATCCGTGGTCATGCGCACGGTCCACTCCGCGCGGACGGGGGCGCGTGAAACCAGCGGGATCTTGGGCTTGACCTGGCCGGGGATCGCCACAGTGGCGGGCGGCGCGGGTTTCACTTCGGTCTGCTGGCCTGTCGCATTCGTCGCCACCAGAAAGGCCAGCGTCAAAGTGAGAGTGCGGGTGATCGCGTAAGTAGATTTCATTGTAGGGTAGAGATGGGCACGAGGCGTTTTATTCGACGACATTTTCCCATTGGATGTCAATGACCTGGCCGGTTGGTCGGTCGATAGCGAAGTGAACCCAATATCGACGTTCCGCGGCGACTTGGAAACCCTGAAACCCGCTTGCCGTGGGACTGAGCTGGCCGCTTTGTGCCACTAAATCCAGCAGGAAATTCCATGATCGCATGGTAGTGCCATCCGTAAGAGCGCGCACCGCGAACTCCCGGCGGTCGTTGATCGACCGGTCTTGACTTGTCTTCAACTTCTTCGACAGCTCGAAAATCAGCCCTTTGGCATCTTCGGTGGGCGCCGAGGCGCTTACCAACGCAGCCTTCGAGGTCAGCGGTCCTTGGCCGTTTTTGAGGTCGCTGGAGCGGACCCAGGTGTGGACATCCTTGGCGAGTTGTGATGCAAGCACGTTATCGAGGTAGATACCTTCATCGATCGCGGTGCCGCGCAGCAGGGCGGTGATCACGTCGATGCTGGCCGAGTTCAGGTTAACCCGGCCGGCAACCACCGGCGGCTTCGGATCGTCTGCCTTGAGCGGATCGGGATCCTCGTAAAGGCTAAATACGTCCAGCAGACCAGAGTCGGGCGAAGAGGCATTGAGGAAATCAATGTCGCGCCACGGGGTGCCTCGGAATGAATAGGCCATCTCAGCTACAGAACGGAACGGGCGGTTTATGATCTGGGGCCGGCCGATTAGCGAACCAAGGGTCAGCTTGCCGGTTTTACTCATGATACAGCGGCGCGACATCGGGTTACCCACCGCGGTGGAGTTATATTCGTTTACCCCCGCCACGCCGGGCCGCAAGACGTTGTCCGGGTCCTTGTAGGCGAAGCTATAGCTGGCGGCAGCATCCCATGCCTCCTTGGTGTTATCCACGACGGCACCCGGGTTGAAGGGCTCATGCCATTGAACGCCTGCGTTGTAATTCCAGCCGGTTTCGAGCGCCGGGCCGGTCCATCCTGGCCGTACGCCTTCGCTTCGTTTCGCGCCGAAGGCCAGCGCAGCTCCCTCTGGCCAGGTCATTTGTGGATGGAGGGAAGTCCATTGGGTGGGCACGAGGCCGCCGGCGAGCACGGTGGCTAGCCCACCGAAGCGGGCTGTCCGCGGATCAATCACATAAGACGACCAATGGAATGCCTCGGTTTGCCAGAGTGGGTCTGCCCTTAGGTAGTGGTGTCCCCAATTGCTCTTGTAGGTGAACTCTGCGACCTGATAGCGCCGCCATTCCCCGTCCGGACCTTGATATTCCATCTGGACCTCAATCGGATCGCCACGGAAATAACCAACGCCGAGCCGATTCCAGCCTGAGGCGCCGTTCTCAGGCTCGATGCGGGCGGTTAGGGCTTTGCCGACCAAGAAGCCGCTCACCTCGGTGTAATTTTCGGGCAAGCCTTCCCAGCGGAGGTCGCCCTTGCGTACCAGCACCGGACTGACCCCGCCGCTGATCGTATAACCAGCGATTTTCCCATGATCGCTCGAGTGGACCGACTGCGGCTCCCGAAATGCAGTCGAGTCGTGAGGGACAGTAATATCGATGTATTCGGTGCCGCGAAATGTCTTAGGGAAATATTCGGGGTTAGTGACGCGGTAGTTCGGTCCGCCCCAATAGGTGTAGTCACCCGCGGAGCCACGGTCCGGTACTCCGGGGCGGCCGCCTTTCCCCGGCACTGCCCAGCCTTGGGTCATGTAAAATATCGAACCGCCGCCTTGGTCGATGTGACGTGGGCGAATGCGGAAATTCGTCGGGCCCTTGTAGTTTTTCACCACTTGATGGGGGCGCCATAGCATCGGCTGGAGCACCTTCGAGCACTCGTAGGATTCGGTTTTAGCGACGCTTCCGTCGTCTGTATAGACTTTGGCGTTGCGGAGCGGTTTGGAGCGGTAGGGGATGGCAGAAAAACGGTTCAAGTACGGCACGTCCTCCTTGCCGAAGACAAAATACGACCGGACTCCCGGCATGCTGATTGTCGTTGGCCAGCTGTCGGCATCGGCCTGGTCAATCAGGCAGGCCCCCATCTCCATGATGTTCAGATTAACCGAGGCATCGACGCCACCAATGCCGCTGGACGTGGGCAGTTGATGCATCGACAGTAACTGGTCGATGGCGTCGTGGCCGCGGGCGGCAAACTGGCGCCCGAGGCTGCCGACCAGTACGGTGGAGCGGAGGATTTCGAAGAAGTTCGGTTCACGGGTTGGCGGCACATCTTGCAGCGTATACATGCGGCCGTCGCTGCGGGCGTGGACGTATTCCCATTGATTGGTTTTCCATCTCAGGCCGAAATAGCGTTCGGCCTTCTCAGGGTCGATCGGTCCGCCTTTGCCGGGCGTCGCCACCCATTTTAGGCGTTCGAGGGGAAAGCGCCGAGGGAGCAGCTGGCGTTCGCGGATTTTATCTAAGGAGCGCGGATCTGGATTGAGTGTGTTATCCATGCCAAAAGCATCGTTGCCTCCAAGAGACGCCTTGACGGCGACCTTGCGGCGATCCGGGTGAGGCCTCCACGAGGGGGCATCTAGGTCGCGCGAGAAATGGGTGAGCGAGGGAAGTGCTGCCGAGGGCAAGGATCCAGCCTGCAGCCTGCTAAAGCGCAGCATATCTTGGCGGCTCAGGAACAAATTGTCGTTACCCGCCATCCGCCTCCAACCGCTGCCCTCCGAGAGCCTGACATACTTTTGCGCGGCATCCTCCCCACCCGTATCGGCTCCCGCCGGCATCGTGGACCAGTCATGTTTCCAAGATACAAGGTTGTTCACCGCTGTTTGAGTCATCTCTGGCAGAACAGTGAGGTCAGACATCGTCAACGACCCCTTGTGACCCACCCTTTCATTGTCCGGCTTACCCTGTGGGTGACCTGCGACATTGATATCAATTAATCCAGAAGTATTATATAGGTTATAAGCATAACGGCCAACCACAAACTTCGAATTAGGCTCTGTGGCGTCATCCTTGCGGGCAAGGTCAGTGCTGAAAACCACAGGATTCTGCCCGTTGCGGCTGACATAGATCCAATCCGGCGCGCTGTCCTTGCTGATGCGGACAGTCGTAGGCAGTAGGCGCGGTTTTTCCCAAATGGAAGGGTTTAGAGGATCGACACCATCCGCAGTGGATTGCGCCGACGCGCGTTTGGACGATTGGCCGCCATGCGTGTGGAATGCCACGCCGGATGCGGACTGCTTCACGAGAATACTGTCTGCTGAAACTGAGGGCTTTACCGCACGCGTGACCACTAGTCCGGCGGGTTTGCCGGTAAAATCATAAAGACGGAACATGGTTCCATCCTTTAGTTTCACTTCTTCGAGCGATTTGGCGCCATTCTTCATCTCATCTCCCAAATCCGAGAGAATCGTGTGAAACGCGGCCTCGGCGAGCAACTTGCTCTTGCGGGATTCGGATTCGAGGTGACCGGTCTGTCGGCTGAGGGTCACCATGGACAGCAGTGAGACCGCAAGCAAACTCAGCAGACCGACCATGCTGATTACCACCACCAGCGAAATGCCTGGCTTAAAATTGCACCCGGGGGCTTTATGTATATTTTTCATAGGATGGAACTTCACTTTGGAAGGGTGAACATACCTTGATGCACCCGAACTTTCTGGAGAACGGTATCCGGAATCGACGGAAGCTCTAGCTTATCGGCGAGTTCCAACCACTCTCCCACAGGCGTCCGACCGTCCGACGCATCAGGAAACGCGCCTGCAATAGATTCGAACTGGCTTTCGCTTAGCATTCGACTGCGGTCCGGATCGAGGCTGACGAGCGTTGCGATTACCGCCTCGATTTGTTCTTGATCTTTCGGTGCGTTGGCACGCATCACCCGCTTCTCCCCTTCCCTCACCAAAAAAGATAATTCTAGGCGGATGATTGCCGGGCAAATTACCTGAAAAGCATTATCAGAAGGTTCCTCGGGACCATTGGCAGCGATTCCCATCAACGACAGGGTGCCTGATTCTGCGACCGGCCTTTGCTGCGCTGACCCAAAACTATAACCGCCCGCCGCCCTCTGGAGCTTGTTTCCGCGTATTCGATAACCCACCAGCGAGACCCGCCGCTCGGCAGTAGGTGACTGAAGCGCGAATCCCTGGCGATTTGCCAGCACCGTGATGTCATCGTTGCCATTGTTTTTATCAATTCGTATCTGCGCCTCATCACGCAGGATGCGTTGGGCAAGGTCCGCCTCGAATTGGCGCATGAACGCCGCCGCGTTCCTCTCGGAAACGATGCGGGCTCTGGTCATGTTGTTGAGGTCGATGCCCTCTCTGCTGACCACCGCAGTCATCACAAGAAAGACGCTGAGGATTGCCATCACAACAATCAACTCGATGAGAGAGAATCCCCGGTTTCCAATTGTGGATTGGCGCAAAATCATGGCAGGAGTAAAGAGGTAAATAGTTCTACGTTGCCATCGGGAGACCCCTTTTGGCGTTTAGCCGGCCAAACGATCCTGCCGTGCAAATGCCCCAACTGCGACGACGGATCCCGCGTGGGTGTCACATCACACTTGAAAAATGCCTGCTTCTCGGAATCAACCTTGTTGCCGTCGATATCAAACCATAACTTAACTTTCGCTGGCACTCCCTGCCATGTGATCGGTTCTATGCCCAGAGTCGGTGATATCTCGGCTACCTGGTTCTTGGAGAGATCGATATCCCTAAAACAAGTGTGCAGGATTTCAACTGCAATTGTTCGCCTAGCATCATTCCCAGCATAATTTCCCGAGGTCCCGAAAGTTGCGATGATCACGAGGACCGCGAATGTAAAAACAGACATACTCAACATCACCTCGATGAGTGTGAATCCATAGGCAGGCTGTTGACAGCGGTTCTTCATGGTTGGATGATATTGGCAGTGCCTGAGGCACACTGAATCTGGACAATTGCGACATCATGCCGCACGGATTCCACCACGCGGCCGGCAATGGTCGGCTGCACTCCGATCGCGATGACAGGCTCCAACTGGTCGGAAGGAACCGGAAATCCGGAGCTTCCAGTGCCGCGCAAAATCTGACCGTCCGGTGTCATGAACAGCGATTCCCCTGGCTCAAGATGTTTGGCCGTTGGCGCGCCATCGGTCGTTCCGGAAATATCCTTGCCCTCTGGCATCAAGACGTTTTTTGAGATCATAATATTAGGGAAACGTTCTGACTTGCGGAACTCGAGTTCCTTGAGCGTGGATGCAGTCTGACCCGGCTTCTCCCACAGGTAGCGCATCACCAGTTCACGACTTCCGGTCGCCTGCTCGTCAAACCGAATCGCAACATTACGATTTGATGCAACAGCCTTGGCCCGTGCCATTTCGATGCTACGCACCATCCGTGTCGCCGGTTCGCCAGCCCGCGAGATGGGCGATTGAAAAAGAACGTTCGAAGACCCCATAAGAATCACGATAATAGCGATCACCACCAACATTTCCACCAGGGTGAAACCTTGCCGTGAGTAGTGGCGATACCCATCAACAGACCGTAAGTGCAGTCCCGTGCGGCTGTTAAAACAAGTTTTAATGTATTTACGATGCATTCCTAAATCACAATGTAATCGGTAATCCGTTCACATTGCAATGATCATTCTGCGAATCCATTAGCTATTTCGCGAAAACTTCCACATGCTGATGGATTGCGTCTTGAACTCCCCGATGGACCTAGGAACGGGCATTCCGAGTGGGGCACAGCCAGAAATCTGCGACCATCCGAAAAACATTAATAGACATTCTCACATTATAGTGTTTATATTGCGAAATAAAGAGTTACAAGTCTCTTATCTTGGTGCCACTGAATTAGCCCACAAGCCTCATCCAGCCATGTCCGCCCGCAAATCAACTAAGCCCGTCAAACGGAAACGTGTCGCCATCCTCTCCAGCTTCTTCCGTCTTGGTCAGTGGCGCGGCATCATGCGCTACGGCCAGCAGGCCGGTTGGATCTGCCAGCGGGTAGACCGCGATACGCTGTCCCGCTTGAACAGCTGGAACCCTGAAGGTTTACTTTTCCACATCGATGAATTCGATACCCCGCTAATCAATTATCTTCGCGACAGCAACCTGCCCAAAGTTGGATTGAGGGGGCTATCCGAATCCGGTGGAACGACTCCACTTGTGCTACGCGATCTTGCCGCATACGGCCACAGGATTGCAAGCCACTTCGTCGCGCGCAACTACCGCAGGCTCTGCTACATAGGCCCCAAGTCTAACGACACATCGAACGCAGGTTGCACCCACGACGCGGGCATGCAACAGGTGGCCGACGCTCATGGCATCAAGCTTGAGTGTTTTTTTCCCGACCAACCCGCCACCTGGAAAGCACTCGGGCTGAAGCACCACCTGCGCTCCGCCTCCGACTGGGACCGCTTCTGGGTGTTAGGTCCGGCGATCATTGACCACCTCACCAAGGATCCCGAACCCGTTGCCATATTCTCCGCCTTTACCGAACCCGCTATGGAGTTCATGGAGATGGTCGGTGACCGCGGTCTCGCCATCCCGAGCCAGATCGGCATCGCAGCCCAAACCGAAGACGCGCTCAACGGCTTGGTTACAAACGTTCCCATGACCTGTCTCGTGCCGGACTATGATCGCCAGGGCTATGCAGCGGCGTGCCTGCTTGATCAAATTCTCGGAGGAACAAAAATCCCCGCAGATCACCGCACGTTCATCCCCGAATTCGAACTTGTGCTGCGCGAAAGTTCCAACCAGATCGTCACCTCCGATCCGCTGCTCGAAAAGATGCTTGATCACATCCGCAATCATGCATTGAACCCATCATATATACCTGAGTCGCTCGCCACGGAATTCCAATGCTCCTTGCGCTTGATTCAGATCCGCTTTCGCAAAAGCCTGCGGCGTGGCGTAGCTGAAATCATCCGCGAACACCGGACCCAGCACGCGGTGGATTTGATCACCAAGACCAATCTGCAGATGCAGGAGGTCTCCTGGCAGTCAGGTTTCACTGGTCATCACCAGCTCGAACGGGCAGTCCATGGGCTCCACGGCATAGGCCCGACCGCGCTGCGCAAAAAAAAGGAGAATACCACCTAGGCGAGTCTTATACCAAAGATACTTAGAATTTGGATTTTTAAACCACAGATGAACGGGATGAACGCAGATGGAGACGATGATGAAGAATTTAAAAATAGTCTGAAAGCAAAAGGATTTTGGTCTTACCGCCCTCCGCTTCAATAGCCCTGCCTAGCATTGTGCATAATGCGAAACTTTTTGTCTTAGTTGCGTAACGTCTGATTTTGCGATTGCGTGACACATCAGTGATTTGTATTATAAAATTGAAATTATACGCTTACGAACTCATCTAATTTAATTTTTTATTAGACTATTGATTGTCTGGTGTAGACAACCCATCGAATCCTTAATTTTCCCCTACCCCCTTCTTTCTCTTCCTATGAATCTTCAGGGTATCGAAACCCCACCGAATTCGATGCAAAAATCGCAAAAAAAAATCATGCCTGACTTCCTGCGGCGGCGGGCACACACCCTTGAACTGGTGCGCCGTCTCGACCACCGCGCCAATGGCGTTCTGCTCTGCAACGCCCTTGATATCCGCTATCTTACCGGCACTAGCCATGGTATCTCATGGCTAGTAGTCCAAGAGGACTGCTGCTTCGCCGTCTCCCGCCACATGCTGATCAGCGAGGTGCGGGCCGAAGCTGTCGACTGCGAGATCTTGCTGCCTTCGGACCGATCCACAGACCGGCCCGAACTCGAACAGTTTGTGGTTGCTGAACTAGCCAGACGGGGCATCGACTGCGTGTTGGTTGATCCTGTCAAGATATCAGCACAATCTTACCGCCGCCTCTCAGCCCATGCTTCCGCGTGCGGCATAGAGTTGCTGGATCTGCCAGAGGTTCTCACAACGGTCCGCGCGATCAAGGATTCCGCAGAACTCGCCGTCACGCGAACCTGCGTGCACATCGCTGAGCAGGCGATGTCTGATCTACTGGCACAGGGTGCCAATGCTCTGATCGGCCGCAGCGAACGCGAGATAGCTGCCGAACTCGAGTCGCGCATGTTCGTCCTCGGTGCCGATCGCCAGGCCTTTCCGGAGACTGGCATCATCGTCGCCAGCGGCCCCCACAGCGCAAGCGCCCATCACACCCCGGGTCAACGCCGTATCGCCGCCGGCGAAGTGCTCTTGATCGATTGGGGTGCCGAGCTTGCAGGCTACCGCAGTGACCTCACCCGCACCGTCTTTCTCCGCAGCGTCCCCACTTTTGCACAGCATGCCTATCCAGTTGTAGAGCGGGCGTTACAACGCGCCGTCACTCGTCTGCGCGCCGGAGCCAAAATGGGCGAAATCGACCTCGCAGCCCGCGAAACCATTACCGATGCCGGCTATCCGGAGTTCCATTACGGCGTTGGTCACGGCGTTGGCCTCGCCATCCACGAGGCTCCCTGGCTCCGCGCCAACTCGGACGACCTCTGCGCCGCCGAAATGCTCACCACCATCGAACCCGGCATCTATCTGCCGGACATCGGCGGCATCCGCATTGAAAACCTCTACCGAATCACCCCTGATGGCAACGAATGCCTCGGCACACTGCCGACAGATCTCGCATCCATGGTAATTACATAGCTGCCTACCCGCAGGCGCAACCCGCTAACGTCGTAAGTCATACCAAAGATACTTAGAATTTGGATTTTTTAACTACAGATGAACGGGATGAACGCAGATGGAGACGGTGATGAAGAAAATAAAAATAGTCTGAAAGCAAAAGGATTTTGGTATCACTCGTCGCCGGTGCACATCTTTTGCGGGAGCGAGTACCCACAAAACTCCAGCTCGTTTCGTAAATTAGACATTATAGACATTAAAATTCGCTATACGCACATAGAATTAACTTTAGCTGCATGCTGATTGTGGTAATTTCACTATGTATTAGACGTGGTTTTGCAAAGAAAAAATAAAGCAACTGTCATGATAGTCTGAGCAAATTAGAAACGATATACAGAACAACATTATGAAATTAAATCAACTAATCGTAAAAGCAGGAGTATTATCCATCCTTAGTGCTAGCCAACTATGGGCAGCCACTATCAGTGTCAACTATACCAATGACCTTAATAATTCGGTGACCAGCACTGCTGGCGTGGTTGCGGCCGCCAATTGGAACAATATCAGCAGCTTGAGTCCGACAGACCCCTTTATTGATGACAACGCAGCGAATACGAATCTCACAGTGTCACTCTCTGGCGGTAATATGGATGGATGGAATACGGGAGGTACACAAGAACAACGCATATATGGTGACTGGATCCAACTGGGAAGCGGGTTGAGAACACTGACTTTGTCAAATATTCCATATAGTAACTACTCACTCTATCTTTACCATAGTCATTATGCATCAGGTGAAATAGTAGACTACGCAACCGGTGGGGTGACCAAGACCCTCACCAGCTTAAGTGGAAGTCCTACTGGTCAGAATCCAGTCCACCAATTAGATAAAACCTACGTTGTGTTTGAAGGACTCACTACAGCTTCGCTAGCAGTCACCATCGACGCAACCACTGGCGATGCTGGTCTAGCAGGTTTTCAAATTGTCCAAGTCCCCGAGCCTACCATACTTGGACTTCTCGCCTTCGCTCCGGTGCTGGCTTTCCGCCGCCGCCGCGCCTGATTCATGCATTAAACTTTGAATTGCTCGCCCTGAGGACACCTCGTTCCTCAGGGCTTTTTTTCTGCTTTTCGCGGTATCATGCCGATTGTTTTAACCCGAAATCCGAAACTGTGAAGGGGGGGTAAACTCTCCGATGAGAAACCCGCTAAAAGAATTATTGGCAATGCCACTTGGAGAACTAAGGTCGAGCCAAATGAAAATCGTACCGAAATTTTCCAAGTCAGCCGTTTACCTTCGCGGAATTAGGATTTTTCTTAACGGTATGCCGTCCACTGATGCGCGGAACCACTTCTTCCGACTTCTTTTCGCACACAACCCCCATTTACCCGCCCTCCGGACCGTCCCAATGACTCTCT
Organism: Prosthecobacter debontii; assembly: GCA_945862245.1. GTDB lineage: Bacteria > Verrucomicrobiota > Verrucomicrobiia > Verrucomicrobiales > Akkermansiaceae > Luteolibacter. The sequence continues at coordinate 11,848 of CAMAXN010000032.1, forward strand.
CAGAAGCCTCCCGCAGAAAGTAAATTCCTAACAGACAGAAAAAATCATCTATAGGCATATGCTTCGTCTTCTTACAGTCCTGAGCCTCATCGCCGTAACCCTTGCTACGGCGTATGGTGAGCCCTTGCCGGATCTCCCTGACCCGCTTGGACGTGCCGGCATGATGGCCGCCGTCCTGCGTGAAGCGGACGGCAGCGAGGTCATCTTAGCCACCGGCGGAACCAACTTCCCCAACAAGCCAGTCTGGCAAGGCGGACAGCGTAAGTTTCATAAAGAAATCCTCAAACTCTCACGCCAAGACGGCGTCTGGGCCTGGCGGAAAATCGGCGACCTGCCCGAGGGACTCGCTGGCGCGGCGTTTTGCCCTACGCCCAAGGACGATGGGCTCATCATCGCCGGCGGCGCCGCGGCCGACGGCCACCGCGCCAGCGTCTGGCGGATCGGGCTCGATGGCGAAGTGATCCACTACGGGCCGGACCTGCCACAACCGCGAGCCTACGCCGGCTTCACCACCGCGAACGGCAACCTGATTGTCATCGGCGGCAGCGCCCATCCTGACGCGACGGATGCCTTGCCGACGCTGACCTCGCTCGACCTCGACACACCCGGTGGTGCTTGGCGAACAACCGATGCGGACCCAAGCTATGGCCGCATCATCCCGCTCGTCGGTACGGGCCCGAACCTGCTATTCTGGGCGGGCGGCTGTTCGCTTTCCGCGAAGGACGGCAAACCCTTCCGTGATTACCACAAGAACCTCGCTTTCCAATCGTCGCTCGATGCCGGCAATCGCTTCCACGGCTTGCCCCACACGCTCGCAGGCGCCGCGGGTCCAGGAGTCGCGACCCGGACACACCTGTTCTTCGTCGGGGGTGACGACGGTTCCCAATACGGCCAGCCGCATGAGACGCATACGGGGCTGGCCCGCCGCATCCTCGCGATCGAGCTCGAATCCTTGGAAGTAAGCGATCTTGGCGAATGGCCCCACTCGGTGGCCGTCGCCCCTTTGCTCCGCCTCGGCGATGACCTCGTCACCGTGAGCGGTGAAGTGCGTCCCGGCGTGCGTACCCCCAAGCTCACCCGCTGGACAATTCCCGCCAAATACCGATGAATTCCACTCCATCTGTCTCTCGTATCGCATGGCTCGTAGTGGCGTTGCTCATTCCCGTCGCGCTGCTCAATTACCTCGACCGGCAGATGTTGGCAGCGATGAGGCTATCGATGGTCACCGAGTTGCCCGACATCGAAACCAAGGCGCAGTGGGGCCTCGTCCTTGGCTCCTTCAAATGGGTCTACGCAATCTTTAGTCCCATTGCAGGCTACCTTGCGGATCGAGTTAGCCGCCGCCACGTCATCTGCTTCAGCCTTTTCGCCTGGTCCGCCATCACCTGGGCGACCGGACACGTCCAGAATTATGAACAGTTGCTCTGGACCCGCGCCATCATGGGCGTGAGCGAGGCATTCTACATTCCCGCTGCCCTGGCTCTCATCTCCGATTACCATTTAGGCCCCACGCGCTCCCGTGCGGTCGGACTGCACCAGATAGGCATCTACATCGGCGTCATCATCGGCGGCTTTGCTGGCTACGCCGCCGATGACCCCGATATCGGCTGGCGCAATGCCTTCGCCTGGTGCGGACTGGTCGGCATCGCCTACTCCATCCCTCTTTTCCTTTTCCTCCGCAACCGACCCGCCTACGGCGAAACGCCAGCCCAACCGACCGCCGGCTCGACCGTGCGCGCGCTGTTAGGCAATCCGAGCTTTTTGCTGCTCGTGGCTTATTTCACGCTGCCCGCTATGGCGGCTTGGATTGTGCGTGATTGGATGCCGGACATCCTCCGCGAACGGTTTAACTTAGGCCAAGGCAAGGCAGGCGTCTCGGCGGTGCTTTACTGGCAGATCGCCGCCATCATGGGCGCACTGCTGGGAGGCTGGCTGGCGGATCGTTGGATGCGTTCGCATCTCCGCGGTCGTATCTTCGTCAGTGCAATCGGCACTTTCCTCCTGCTGCCTGCGCTCTTCGGCGTCGGGAATGCTTCCACTTTGGGCATGGCCGTGTTCTTCCTCGTCGTCTTCGGGTTGGGCTGGGGCTTCTTCGACTGCAACAACATGCCGATTCTCTGCCAACTGGTGGGGCCAGAACATCGGGCCACTGGCTATGGACTCATGAACTTGGTGAGTATCAGTTGCGGTGGCTTCGCCGATTGGATTTTCGGCGTCCTGCGCGACCAGAACATGCCCCTCAACGCCATCTTTGGCGTCTTTGCAGGCATCGCCTTGCTCTCTATTTTCATCGTGCTCTCCATCCGCCCGCGCACAAATACCGGCTGAAACCCATGCCCGACTTCAAGTTCACCAGCCTTTGCACGGCCACCCATACCCCGTTCCACCCCGACGGCTCGCTCAACCTAGGGGCCGTCGAACGACAGGCCTCCTTCCTCCGCAGCCATGGTATCACCTCCGTCTTCATCGGCGGTACCACCGGCGAAAGTAGTTCGCTCACCACAGCCGAGCGCGCTGCCCTGAATGATCGCTGGGCCGTCGTCGGGCCAGCCACGGGCATCGAGGTCATCGTGCATGTTGGCTCTAACTGCCTCACCGAAGCCGCCCAACTCGCAACTCATGCCCAGAAAAACGGGGCGAAGGCGGTGTCGATGATCGCCCCATCCTATTTCAAGCCGCGCACGTTGGCGGACCTCGTCGCCAGTTGCGCGATGGTGGCGAAGGCGGCCCCACGCCTGCCTTTCTACTACTACGACATCCCAGGCATGACCGGCCTCAGCGGATTCCCGGTCGACGAATTACTCAAGGCGGCTTCGCCGGTCATCCCAAACCTTGCGGGCGTGAAGTATTCCAACCCGGACTTGGAGGCGATGCGTCGGGCAGGGGCGCTTGAAGGTGGCCGCTTCGACCTGCCCTTTGGCGTCGACGAACACTTCCTATCTGCACTTCGAGCCGGTGCGACGGCTGGCGTCGGCAGCACCTACAACTTCAACCCGGGTCCCTTGCTCCGCACGATCGCGGCGCATTCGAAAGGTGACGATGCTCTGGCTGAGGCCGAACAGGCCAAAGTCCAGCCGGTTGTCAATATCCTCGCGAAGCGCGGCTACATGGGAGCGGCCAAGGCCCTGATGGGGCATCTCGGCGTGCCGCTCGGACCCGCCCGCCTGCCCAATGGCAACCCCGACGCCGCCGAGATCAAGAAGATGATTGGCGAACTCGAAGCCATCGGCTTCTTCAGTTGGAATTTCTAAAATTACGCCTCGCCCTCAGGTCTGGATCATTGGCACTTTCAGGGCCTCCCAGAGAAAGCAAATTTCTAGCATTCTGCTATCCAAGCTTCAGTGTGCCGGTGCTATCGCCGATGCGGTCGCACTTTACTCCCATGAGTTGCACCATTGAGAGCCACAAGTTAGCGATGGGCGTTCCCCGCTGGGACTTTAGATGTCGGTTGGTGCTGATAGCCCCGCCTCCATGGCCCGCCACAATAGTGGGCAGGTCGCTGCAGATGTGGAGCGAGCCATCGCTGATGCCAGAGCCGAGGGTGAAAATCGTGTTATCGAGCAGGGTGCCCTCCCCTTCCTTGACCTCCGCCATTTTGGCTATGAGGGTGGCGAACTGCTGGATGTGAAAATGATCGAGGGCTTCGAGTATGGTACGCACGTCCTCATTTCCCTGGTGGTGTGTCATGCCGTGGTGATCAACCGGTTTATCGAAGAGGCCGTGCACATTGAGTGGTGAGCCCCAACGTTCCGGGCTGCTCATGATGGTGCAGACCCGCGTGAGGTCAGTGCGGAAAGCGAGGATCATCAGATCGCCCATGACCTGGATGAACTCGTCGCGTGTCATGGCCTGCCACGGTTTAGTGGGCGGGGCGAGCTTGAGCTGGTCGATCTCGGCCTGGCGTTTGGTCACGCGATCGATCTGCTTTTCAACGGTGCGGACGGACTCCATGTACTCGTCGAGCTTCCCTTGGTCCACCTTGCCGAGGTCGCGATTGAGAGACTTGGCGTCGTCCATCACGAGGTCCAGCACGCTCCCGTGTTCCTGGTGTTCTTTGACGGCGAAGAGGCGATTGAAGACAGCCTTGGGATCCCGCAAGGAGCGGGCCACGTTCCCGTGCCCGTACCATGAGATGTTGTCGAAGTAAACCGACTCGCGGTTATCCTCGTAAGGATTGCAGCTGAGTTCGAGCGAGCGAAAGGCGGTGTGCTTGCCGGCCTCTGCGGCCATAAGCTGGTCAATGCTCGTCCGGAGCGGAAAGCCGGCGGGACAAAGCTGGTCGGGGGCGGCGCTGCTGAGCCAACAGGTACTTGCCTGGGCATGGCCGTCGGTACCAGCCACCTTGATACGGTCGAGATTTGTGAAAAGGGAGATGTGATCGCGGACGCGAGCGAGCGGCTGCAGGGTCGGGCTGAGGGTGAAGTTGTCGCCCTCGTCCACTGGATGCCAAGCGCGCTGCACCACTCCGTTCGGAATGTAGAAAAAACCAGCCCGCACCGGCGGTTTGGTCGCGGCGGGTGCGGACGCGAATCCTCGGTTCTGCATGATTTCTAGCAAAGGCAGGGCGAGGGTGGCGCCAGCTCCACGCAGGAAGGTGCGGCGGGAAAGTGTGGTTCGCTTAAGGATCATGGCGGTTTCACTGATTCGTTTTATGGAGGAAAGGATAGCTGGCGACGATGCTGGAGACAACTGTGGAAAACTTACCGTGGTCGGCGAGGACGCTGGCCACGATTTTGTCCATTGCGGGCTTATCGGAGAGGTCCAGTTCGCGGCCGAGCGCGTAGGTGAGCAGATGCTGGCTGAAGGCGCGCATGAACCATTCTGGCCGTGCGAGGAGGGCGTCCTTCAAGCCGATGACGTCGTTGAACTTCTCCATTCCGAACAACTCGCCGCTGGCATCAATCGCGAGCCCCGACCGATAAGTATCGCGCCAGCGCCCGATGGCATCGTAATTCTCGAGGGCGAAGCCGAGCGGATCTATCTTCTGGTGGCAGGAGACGCAGCTTTCATTCTTCTGGTGGGCGACAAGGCGCTGGCGCAAGGTCACCCCCTGAGCTTCGATCGCAACGTCGTCCTGCTCGATCTCAGGAATGTCATCGGGGGGAGGCGGTGGTGGCTTGTTGAAGATGACGGTGGCGACCCATGCCCCACGGCGGATCGGGTTGGTGCGCAGGGGCTCGGAAGTCATGGTGAGGACGGCGGCGGAGGTGATCACCCCACCTTCGCGCCGAGTGTCGAGGGTCCTTCGGGTAAATCTCTGGCTCGTGGTGTTAAAGCGATGACGGTTTTCTCTGGCGCCAAATGGGACTGTGTCCTTATACCATGACTGCAATTCGTCGGAGCGGTAGGAATAGTTGGAGTCCACCAGCAACATGATTGAGCGATCCTCTACCATCATGCTCTCGAAGAGAAGGAGGGGTTCGATCATCGTTTGGAGGCCGAACTTAAACTGCTCGCAACCGATACGGGAGTAATAAACTTGAAATCGGTCGAAGTCGGGGACCGCGGTGATGAGGCGGTCGAGCCGCAGCCACTGTCGGGCAAAATTTTCTGCCAGCGCCTTGCTTAGGGGACTCTCCAGCATGCGCCTGACCTGAGCGTCGCAGACTTCTGGTTTGAGGAGATCTCCGCTACGTGCGGCGGCTAGGAGTTCATCGTCCGGCACGCTGCTCCAGAGGAAGAAGGAAAGACGGGCCGCCAGTTCGTAGGGAGTGAGCGGTTCTTCCTTGCCCCCGTCGTGCTTGCGCTCGGTGAGATAGACAAAGCGGGGCGAGGAGAGGATTGCCGCCGTCATGCTCTTCATGGCCTGCGGGAAGGTCTCGCCCTTATCGATTTCGCGCTCAAAGAAAGCGACGTAGCGCCCCAGCACCTCCTCGGTGACGGCAGAGCGGAAGGCGCGTTCAAGGAAGGGCCGCAGGCGCTGCTCCACAGCAGACGGCCAGTGATTGCGCTCGGTGTTAGGCGGTTCCGCGAAGAAGGTGCCGGTTAGTCGCGAGTAGTTGTCGAATTCCGGGGCGTTCACGATGGAGCGTCCAAGTTGCAGGAAGCTCTCCAGCAGGATGGGCGCGAGGCTGAGTTGGTCGCCCTGGTTGTTGAACCCGTGCTCGGCCTGGAGGTCGATAGCGAACGGGCTAACCCCAGTGAGAATGTGGATTTCGATCTGTTCCTTGGCGAGGGGGCGGTTGGCTACCGTCGCGTGGTCCGGAAACTGACCCAGGGCGGGATTGAAGTAGCTGCTGCCGCGGATGACCTTTTCGGGGAGCGGATAGACGTCGCCCTTGAGGTCTAGCAAATCGCGCACCGCGTTGTTGTACTCGTAGCGGTTGAGGCGGCGCATGACGACCGGTTTCAGGCGGGCCGGGACCTGGAGGTATTCTTCGAGGTAGCCGTTGAAGAGCGCGCTCAGCTTCCGGTGATCCTCCGGTGGCAACGGATCTTCGTCCGCAGGTGGCATCTCCTGGTAGGCCAGCGCCTCCGCGACCTTGCGGGTGAGCCCGATGTTAGCGAGGAAGCCCTCCTTGGTCGTGATCTCCTTCAGGTTTAGCTTGCCCTTCACCTTTTTGGTATCGCCGTGGCACTGGAAACAATGGGCCGCCAGCACGGGACGCATTTCATCGAGGGTGACTGCCAGCTTAAGAGATTCCGTTGGCCCAGGGACCACTTTTGCTGCAATCGGCGCTTCCGCCATCTTGCGCGGATCGAGCTCAACCAGCGTGATAAAGTCTAGGCCCAGCAGATGACCGCCCTGGGATTCCTCGGCCTTTCCATTAGCCCCTCGCAGGGTGAAATCGATCCGGCATGAGCCCTCCGCAAGGGTGAGTTCGCCCAGCTCGAGGACGGGTGCGAGCGCGACTGCGGGACCATAGAGATCGATCTCCTTCCGCATCTCCTGCCCTCCGAGGCTGAGGCTGAAGATTCCATAATTCGGGGCGACGGTGAGTTGCAGTGCGACGCGGTAGCGGCCCGGCCGCAAGACACGAAACTCGCTTTCCATCTTCTGGCCGATCTTCCCTTCCCATAGCAGGTGTGCGTTGCCACTCCATCGGGCCCCGTAGTGTTCCATTTCCTCCACCCGCGACTTACCCTGCATGGCGAGATGCTCGCCCTCCAGCACACGAGACGTCGGACCCTTCGCCTCGCGTCCCCGCACGCTGTGGTAATCAAAGGGAGCGGCGGTTGCGGTGACGCCAAGCAAGCAGGCGGCGATGCCTGTTAGGAGTTTAGAGTGACAGTAAAAGTTGGTCACGGAATTTAGCTGATACTTTCAAATTACATTTTTGCCTAATTTCACGCAAGCGCAATGAGGCAAATAAAGGAATGTTTATCAGGTGTGAATTCATTCACTCGTTCTCTCCCTTGGGTTCGTAAAACGCAAGGGTTTCAATAAGACGTTTTTCAAATCTGAAAATATCGACGGGTTCGTCAATAGGGTGTTTCTCCTCATTTTTTGTTGCGTCTATCAGCGAAAGGTATTTTTGCGATGCATTGAACCGGAGACGGCATATCGGCTTCCGATTGTTGTCGTTCAAGAGGATGCCGCAATAGCTTTTGGTATCGCGCATCACTATACGACTAGGTGTCACGTGCTTGGAGAGCAATCCCCGCACGATATGGTAAGCTTCAATTTCTTCAGGCGTAGTTTCAATTCCCTCCTCATCAGTACTTGTTGATACGGCATTTTGCGTTTCCGGCTTGCCGGATGAAACCCCTACCGCGAAGCGCAGACTGGCCTAGCCGCCGTAGACGGAACGACCAGCGGGAGTGGAGGCGGAGGTGGGAACGCCGTTTCCGGCTTGCCGGATGAAACCCCTACCGCGAAGCGCAGACTGACCTAGCCGCCGTAGACGGAACGACCAGCGGGAGTGGAGGCGGAGGTGGGAATCGAACCCACGAATGACGGTTTTGCAAACCATTGCCTTACCACTTGGCTACTCCGCCGTTGTCCTGCAACGGGAGGCGATTGATTACGCGTTCACCCTCCACCTGTCAATCCCCGGATTTTCTCCGAAAATCTCCTAATCGCATACTTCCGCTGGCGGCGGGGCAATTCCCGCATAATCTGCCGCGTGCCGAAGAAGACGCAGGTAAAAACCAAGCCCCCCGTGATCGCCCTCCGTGGTTGCCGCCAACATAACCTCCAGTGCTTCGATCTCGATATCCCACTCGGGAAACTCACGGTCGTCACCGGCCCTTCCGGCTCCGGGAAATCCTCGCTCGCCTTCCACACGCTCTACGCGGAGGGCCAGCGCCGCTACGTGGAAACTTTTTCCCCTTACGTCCGGCAGTTTTTCGACCGCATGGACAAGCCGCTCGTCGATTCCATCGAGGGCATCCCGCCAGCCATCGCCATCGAGCAGAAAAACCACGTCCGCACCACCCGCTCCACCGTCGGCACGCTCACGGAGATTAACGATTACCTGAAACTCCTCTTCGCCCGCCTCGCCATCGGTTACGATCCCCACACCGGCGACACCATCCAACCCGACTCCCCCGAATCCGCCGCCGCCTGGGCCTCTGAAAACCTGAAAGGCGAGGACGTCCTCATCACCTTTCCCATCCCCGTCCCCGCCGACGCAAAACCCGCGGAACTCTTCCCCTTCCTCAGCGCCCAAGGCTACCTCCGCGTCCTCATCAACGGCGAATCCATCCGCACTGATGCCACCCCTCCCACCAAAATCCCCCGCGTCATCCAGGTCATCCAAGATCGCCTGAAAATCTCCCCCGCCAACAAATCCCGCCTGCTCGAAGCCCTCGAAGCCGCCTTCCACCTCGGAAAAGGCCACGCCTCCGTCTCCCACCCACGAAATCCCCGCGCCTTCACCACCACATGGACGAACCCGAAAACTGGCTTCACCCTCCGCGCCCCGACGCCCGCACTCTTCTCCTTCAATTCTCCTCTCGGTGCCTGCCCGAAATGCCGCGGCTTCGGTCGCGTCATCGGCATCGACCTCGAAAAATCCGTTCCCGATTCCACGCTCTCGATCAAACAGGGAGCCATCAAACCCTTTCAGGGCGACCGCGGCGAGGAATGCCAGCGCGACCTCATCCGTAACTGCCGCGAGCGCAGCATCGACATCAACGACCCGTGGGAGGATCTCGACACGGATGTCCGCGACTGGATCTACTACGGAGATTCAAGGAGCGTGGGCGTCTCGCCCACATCTTCACCGGACCCGGAAGCCTTGGAGGAACTCTGGCAATCCGGCGGCTGGTACGGCGTTAAAGGCTTCTTCGATTGGCTGGAAACAAAAGCCTACAAGATGCATATCCGCGTCTTCCTTTCCCGCTACCGCTCCTACACCACCTGCGACGCCTGCCGCGGCAAGCGCCTCCAGCCCGAAGCCCTCTGTTTCAAAATCGAAGGCAAAAACCTCCCCGACATCTGGGCCAAGCCCATCAGCGATCTCCTCCCCTTCTTCCAAGATCAACAATCCAAAATCAACAATCGGCAATCATCAATTTCTTCCGACTCCACTCTAAAACTAGTCCTAACAGAAATCGTTTCCCGCCTCCACTATCTCGAACAAGTGGGGTTGGGCTACCTCACCCTTGACCGCCAGACCCGCACCCTATCCGGCGGCGAAGTCGAGCGCGTCAACCTCACCACCTGCCTCGGCGCGTCCTTAACAGGAACGCTCTTCGTCCTCGACGAGCCCACTGTCGGCCTCCACCCCCGCGACATCGACCGCCTCGTCGGCGTCATGCACGGACTCCGTGACAAGGGAAATACGTTGGTCGTAGTAGAACACGAGCAAACCGTCATGCAGGCCGCCGACAACCTCATCGACATCGGCCCCGGCGCCGGCCAACACGGCGGCAACATCATCTACAGTGGCTGCCCCGTCCCGGGGCAGGCCGTGAAAGCTGCGTCCCGCAGCGAAGGTACTATTCCCTGGCTGACCGGCGAAAAATCCATCCCCGTCCCAAAATCCCGCCGCAATCCCGGCAAAGCGAAGCTCACCGTAAAAGGCGCGTCCCGCCACAACATCCACAAGCTCGATGCCGAAATCCCGCTCGGCCTCTTCGTCTGTCTCACCGGCGTCTCCGGATCGGGAAAATCCACCTTCGCCCACGAAATCCTCTACCTGAACATCGCCCGCAAAATGGGTATCGATATAGATGGCGACCCCGCCCCCATCAAAGAATTACTAGGAACCCAGTATCTCAGCGGAGTCGAGCTTGTCGATCAGACCGCCGTCGCCCGCACCCCGCGCTCCACGCCTGCCGTTTTTCTCGGAGCCTTTGATGCGATCCGGCAGCTCTTCTGCGAGACGGATGCCGCGAAATCCGCCGACCTGAAGCCCGGTTTTTTCTCATTCAACTCCGGCGAAGGCCGTTGCGACCGCTGCGCGGGCAACGGCTTCGAGAAAGTCGAGATGCAGTTCCTTTCCGATCTCTACGTCACCTGCCCGGATTGCGAGGGGAAACGCTACAAGCCTTCCACTCTCGATTACAAATACAACGGCCTCTCCATCGCCGAAGTCCTCGATCTAACCGCCTCTGAAAGCGTGGCAGAGGTTTTCAACCGCCATGCCGACCATCCGAAACGCCATTCCCGCCTCATCGAGGAAATCCAAAAATCCCTCGCACCCCTCCTCGAGGTCGGCCTCGGATACCTCAAGCTCGGCCAAGCGCTCAACACCCTCTCCGGCGGCGAATCCCAGCGCCTGAAACTCTGCCAGCTCCTTGCCGCCTCTTCGGGCGGAAACAAGCTCCTCATCTTGGATGAGCCCACCACCGGCCTGCATTTCTCCGACATCGAGAACCTCCTCGGTGTCTTCCGCAAACTCGTCGATTCCGGCCACTCCCTCCTCGTCATCGAGCACAACCTCGACGTCATCAAATCCGCCGACTGGATCCTCGACCTCGGCCCCGAAGCCGGCCAGCACGGCGGCCAACTCGTAGCCCAAGGCACCCCCGAACAAATCGCCAAAACCAAAACCCCCACCGCCAAATACATCCGCGAAGCCCTAGGGAGAGCCAAGCGCAACGATCGCTCGATTTCTCCCCAATCTCCAATATCCAATATCCAATCCTCAATTTCTTTAATCGGCGCCCGCCACCACAACCTGAAAAACATCTCCGTCGATATCCCGCGCGACCAGCTCGTCGTCATCTCCGGCCTCTCCGGCTCCGGGAAATCCACTCTCGCCTTCGATATCCTTTTCGCCGAGGGCCAGCGCCGTTTCCTCGACTCCATGTCGGCCTACGCCCGCCAGTTCGCGGAGCAGCTTGAGAAACCGGAGATCGATAGCCTGCAAGGACTCCCGCCCACCGTCGCCATCGAGCAACGCGTCTCGCAGGGCGGCGGGAAATCCACCGTCGCCACCGTCACCGAGCTATGGAATTTCATACGACTCCTCTACTCGAAGCTGGGCACCATCTATTGCCCCGAGTGCCAGGTCCCCGTCGAAAAGCAATCCATCGCCGCCATCGAGAACACCATCCAGGCGGAGCTGAAAAAGGGCCCTGTGAAAATTCTCGCTCCCCTCATCCGGGGCAAAAAAGGCTACCATACGGAAATCGCACAATGGGCGATCAAACACGGATTTACCACACTCCTAGTAGATAAACAGTTCAAGCAAGCCGAAGACTTCACCCGCCTCGAACGCTTCGTCGAACATGACATAGACGTCGTCGTGGCAGAAATGCCCAGTGAAAAGTGCCAAGTGAGCAGTGAAAAGAAAGGCGCGAGGCAATCACTTCCAACTTCTCACTTAACACTCGGCACTCATCTCACCCGTGCTCTAGAAATCGGCAAAGGCTTGATCAAGCTCTTTACCGCCGACAAAAAATTCATCCTCCTCTCCACCAGTTCCAGCTGCCCCTCCTGCAACCGCTCCTTCGAGGAGCTCGACCCCCGCCTCTTCTCTTTCAACTCCCCCCACGGCTGGTGCGGCACATGCCGCGGCCACGGAAAAATCCCGAAACGCCGCCAATACCTTGATACCTCCCGCTTCGATTCCGTCCTCGAGGCAGAGATGGACGCCGACCGCGCCATCGACCGCATGGACAACGAAGAACTCATCGACTGCCCCGCCTGCCAAGGCTCCCGCCTCAATCCCGTCGGTGCCGCCGTCCGCTTGCATACCAAAGAACCCAATATCCAATATCCCATATCCAATATCTCTTCATTCTCCATCAACGAAGCTTTCATCCATTTCCAAAAACTGAAATTCACCAACGACCGCGAAAAACTAATCGCCCGCGACATCCTTCCAGAGATCGCCCAACGCCTCAGTTTCCTACAAGAAGTCGGCCTCGGCTACCTCCATCTAAACCGCTCCGGCAACACCCTCTCCGGCGGGGAATCACAGCGTATCCGCCTCGCCGCACAACTCGGCTCGAACCTGCGCGGCGTGCTCTACGTCCTCGATGAGCCAACCATCGGCCTCCACCCCCGCGACAACGCCGCCCTTCTCAAAACTCTCATCGCCCTCCGCGATCAAGGCAACTCCCTCATCATCGTAGAGCACGACGAGGACACGATTGCGGCAGCCGATCACCTGATCGACCTCGGCCCCGGAGCGGGACGGCTTGGCGGAGAGATCGTCTATCAAGGTAAGCCTCCCGAAATAAACAATCCAAAATCAACAATCATCAATCAGCATTCCCCAACCTATCGCGCGCTAACAAATCCCATCATCCATCCCACCCGGGGCTCCCGCCGCCGCGTAGGCAAGACCCACCCTTTCCTGAAAATCACCGGCTGCCACGCGAACAATCTCAAACACATCGACGCCGCCATCCCCCTCGGCCGCCTCACCGTCCTAACAGGAATTTCCGGCTCGGGAAAATCTACGCTGATGCATCAATGCGTGGCGGCTGTTTTCAACAAATCGGCAAAACAAAAACCCTTCAAAAAATCCACCGGCGAGAAATCCATCAAAGCCTGCTACGAAGTCGATCAATCTCCCATCGGCAAGACCTCCCGCTCATGCCCGGCGACGTATGTGAAAGTCTTCGACCACATCCGCGCTCTCTTCGCCCAGCTACCCGAGGCGCGGATGCGCGGCTTCGATGCCTCCCGTTTCTCCTTCAATACCGAGGGCGGACGTTGTCCCGATTGCAAGGGCAACGGCCGCATTAGGCTGGAAATGGATTTCCTCCCCTCCACCTGGGTTCACTGCGAGGAATGCAACGGCCAGCGCTATAACCCCGCCACGCTCGAAGTAAATTTCCGCGAGAAAAACATCGGCCAAGTCCTCACCATGACCATCGACGAGGCGTCCGCTTTCTTCGAATCCCAGCCCCGCATTTCCCACCCGCTGAAACTCATGGCCGACACCGGCCTCGGCTACCTCCAGCTCGGCCAAGCCTCCCCCACCCTCTCCGGCGGCGAAGCCCAACGCATCAAACTCGTCTCCGAACTCATCAAGGGCCGCGGCGCGAAAGCACAAATGACCAATCACCAATTTCAAATCTCCAATCTCTATCTGATCGAAGAACCCACCGTCGGCCTCCACCTCGAGGACGTGAAACGCCTCATCGACATCCTCCACCGCCTCGTCGATGAAGGCCACACCGTCGTCGTCATCGAGCACCACATGGCCGTCGCCGCCGAGGCCGACTGGATCCTCGACATCGGGCCGGAGGCCGGCGAGGACGGCGGGGAAATCGTCGCGCAGGGAACGCCGGAAAAGGTGGCGGTATCGAAGGCTTCGCGGACGGCTCCTTTCCTCAAGGTGGCGTTGCAATAGGGAGAAGGGGTTTGCAACCCCTTTGCGGCTGGTCATGGATGGAAAGCAGGTTTCTTCTCAACGAGAAAAATCCCTACGCTATTTATCAATTGGCTTCTTTGCTATTGACTGAATCGTTCGGCTCGCAAAGCCGCCTTATCACATCGACAGGGTCGGCGTTCAAGACTTTCAGATACTCAATAAACTGGCAGACATCCAGCTTGCGTTCCCCCGCCTCGATTTTCGCGACCAGCGATTGAGGTCTCTGAAGTTCACGCGCCACTTCCGATTGAGTCAAACCGGCATTTCGACGGGCTTCCCGAAGAAGCCTCCGCAAATCTTCCCATTTTTCCGTATACAACGATTTGTGAAGGTGCTTGCTCAAGTCTCATATTTACCCCGCCAATCGGATTATCCGATTTGCGGGATATTTTGCTTGTCACCAACGAAGACGCTCCTAAATTGTTGCCGTTAATTCCCCATCCAAACCTGAGTGGGGAACCGCTTTAGAACTCAGGCTATTTTACCTACACCATAATGTTTAATCAGGCTCTTGACTCATTTGGCGAAATCACCCTGAACGAGGTGCTTGCCTTTCTTGTTCCCTTCTTGCTCGCTATCTGGGTAGATTTACGTTCCCACCATAGTGGAAAGGCCATCACCATGGGAGATGCTGCCCGTTGGTCGGTCATATGGATCATTTGCGCACTGATCTTTGGTGCGTTTGTCTGGTGGGAACGTGGTCCAGAAGCTGCGAGCCTCTATGTGACAGGCTATGTTCTGGAGAAAGCTTTGGCAGTGGACAATTTGTTCGCCTTTTTTCTCATCTTCAAGTCGTTCGGACTCATCCTAGAACAGAACCAACCCCTACAACATAGAATCCTCTATTGGGGCATCCTTGGCGCGATCGTGTTCCGAATTCTGTTCCTCGGAGCAGGGGCTTTTGTGGTGAATCTAAGCCCTTATATTCTGATCATCTTCGCGTTGATTGTCCTATGGACGGTTTACAAGATGTGGCAGAGCGGGGAGGAGGACGAGGAGGTCGATTACACCAGGCACTGGTCAGTGAACCTCGTGAAAAAATTTGCCCGAGTGAATCCATCCATCGAGTCTCGCCGATTCTTCTCGAATGGGGTAACTCCGCTTTTCCTGTGTTTGGTCTGCATCGAAGTTTGCGATGTGGTTTTTGCCTTCGATTCCATGCCCGTGATCGTCGCGGTGGTGCGTGATCCCTATCTTATGATTACCTCTAGTCTTTGGGCCGCTGCGGGATTGAGGAGTCTTTATTTCCTTCTCGTGGCAGCTCAGAACAAATTCTGGGCATTGGAAAAGTCGGTGATGGTGCTCCTCGTGTTCGTCTCGGGCAAACTGATCGGCAGTGCTTTCGGCTACCATCTGCCCAATCCTGTAAGCCTCGGTATCGTCGCCGCCATCCTCGCTACGGGGATCATCTGGTCTCTTGCTTCACCTCAGCCTGATGAGGCCTGAAGTTTTTCAACCAAAACCACAAATAATACCAATCCTTATGTCCATCCAATCCATTAATCTCACCAAGGGGCAGCGCGTGGATATCGGGTTGCAGAGAGCAGCCTTGGGACTCGGTTGGGATCCCAATCCGCAGGATACTTCCGACGAATTTGACCTAGATGCCAGCGCACTCATGCTGGGATCTGATGGCAAAGTTATTGATGCAGGATTTTTAGTGTATTACAATAGCCCGCAATCCTCCGATGGCTCGGTAATGAGCAGTGGCGATAATCGCGACGGTGAGGGCGATGGGGACGACGAAACGCTCTTTGCAAATCTTACAGCGGTCGATCCACGGGTTCAGGAAATCGTTTTTGTGGCCACGATTTATGATGCTACGGCTCGCCGCCAGAACTTCGGGCAGGTTCGCAGCGCTTTCATACGCATTTACGACCAAGCCAGTGGCGAGGAAATCTGCAAGTATGAACTGGATGAGGATTTCTCGACTGAATCAGCCGTCGAATTTGGAAGGCTTTACCGAAAGGGCGGTAGCTGGAAATTCGAGGCTATCGGCCGTGGAAACAATGGAGGGCTCGAAGGCATTCTCGCGCAATACACCTGACTTTCAACAACACACAAAGAAAATGGCAATCAATCTGACAAAAGGACAACGGGTCGATATCGGACTCCAGAAACTCGGTGTGGGTCTCGGATGGGATCCGAGTGCCGCTCCGGGAGTCGAATTCGATCTCGATGCGAGTGCGTTTATGCTAGCCGGTAATCAGCAGGTGCCCACGGAGAAGTTCTTCGTTTTCTACGGAAACGCGATCTCACCGGATGGCGCGGTGGAATCATCAGGCGATGATCGCACAGGCGGTAACTCAGACGGCGATGATGAGACCTTGATGGTGGATCTTTCCCGCATTGATCCCCGCATAGAACAGATCATCTTTACCGTTACAATCCACGAGTTTGAAGAACGGAAACAAAATTTCGGCCAAGTCCGCAATTCCTTCATCCGTATCTATGACTCCTCCAATGACAACGAGCTGTGCAAGTATGAGCTGGGCGAGGATTTCTCAGTGGAAACCGCAGTCGAATTCGGGCGTCTCTACAAGCGCAACGACAGCTGGCGTTTCGAGGCCATCGGTGATGGGCACCCCGGGGGGCTTAAGACTTTCGTAAAAAAATACGCGTCCGCATACGCGGGCTGACCATCAATCCTAATGGCCATCAACCTAACAAAAGGGCAGACCATCGATCTGCGCAAGGATACCAACGACCTAGACCAGATCACCATCGGACTGGGCTGGAAAGTTCGTGAAAAAAAGAAGGGCTTTCTCGGAAGCTTGATTGGAAGGAAAGATGATGCGGAGTTCGACCTTGATGCCATAGCGTTCCTGCTCGATGAGAATGGCAAAGTGAAAAACATCGGCGATGATAAACTACGCGGAGGCGACATCGTCTTTTTCAATAGCCTGAAGCATTCATCGGGCACAGTCAGTCATTCGGGCGACAATATCGTCGGCGGAAGCGGCACTCAGGACGACGAGCAAATCGTCGTAAAACTCAACTCCGTCCCTGCTCAATATCACTCCATCCTCTTTCTTGTCTGCATCTACGGCGGCACGAGCCGGAAGCAACATTTCGGTCAGGTAGAGAGTGCCTACATGCGCGCCGTGGATGGAAAAGGCAAAGAGATAGCCCGTTATTCCTTGGGTTCCGATCTCACTTATGACGGCAAATGCTCGATGGTTTTCGGCGAAGTTTATCGACGTGATGGCGGCTGGAAGTTCCGCGCCATCGGCGATCCCCACCCATACGATAGTTTCGTCCATCTCCT